>NZ_CP049017.1:40000-672857 GCF_014236795.1 Xanthomonas theicola | reverse complement strand
CGCCAGCTTGGCCTGCATCACCTTGCCCACGCCGTGCACCTTGCCGACCGGCAGCGGGGTCAGGAACGCTTCCACCTGGTGCGGGCGGATCACGAACTGGCCATCGGGCTTGTGCCAGTCCGAGGCGATCTTGGCGAGGAACTTGTTCGGCGCGATGCCGGCCGAGGCGGTCAGCGCGGTTTCCTCGCGGATCTGCGCGCGGATGGCCTGCGCGATCTCGGTGGCGGTGGCGAGCTCGCCCTTGGGCGCGGTGACGTCGAGATAGGCCTCGTCCAGCGACAGCGGCTCGATCAGGTCGGTGTGGCGCTGGAAGATCGCGCGCACCTGCCGCGACACCGCCTTGTAGCGCGCGAAATCCGGCGCCACGAAGATCGCGTCCGGGCACAGGCGCTCGGCGCGCAGCGCCGGCATCGCCGAGCGGATGCCGAACACGCGCGCCTCGTAGGACGCGGCACAGACCACCGAGCGCATGCCACGCCACGCCACCACCACCGGCTTGCCGCGCAGCGCGGGATCGTCACGCTGCTCCACGGATGCGTAGAAGGCATCCATGTCGACGTGAATGATCTTGCGCATCGGCCCTGCACCCTACGCCAGCGAACGGTAGCGGCATGATAAGCCAGGCCTGCGCATGCGCCGAGAATGCGCGCCTCGATTTCACTCACTGTGCGGCACTGCGGCAGCGCCTACGCTACGCGTGCGTACGGATAAAACGTTTGATTGAAAGCGCGCGCATCGTGCACGCTTGCGCGTCTCGACTGTCTGCCCTGGGAATATCTGCTCATGAGCCGCCTCACTTCGTATTCACGCGAACAACTCCTCGCCAGTGCGCGCGGCGAACTGTTCGGCGCCGAGGCCGGACGCCTGCCCAACGATCCGATGCTGATGTTCGACCGCATCACCCACGTCGACGACAGCGGCGGCGCCCACGGCAAGGGCATGATCCGCGCCGAACTCGATGTGCGCCCGGACCTGTGGTTCTTCGGCTGCCATTTCATCGGCGATCCGGTGATGCCCGGCTGCCTGGGCCTGGATGCGATGTGGCAGTTGACCGGCTTCTTCCTGACCTGGATCGGCGCGCCCGGGCGCGGCCGCGCGCTGGGGGTGAGCGAGGTGAAGTTCACCGGGCAGGTACTGCCGAGCGCCAAGCAGGTGGTCTACGAGATCGACATCAGCCGGGTGATCAACCGCAAGCTGGTGATGGCGGTGGCCGATGGCCGCATGTCCGTGGACGGCCGCCAGATCTATACCGCCAAGGATCTGCGCGTGGGCCTGTTCACCTCGACGGAGGCGTTCTGATGCGCCGCGTCGCGATCACCGGCATGGGCATCGCCTCGTGCCTGGGCAACGACCTGGACACGGTCTCGCGCGCGCTGCGCGACAGCCGCCCGGGCATCCGCTTCAACGCCGAAGCCGCCGAACACGGCCTGCGCAGCCAGGTCGGCGGCGACGTGCAGCTGGACCTGGAGGCGCTGATCGACCGCAAGCTCAAGCGCTTCATGGGCGATGCCTCCGCGTACGCGTACCTGGCGCTGCGCGACGCGATCGCCGATGCGGGCCTGGACCAGGCAGCGGTCAGCGACCCGCGTACCGGCCTGATCGCCGGTTCCGGCGGCGGCTCCAGCCACTGGCAGGTGGAGGCGGCGGACCTGCTGCGCGCGCGCGGCGTACGCAAGGTCGGCCCGTACATGGTGCCGCGCACCATGTGCTCGGCGGTCTCGGCCAGCCTGGCCACCGCGTTCAAGATCAAGGGCGTCAGCTATTCGCTGTCGGCGGCCTGCGCGACCTCGGCGCACTGCATCGGCGCGGCGGCGCAGCTGATCCGCCACGGCCAGCAGGACGTGATGTTCGCCGGCGGCGGCGAGGAGCTGGACTGGACCATGAGCCTGATGTTCGACGCGATGGGCGCGCTGTCCAGCGGCTTCAACGACCGCCCGGCGCTGGCCTCGCGTCCCTACGACGCCGAGCGCGACGGTTTCGTCATCGCCGGCGGCGGCGGCATGCTGGTGCTGGAGGACTACGAGCGCGCGCTGGCGCGCGGCGCGCGCATCCATGCCGAACTGCTCGGCTACGGCGTGACCTCCGACGGCGCCGACATGGTCGCGCCGTCCGGCGAAGGCGCGGTGCGCTGCATGCGGATGGCGCTGCAGGGCGTGGAGGCGCCGATCGACTATCTCAACACGCACGGCACCTCGACGCCGCTGGGCGACGTCACCGAGCTGGGCGCGGTGCGCGAGGTGTTCGGCGAGGCGGTGCCGCCGCTGTCCTCGACCAAGGCGCTGTCCGGGCATTCGCTGGGCGCGGCCAGCGTGCACGAGGCGATCTACTGCCTGCTGATGATGCGCGACGGCTTCATCGCCGGCTCGGCCAACATCGACGCGCTGGACCCGCGCGCCGAGGGGTTCCCGATCGTGCGCGAGAGCCGCGAGGCGACGCTGCGCACGGTGATGTCCAACAGCTTCGGCTTCGGCGGCACCAATGCCGCACTGGTGTTCGGCAAGCGCTGACCGCCACTGCGCACGGCAGCGGCGGGATTGTCCTGTCGCTGCCAGCAGCCGGCTGGCTCCGCGTTCGAGCTGCTTGTCGTCGTGGCGCGTGCGTTCCTGCCACTTCGCCCCGCCGGGGCGCAGCGTAAAACTTGAACTGATTATTCTTACTGTGTCATAAATCAAAGGCCGTCCTGCGGTGCGTCATCGGCGTGCAGCCGATCGCCAGCCACTGTCGGTAGAGGCGTTGGCCGTGTCGTTGCCTTCTCGCGCCTTCAGCACGGTGTCGTGGCGGGAACGCCGTTGTCAGGCCGTTTTGCGGCCATGCGGGTGCGTGCGGCACAGGGCGATCATTTGCGCCGGGAAGACTGGCGGTTGGTCGAATGGCCCAAAGGCGAGGCCAGACCGCACCGATACTACTTGTCCAATCCGCCGGCTGGCGCATCCCGGACGATCATATGGCCGCTTGTGGAACAGGTTCTAAGGTTTCCCCAGATTTTTACGCGGCCAACATCATCTGCTCGCGCACTGCCGCAGGCAGTGCGCGCAAGCGCTCCAACCATTGCGAGACAGGCTCCATCGGCCATTGCCTGACTAAGAGCGACTAACAAAACGCTGGAAGAAGCCGTAGGCAAATGATGGAGCAAGCCAGTGATAGGCACGCCGGATGGATATCGATGCCGCGTTCGAAGCGGATACCCTGCCATGTCAGCGTCAAACCGCATCGCGGCCGGATCAACGCCCGCACGGCATGTCGCCTCCACAACGCGAACGACATCTTCGACTGGTCCGGCATCCGCTCGCGCACCAGGACGCGAAGGCCCACTCCCTGTCGCTGCGTCAGCGCGCGACCTCCATTCACCGAACGTCCGCCGGGTTCGTCGCGCAAGGCCGTCGCGCCTTCGGGCGCAGATCGCTTGCAGATGTCGAACACCCCCGTACGGGACAGGTCCGTCTGCTCGGCAATCTCTTCGTAGGTCCAGCCGCGCTTGCGCAGGTCGATCGCCTGCCGACGCCGCTCTTCCCGTGCCTCACGAGGAAGCGATCTCATGTCGTGTTTTTCCATGTCCCCCACAGGAGGGGCGATTCCCAGATGTCAAGATCGACTATTTCGAATCAATAATGACACAGAAGACTAGGGCCTGTTAACACATCCGAAGCCCATCAACGACCAGGACGAAGCTGAGGAATCCAAGGAACATGGCATCCAGCTTCTCGAAGCGCGAGAAAATCCGGCGGTAGCCTTTCAGGCGACGGAACAGTCTCTCCACTTCGTTGCGCCGCTTGTACATCTCCCGGTTGTATTCCCAAGGCTCGACCCGATTGGATTTCGGCGGGACCACCGGCACGAAGCCAAGATCGAGCGCCAACTGGCGGGTTTGGTTGCCTTCGTAGGCACGGTCCATCAACAAATGAATCGGCCGCTCCACTGGCCCCAGGTGTTCAAGCAACGTGCGGCCTGCAGGTGCGTCATGCACGTTACCAGGCGTCAATCCAAAGGTGATGGCTGTTCGAGCATCTGCGGCAACCATATGAATCTTGGTGTTCCATCCACCGCGGGACTTGCCGACGGCCTGCGGACCGTTTTTTTTAATGCGCCCGTGCCATCGGGATGCACCTTGATGCTGGTGGAGTCCAGCGAGATTGCTTCGATTTCGATGCGCACGATCTGGGACTTCTGCAATTGGGCCAACATCCGGTCCAGCACACCCGCCTTGGCCCAGCGGTTCATGCGTGTGTACACCGTGTGCCAGTTGCCAAAGCGCTTGGGCAGGCCGCGCCATTTGCAGCCATGCTCGGCAACGTAAAGGATGGCGTTGACCACTTGCAGGTTGGTCATGCTGACATTGCCGCGCTGTGCCGGCAGGCAGTGTTCGATTAGGGAAGATTGTGCTGGCGTGATCTCCATGCCCGATAGTTTAAACGCTCGGGCCATTAGTGTTAACAGGCCCTAGCGCGCTTTTGATCCAAG
The DNA here is from genome assembly GCF_014236795.1 of Xanthomonas theicola. Lineage (NCBI taxonomy): Bacteria > Pseudomonadati > Pseudomonadota > Gammaproteobacteria > Lysobacterales > Lysobacteraceae > Xanthomonas > Xanthomonas theicola. Next base: position 668,399 of record NZ_CP049017.1, on the reverse strand, counting down.
TGATGCCACTTGTGGGAGCGACTCCGGGCGGCCTCGAGCCAGCAGTCGCGACAAGCTTTACAGGTAGAGCCGTTTTCGACTGAAGTCGCTCCCACAACACTCCGCTGGATGAAAATACTAGAATCGAAAATGCGCTAGCCCGCCGCCGCTCTGTGGCGCGTGCGGCTCAACCCGCCATGCCGCTGTGCCGCAACAGCGCCTCCAGTTCCGGCGCGCGGCCACGGAAGGCGGTGAAGTTCTCCAGCGCCGGACGGCTGCCGCCGCGCGCCAGGATCTCGCGCAGGAACCGCGCGCCGGTGGCGGCCAGTTGCTCCGGCGCTTCCTCGAACGCGGCATAGGCGTCGGCGCTGAGCACCTCGGCCCACTTGTAGCTGTAGTAGCCGGCACCGTAGCCGCCGGCGAAGATGTGGCCGAACTGGTGCGGGAAGCGGTTCCAGGCCGGCGGGCGGTTCACCGCGACCTCGTCGCGCACGCGCTCGAGCAGCTGCAGCATGCTGTCGCCGGCGGCGTCGAAGTGGTGGTGCAGTTGCATGTCGAACAGCGCGAACTCCAGCTGGCGCACGGTGAACATGCCGCTCTGGTAGTTCTTCGCCGCGAGCATCTTGTCGAACAGCGCGCGCGGCAGCGGCTGCCCGCTGTCCACGTGCGCGGTCATCGCCTGCAACCGCGGCCATTCCCAGCAGAAGTTCTCCATGAACTGGCTGGGCAGCTCCACCGCGTCCCATTCCACGCCGTTGATGCCGGCCACGCCGAGCTCGCCGACCTGGGTCAGCAACTGGTGCAGGCCGTGGCCCATCTCGTGGAACAGGGTGGCGACTTCGTTGTGGGTGAAGGTGGCCGGCTTGCCGTCGCTGCCGCGGCCGAAGTTGCACACCAGGTACACCAGCGGCGTCTGCGCGCCGTCGGCGCGGTCGCGGCGGTTGCGGCAATCGTCCATCCAGGCGCCGCCGCGCTTGCCCTGGCGGGCGTACAGGTCGAGGTAGAACTGCCCGACCAGGCGGCCCTGCGCGTCGGTGACGCGAAAGAACCGCACGTCCGGATGCCACACCGGCGCGCTGTCCGCTTCCACGCGCAGGCCGTACAGGTCGCCGATGACGCCGAACAGGCCCTCCAGCACCTTGGGCTCGGTGAAGTAGAGCTTCACCTCCTGCTCGGAGAAGCTGTAGCGCGCCTGCTTCAGCTTTTCGCCGACATAGGCCAGGTCCCAGGCCTGCAAGTCGTCCAAGCCCAGGTGTTCGCGCGCATAGGCTTCCAGCGCGGCACGGTCGCGCTGCGCGTATGGCTTGGCGCGCGCGGCCAGGTCGCGCAGGAAACCCAGCACCTCGTCGGGGCTTTGCGCCATCTTGGTCGCCAGCGAATACTCGGCATAGCTGGCAAAGCCGAGCAGGCCGGCCAGTTCGCCGCGCAACGCCAGGATGCGCTCGATCGCCGCGCTGTTGTCCAGCGCCGGGTCGCCGAACTCCGAGGCGCGGATCGCATTGGCATGGTACAGGGTCTCGCGCAGCGCGCGGTCGTCGGCGTACGTCTGCACCGGCAGATAGCACGGCATCTGCAGGGTCAGCTTGCAGCCGGCCTGGCCGTCCTTCTCCGCGGCCGCGCGCGCGGCGGCCACCACGTCCTCGGGCAGGCCGGCGAGCCGGGCCGGGTCGTCGACGAGCAGCGACCAGCCATCGGTGGCGTCAAGCACGTTCTGCGAGAACTTGGCCGACAGCGCCGACAGTTCTTCCTGGATCGCGGCGAAGCGGCGCTTGTCGGCATCGCCCAGTTCGGCCCCGCCCAGGCGGAAATCGCGCAGCGCGTTGTCCAGCACCTTGCGTCGCGCGGGGTCGTAGCCGGCGGCCTGCGGTGCGGCGGCCAGCGCGCGGTATTGCGCGAACAGCGCCAGGTTCTGCCCCAGCGCGCTGGAGAAGCGCGTCACCTTGGGCAGGTTGGCGTTGTAGGCCTCGCGCAGCGCCGGGGTGTTGACCACGCCCTGCAGGTGGTTGACCTGGCCCCAGGCGCGCCACAGGCGCTCGGTGGCGTCGTCCAGCGGCACCACGAAGCTGTCCCAGGTCACCGGCGCGACCTGTTCGGCCTGGGCGACCACGGCCTGGGCCGCGGCCAGCAGCGCGTCGATCGCCGGGCCGACGTGTTCGGGCCCGATCGCATCGAAGCGCGGCAGGCCGGAGAAATCGAGCAGGGGATTGGTCATGGGCTCTCCATCGTGGCGGACGTGCCGGTCAGGATCGGGGCGGACCGGGACATTGCAAGGGACGACCGGGTTCGGCCGGCTGCGCTCAGCACAGTCGCAGGCTGCTGCCAGGGAAACCGCCCGCGGGCGCGGGTTCGGCCCGCCCGCCCAGGTGGCGCGCCAGGAACGCCTCGGCCAGTGCGTTGAACGACATCCGGTTGGACTCGCGCACGAAGCCGTGGCCCTCGTCCGGGTACAACGCGTACTCGACTGCGATGCCATTGCCGCGCAGCGCTGCCACCATCCGCTCGGACTCGGCCTGTTTCACCCGCGGATCGTTGCCGCCCTGGGCGATCAGCAGCGGCGCGCGGATGCGTCCGGCACGGTGCAGCGGCGAGCGCTCGCGCAGCAGCGCACGGCCGTGCTCGGTCTCGGGATTGCCGATGGCGCGGTACTGCATCGCGCGTGCGGCCTCCCAGTACGGCGGAATGGCCGCCAGCAGGGTTTCCAGGTTCGACGGCCCGACCACGTCGATGCCGCAGGCGTAGCGGTCCGGGTAACGGGTCAGCGCCGACAGCACCGCATAGCCGCCGTAGCTGGCGCCGAAGATCGCCAGCCGCGCCGGGTCGGCGATGCCGCGGTCGATCGCCCACTGCACCGCATCTTCCAGATCCTCGTCCATGCGCCGTCCCCATTCGCCGTTGCCGGCGTCGAGGAACGCCTTGCCGAAGCCGATGGAGCCACGGAAGTTCACCGACAGCACCGCATAGCCGCGGTTGGCCAGCCATTGATGCAGCGCGTTGTAGCCGAAACCGTCGCGCGACCAGGGTCCGCCATGCACCAGCAGCACCAGCGGCAGGGGTCGGGCGGCCCACGCGGGGGCGATCTCGGCCTCGATCGGCAGGCTCAGGTAGGCGACCAGCGCCAGCCCGTCGCGGGCGCCGATCAGCTGCGGCCGCATCCGTGCCAGCGGCCGTCCGGCAAGCCGCGGCCGGTGCAGTTGCAAGCGTTCCAGACGACGCCGATCGCGCCGGTAGAGCCAGCTGGCACCAGGGTCGTCGTCGTCGCCGGACTGCAATAGCCACAGGCGGTCGTCGCCACTGCGGCTATCCAGCGTCCACTGCCCGGGCAGCCGTTGCTCGAGCCAGTCCAGTTCCTCCTGCAGGGACGGCTGCAGCGCCAACCAGCTCGGCCGCAGCCGGGTCAGTGCGACCGCGCCGGGACGGTGCTCGGCGGCGTCGGTCAGCAGCCCGCCGAGGTCGGCCAGCGGATCGGCGGCCATCAGCCGCAGCGTGCCCGCCGCGCCGGCCACCTCGTAGAGCGCGGCGGTGTCGCGGCCGCGGCTGTCGTACAGGTAGAGCCGCTCGCCGTCGCCACCGTAGTGGCTGGGGCCGGAAGTGCGCGCGTCCTCGGCCGGGTAGCTCAGCCACGGCCGCCAATCTCCTTCGTGGCGGCGCAGCACGGTGGCGCCGCCGTCGGCCTCATTGCGCACCGCCAGCCGCACCCGGTAGTCGTCGTCGATGACGAAGCGGGCCATGCCAGGATTGGCCTGGTGCAGGGTCAGCGTCGCACTTTCCAACTCCAGCCGGTACAGGTCCGGCCAGCGCGGGTCGCGTGCGTTGAGCGACACCAGCACCGTGTCCGGGTGCAGGCGACTGACCGCCGCCAGGCTGGCGCGGACGCCGCCGGCCGGGGTCAACGGCCGCGCCGCGCCGCCGTCGGCGGCGACCGCGTACAGCCGCCAGTTCTCGTCGCCGTCGCGGTCCTGCGCGAACAACAACAGCCCCGGACGCCAGCTCCAGCGATAGCTTGAGATCCCGCGGCGGCCGTCGAAGGTCAACGGGCGCGCCTGCGTCGGATCCTGCAGCGGCGCCGCCCACAGGTTGCTGACGCCCGCACCGACGCTCAGCCACGCCAACCAGCGGCCGTCCGGGCTGATCCGCAGCTGCGAGCGCTCCGGCTCGGCGAACAGATCCTCGCGCGGGATCAGCGGCGGCGGCGGCCCCTGCCGCCGCGCCGCGCCGGCAGGCGCCGACGCCTGCAGTTGCAGCAGCAGCCGCGCCAGCGCCTGCGCCCAGGCCTGCGGCCGCTGCAGACGTTCCTGCGCCAGCTTCTGCCGCAACCGCGCCTCCAGCGCCGGATAGGCCCGACGCAGCAGGGCGAAGGCATCGATGCGGGCGGGGTCGGCACCGGCGGCCAGCGCGCGAGCGTGCGCTTCGGCCAGGCGCCGCTGCACCTCGGCCTCGTCCTGCGCGCTCCAACCCCAGCGCCGCAGCGCCTGTTCGCAGCGCAGCGCCACCCACGCCCGCAGCGTGTCCAGCACCGCCGCGCGCGATTGCCGCGGATCCCAGGCGGCTACCTCCAGGCACGCGCCGGCCAGCCGCGGCAGGCCGGGCGCCAGACAGTCGGTCAGCGCGGTCGCCCGCCGCCGCAGTGCGCGCCAGGACGCCGGCGCCACGGCCTGACCATCGCCGCATTGGCGATGCAAGGCGATCAGCCGCTGCAGTTCAAGCTGCAGCGCGTCCGTCTCGGCGCCGGCATCGGCATGCCTGGCCGCGTCCAGGGCATCCTCGAGCAGTTGCAGCAGCAGCCGCGATCCATCGGCGGCGTAGTCGGCGCCAGCCACCAACGCCTCGACCAGGTACACCCCGGCGGCGGCGGCGTCGGCGCGGCTGGGCAGTTCGGCGAGCACACCGTCGATCGCCAGCGCCAGCCAGCGCGGCAGTCCCTGCGCGTCCCATGCCTGCAGGTCGGTACCATCGATCAGGCAGGCGACCACGCTGGCGCGCTCGCCGTCGACGTGCAGCGGATGCTGGCCGATGCGGTCGGCGGCGATCGCCGCGCGCAGTCGGTTGCGCCATTGCCCCTGGCGATGCGGATCGCCGGCGAACGCACTCATGTCTGCGCATCCAGCTGCGCGTCCAGCAACGCGGCGATCCGGGTCCGCGAGCTCAGCCCGACGATGCGCCCGCGCTCGACCCCGTCGACCAGCAGCAGCAGCGTCGGCAGCCCGCGCACGCCGTAGCGGGCGACCGCGGTCGGGTTCTGGTCGGCGTTGATCTTGCCGATGGCGGCCGCGCCGGCGTATTCGTCGGCGATGTCGTCCAGCACCGGCGCCAGCGCCCGGCAGGGCGCGCACCACTCGGCCCAGAAGTCCAGCAGCAGCACGCCGCCGGCCGCCAGCGCCGGTTCCAGGCTGGCGTCGGTGAAGGTTTGGATCGAATCGCTCATCGGGGACGTTCCATGGTGAAGCGGTGGGAAGGGATCGGCGCCTAGCGCGGCGCCGGCCGCACCTCGACGCTGTCGTCGTGCAGGGCGGCGACGCTGGCGCGGTGGGCGACGCTGACGATGGCGCTGTCGGGCAGGCGCTCGAACAGCAGCGCGTACAGTTCGCGCTCGGCGTCCTCGTCGAGCGCGCTGGTGACCTCGTCGAGGAACACGAAATCGGGGCGCTGCAGCAACACGCGCACGAACGCCAGCCGCTGCTGCTCGCCGCCGGAGAGCCGCTGCTGCCAGCGCGCGCGCTGGTGCAGGCAGCCGCCCAGCTGCGGCAGGCCGCAGGCGCGCAGCGCCTCCAGGCAGCGCGCATCGTCGAAGTCCTCGGCCCGGCCGGGGTAGCACAGCGCGGCCTTCAGGCTGCCTTCGGGCACGTAGCTGCGCTGCGGCACGAACAGGCTCGCGCCGTCCGGCAGGCCGATGCGTCCCTGGCCGAACGGCCACAGCCCGGCCAGCGCGCGCAGCACGCTGCTCTTGCCGGCGCCGGACCGCCCGCGCAGCAGCCAGCGTTGGCCGCGCTCGATCCGCAGCGGCGGCAGCTGCGCCAGCAAGCCGCCGTCGGGCGCCCACAACTGCAGGGTGCCGGTGCTCAGCACCGGCCCGCCGGCGGCTGCATGGACGATCCGTGCTTGCTCGCCGCTGTGCTCGGCGCGCGCCATCGCCGCGGCCAGCGCGCCCAGGCGGTTGCCGGCCGCGCGCCACTGGGTGAAGATCTCGTAGGCGGTGACGAAGAACATCAGGCTGGAGCGCACCGAGTTGTAGGCGCCGGCGCTGCGGGTGACGCCGCCAAGGCTGATCGCCCCGGACAGGTAACGCGGCATCGCCAGCAGGGTCGGGATCACCACGTTGGTCTCCGCGAACAGGTCGCGGCCGAACAGGAACTTGGCGGTGCGCCACTGCAGCGCGCGCCAGTTGCCGTGCACCGCGCGCCAGCGCCGGCCCAACCGCTCGCGCTCGACCCGCTGGCCGTGATAGAAGGCGATCTGCTCGGCGTATTCGCGCAGTTGCATGCCGAGATGGCGGAAATCGGCCTCGACCTGCTTCTTGCGCATGTTCAGGCCGATCAGCGGCCACCCCAGCCAATGGGTGATCGCCAGCTCGACCAGCACTATCAGCACCGCGGCGATCAACATGTAGCCAGGGATCGCCACCGTGATCCCGCCCAGCGGGACCTGCAGCACCCCCGACAGCCCCCACAGCACGATCGAGAAGGTGACGATGTTGACGCTGGCGACGATGCAGTTCAGCGCCAGGTCCAGGGTCTTGGTGGTGAATTCGTCGATGTCCTCGGCGATGCGCTGGTCGGCGTTGTCCAGCGTGCCCGCTCGCTCGATCTCGTAGAACACCTTGCCACGGGTCCAGCGGTCCAGGTAGGAGGCGGTCAGCCAGCTGCGCCAGTCGAAGGCCAGCCACTGTCGCAGCAGGCGTCCACCGTTGCTCATCGCCACGCTCAGCATCGCCGCCAGCAGGGTCTCCAGAAACACCGGCTTGAGCGCCTGCCAGTCGCGCAGCAGCAGGGCGTCGGTGAGCTGGCCGGCCAGCCGGTTCAGCCACAGCGCCACCGATACCTGGGTGAAGGCGATCGCCAGCACCGCCCCTGCCAGGGTCAGCGCCAGCCAGCGCCGCTCCGAGCCCCAGTATGGGCAGATCAGCCGCCAGAATCCCACCTGCCCGGCAGCGCCGGCCGAACCCTGTTTCATCGATCGCTCTCGCTGGCGGCCGCCACGCCCAGGCGATCAGCCCGCCTCACAGGACGTTCCACTGCCAGGTGGCCATGAACGTGCGCCCGTCGAGCACCGGGATATAGGTTTCGGTGGTCGCCGCGCCGTACAGCAGGCGGTCGAACACGTTCTTCACTCCCAGCGTCAGCCGCCAGCGGTCCTGCCGGTAGTAGACGCGGGTGTCGACCGAGGCGCCGCCCGGCAGGCGATAGCTGTTGCTGTTCGTGCCGGGGCTGTCGCTGCGAGCGGTCACGCCCAGGCCCAGGCCCCAGCGCGCGAGCACGCCGTCCTGGAAATCGTAGGTGCTCCACAGGCTGGCCGAGTTGCGCGGCTTGCCGGGGAAATACCGGGCCGGGTTGCTGGGGTTGTCGGTCTTGGAGTAGGTGTAGTTGAAGATCGTGTTCCAGCCCGGCGCCAGCCGGCCCTGCAGGTCCAGTTCGAAGCCCTTGGTGACCTGCGAGGGCACGAAGGTGTAGCAACGCAGGGCGATGTTGTACTCGGCGGCGTTCTTGTCCTTGATCTCGAACCCGGCGGTGGTGATCCCGAGGCGACCGTCGGCCAGGTCGAACTTGGCGCCGATCTCGCGGTTCTCGCTGCTGCGCGGCTTCGGCGCGCCGCCGTCGCAGGCATTGCCGAAACTCGGCGAGAACCCCTGGGTATAGCTGGCATAGACCGAAGCCCAGGGCGCCAGCCGCTGCACCAGGCCGACCCCCGGCAGGGTCTTGTCGGAGGTCTGCTTGGCGCTGACCGCCGCATTGGCGTTACCGGCGATCGTGGTGCTGGAGGGGCCTTCTTCGTAGCGGCTGCGGCGCACGCTGAGCAGCAGCGTGGTGTCTTTCCAGCCGATCAGGTCCTGTGCATAGACACCGAACTGCTTGTAGCCGATCCGGTAGATGTCGCTCGGCACGGCGCGTGAGGCCATCGCCGGGAAGTCGTCGGCGCTGGCGGTATACAGGCTCACCGGCGCCATGCCGCCCTGGTAGGCGTCGATCTGCTGGGTCCCCTGGTAATGGCTGAGGCCGGTGGACAGGGTGTGCTGCAGCAGCCCGGTCGCGAACTCGCTGCGCAGGTAGTGGTCGCCGCTGGTGCTGTTGAAATCGGTGAGGTTGCTGAGCGGCGAGTACAGCGCCAGCGCGGCGGCCGGGCTGAGCACCACCAGCGGGGACTGCAAGTGCAGATCGACCGTGCCGAGCGCGCGCTCGGCGCTGCTGACCAAGGTGAAATGCTCGCCGATACGCTGCTCGAAGCTGTAGAACAGACGCCGGTTCTTGGTGTCGATGCCGTCGTTGGCGCGGCCAAGGCGGCGGCCCGGCAGCGGCTGGATGCGACCGTCCCAGGCGAAACCGTAGCGATTGGCTGGATTGCGCTGCTTGTCGTAGGACGCACCGACCAGCAGGTCGGTGTTCTCGTCCTTCCAGCGGATCTGCGGCATGACGAAGCGGTCGCGACGGCCGTCGTAGTCGCCCTCCGAACCGCCGGCCCCGGTCCAGGCGCCGATCACCCGGGCACTGAGCCGGTCATCCTTGTTCAGCGCCCCGCCGACGTCGGCGGCGACGGTGCGATCGTTGTGGCTGCCGTACTGCAGGCTGACTTGGCCGGCGGTCTCGGCCTGCGGCTTCTTGGTGACGATGTTGACTGCGCCGCCGAGCGTTCGCGCACCGATCAGGATCGCCTGCGGCCCCTTCAGCACCTCGATCCGCTCGACCCCGTAGACGCTGGTGCTGGTGCCGTCGGGATCGTTGATGCCGTTGCTCATCACGTTGGTGGACAAATTGTTGTAGGTATCGCCGTAGCCGCGCACGCTGAAGCTCGGCGTGCCCTGCAGGTTCTGCTGCACGACCACGCCGCTGGCGTTGGCCAACGCCTCGGTGATCGAGGTCGCCTGCTGGGTTTCCAACACCTTGCTGGTGATCACCGTCACCGCGGCGGGGGTATCCATCAGGCTGTTGCCGCTGCGCGAGGTGGTATCGGAGCGGTCGGCCTTGAACTCGGTCTCGGCCTGGTCGCGCCTGGCCACGGCCCGCACCGCATCGAGCCACGGAACGAAGACCACCAGTTCCCCGCCGGCGGCGCTGCGCATGCTGAGCCCGCTCTGCGAGATCGCACGCTGCACCGCCTCCACCGCCGCCAGCCGGCCCTGCAGCGTCGGCGCCTGCCGGCCGCGCACGTCCGCGTCGTCGAAGCGCACGGCCCGGCCGCTGACCCGCGCGATCTCGCGCAATGCGCTGCTTAGCGGACCTGCCGGCAGCGCATAGTCGCCGGCCGCCTCGGCCCCGGGCACGGCGTCGGACTGGGAGTGCACCGGCAGCGCCGTCGCCAGGCACAGCGCCGCGCACAGCAATGAGACCGGGACGGCGAAACGATGGCTGGGCAGGCTGGGCATTGCGCTTCTCCTGGACGAAGTCGTGAATGGGAGCGGCGCTGCCGCTGCTCCGGGCGATGACACCGGGACATTCCGCTTTCACTGCGGCATTGCCGCTTTCCCCGCCAGACAGTGAAGGGACTGGAGGACCGACTATAGCCACGCCGTCGCGCTGGAGCCGCAACACATCGCCGCCTTTTTGGCAAAACTGTTATAAACGTCTGACACCAACAATTCGGCGGCAGCGAGCAAATCCGGGCGTGACAAGCGCCTCGTCATTCCCTTGCGTTATGGACACATTCTCGACCGACATCGATGCCGACGCCGTCCAGGCCGGGTCGGCCGCCGCCGGCGCGACCCGGGTCGACCGGATCGCGCAAGCGTTGATCGAATGCATCCGCGGCGGCCAGTTGCCGGTGGGCAGCCGCCTGCCGTCGGTACGCGCACTGGCGCGGCAGGCCGGGGTCAGCATCCAGACCGCGCTGCGCGCCTACGACAAGCTGGTGGCGCGCGGCTATCTAGAAGCGCGCCGCGGTTCCGGCTTCTACGTCCGCTACCGGCGACCGCCGGCGCCGAGCCCATCCTGGCTCCAGCCCGGCACCACCGAACAAGACTGGCGCGGGCTGCTCTATCCCGAAGTGCCCTACGAGCGCCGCATCGGCTGCGGCACGCTGCCGGAGGCGTGGCTGGACAGGCCGGCGCTGGCCTCGGCGATCCGCGCCATCGGCGCCGGGTCGATCCCGGCCCTGGCCGGCTACGCCGACGTGCGCGGCTACCTGCCGCTGCGCCAGCAACTGCAGCTGAAGCTGCGCGAATACGGCGTCGAGGCCGACCCGGGCCAGATCGTGAGCTGCGCCGGCGCGGTGGACGCGCTGCACCTGTTCATCTGGTCGCACCTGCACCCGGGCAGCTGGGTGCTGGTCGAGGATCCGGCGCCGTCGGTGCACCTGCAGCGACTGCTCGCCAACGGCTTGGAATTCGCGTGGATCCCGCGCCACGCCGACGGCCCGGACATCGATGCGCTGCGCGAAGCCTGCGTGCGCCATCGCCCCAAGGCGTTCTTCTGCAGCTCGCTGGTGCACAACCCCACCGGCGACAGCCTGTCGCCGAGCAAGGCGTTCCAGTTGCTGCAACTGGCCGAGGAATTCGACCTGACGGTGGTCGACGACTGCGCCTACGCCGACCTGCTGCCGTCCTCGACCCTGGCCCGGCAGCTGCCGCTGGCGGCGCTGGACCAGTTGCGTCGGGTGGTGCATGTCGGCAGTTTCTCCAAGACGCTGGGCGCCGGCCTGCGCGCCGGGTTCCTGGCCGCCCGCCCCGAGTGCGCCGATCGCATCGCGCTGTTCAAGTCGGCCGGCGCGATCAGCAACCCGGTGATCGGCGAACGGCTGGTCCACCACCTGCTGTCCCAAGGCAAGTACCGCCATCATTGCGAGCGCCTGCAATCGCGCCTGTACGACAAGCGCCAGCGCCTGCTGGTGCAGCTGGCCGAACGCGGCTTCGTTCCGGAGCGGGCCAGCGCCGGCATGTACCTGTGGCTATCGCTGGGCGCGGGCGTGGACGCGCGCAGCATCGCCGAGGCCCTGGACAGGCGCGGCCACATCGCCGCGCCGGCGCGGGGTTTCTTCAGCCATTCGCCCCGCTACGCGTCCTACATGCGCATCAACGTCGCCGTCGCCTGCGACAACCCCGTGCTGGATCTGCTGGCGGAGGAGGTCGCCAGCGCGCGCAGGTCCGGCGCGCGGCCGCGGCGCTGAGGGTCAACGATCGCCGGCCTCGAGCGCGGCCGCCGGCAGTGCCGGCAATGCGCCAGCGGCCAGCGCCGCGGCCAGCGCCGCGTCGTTCTCCTCCATCGGGATGCCGTACTGCAGGTACCAGTCGCGGTTGTAGTAGCTGTGCGCGTAGCGCTCGCCGCTGTCGCACAGGATGGTGACGATGGAGCCGCCGCGGCCCCGCTCGCGCATCTGCGTCGCCGCGTGCAGCACGCCGACGAAGTTGGTGCCCGTGGAGCCGCCCACGCGCCGGCCCAGGCGCGCGCTGACGTAGCGCATCGCCGCCAAGGCCAGCGCGTCGGGCACCTTGACCATCGCATCGACGCAGCTGGGGATGAAACTCGACTCCATCCGCGGCCGGCCGATGCCCTCGATGCGCGAGCCGCCGGTGCTGGCCAGCGCGGCATGGTCGCGCCCGGCCAGCGCCTGGCGGTAGCCGTCGAAGAACACCGACACTTCCGGGTCCGCGCACAGGATGCGGGTGGCGTGGCGGCGGTAGCGCACGTAGCGGCCGAGCGTGGCGGCGGTACCGCCGGTGCCGGGGCTGCACACGATCCATTCCGGCACCGGATGCGGTTCCTCCTGCATCTGCCGGAAGATCGACTCGGCGATGTTGTTGTTGGCGCGCCAGTCGGTGGCGCGCTCGGCATACAGGAACTGGTCCATGAAGTGGCCGCCGGTCTCGCGCGCCAGCTGCACCGCGTCGGCGTGCAGGTCGCAGGCGCGCTCGACCAGGTGGCAGCGCCCGCCCTGGAACTCGATCGCGGCGATCTTCTCCGGCGAGGTCGTGGCCGGCATCACCGCGATGAACGGCAGCCCCAGCAGGCGTGCGAAGTAAGCTTCCGACACCGCGGTGGAGCCGCTGGATGCCTCGATCACCGGCCGCCCCTCGCACAGCCAGCCGTCGGCCAGCGCGTACAGGAACAGCGAGCGCGCCAGACGGTGCTTGAGGCTGCCGGTGGGGTGGCTGGACTCGTCCTTGAAATACAGGTCGATGCCGGGGAAACCGGGCAGCTCCAGCGGGATCAGGTGGGTGTCGGCCGAGCGGTTGAAATCGGCTTCGATCTTCTGGATGGCATTGGCCACCCAATCGCGAGGGGTCATGGCGGTGCGCTGGCCGGAAAAATCTTGCCCACGATACACGCCCGCCGGGTCGCGTGGCCGCACCGGGACGGCGACGCGCGGCGACGTTCGCCTGCCGGGGGGCGGCGGCCGGGCGCGCGTCGAGCGCCCGCCGCGCGCGCGGGCGCTCAACGCGGGGCGACGCCGAAGCCGGCGTCGGCGATGGCGCGCTCGATCGCCGCCGCGTCGGTCCGGGTGTCGTCATAGTCGACGCCGACGCGCCCGCCGTCCAGCACGATCTGCGCCGCGGCGACCCCGGCGCTGGCTTCCAGCACCCGTTGCAGCCGCACCGAGCAGCCGCCGCAGGTCATGCCCTGGACCGTCAGTTCGATATGGCCCATTGCAGTGTCCTCGTTGGAACATCGTCGCCGCCGGCGCTGCGCTCAGCGCGGCCGCCAGCGGTTCAGCAGCAGGGAATTGCCCAGCACCGAGACCGAGCTCAGCGCCATCGCCGCACCGGCGAGCACCGGGTTGAGCAGGCCGAACGCCGCCAGCGGGATGCCGAGCACGTTGTAGACGAAGGCGAAGAACAGGTTCTGGCGGATCTTGCGCAAGGTCGCGGCGGACAGGTCGATGGCGGTGGCCACGCCGCCCAGGTCGCCATGCACCAGCACCACGTCGGCCGCTTCCACCGCGATGTCCGAACCGGCGCCGATGGCGAAGCTGACGTCGGCGGCGGCCAGCGCCGGCGCGTCGTTGATGCCGTCGCCAACCATGCCGACATGCGCGCCGCGCTCGGCCTGCAGGCGCCGCACCTGCTCGGCCTTGTGCTGCGGCAGCACCTCGGCCTGCACGCGCTCGATGCCGACCCGCGCGGCGACGGCCTGGGCGACATGGCGGTTGTCGCCGGTCAGCATCGCTACTGCGATGCCGCGCGCCCGCAGCCGCGCCACGGCCGCGGCGGCGTTCGCGCGCAGCGGATCGGCGATGGCGATATAGCCGGCGAGCCGGCCATCCAGGGCAACGCCGACCACGCTCTGGCCCTGCGCCTGCGCCTCGTCCGCACGCTGCAGCAGCAGCGCGTCCAGCAGCGGCGGCGCGACCAGTTCGCGCATCCACGCCAGCGACCCCAGCGCCACCTCGCGGGCGCCCACGCGGCCGCGCACGCCCTTGCCGGGCATCGTCTCGACCGTCTCCGGCAGCGCGACCGGCGCCGGCGCGCGCACGCCGTCGGCGCCGGCGCGGCGCACGATCGCCTGCGCCAGCGGGTGCGCGGAACCGGCTTCCAGCGCCGCGGCCAGGCGCAGCAACGCGCCGGCATCGCCGCCGTGCGCCACGTCCACCGCGGTCACCTGCGGCCGGCCCTCGGTCAGGGTGCCGGTCTTGTCCACCACCAGCGTGGTCAGCGCGCGGGCGCGTTCGAGCACCTCGGCGTTGCGGATCAGGATGCCGGCGCGGGCGCCCACGCCGGTGCCGACCATGATCGCGGCCGGCGTGGCCAAGCCCAGCGCGCACGGGCAGGCGATCACCAGCACCGCCACCGCATGCACCAGCGCGGTGGCGACGCTGCCGCTCAGCAGCCAGGTCGCGGCCAGGGCGAGCGCGGCGATGGCGATCACCGCCGGCACGAACACCGCGGCGATGCGATCGACCAGATGCTGGATCGGCGCCTTGGACCCCTGCGCCGCATCGACCATGCGGATGATCTGCGCCAGCAACGTGTCGGCGCCGACCCCGGTGGCGCGCGCGCGCAACAGGCCGAACTGGTTCACGGTGGCGGCGAACAGGCGGCTGCCCGGCTCCTTGGCCACCGGCATCGCCTCGCCCGACAGCATCGCCTCGTCCACGCTGGAGCGGCCGTCGAGCACCTCGCCGTCCACCGGCACACGCTCGCCGGCGGCGACCACGAACACCTCGCCGACCAGCAGCTCGGCGGCATCGATTTCCACGATGGCGCCGGCGCGCTCCACTCTGGCGGTCTTCGGCTTGAGGTCGAGCAGCGCGCGGATCGCCGACGAGGTCCTGCGCCGGGCGCGCGCCTCGAGCAGGCGCCCGAGCAGGATCAAGGTGATGATCGACGCGCTGGCCTCGAAGTACACATGCTGCCCGGCCAAGCCGAACACGGTGACCGCGGCGCTGTACAGGTAGGCCATGCTGGTGCCGAGCGCGACCAGCACGTCCATGTTGGCGCGGCCGTTGCGCAAGGCGACGAAACCGGCGCGGTAGAAGCGCGCGCCGAGCCAGCACTGCACCGGCGTGGCCAGCAGCAGTTGCAGCCAGCGCGGTAGCGGCTCGGCGTGCTGGCCACCGCGCGCATGCTCCATGCTGGAGAAATCCAGCATGCCGACCATCTGCACGAACAGCGGCAAGGTCAGCAGCGCCGCGGCGGCGAAGCGGCCCAGCTCCCACCGCCAGGCGCGGCGCTCGGCGTGGTCGCGCGCTGCCAGCTGCATCTGGTCCATCTCGCGCAGGACGCTGGCGCCGAAGCCCGCCCTGCCGATCCGCGCGACGATGTCGGCCGGCTCGACCATGCCCGGCACGTACTCCACGCGCGCCCTGGCCGCGGCCAGGTTGACGCTGCCGGCGATCACCCCGGGCGTCTTCGCCAGCACCGCTTCGATCGCGGCGGCGCAGGATGCGCAGCTCATGCCGCTGAGTTCCAGTGTCAGCGCCTGCGTCGGCACCGTGTACCCGGCCTGGTCGATGCGCTGCAACAGCGTCTGCGCATTCACCTGCTGCGGGTCGTAGTCCAGGCGCACGCGCGCGGCGGCGACGTTGGCCTGCGCGCTGACCCCGGGCAGCCGGTTGAGCGCCTGCTCCAGGCCGACGCCGCAGGACGCGCAACGCATGCCGTGCACCGGCAGGCTCAACGTGCTGGGGGTGGAGGCTGCCGCGTTCACGGCGCTGGCGCGGCGGCGCGGCGGATATCGCCGAGGATCGGGCAGCCCTCGGGTTCGCCGCTGCCCGGGCATTCCTCCACCAGCACGGCCAGCGCATCGCGCATCTCGGTCAGCTGCGCGATGCGCCGGTCCAGTTCGTGCAGGCGCTTGCTGGCGCGCTGCTCGATGCCCTCCACGCCATGCAGGCGGTCGTTCCGCAGCGTGAGCAGGTCGCCGATCTCCTCCAGCGAAAATCCCGGCTCCTTGGCGCAGCGGATGATGGGCACAGAGTCCATTTCAACCCAACCCATTGATCTAACTGGATTTCATATAGGGCGGGGGACCAAAACTAACGATACCTCAAGGGATACATAATGTGGCGTCTCACAAAAAATATCAATTAAGTTTAGCAGCCGCCCGTGCGACGCGGGTGATGCTGGAATCAGCACTCTTGCGCCAGACAAAAGGCTTCGGATTCTCGTTGTGGCGGTCGATGTAGTCTTTAGATGGCCTGCTCCAAATCGTTGACGCGGGTGTGGGCGCCACGCTTGATCCACTGCTCACTGAGCTGACTGAAAAAGCGTTCGACCAGGTTGAGCCATGAGGCCGAGGTCGGAGTGAAGCGGACGTGGCAGCGGGGATGGGCCGCCAACCAGGCACGGACCTTCTCCGTCTTGTGCGTACCTTAGTTGTCCATGATCGAACTGATCAGCCCTGACCTTCAGCCACCCGTCGCAGGATCTGCGCCGCCCTGAGTTGATGCTGCCGTCATCTGAAGACAATGAGGTGGGGTGATGAGCATCGATGCGGTGCAGTTCCAAGCGGGATTGTCGATGTCCGAGTTTTTCGCGTCCTACGGCGCCGAGGCCAAGTGCTACCGCGCTCTGTACAAATGGCGGTGGCCGCAGGGATTTCGCTGTCCCTGCTGTGCCGGGCGGGCGCGGTCGCGTTGCAAGCGTGGTGCTGCGATCTACGACCAATGCAGCGCGTGCCGGCATCGGACCCGTCTGATGGCAGGCACGCTGTTTGCCGGCGCCCAACTTGCCGCTGCGCGCCTGGATGCTGGCCTTGCCCCTGTGGACCTGGACCAAAACCAATCTGGCCGCGCTGGAGCTGATGCGTCATCTGGCGGTCAACGACAAGACGGCCTGGCGGATGAAGCACAAGATCATGCAGGCCATGGCCGAGCGCGAAGCCACGCGGAAACTGTCTGGTGTTGTGCAGATCGACGATGCCTGTCTGGGCGGCGAGCGTCACGGCGGTCAGGCCGGGCGCGGATCGCAGAACGAACAATCGTTCCTGATTGCGGTGTAGACCGATGCCACCTTCACGGCGCCGAGTCGTGTGGCGATCGCGCCGGTGCGCAACTTCGACAATGCCTCGCTCACGGACTGGACTGCGCGCCGCCTGGCGCCCGAATGCGAGGTCCATACCGAGGGGCTGGCCTGCTTCCGCCGCCTGGAGGATGCCGGCCACGCGCACACCACGCCGGACGCCGGCAGAGGGCGTGCTGCAACCGAAGCGGCTGGCGCCCGCTGGGTCAATGGGGTGCCTGGCAACCTCAAACGCGCCATCCGCCGCGTGTCTCACGCCGTCGCACAAGGCAAATACGCAAGGCGGGTATCTGGCCGAAGCCGCCTACCGCTTCAATCGCAGATTCCAGTTGCGCGAGCTGCTGCTGCGACTTGCCAACGCCATGATGCGGTGCATGCCTTGTCCGCAGCCGGTTCTGCGTGCGCCTAGCAATTCCCACAACTGAGAGTCAGGGCTAATCCGGAAAGACTTTGAACAGGCTCTGAGCGGGGGGAGGGTTCACCCCTGCCAACGGATTGCTGGCCAGAGGGCCTGCGCACACCGGCGACACCAAGAACCCCGGCACTTGTCGGCGGCGATCACTCCAGTATTCTCTGCGCATCCCCTCGCCCCTTTCGTCTTCCGTGCCGATCTTCGCCCTGCCGACCCGCCTGCTGTTGTGCCTGAGCCTAGTGCTCAATGGCGCCGGCACGGCGGTGGCGATGCCGGGCATGGCCGCGACGCCGGCCGGCGCGGATCACGCCACGCAGCGCCACGCCGCCAGCCAGGCGCATGTCGCCTCTGCCGCCGGCGCAGCGACGCCCTGTCACCCACAGGCGGCCGTACCGCCACCTGCCGACCATGGCGATGGCCATTGCCCCAAGCAGGCCGGCAAGCACGGTTGCTGCGGCGCCACCGGCTGCCAGTGCCCGCATGCACAGCCGCTACCGGCGCCGATCGCGCTGCCGCTGGCGCTGCCGGTCGTCGCGCAGCGCCCGTTCCCCAGCCGGCGCCAGGACGGCCGCGGCGCGCCCGGCCTGCCGCGGCTCGAGCGACCTCCCAGCGCCTGATCGCGACGCCGCCGCCCGCGGGCGGCGCCACTGCGGCCGCGCCCCTGCGCGCCGCCGCTCCCTGCGCGCACCGCCCCAGGCGGTCGCGCATCGCATCGTATCGAGGCTCGCTCATGAAACCACCTTCCTCCGGCCTGCCGGCCCTGCCGTCGCGGCGCCGTTTCGTCACCGGCTTGGCGCTGGGCGCCGCCGCCGGCCTCGGCGGCCTGTCGCTGCGCCCGGCCCAGGCCGCCGCACTGGCGCGCGACGGCGCCGTACCCGACCAGCTGCACGGCAGCGATTTCGACCTGAGCATCGGCAGCGCCCGGGTCAACTTCACCGGGCGCGAGCGTCCGGCCATCACCGTCAACGGCAGCGTGCCCGCGCCGATCCTGCGCTGGCGCGAGGGCGACAGCGTCGAAGTGCGCGTGGCCAACCGCCTGCCCGGACGCACACCGACCTCGGTGCACTGGCACGGCATCCTGCTGCCGGCCAACATGGACGGCGTGCCCGGCATGAGCTTCGACGGGATCTATCCCGGCGAAAGCTACCGCTACCGTTTCACCCTGCGCCAGTCCGGCACCTACTGGTACCACAGCCACTCGCTGCACCAGGAACAGGCCGGCCTGTACGGCGCCATCGTGATCGATCCGCTGCAGCCGCCGCCCTACCGCTACGACCGCGAACACGTGCTGCTGCTGTCGGACTGGACCGACCTGGACCCGGCGGCGCTGTTCCGGCGGCTGAAGAAGATGCCGTCCTACGACAACACCTACCAGCGCACGGTCGGCGATTTCCTGCGCGACGCGCGCGAGGACGGATTGCGCGCCACCCTCGCCGACCGCGGCATGTGGGGACGCATGCGGATGACGCCCAGCGACCTGTCCGACGTCAACGCCAACACCTACACCTACCTGCTCAACGGGGTCGCGCCCGGCGGCAACTGGACCGGCGTGTTCCGTCGCGGCGAAACGCTGCTGCTGCGTCTGATCAATGCCTCCAGCATGACCTACTTCGACCTGCGCATCCCCGGGCTGAAGATGACCGTGGTCGCCGCCGACGGCCAGTACGTGCACCCGGTGAGCGTGGACGAACTGCGCATCGCCGCGGCCGAGACCTACGACGTGCTGGTCGAACCCGGCGGCCAGGACGCCTACACCGTGTTCGCCCAAGACATGGGCCGCACCGGCTACGCGCGCGGCACCCTGGCCGTGCGCCAGGGGCTGCAGGCGCCGGTGCCGGCCAACGATCCGCGCCCGCTGCTGCGCATGCAGGACATGGGCCACGCCATGGGCGGGCACGCCGGTATGGACCACGGCGGCGGCGCGATGAAGGGCATGGAAGGCGGCTGCGGCGCCGGCATGGGCATGGCCGGCATGGACCACGCGGCGATGGACCACGGCGCGCATGCCGATGCCGATGCCGATGCCGATGCCGGCGCTGGCGCTGGCGCTGGCGCTGCGCCCACGCATGCGCGCAGCGAACGCGGCAATCCGCTGGTGGACATGCAATCCTGCGCCACCGCGCCGAAGCTGGACGATCCCGGCATCGGCCTGCGCGGTAATGGCCGCCGGGTGCTGACCTATGCCGACCTGCACAGCCTGTTCGACGACCCAGACGGGCGCGAACCCGGGCGCGAGATCGAGTTGCACCTGACCGGCAACATGGAGAAGTTCGCCTGGTCCTTCGACGGCGTCCCGTTCGCCAGCGCCGAGCCGCTGCGGCTCAACTACGGCGAGCGCCTGCGCATCGTGCTGGTCAACGACACGATGATGCAGCACCCGATCCACCTGCACGGCATGTGGAGCGACGTGGAGGATGCCGCCGGCCGGTTCCAGCTGCGCAAGCACACCGTGGACATGCCGCCGGGCACGCGCCGCAGCTACCGCGTGCGCGCCGACGCGCTGGGTCGCTGGGCCTACCACTGCCACCTGCTGTACCACATGGACGGCGGCATGATGCGCGAAGTGCGGGTGGACGCATGAACGCCGCGCTGCTCTCCACGCTCGCGCAGGCCGTCGGCCTGGCGCTGCTGCTCGCCCACGGCGCCGCACGTGCGCAGCATGTGCATGCGTCTGCCGATGCCGGCATCGCCGTACCTGCATCTGCATCTGGACCTGCGCCTGCAGCATGCGTGTGTCCGCCTGCCGACGATGGGATACGTATGCATATCCCGCTATCGCCACCTGCCGTCGCCGGCGGCGATGACGCAGCGATGGATCATGGCGCACACGTCGACACTGTTCCGGCCGCTGCGACGGCGAGCGACGGCGGCATGCAGCACATGTCCATGGACCACGCAGCGCACGGCGACCACGCCATGCCGAACCATGCAGACATACAGCACAGGGGCATGCACCCCGCCACGATGGAGCACCGCACGCCAACCGCAGCGCAGGCCGATGGCGCCATGCCGGACCACGCCGGGATGCATCACCCCGCTGCAGCATCGCCAGTTGCAACGCCATCGAGCGCGGCATGCACCTGCAAGGTCGCGCCCTCCTCCGCGCTACCGCGCGAGCCGATCCCGCCGCTCGCCGACGCCGATCGCGCCGCCGCGTTCCCGACGCGGCGCGCGCACACGATACCGCATGGTCCGTCGCGCAACGGCTACCTGCTGTTCGATCGCCTGGAAGGCTGGGACGCCGACCATGGCAGCGGCCAGGCCTGGGAAGCCAGCGCCTGGTACGGCGGCGACATCGACCGGCTGTGGCTGCGCAGCGAAGGCGAGCGCAGCGGCGGCCGCACCGAGGCCGCCGACCTAGAAGCGCTGTACGGCCACGCGGTGTCGCCCTGGTGGGACCTGCTGGTCGGGGTGAAGCAGGACGTCGCCCCCGGCGCCGCGCGCACCTCGGCCGCGTTCGGCGTGCAGGGCATGGCGCCGTACAAGTTCAAGGTCGCCGCCACGCTGTACGTCGGCGAAGGCGGCAGCGCCAGCGCGCGCCTGCAGGGCGAGTACGACGTGTTGCTGAGCAACCGCTGGATCCTGCAGCCGCGGCTGGAAGCGGATGTCGCGTTCGCGGACGACCGTGCGCGCGACATCGGCAGCGGCCTGTCCACGCTCGAGGCCGGCCTGCGCCTGCGCTACGAGATCAGCCGCCGCTTCGCGCCGTACCTGGGCGTGGTGCACGAGCGCGCATTCGGCAGCACGGCCGACTATCGGCGCCACGCGGGAGACGCCGCACGCGACACGCGCGTGGTGGCGGGCGTGCGGGTCTGGTTCTAGCGGCCATTCCCTGTAGGAGCGGCTTCAGCCGCGACAGGCCTTACTGACGGATCCTGTCGCGGCTGAAGCCGCTCCTACAACACCGTGCCCACTGTATTGGCGTCGATTGCAGCATGTGACATCGCGGCGACCCACGAGCACTTCGTCGTGGGGGTTCTCGCCGCTCAAGCGCGCAGCGAACCATCCTCCCCGACCCGCCAACCGCGCGGCGGACGCAGCGCGCCCAGCGTGCGCACCAGTTCCTGGTAGCTGCGCGCCAGCTGGGCGAACAGCCCGGCGTCGCTGGCGCGGGTTTCGGCGACCTCGTAGTAGGCGCCGCGGCCCAGGTCGATGAAATAGTCTACGCTGACCCGGCGCCGCTCGGCCACGCCGGGAAACAGCCCGGCGATCAGCAGGCAGCCATCGCCGACCTCGCGCAGCGCGTCGGCGCGGGCGCGCCCGACCTGCTCCTGCGCATGCAGCCAGGCCAGCGCCTGGGTGCGCGCCAGCAGGTGACCGTCGCCCTGGTAGCGCAGCAGCACGAATACCAGATAGCTCTCGCGCGATGCGTCCAGCGGCCGGCCCAGCCACTGGCCTGCCTCGTGCACCAGCGCCTGCCACAGTTCGGCCGGCGCCCCCTGTCTGAAAGACTCGTACATGCGTCCTCCTGCGTGGTGGGAACCCTCGCCAGGAGCTTATGCATAACCTGGGCCACTGCGTTGGCAACCGCGGGCGAGGGCTGCCAATCGCACGCTCGGTGCCGCCGCGGCGTCGTTCGGCCGCCATGCCTGCACAGGTTCCCCAAGCGGCGCGGCCGCGATCCCTCGTGCGCGTTGCAACCGCACCCACCGACCTCGCGGACAGCGCGCACGCCGGCGCGGCACAGCCCGCAACCGCGCGCCGCCTTGCGAACGCCGGCGGCGGCCATGTGCCGGCGGTTCGTGGCGGCTCAGCGCCTGCGGCGCTTCGGCGAGGCGCCAACCAACGGCGCAGCGCCCTGCCGCGATGCAAGCCCACCGAGGATCAGATCGATCCCGGCGATGAAATCCATTGGGTCGTCCTGCGTACGCAACGGGCCGGCCAGGCTGCGCACGAACGGATACGCCTCCGGGTCGAGCCCGGACCAGGCGGTCGCCACTGCGTCCAGGAACTCGGACCTGGCGATGCCCTGGGTCCGCGCCAACTGCGTATTGGCCGCATTCTGGCCGCCGACGCCGAGGATGTAGCTCAGCAACGCGGACACAGCCGGCCACTGTTCCGCATCCGGCACGCCAAGCGCGCGCACCTGCTGGCCGATGCGTTCGACGACGCGCACGATCGGTAATTGCCCGGGCGCGCGGGTGAGCGCCGATCCGATCCATGGATGCGCATCGATCGCGTCGAACATGCCCAGCGCCAGCGCGCGTATCGCCGCCTCCGGCGTCGCGCCGGCGAATGGCGCCTGCAAGGTGCGCGCGACGATCGCATCGCAGGCGGCGGTCAGCAGGTCGCGCTTGTCGGCGATATGCCAGTAGAGGGCGCCGGGGCCGGTGGCGAGCCGTTCGGACAGCGCGCGGAAGGTCAGTCCCGCTTCGCCGCTGTCGTCCAGCAACGCGATTGCCGCCTCCACGATCTGCTCCCGGGTCAGCGATTCCTCGCGTCGTTGGGTACTGCGCGTCTTCTTGACCATGCCGCATCTTGACACGAATGGAACAACATTCCAATATTGTGGAACGCCGTTCCACTGCTTTGCGCCCACCATGCCCGGCGCGCTCCCCTCCCAGGAAAAACCCAGATGCACACTGCCATCGCGATCATCGGCGCCGGGCTCGGCGGGCTCATGCTCGCACGCGTCCTGCACGTGCACGGCATCGCCGCGACGATCCACGAAGCCGAGGCCTCGGCGGACGCCCGCCCGCAGGGCGGCCTGCTCGACATCCACACCTACAACGGCCAGCGCGCGCTCAAGGCCGCGGGCCTGTACGACGCGTTCCTCGAACGCGTCCTTCCCGGCGCCGATGCCAAGCGGGTCGTCGACCGGCACGGCACCCTCCTGGTCGACCGGCCCGACATGGGCCACGGCGACCGGCCCGAGGTGGATCGCGGCAGCCTGCGCCGGCTCCTGATCGACGCGCTTCCCGAAGGCACGATCCGCTGGGGACGCAAGCTCGCCGCGGCATCCGCGCTCGGCGACGGACAGCACCTGCTGCGCTTCGCCGACGGCGCGACGGCGACCGCCGATCTGCTGGTGGGTGCGGACGGCGCCTGGTCGAGAGTGCGTCCGCTGCTGTCCGACGCGGTGCCCGCCTATGCCGGCACGTCCCTCATCGAGACCTGCCTGTTCGATGGCGATACCCGGCACCCCGCCAGCGCGCAGACGGTCGGCGGCGGCACGATGATGGCGATCGCGCCGGGCAAAGGCATCCTCGCGCACCGCCATGCCGATGGCACCCTGCAGACCTACGTGGCGCTGTCCAGGTCGGAGGACTGGTTCGCCCGCATCGACTTCGCCGACCCGGCGACGGCGCTGGCCCGCGTCGCCGCGGAATTCGCCGGCTGGGCGCCGGCATTGACGGCGCTCGGCACCGACGGCGATACCGCTCCAGTGCTTCGCCCCATCCACGCGCTGCCGGTCGGGCACCGCTGGGAGCCCAGGCCCGGGGTGACCCTGCTCGGCGATGCGGCGCAACTGATGTCGCCGTTCGCCGGCGAAGGCGCCAACCTGGCGCTCTACGACGCTGCCGAACTCGGCAAGGCCCTTGTCGCCCATCCCGGCGATGTCGAGGCCGCGCTCGCCGCCTACGAAAAGGACCTCTTCTCCCGCAGCGCGCCCTTTGCCGAGGAATCAGCGCGGAACCTGGCGATGTTCTTCGACGACGACGCGCCTCGAAGCCTGGTCCGACTTCTTCGACAGCGTTGCCGAGTAGCGGGTCGGTTACGCCGGCATTCGGCCGCGCTGGTGCGGCCGTGCCCGCATTGGCGACGGATCGCGCCGCGCAGCCCTGCTGTGGCCGGCCATGCGGCAGTACGCAGGCCAGCCGAACGCCCCGCGCCCGCGCCTACTCCACCGTCACCGACTTGGCCAGGTTGCGTGGCTTGTCCACGTCGGTGCCGCGCGCCAGCGCGGTGTGGTAGGCGAGCAGCTGAACGGGGATGGTGTGCACCACCGGACTCAGCAGGCCGACGTGGCGGGGCGTGCGGATCACGTGCACGCCTTCGGATTCGCTGAAATGGCTGTCCTGGTCGGCGAACACGAACAGCTCGCCGCCGCGCGCACGCACTTCCTGCATGTTGGACTTCACCTTCTCCAGCAGCGCGTCGTTGGGCGCGATCACCACCACCGGCATGTTGGCGTCGACCAGCGCCAGCGGGCCGTGCTTGAGTTCGCCGGCCGGGTAGCCCTCGGCATGGATGTAGGTGATTTCCTTGAGCTTGAGCGCGCCTTCCAACGCGATCGGATAGTGCAGGCCACGGCCCAGGAACAGTGCGTTGTGCTTGTCGGCGAAGCGCTCGGCCCACACCGCGATCTGCGGCTCCAGGTTCAGCGCGTGCTGCACGCTGCCCGGCAGGTAGCGCAATTGCTCCAGGCACTGCGCTTGCTGCGCCTCGCCGAGCCGCCCGCGCAGCCTGGCCAACACGCAGGTGAGCTGGAACAGCGCCGCCAGTTGCGTGGTGAAGGCCTTGGTCGAGGCCACGCCGATCTCGGCGCCAGCGCGCGTGTACAGCACCAGCGCGCTGGCGCGTGGGATCGCGCTCTCGGGCACGTTGCAGATCGACAGGGT
This sequence comes from Xanthomonas theicola, assembly GCF_014236795.1. Classification (NCBI taxonomy): domain Bacteria; kingdom Pseudomonadati; phylum Pseudomonadota; class Gammaproteobacteria; order Lysobacterales; family Lysobacteraceae; genus Xanthomonas; species Xanthomonas theicola. Next base: position 643,849 of record NZ_CP049017.1, on the reverse strand, counting down.
CCTGGCGTGGCCCAGCGACTTGGCGTATTTCAGCGCCTCCATCGTGTCCAGCGTCTCGCCCGACTGGGAGATGGTCACGATCAGTTGCCGCGGGTTGGCGTGCGCGGCGCGGTACCGGTATTCGCTGGCGATCTCCACGCTGCACGGCAGGCCGGCGATCGACTCGATCCAGTAGCGCGCGGTCAGCCCGGCGTAGTAGCTGGTGCCGCAGGCGAGGATCTGCACGCCGTCGAGGTCGGCCAGCAGCGCGTCGGCGTTGCGGCCGAACAGCGCGCTGTCGAACCCGCCGGCGTCGAACAGCGCTTCCAGCGTGTCGGCCAGCGCGCGCGGCTGCTCGTGGATCTCCTTCTGCATGAAGTGACGGTACGCACCCAGTTCCAGCGAGGCCAGCGACACCTCCGACAGGTGCACCTCGCGCTGCACCGGCCGGTCGCCGGCGTCGTACACCTGCACCCCGCTCCGGCTCAGCTCGGCGGTGTCGCCTTCTTCCAGGAAGATCACCCGGCACGTGGCCTGGAGCACCGCCGACACGTCGGAGGCGATGAAGTGCTCGCCCTCGCCCAGGCCGATCAGCAGCGGGCAGCCCATGCGCGCGCAGACCAGCACGTCCGGGCGCGATTTGCTGACCGCGGCCAGCGCGTAGGCGCCGGTCAGTTCCTTGACCGCGGCCTGCAGCGCCGCCAGCAGCGACAGGCCCTGCACGGCGTGGTGGTGGATCAGGTGCGCGATGACCTCGGTGTCGGTCTGCGACTCGAACACGTAGCCCAGCGCGCGCAGGCGCGCGCGCTGCTGCTCGTGGTTCTCGATGATGCCGTTGTGCACCAGCGCCAGGTCGCCATGGCTGACGTGCGGATGCGCATTGGCTTCGGTGACGCCGCCATGGGTGGCCCAGCGCGTGTGGCCGATGCCCAGCGTGGCATGCAGGTCCTCGGCCAGCGCGGCACTCTCCATCTCCGCCACGCGCCCGGTGCGACGGACCCGGCGCACGCCGTCGCCGGCCACCACCGCGATGCCGGAAGAATCGTAGCCGCGATACTCCAGACGCTTCAGGCCCTGGATCAGCACCGGCACCACGTCCCGCTCCGCTATCGCACCCACGATCCCGCACATAGCCGCACCCTGCACCGAAAGATCGCCATTCTAGCTTTGTCCGCTGCATATCCTGCAGGACGTGCCGGCGCGACTTGGACGCGCCATGGCATGCCCTGGCAGCGCCGCCCGGGGGGTGGGGACCGGCACCGGGCATCCGCGCATGGGCGACCGGGGAGCGCCGGACCCGGCGCAACGCACGCTCCAGACGCCGATCGCGGCAGCGCGTCCTATCCCGGTCGTCCGGGCCGGCAGCGGGCACGGTGTCCGCGAACGTGTCCGCGGACACGCGGACAACCGCCCGTCGCAACGAAACCTTTCTTTTTCCAATCACTTGGGATTGGCACGCGGCGTGCTTTGGATTCGTTCATTCTCCACTGCGCCGACCCGACCGATGATCCGCGACACGTCCGCCCAGGACCAGGTTCTCGCCCACCCCCGCGCCGCCGCGTGGCGCCGCTGGTTCTGGCCCGCGCTGATCGCGCTGGCGGTGCTGCTCGGCATCGCCTTCGCCGCGCGCGGCTGGATCGCCGGCAGCCGCTCGTTCGACGCGCAGCGCGTGCGCATCGCCACGGTCGGCCGCGGCGACCTGGTCCGCGACATCTCCGCCGACGGGCGCCTGATCGCCGCCAACAGCCCTACCCTGTACGCGATCTCCGGCGGCACCGTGCGCCTGAAGGTGGTCGCCGGCGACGTGGTCAAGCAGGGCCAGGAACTGGCCGAGATCGACAGCCCCGAACTGCGCAGCAAGCTCGCCCAGGAAGAGGCCACGCTGGCCGGCCTGGAGGCCGAGGCCGGCCGCGCCGACCTGGACGCGGTGCTGGCGCGCGCCAACGCCAGCAAGCTGGTCGACCAGGCGCAGATCGAGCGGCAGGCCGCCAGCCGCGATCTAGAGCGCTACCAGCGCGGCTACGACGGCGGCGCGGTGCCGGCGGTGGAACTGGCCAAGGCGCAGGACTCGCTGAAGAAGGCCGACATCGCGATGCGCCACGCACAGAAGGACTCCGGCCTGCAGACCCGGGGCGCCGGCCTGGACGCGCGCAACAAGCGCCTGCTCGCCGATCGTCAGCGCGCGGTGGTGACCGAGGTCAAGCGCCAGGTGGACCTGCTCACGCTGCGCGCGCCGTTCGACGGCCAGGTCGGCCAGGTGCAGGTGTCGCAGCACACCAACCTCGCCGCCAACGCGCCGGTGCTGAGCGTGGTCGACCTGTCCAAGTTCGAGCTGGAGATCAAGGTGCCGGAGAGCTTCGCCCGCGACCTGGCGATCGGCATGCCGGCGCAGCTGACCAGCGGCGCCGGTGAACCCTTCGCCGGCGCGATCTCGGCGGTGTCGCCGGAAGTGGTCAACGGCGAGGTCAACGCACGCATCCGCTTCACCGACAGACAGCCGCCCGGCCTGCGCCAGAGCCAGCGCATGAGCGCGCGGGTGCTGCTGGATACGCGGCGCAACGTGCTCAAGCTCGAGCGCGGCCCGTTCGTCGAACAGTCCGGCGGCCGCTACGCCTACGTGATGGACGGCAACGCGGCGATCCGTCGCCCGGTGGAGCTGGGCGTCACCAGCCTTGGCGAAGTCGAGGTACGTTCGGGCCTGCAGCCGGGCGACCGCGTCGTGGTCTCCGGCAGCGACCTGTTCGGCGAGGCGCCGCAGGTGACGGTGCACTAGGAGCCGGGACTGGGAACTGGGGACTCGGAAGAGCCCACACCTTAGTTGTCCGTCTCCCCGCCGAAATTTCAGTTGTCTGTATGGCGTCTGCTTTTCCGAGTCCCCAATCCCCAGTCCCCGCACCACAACCACCCCCCTAGCAAAGGAACCACCTCATGCTCGAAATGCGCTCCGTCTCCAAGGTCTTCCGCACCGAACAGGTCGAGACGCACGCGCTGCGCTCGCTGGACCTGCATGTCCGCGAGGGCGAGTTCGTCGCCGTCACCGGCCCGTCCGGTTCCGGCAAGACCACCTTCCTCAACATCGCCGGCCTGCTGGAGACCTTCACCAGCGGCCAGTACGTGCTCGACGGCCAGGACGTCAGCCATCTCAACGACGACGCGCGCTCGCGCATGCGCAACCGGAAGATCGGTTTCATCTTCCAGGGCTTCAACCTCATCCCCGACCTCAACCTGTTCGACAACGTCGACGTGCCGCTGCGCTACCGCGGCATGGCCGCGGCCGAACGCAAGCAGCGCATCGAGGAGGCGCTGGGCCGGGTCGGGCTGGGTTCGCGGATGAAGCACTATCCGTCCGAGCTGTCCGGCGGCCAGCAACAGCGCGCGGCGATCGCGCGCGCGCTGGCCGGCAGCCCGCGCCTGCTGCTGGCCGACGAACCGACCGGCAACCTGGACTCGCAGATGGCGCGCGGGGTGATGGAACTGCTGGAGGAGATCAACGCGCAGGGCTCGACCATCGTCATGGTCACCCACGATCCGGAACTGGCCGCGCGCGCGCAGCGCAACGTGCACATCGTCGATGGGCAGGCCACCGACCTGCAGCGCGAACCGGTGCTGGCGCATGCCGGCGCGGCGACGCCGTCGGCCGCCGACGACCGCTGAGACAGGGCCCGTCATGCCGCTGCCGTACGCCGTGGAACTCGGATTGAAGGGCGCGCGCAGGCACCCGCGCACGGTGCTGCTCGCCGTGTTCACCCTCGCCCTGGGCCTAGCTTCGGTGATGACGATGCTGACCCTGCTGGCGCTGCTCTCGGCCGATCCGCTGCCGGGACTGAGCCAGCAGCTGTACACCGGCTGGGTGGAGTCGCGGCAGGCGCAAAAGAGCAACGACGACATGGAGCCCAACCCGCTGCCGCCGTCGCACTGGAAGCTGGGCGATGCCAAGGCGTTCATCGCTGCGCATCCGGATATCGGGCAGACCACGCTGGCGGCGAGCTATCTGACCGTCAGCGACGAGGACGGCAGGCGGCGCCAGGGCATCTACGGGGTGATGGCGCTCGGTCCGATGCCTGCGATGTTCGGCGTGCCGCTGCGGCACGGCCGCGCCTGGACCGCGCAGGAGGAACGCGCCGCCACGCCGGTGGCGATCGTCGGCCACACGCTGAGCCTGAAGCTGTTCGGCGCCGAAAACGGCGTCGGCAAGCAAATCCGCGTGGGCAAGCACCTGTTCCGCGTCATCGGCATCAGCGACGACTGGCAGCCGCGGCCGGCGTTCTACTTCATCCAGTCGCTGGACACGGTCTGGAACGAGACCAGGATCGAACTGTTCGTGCCGGTGCAGGCGACGCTGAACGCGGCCGCAACGCCGCTCGTCGACCAGCAGTGCGACGACAGCTCGCCCGGCGGCGTGCGCTTCAACCAAATCAACGTCGCGGCCTGCCGCTGGATGAACCTGTGGGCGCAGTTGCGTACGCCCGCGCAGGTGAACAGCTACCGCGACGCCTTGCTCGCGTTCGCCAGCGCACGCCATGCCGCCGGCATCTACGCGCGGCCGCCGCAGGCCACGCTGCACAGCGTGCCGGAGTGGCTGGACGCCAATCGGGTGGTCCCGGACAACGTGCGCCTGAACTTCTGGCTGACCATCGCCCTGCTCGCCCTGTGCGTGGTCAACGTGGCGGGCCTGCTGGCGGCGCGATTCTTCAAGCGCGCGGGCGAAATCGGCGTGCACCGCGTGCTCGGCGCGCCGCGCGGGGCGGTCTTCGTGCGCTGCCTGACCGAAGCCGGCTTGATCGGGTTGCTCGGCGGAGCGCTCGCGTTGCCTGCGACCCTGTTCGGCCTGTGGGTGGTCCGCCTGCAGGACCAGAGCTACAGCACCCTGGCCCGCTTCCAGCCGGAGTTGTTCATGCCCTTGTTGCTGCTGGCCGTATGCACCGGGCTGCTGGTCGGGTCGATTCCGGCCTGGCGCGCCGTGCAGTTGCAGCCTGCCCTGCAAGTGAAGAGCCTCTGAGAGAGCCATGATGACGCCGCTACGCCCCTATCTCGCCCCTCTGCGCCGACAGCGACTGATGCCGTTGCTGGTGGTCGCGCAGACTGCGCTGGCCTGCGCCATCCTGGCCAACATGCTGTTCCTGCTGTGGCAGAAGCTGGGGCCGATGCTGGTCCCGGATGGATTGCCGCGCAACGAGCTGGTCCTGGTCGATCAACTGGTGAGCAACAAGGGAAGCTGGAACGCCGCGCAGGTGCGCGCCGGCGCCGAAGCGTTGCGTGCGATCCCCGGCGTCAAGGCGGTGTCGCCGACGATCGGCCTGCCCATGAGTTCCACGCTGACGATGACCGGGCGCGTCACCGGTCCGCAAGCGACCGAAACGGTGAGTCTGTTCACCGGCGACACGCTGCTCGACGCGCTCGGCCTGCAACTGAGCAGCGGCCGCGACTTCAGTGCGCAGGAGCGCAAGGACATCGATCTCGGCGCGCCCGACGTGCCCGGCCAGACCGAAGCGGTCATCATCACCGACGCGCTGGCGCGGCACATGTTCGGCAACCGGCCGGCACTGGGCGGCGTGCTGACTGGCAAGGACCCCAAGGACCCCGCGCGCTTCGTCGTGGTCGGGACGGTCAAGCACCTGCTGCGCTACCAGATCGACGAACTGGACGATGGCAAGGCCGAGTTCTCGATGGTGACGGCCGGCAAGGTGACCGGCGTGCCGATCCTGACCTACGCGGTCCGGGCCGCCCCCGAGCAGCGCCAGGCGGTGATCGCGCAGATCCCGCAGCGGCTCAAGCATGTCCTCGGCCCCGACATGATGGAAGGCATCGACATGCGCGTGAGCGACTACGAGTCGCAGCGCGACGCGCGGCTCAAGCCGCGCCGTGCCGCCATCTGGCTGTTCGGCACGGTGAGCGCCGTGGTCGCGACGATCACCCTGATCGGCATCGCCAGCCTCAGCGGCTTCTGGATCCAGCAACGCACCCGCCAGATCGGCATCCGCCGCGCGCTCGGGGCCACGCGCGGCCAGGTCCTGCGCCATTTCCAGGTCGAGAACCTGCTGGTCACCGGCAGCGGCATCGCGCTGGGCATGCCGCTGGCCTACGCCGCCAACCTGTGGCTGCTGTCGCACTACGCGCTGCCGCGGCTGCCGGCCGTCTATCTGCCGATCGGTCTGGTCGCACTGTTGCTGCTCGGCCAGCTCGCGGTGCTGGCGCCGGCGCGCCGCGCCGCCGCGATCCCACCCGCCGTCGCCACCCGCAGCGCCTGACCAGGACCCACCTTTTCCGATGTTCGCCTATCACCTCAATCTGGCGCTGCGCAGCCTGCGCCGCAGCCCGGTGCTGACCGCGCTGATGGTGCTGGCCATCGCCGTCGGCATCGGCGCGGCGATGACCACGCTGACGGTGATGCGGCTGCTGTCCGGCGATCCGCTGCCCGGGCGCAGCCAGCGCATCTTCTACCCGCAGCTGGATCCGCGCCCCGCCGGCAGCGCCGGCCGGCAGCCGTTCGACAAGCTCGACTACCCCACCGCGATGGACCTGTGGAAGAGCGGGCGCGCCGATCGCCAGGCCGTGGTGGCCGAGAGCCAGATCAAGCTGCGCGCGCCCGAACGCGAGGGCCCGGCGTTCATGGCGCAGATGCTGTCCACGCAGGCCGATTTCTTTCCGATGTTCCAGGTGCCGTTCGCCTACGGCGGCGGCTGGCGTGCGCGGGACGACCAGGACCACGCCCGGGTGGCGGTGATCTCGGCCGATCTCAACAACAGATTGTTCGAGGGCCGCAACAGCGTCGGCCGCCGCCTGCTGGTGCGCGGCAACGCGGTGCGCATCGTCGGCGTGCTGGCGCCCTGGCGGCCGTCGCCGCAGTTCTACACGCTGGCCGGCGGCAGCTTCGCCCATGGCGATACCGGCAGCTTCTATGGCAAGCCGCAGGACGTGTTCGCGCCGCTGTCCACCAGCCTGGAAATCAACGACGGCCACATCCAGCCGTGGACCTGCTTCGGCACGCCGGCCCAGCCGCTGGATCTGCGCAGCGCACCGTGCGTGTGGGTGCAGCTGTGGGTGCAGCTGGACACGCCGGCCAAGCGGGCCGACTACCGCCGCCTGCTGGCCGATTACGCCGCCCAGCAACAGGCGGCCGGACGCATCGCCCGCAAGGACACGGCACGGCTGCTGTCCCTGCCGCAGTGGCTGGACCACAACCGGGTCGTGCCTGGCGACGTGCGGCTGCAGAGCTGGCTGGCGGTGGCGTTTCTGGGCTTGTGCCTGTTCAACAGCATCGGCCTGCTGCTGGCCAAGTTCCTGCGCCGCGGCGGCGAGATCGGCGTGCGCCGCGCGCTGGGCGCGTCCAGGCGCGCGATCTTCGCCCAGTGCCTGACCGAAGCCAGCGTGATCGGGTTGATCGGCGGCGTCGGCGGATGGCTGCTGACCCTGCTGGGCCTGTGGAGCGTGCGCCAGCAGCCAGCCGCCTACGCCGACCTGGCGCGTCTGGACCTGTCGGCGTTTGCCGGCACCTTCGTGCTGGCCGTCGGCTGCAGCGTGGCGGCCGGCCTGTTCCCGGCCTTGCGCGCCAGCCGGATCGCGCCGGCGCTGCAGCTCAAGAGCCTGTGACCGGGACCACGCCATGATGCAGATCATCCCCATCCTGCGCGCCCTGTGCCGCCACCGGATCGCCGCGACGCTGATCGCGCTGGAGGTCGCGCTGGCCTGCGCGGTGCTGTGCAATGCCTTCTTCCTGATCGGCAACCGGCTGGATCTGATGCAGCTGGACAGCGGCGTCGACGAAGCCGCGCTGGGACTGGTGTCCCTGTCCGGCTGCGACGGCTGCAACGATGCCGATCTCAATGCACGCGCGCTCGATGCCGTGCGCCGCATTCCCGGTGTGCGCGCGGCAGGTGCCATCAATACCGTGCCGTTCGCTCCAGCGGTCGCCAACAGCGGCATTTGCCTGGATCAGGCCTGCACCCAGGTCGGCGGCGTGCCGCACTTCTACATGGCCGGCCCGGACGCCGTTGCCGCCCTGGGCCTCAAGCCCGACAGCGGCCGCGCGTTCAACGACGCCGACTACCAGCCGATCGCGCACTTCGCCCCGGCCGCGGCCGACGTGTGGATCACCCGTACCCTGGCCAACCATCTGTGGCCGGGCCAGGACCCGCTGGGCCGGGAAGTCTGGGCCGGCGGCCACTATCGCGTGGTCGGCACCCTGCCGCACCTGGCCCGGCCCGATCCCGGCCGCAGCGAGGATGGCGCGATCGGCAGCGACTGGTCGGTGCTCATCCCGGTGCGCGAGGCGTCGCAGTCCGGCGTCTACGTGCTGCGCGCCGATCCGCGCGAGCTGCCGCGCATCGTCGAACAGGCGCGCACCGCGGTGGCGCGCGCCGCGCCCGAGGCGGTCCTGGACACCGAGTACAGCAGGCCGTTGAACGAACTGCGCCAGCGTTACTTCCAGAGCGACCGGGCCATGGCCAAGCTGCTGGTGGCGGTCATCGCCGCAATGCTGCTGGTGACCGCACTGGGCATCGTCGGACTGGCCAGTTTCTGGGTACAGCAACGCACCCGGCAAATCGGCATCCGCCGCGCGCTCGGCGCCACCCGCCGCGACATCCTGCAGCACTTCCAGACCGAGAACCTGCTCATCGTCGGCGCCGGCGTGGTGTTGGGCATGCTGCTGGCCTACGCCGGCAACGTCCTGCTGATGCGCTTCTTCGAACTGGAGCGGCTGCCGGCGAGCTACCTGCCCGCCGGCGCGGCGCTGCTGTGCGCGCTCGGCCAGTTCGCCGTCCTCGGCCCGGCCCTGCGCGCCGCCGCCGTCCCACCCGCCACCGCCACCCGCAGCGCCTGACCCGGAGCCACCCATGTTCGGCTATTACGTCCTCCTCGCCTTGCGCAGCTTCCGCCGCAACAAGGTGCTCACTGCGCTGATGGTGCTGGCCATCGCGCTGGGCATCGGCGCCAGCATGACCACGCTGACCGTCTTCTACGTGCTCTCCGGCGATCCGATCCCGCAAAAGAGCGACCGGCTGTTCTACGTGCAGGTCGATCCGCAGCCCAAGGCCGGCTACCAGCCTGGCGAGGAACCGGACATGCAGAACGCCCGCTTCGATGCCGAAACGCTGCTGCGCGAGAAACGGGCCAAGCGGCAGGCGATGATGAGCGGCGGGTCGGCGGCGATCGAGCCGCTCAAGAGCGGCCTGAAGCCGTTCAAGTTGGAAATGCGCTTCACCTCCGCGGACTTCTTCCCGATGTTCCAGACGCCGTTCCTGTACGGGCACGGCTGGTCGGCCAGCGAGGACGACCGCCACGAACGGGTCGTGGTGATCGGCAGGAAGCTCAACGAAAAGCTATTCGATGGTGCCAACAGCCTGGGCCGCGAGCTGCGCATCGACAAGAACACCTTCCGCATCGTCGGCGTGCTCGACGCCTGGGAAGCCAATCCGCGCTTCTACGACATCACCAACAGCTACGGCGCCGACGAACAGGCCTACCTGCCCTTCAGCGTGGCGATGGACCTGAAGCTGGACCCCAACGGCAACATGAACTGCTTCGGCAACCGCAGCACGGCCGACCAGACCGCGCTCAACGCTCCCTGCCTCTGGGTCCAATATTGGGTCGAACTGGAAAGCCCGGCGCAGGCCGGCGACTACAAGACCTATCTCGACAACTACTCGCAGCAGCAGCGCGCCGCCGGCCGCTTCGAGCGCCCGCCCAATACCCGCCTGCGCAACGTGATGCAATGGCTGGACCACAACCAGGTGGTGCCCGGCGACGTGCGCCTGCAGCTGTGGCTGGCGCTGGGCTTCCTGTTGGTGTGCCTGCTGAACACCGTGGGCCTGTTGCTGGCCAAGTTCCTGCGCCGCAGCGGCGAGATCGGCGTGCGCCGCGCGCTCGGCGCCGCGCGCGCCGCCATTTTCGCGCAGTGCCTGGTCGAGGCCGGCAGTATCGGCCTGGCCGGCGGCATCGCCGGGCTGGGATTGGCGCAGCTCGGCCTGTGGGCGGTGCGCCAGCAGCCGGCCGACTACGCCAGGCTCGCGCATCTGGACGCCAGCATGCTGGCGCTGACCTTCGCGCTGGCCCTGGCCGCCAGCCTGCTGGCGGGCCTGCTGCCGTCCTGGCGCGCGGTCCAGGTCGCGCCGGCGCTGCAGCTCAAATCCTCCTGACCGCCCGGCCCGCCGCGCGGCGGCGGGCCGACTGCCGACAAGACCTCCCACAGGTGATCGCCATGGACATCCGCCCCATCCTTTCCACCCTGCGCCGGCACAAGACCGCCGCCGCGCTGATCGTGCTGGAGATCGCGCTGGCCTGCGCGATCGTGTGCAACGCGCTGTTCCTGATCGGCAACCGCATCCAGACCCTGCACCGGCCCAGCGGCATCGCCGAACCGGAACTGGTCACGATCAGCCTCGGCGGCATCGGCCCGCAGGCCAATGCCGCCGCGCGCACGCGCGAGGACCTGGCCGCGCTGCGCGCGGTGCCGGGCGTGCGCGCGGCGACCGTCACCAACCAGGTGCCGTTCGTGCACTCTTCCTGGAACGGCGGCGTCCGCCTGACCCCCGAGCAGGAACGGCCGACCCTCAATGCGGCGCAGTACATGGCCGAGGAAAGCACGTTGCGCACGTTCGGCCTGCAACTGGCGGCCGGGCGCGACTTCGATCCGGACGAATATCGGGATCGGGAAGACGCAGAAAAGGACGACCCCGCGCGCAAGCAGCAGGGCGCCGCCGTCATCCTCAACCAGGCCACCGCCGACAAGCTGTTTCCCGACCACGACGCACTGGGCAAGCGCCTCTACATGGGCGACACGCCGTTCCGCGTGGTCGGCATCGTGCGCCAACTGGCGCGGCCCTGGGCATCGGCCGGCAACGATCAACTGGACTACGCGATGCTGCTGCCGGCACGCGTGGCCTACACCGACGGCCTGTACGTGCTGCGGGTCGCCGACCCGGCACGGCGCCAGGAAGTTCTGGCGGCGGCGACCGCCGCGCTGATGAAGGTGGACAGCAGCCGCCTGGTGCTCAAGCAGCAGACCTACACCGAGATCCGCGACGACTTCTTCCAGGCCGATCGGGCGATGGTGTGGCTGCTGGGCGCGGTGTGCGTCGCGCTGCTGGTGGTGACCGCGCTGGGCATCGTCGGCCTGGCCAGTTTCTGGGTGCAGCAGCGCACCAAGCAGATCGGCATCCGCCGCGCGCTGGGCGCCACACGTGGGCAGATCCTGCGCTACTTCCAGACCGAGAACTTCCTGCTGGCCAGCACCGGCATCGTGCTCGGCATGCTGCTGGCCTACGCGATCAACCAGTGGCTGATGGGCAAGTACGAACTGCCGCGGCTGCCGCTGTACTACCTGCCGTTCGGCGCGCTCACCCTGTGGCTGCTCGGCCAGGTCGCGGTGTTCGCGCCGGCGCGCCGCGCCGCGGCGGTGCCGCCGGCGGTGGCCACGCGCTCGAACTGACCCGGGAGCGGCGTCCATGCTCGGCTACTACTCCATGCTCGCCTTGCGCAGCTTCCGTCGCAGCAAAGTGCTGACCGCGCTGATGGTGCTGTCCATCGCGGTCGGTATCGGCGCGTCGATGACCACGCTGACCGTGTTCCATGGGCTGTCCAGCGATCCCATCCCCGGCAAGAGCGAGCGCCTGTTCTACGTGCAGACCGACCCGCGCCCGCTGGCCAGCTACCGCGCCGGCGAGGAACCGTCGCCGCAAATGACCCGCTACGACGCCGAAATCCTGCTGGCGCAGAAGCGCGGCACGCGGCAAGCGATCATGTCCGCCGGTGCCGTGGCGATCGAGCCGGACAACGGCACGCAGCCGCCGTTCATCGCCGAGGCGCGCTATGCCTCGGCCGACTTCTTCGCGATGTTCTCGGTCCCCTTCGCGCAGGGCCGCAGCTGGAGCGCGGCGGACGACGGCGCCCACGCGCGCGTGGCCGTGATCACCCAAGCGCTGGCGCAGGAACTCTATGGGACCGCGTCGGCGATCGGCAGGACCTTGACGATCGAGGGCGGCAGCCTGCGCATCATCGGCGTGATCGACGGCTGGAATCCCAATCCGCGCTTCTACGATCTCACCAACCAGCAGTACGGCGAGGTCGAGGATGTCTTCATTCCGTTCTCCACCTCGCGCGATCTGCGTCTGCCCGCCAGCGGCAGCCTGAGCTGCTGGGGCGGCTCCCCGGCCGACGACCCCGAAGGCGACTTCGCCCGCAACGCGCCCTGCGCCTGGCTGCAGTACTGGGTGGAACTGGAGACGCCGCAACAGGCGGCCGACTACCGCAGCTACCTGTCCAACTACGCCAGCCAGCAACGCGCGGCCGGCCGCTATGCGCGCCCGCCGAATGTGCGGCTGTACGACGTCCGCGCCTGGCTGGACCACAACCGGGTGGTGCCCGAGGACGTCAACCTGCAGATGTGGCTGGCCCTGGCGGTGCTCGGCATTTGCCTGGTCAACACCGTCGGCCTGCTGCTGGCCAAGTTCCTGCGCCGCAGCGGCGAGATCGGCGTGCGCCGCGCGCTGGGCGCGACGGGGCGCGCCGTCTTCCTGCAGTGCCTGGTCGAGGCAGGAGCGATCGGCCTGGCCGGCGGCCTGCTCGGATTGCTGCTGGCCGCGCTCGGCCTGTGGCTGGTGCGCCAGCAACCGGTCGCCTACGCGCCATTGGCGCACCTGGACGGGCAGATGCTGGTGAGCACGTTCGCGCTGTCGATCGCCGCCAGCCTGCTGGCCGGACTGCTGCCGTGCTGGCGCGCGATGCGGATCGCGCCCGCCATCCAGCTGAAGACCCAGTAGGCCCCATGCCTTCGTCGCCGCACAGGACCGTGCCGCGGCGCAAGGATCCGCGTGTCCCCTCCCATCCTTGCGGTCTTCTGGCGCAACAGAAGAACGCAGTCCCTGCAGCGAGTCTCTCCGTATGGACATCCGTCCCATTCTCAGCACCCTCCAGCGCCACAAGACCGCCGCCGGACTGATCGTGCTGGAGATCGCGCTGAGCTGCGCCGTCGTCAGCAACGCGCGGTTCCTGATCGGCAATCGGCTCGAACGCATGCAGCGCCCCTCCGGCATCGACGAAGCGCACCTGATCGCGGTCAAGGCCAACGCCGTGGCCCGCCGCGACGACGCCATGGCGGTCACGCGCACGGACCTGGAGGCGCTGCGCGCCATCCCCGGCGTGCGCTCGGCCGCCATCGTCAACATGCTGCCGTTCGGCAGTTCGAGCTGGGACAGCGGCATCAAGCTCGCCCCCGACCAACAGGACAGCACGGCGAACGCACCGAACTACATGCTGGGCGAGGACGGGCTGCGCACGCTGGGCCTGAACGTGGTCGAGGGCCGCGACTTCAACGCCGACGAATACGTGAACACCGACGGCGTCAGCCACGATGCGTTGCGGTTTCCCGCGGTCATCCTCAGCCGTGCGCTGGCGCAGCGCCTGTTCCCGGACGATCACGCCGTCGGCAAATCGCTCTACGTCTTCGGCGCCCCCCCGCACCGCGTGGTCGGCGTGGTGGAACGGCTGGTGAAGCCGCGCGACCGCGGCAGCGACGGCGGTTACGACGAATCGATGATCTTTCCGGGCCGCGCCAGCTACGCCGGCGGCACTTACCTGCTCAACGTGGCCGACCCGGCCCAGCGCGAAACGGTGCTGGATGCGGCCAAGCGCAAGCTGAGCGCTCGCGGTCCGGTGCGCATCTTCAAATCGAAACAGAACACGACCCTGGAGCTCATGCGCGAACGCTACTACCGTCCCGACCGGGCCATGGCCTGGCTGCTGGCAGGGGTGAGCATGGTCCTGCTGCTGGTGACGGCGCTGGGCATCGTCGGCTTGGCGAGCTTCTGGGTGCAGCAACGCACCAAGCAGATCGGCATCCGCCGTGCGCTCGGCGCCACCCGTGGGCAGATCCTGCGCTACTTCCAGACCGAGAACTTCCTGCTGGCCAGCGCCGGCATCCTGCTCGGCATGGTGTTGGCGTACGCGATCAACCTGTGGCTGATGGGCAAGTATGAACTGCCACGGCTGCCGCTGTCCTACCTGCCGTTCGGTGCGGTCAGCCTGTGGCTGCTCGGCCAGCTCGCCGTGCTGGGGCCGGCGCGGCGCGCCGCGGCGGTGCCCCCGGCCGTCGCGACGCGCAGTGCCTGAGCGCGGGCAATGCCCCGCGCGCAGCGCCGGAGGGCTGCGCTGCCGCGGCGGGACAAGCCGGGCCTGGGCTGCGATGATGCCGCTGCGTTCGCTGTTGGTCCGTTCCGTCCCGGCTCTCCGACAAGGTCCACGATGCCCTGCCTGCTGATCATCGACGACAACCCGGCTGTCGCCACCGCGCTGGAAGTGCTGTTCTCCCTGCACGACATCGACACCGTGCATGCGGACAGCCCGGACGCCGGGCTGCGGCGCCTGGCCGACGGCGACATCGACTTGGTGCTGCAGGACATGAACTTCACCGCCGACACCACCTCCGGCGAGGAGGGCGTGGCGCTGTTCGACGCGATCCGCACACGCCATCCCGACCTGCCGGTGATCCTGCTGACCGCCTGGACCCAGCTCAGCAGCGCGGTGGAACTGGTCAAGGCCGGCGCCGCCGACTACCTGGCCAAGCCATGGGACGACCGCAGGTTGCTGACCACGGTCAACAACCTGCTGGAACTGTCCGAGGCCCACCGCGAACTGGAGTGGCGCCGCGACGGCGAACGCCGCCACCGCCAGCAGCTGGCGCAGCGCTACGACCTGCGCGGCGCGGTGTTCGCCGACCCGGCCAGCGAGCGCGCCATCGCCCTGGCCTGCCAGGTCGCGCGCTCGGAACTGCCGGTGCTGATCACCGGCCCCAACGGCAGCGGCAAGGAGAAGATCGCCGAGATCATCCAGGCCAATTCGCCGATGCGGCAGGGCCCGTTCGTGGCGCTGAACTGCGGCGCGATTCCGGCCGAACTGATCGAGGCCGAACTGTTCGGCGCCGAGGCCGGCGCCTACACCGGCGCCAACAAGGTGCGCGAAGGCAAGTTCGCGGCCGCCGACGGCGGCACCCTGTTCCTGGACGAGATCGGCAACCTGTCGCTGGCCGGGCAGATGAAGCTGCTGCGCGTGCTGGAGACCGGGCGCTTCGAACGGCTGGGATCCAACCGCGAGCGCCAGGTCAAGGTGCGGGTGATCAGCGCCACCAACGCGGACCTGACCGCGATGATCCGCGACGGCGCCTTCCGCGAGGACCTGTACTACCGGCTCAACGCGGTGGAGCTGTCGCTGCCGGCGCTGGCCGAGCGGCCCGGCGACATCCTGCCACTGGCCGAGCACTTCCTGTCCGGCGCCAAGGCGCTGTCGGCCGGGGCCGTGCAGGCGCTGCAGCGGCATGCCTGGCCCGGCAACGTGCGCGAGCTGCGCAACGTCGTCCAGCGCGCCGAACTGCTGGCCGGCGGCCGCCAGATCGAGGCCGCCGACCTCAACCTGCCCAAGCCCGCGGCGCCGCGCCCGGCCGCCGGCGCCGAACCGGACCGCGAGCGCATCGTCGCGGTGCTGGGCCGCGCCAATGGCGTCATCGCCCAGGCCGCCGCCGAGCTGGGCATGAGCCGGCAGGCGCTGTACCGGCGCATGGACCGCTACGGAATCCCGCGCGAATGAAATGGCGCCGCTCCTTCACCGTCGGCCTGTTCCTGCGCCTGCTGCCGGTGCTGGCGCTGGCCGCGGCGATGCCGTGGCTGCTGGCGTACTGGATGGACCGCGGCTGGGAAGTGGCGATGCTGTCGGCGCTGCTGCTGCTGGCGCTGATGTGGTGGACGCTGCGCCGCGCCACCGCGCCGATGCGCTCGCTGTTCCGCGCCCTGGCCGGCACCGTCAGCAGCTATCGCGACGGCGAGTACAACTTCGGCGTGCACTGGCGCGGCGACGACGAACTGGGCGAGATGGTCGCCGCGCACGGGCAGCTGGGCGAGATCCTGCGCGAACAGCGGCAGGGCCTGGCGCAGCGCGAACTGATGCTCGACACCATGGTGCAGAACACACCGGTGGCGATGTTGCTCACCTCCAGCGGCGGCGACGGCCTGCGCCGCGTGGTGTTCTCCAACCTGGCCGCGCGCAAGCTGCTGCACGGCGGCTGGAAACTGGAAGGCCAGCGCCTGGACGACCTGCTGCTGGGCATGCCGCCGGCGCTGCGCGAAGCGGTCGCGCGCGGCGGCGACAGCCTGTTCACCATCGACGACGACGAGGATCCGGAAGAGGAGCAGGTCTACCACCTGTCGCGGCGCCGCTTCCGCCTCAACGGCCGCCCGCACGAACTGCTGCTGATCCGCCTGCTCACTGCCGAACTGCGCCGCCAGGAAGTGCATACCTGGAAGAAGGTGATCCGGGTCATCAGCCACGAATTGAACAACTCGCTGGCGCCGATCGCCTCGCTGGCGCACTCCGGCGCCGAGCTGGTGCGGCGGCAGAAGGTGGAGCGGCTGGAAGAAGTGTTCGGCACCATCGAGGAGCGCGCACGGCACCTGGAAGGCTTCATCCGCGGCTACGCGCGCTTCGCCAAGCTGCCGCAGCCGCAATTGCAGACCGTGCACTGGGCGCAGTTCCTGGGCGGGCTGCAGCAGCAGATCCCGTTCGCGCTGGACCTGGAAGCGCCCGACCTGCACAGCCGGGCCGATCCGGCGCAACTGCAGCAGGCGCTGCTCAACCTGGTCAAGAACGCGCACGAATCCGGCCCCGAGGGCCTGGCGCCGGCCGACAGCGTGCGCATCCGCGTCTCCACCCGCCCCGACTGGCTGCGCATCGAAGTGCTGGACCGCGGCAGCGGCATGAACGAGGCGGTGCTGCACAACGCGCTGATGCCGTTCTATTCGACCAAGCGCAACGGCACCGGCCTGGGCCTGGCGCTGACCCGCGAGATCGTCGAGGCGCACGGCGGCCGCCTGTCGCTGCAGAACCGCGACGAGGGCGGGCTGTGCGTGAGCGTGCAACTGCCGCTGGCGTCCGGGAGTACGAGTTAAGCATTACCGGCAGTCCGTCCTTTGCGCGGATGAAAAGACGGAGATCTGTGCCTTCGGCAGATTGGCGATTACCACGCCGCGCCCATCAATTGAATATCCAAAATGTGACTAAAAGCAAATCGGAAGCACGCCGCTTTCGAACGATGCTGTTACTCTTTGGCACGGCAGAAAATCGACGCAGCGTTGGAGAAATGCAAATGCTTTTTTTCCTCAGACGCAAGTTTATGGGCTACGCTGGCGGCCTAATATTGAGCGCTTCCTGCGCAGGAAGCGCCATCGCGCAAGAAACATTTGGGGTGACCGAGGATCAGACCGCCTTCACGGTAGATACGGGCGGCGATCTGGTCTTCAAGGTTCGCAAGATCAAACCAAACAACAACACCCAGTCTATCGGAGACCTGGCTTCCCTGGTGTATCGCGGCATTGAATACCAGGACCAGTCGCGCGGGAGTCAACTCAACGTTGGTGCCGGCTATTTGTTTGATGGAGGAAACTCGGCTCAAGTGCGCGCCACGAAAGTCGACGATGATCGGATCGTGGTCACCGTCGCTGCAGGGAACCTGACACATTACTACATGGCCAAGCGCGGCGAGCCAAGGATCTATATGGCAACGGCCTTTGATCGGGAACCGATGCAGGGACTCGTTCGGTATATCCTTCGCGTACCGTTTGACAAGCTCCCCGATGGGCCCGCAGCATCCGACCTGCATGGCTGCCAACGGACCATCGAAGCCGCCGACATCTGCAGCACCGCAACCGGAGAGACCAGATCGAAGCACTATTCCAACATGCGCCTGAAGGACTGGCATTACATCGGGGCGAAATCCAAAAATGTCGGACTATGGTTCGTCCGCGACAACGGCGAAGGAATGACTGGAGGACCGTTTTATCGCAGCCTCCTCAATCAAGGCACGACCGACCAGGAACTGACCTACATCATCAACTACGGAATGGCGCAGACCGAAGCGTTCCGGACGGGCACCTTGAATCTTTACACGTTGGTGTTCACCAATGGGGCGGCGCCGCCGGACAGCATCGATACGTCATGGATGGATGACCTTTCGTTGAAGGGCTACCTCAGTTATGCAAAAAGAGGGGCGATAAGTGGCTCGCTGACCGGCCAGTTTGAACCGCAATACTTCGACTACACCGTCGCATTCAAGAACGGCCAAGCGCAATATTGGACCAAAGCTGATACGGCTACAGGTCAATTCACGAGCAAAAATATGCGCCCAGGACAGTACACGATGCTGGTCTGCAAGAACGAGCTCGTTGTCGATACGCGCGAGGTGACGGTCGGGTCGGGACATACGAACGACGTCGGAGCGCTGAGCATTGCCAACGATCCATCGGCCAATGGCGCGGTTTGGAGGATCGGTGAGTGGGATGGGACACCCGCGGAGTTCCTTAACGGCGACAAGGTGACTTGGATGCATCCGAGCGATTCGCGATTGCGCGCTTGGGCTGTGCCAGAGTATGTGGTGGGCGAATCGAACGCCGAGACGGGGTTCCCCGCCTACCAGTGGACGGCCATCAACGGCGAGATCGTGGTTCGGTTCAACTTGTCCCAAGATCAATTGAAGCCCTCATCGGTGCACATCGGCGCCACCATTGCTTTTGCAGGAGCGCGGCCGATGATCAAAGTCAATGACTACGCACCACGCTCCCCTGGAACTCCCAACCAGCCCAATACACGGAACCTGACTGTTGGGACGTATCGTGGCAACAACACTTACTACTCGTTCGCAATCCCGCAGAGCGCTCTCAAGGTAGGCGACAATGTGCTGCGGCTCTCTCCGATCTCGGGCTCGCAAGGCGCCGGCTACCTGAGTCCTGGCTTCGCCTACGATGCTATCGAGTTCGCGCAGTAGAGGATTCCGACCGGGAATAAGTAGATCCAAAAGTGAACCGCTTTGGTCGGACGACATCTGGAGGGCGCCGTTCGTTTCCGAAAGGAAACCGTGAAGA
Source organism: Xanthomonas theicola (assembly GCF_014236795.1). NCBI lineage: Bacteria > Pseudomonadati > Pseudomonadota > Gammaproteobacteria > Lysobacterales > Lysobacteraceae > Xanthomonas > Xanthomonas theicola. The sequence continues at coordinate 624,971 of NZ_CP049017.1, read as the reverse complement.
CGCTCACCTCGGATGCATCGCGAGCTGCAACGCCCGCTTTCCCGCGATCGACGGCTTGCCAGGAAGCCTTCCGATCTGCGGCGCCCCGACGCTTTCAGCGGCAGGACCGCTTGGAGCGCGAGCTGCCGCTCCGCTGAGTCGCGCTTAGAACCTGTTCACGATCTTTCCCGGGTAGTGCAAACTCTGCGGATGCGAACAAAGACGTATCCGAGTGACATGAGCCGGGAGCGGTTCGAGCAGATCCGCCCCATTCTGGAGCAGGCGCGCAAGCGTACCAAGCCACGGACCGTGGATCTGTAGGACGTGTGGTGCGCGGTGCTGTACCTGCTGCGCACCGGCTGTCAGTGGCGAGCGCTGCCCAGCGACTTCCCGAAGTGGCGCACCGTGCACTGCTACTTTGCCAAGTGGAACGAAACAGACGATGAAGGAGTCAGCCTGCTGGAGCGGGCGCTCAAAAAATCAGGGTGGCGCGGCCCGCCAGAGACAGGGGCGCAACGCTTGCAGCACGTTCTTGATCGTGGACGCACAGAGCGTGAAGAACACGGACACGGCCGGCCAGAAGGGTTATGACGCGGGCAAGAAGGTCTTGGGGATCAAGCGTCGCATCGCCGTCGATACCCAAGGCCTGCCGCATGCGGTCGCGGTGACGAGGGCGGAAGTGACCGACCGCAAAGGCGCGCTCCAATCCCTGGATCGTTGCAAGCCGAACCTGGGACACGTGCAAAGCCTGTTGTGCGATAGCGTCTATACCGCAGAACCGTTCGCCGAAGGCGTACGAGAGATCCTGGGCAAGCAAGTCACGGTGCAGATCGCCAAACGCAGCGAACTGCACACCTTCAAGGTCATGCCCAAGCGCTGGAGCGTCGAACGCAGCTTTGCGTGGCTGGAAAAGAACCGAAGGCTATGGAAGAACTGCGAGCGCAAGCTCAACACCAGCTTGCAGTTCATCCACCTGGCATGCCTGACACTACTACTCAAAAGATCGTGAACAGGTTCTTAGCGCGGCACGCCCAGTTAAGGTTGCAAAAGCGGCCACGCGGTGCCTGCGCCTGCCCGAGCCGTGCCGCCGATTACTTCTTCGTTGGCCGCTTCCAGCCTTCGTGGGTGCTCTGCCGCGCGCGCGCCACGGTGAGCTGGCCGGCCGGCGCATCGTGAGTGATCACCGAGCCGGCGCCGATGGTCGCTCCGTCGCCGATATGCAGCGGCGCCACCAGGGCGCTGTTGGAACCGACGAAGACGCCGTCGCCGATGGTGGTCTGCGACTTGTTCACGCCGTCGTAGTTGCAGGTGATGGTGCCGGCGCCGATGTTGACGCCGCTGCCGATCACCGCATCGCCGAGATAGCTCAGGTGGTTGACCTTGCTGCCGATGCCGAGCACCGCCTTCTTGGTCTCGACGAAGTTGCCGATGTGCGCGCCGTCGGCCAGCACCGTCCCCGGCCGCAGCCGCGCGAACGGGCCGATCTGCACCGCGCCCTCGGTGACCACGCCTTCCAGGTCGCAATGCGCGCGCACTTCGGTGCCCGGGCCCAGGACCACGTCCTTCAAGCGCACGTATGGGCCGATGCTGACCCCGTCGGCCAGGTCCACTTCGCCCTCCAGCACCACGTTCACGTCGATGCACACGTCGCGGCCCACCCGCACCCGGCCGCGCTGGTCGAGGCGGTTCGGGTCGAGCAGCTGCGCGCCCTGCTCGCACAGCGCACGCGCGGCACGCAGCTGCCAGGCGCGTTCCAGCTGCGCCAGCTGCCACGGGTCGTTGGCGCCTTCGGCCTCGATCGGATCGGCCACCAGCACCATCTCCGCCGGCGTGAACTCGGCGGCAGCGGCGGCGAACACGTCGGTGAGGTAGTACTCGCCCTGCGCGTTGTCGGCGCGCAGCTGCGCCAGCCAGCGCTTGAGCGCGGTGGACTCGGCGGTGACGATGCCGGTGTTGATGATACGGATGCGGCGCTGTTCGTCGTCGGCTTCCTTGTGCTCCACGATCGCAGCGACCTTGCCCGCCGCGTCGCGCACGATGCGGCCGTAACCGCTGGGATCCTCGGGTTCGGCCACCAGCACCGCCAGCCGCCCCGGCGAATGCAACAGGCGCGACAAGGTGTCGACGCGGATCAACGGCACGTCGCCGTACAGCACCAGAGTCGTGGCCGCATCCGGTACCGCCGCCATCGCCTGCCGCAGCGCATGCCCGGTGCCCAGTTGCTGCGCCTGCTCGGCCCACAGCAGGTCCGGCTGGTCGGCGAAGGCGGCGCGCACCGCATCGCCGCCATGGCCGTAGACGACATGGATCGCCGCCGGCTGCAGGCGGCGCGCGGTCTCGACCACGTGCGCCAGCATCGGCCGGCCGGCGATCGACTGCAGCACCTTGGGCTTGGCGGACTTCATCCGCTTGCCAGCGCCGGCGGCCAGGATCACGACGTGCAAGGGCAGGCTCATGGGACGGTTCCATTCTGGGTGAACCGGAATTCTAGAGGCTGCCGCGCGGACGTCACGCGGCGGCGGCGTGGCGGCGCCGCGGCATTTACATCCGCGCGGCAGACGTTAGCATGCGCGCTTGATCTCAATCCGGGGCGTCCATGGGTCTGCTGCGCCAGGGCCGTCAGTTCCTGCTGATCGGGCTGCTGCAACTGCTGGTCGACTGGAGCATGTTCGTCGCCGCGACCGCCGCCGGCATGCCGACGGTCCCGGCCAACGTGCTCGGCCGCGTGGGCGGCGCGCTGCTCGGCTTCTGGCTCAACGGCCGCATCACCTTCGCCGGCGGCAACGGCGCGCGCCTGGGCTGGCGGCGTTTCGGCCGCTTCATGGCGATGTGGATCGTGCTGACCGTGCTCAGCACCTGGCTGGTGGCGCTGTGCGTGGACGCGCTGGGCCTGCGCCTGGCATGGCTGGCCAAGCCGGTGGTCGAAGGCGTGCTGGCGGTGCTGTCGTTCTTCCTGGGTCGGCATCTGGTGTATCGCTAGGGCGTGTCATCAATTAAGTAAAATGACGGAGGCGGCCCAGTAGATGGCGCCGAGGAAGTTGCAGGCGGTCTTGTCGTATCGGGTCGCAATGGCTCGGTACTGCTTGAGTTTGGCAAAGAAGTTCTCGATCAAGTGTCGATCCCTGTACAGCACCCGGTCGTAGTCACGTTGCACGTTGCGTGTTGGGTGGGAGGGGATGACGATCTGGGTCCCCTGTCGCTGCATCGGCTCGATGACGCGCGCGCTGGCGTCGTAGGCTCGGTCAGCGAGCAATGCGCCCACCGACAAGGGCGGCAACAAGGCATCTGCGCCTTCCAGATCCGACGCCTGGCCTGCGGTCAGATGAAACGCCAGCGGATTGCCCAGTGCATCGACCACCGCGTGGATCTTGCTGCTCAGTCCGCCGCGGCTGCGTCCGATGGCTTGCCGCTCCCCCTTATTGCCCCGGCGCTGTGCTGATGCGCCCGGACGATGGTGCTGTCGATCATTGCGTACTCGTTGTCCGCGTCTTTCGACAAGGCCTGGAACACCTGGTGCCAGATGCCGGACCGGCTCCAGCGGCTATGTCGCAGGTGGATCACGCGAAAATCGCCGAAGCGCTCAGGCAGATCGCGCCAGGGGATGCCGGCTCGGTAGCGGTACAGCACGGCTTCGACGAACAGCCGGTTGTCTTTGGCAGTCACGCCGACATGGCCGGCTCGGCCGGGAAGCAGATCGCGGATGCGATCCCACTGATCGTCTCGCAGGGCGTAGCGACGTGCCATTGCAGGGCCGGAGAGTAAAGCGGCGACAAGCATCCACTATTCTAGCAATTGATGACAGATCCTAGGGGTGACATGCCGGAGCTCGCGGTGGGAGCGACTGAAGTCGCTCCCACCACATGAAGGCAGCGGCGGTCGATAGCCCGGCCTGCACGCGCTCGACCGCGCAGGCCGCATGCAGGTGCAATCGGGGACGAGCGGCCCACTCGCCCCGCTCAGCGGCAGAAATCGCCCAGGCTGCGCACCAGCGCGGTGCGATGCACCTGGTCCAGTTGCCAGCGCAGCGCATAGGCTTCGGCCGCGCGCGCGGTGGCGGCCGGGCAATCGGCTGCCCGCCGCGCCGCGGCACTGGCCTGCAAGCCATCCAGCATCTCGCCCTGCAACCGGTTCAGGCGCTCGCGCAGCACCGCCAAGTCCGCGCGCGGCTGGTCGGGAGCGCGGCCGCGCAGCCGCCAACGCGCCAGCAACTGGTATTGCACCAGCTTGTTGGACTCGATCTGCATGCCGAAGAAACGCACCGCATCGTCCGCGTCCACGCCATGCGCCGACGCCTGTTCGCGCACGCTGGCCAGCACCGCCGCCTCGCGCGTGGCATCCAGCACCGGCTTGCCGCTGTCCCATTTGCTCAGCGCGACCTGGTCGCCGATCGCGTTGCGCTCGACGATCCGGTCGAGCAACGGTTCGAGCACGGTGGCGCTGCGCGCCGGCATGGCGCAGCCCAACAGGACGGCGCCGGCCAGCAGCGCGGTCAGCGCGCGGGTGAGTTCAGTAGGAAGGTAAACGGTCATCGTGGCTCTCCTGGGACCGTCTGCGTGAGGGAAGGATGTGCAGAGCGGGCGGTCATCTTGCCGCAGCCAGTGGGCGCTGTCGTTGCGCCGCGGCACCGTTGTCTGGCGATCGCGCGGCCGAGTCAGCGGCGATTAAAGTCGGCGCCGTGCGCCGCGTCACTGTTTCGCGCCGGCGCCGCGCCGGTGCGCTGCGGCGGGCTCGCCGGGCCGGGGCCACGGCGCGGCTCCCCCTGCGCCCGGCGCACGCCACGAACGAAAACGCCGGCAGGCAGCCGGCGTCTGCGTCGCGATCGGGCGCCGCGCCCGCCGGCGCGTTGCCGCTCAGTGCTTGAGGGTCTTGCGCAGGCGCTCCAACGCCTGCAGTTGCGCAGTGACTTCCGCCAACTTGGCCTGCGCCTCGGCCACGTCGATGCCCTCGCCGCGGTTGGCGAGCATGCGCTCGGCTTCTTCCTTGGCCTTGCGCACCGACGCCTCGTCGATGTCCTGCGCGCGGATCGCGGTGTCGGCCAGGATGGTCACCACCTGCGGCTGTACCTCGAGGATGCCGCCGGAAATGGCGAAATCCAGCTGCTCGCCGCTGGCGGTGGTCACCACCACCTTGCCGGGCTTGAGGCGGGTGATCAGCGGCGCGTGCTTGGGCGCGATGCCCAGCTCGCCCAGCTCGCCGGTGGCGACCACCAGGGTCGCTTCACCGTGGTAGATCTCGTGCTCGGCGCTGACGATGTCGCAACGGATGGTGCTCATGGTGCCTCACTGGGTTAGGCGGGACTCGGGACCCGGGAATGGGGGAAGCAGGCTGTCTGCTCTTCACCACTGCACGATGCCTCGGATGCCACGTGTCCCGCCTTTACGATTCTCGATTCCCGATTCCCGCTCCGGGATGCCGGCCGCAACGCGGCCGGCATCCGGATCAGGCCTTCTCGGTCATCTTCTTGGCCTTCTCGACCGCTTCCTCGATGCTGCCGACCATGTAGAACGCCTGCTCCGGCAGGTGGTCGTACTCGCCGTCGACGATGCCCTTGAAGCCGCGGATGGTGTCCTTCAACGACACGTACTTGCCCGGCGAGCCGGTGAACACTTCGGCCACGTGGAACGGCTGGCTGAAGAAACGCTCGATCTTGCGCGCGCGCGACACCGACTGCTTGTCCTCTTCGGACAGCTCGTCCATGCCCAGGATCGCGATGATGTCCTTCAGTTCCTTGTACTTCTGCAGGGTCATCTGCACGCGGCGGGCGGTGTCGTAGTGCTCGTGGCCGATCACGTTCGGATCCATCATGCGCGAGGTGGAATCCAGCGGATCCACCGCCGGGTAGATGCCCAGCGAGGCAATGCTGCGCGACAGCGCCACGGTCGAGTCGAGGTGGGCGAAGGTGGTCGCCGGCGACGGGTCGGTGTAGTCGTCCGCGGGCACGTACACGGCCTGGATCGAGGTGATCGAGCCGGTCTTGGTCGAGGTGATGCGCTCCTGCAGCACGCCCATTTCCTCGGCCAGGGTCGGCTGGTAGCCCACCGCCGACGGCATGCGGCCCAGCAGCGCCGACACTTCGGTGCCGGCCAGGGTGTAACGGTAGATGTTGTCGACGAACAGCAGCACGTCCTTGCCCTTGCCGGACGCGTCCTTCTCGTCGCGGAAGTACTCGGCCATGGTCAGGCCGGTCAGCGCCACGCGCAGGCGGTTGCCCGGCGGCTCGTTCATCTGGCCGTACACCATCGCCACCTTGTCCAGGACGTTGGAGTCCTTCATCTCGTGGTAGAAGTCGTTGCCCTCGCGGGTCCGCTCGCCCACGCCGGCGAACACGGACAGGCCCGAGTGCGCCTTGGCGATGTTGTTGATCAGTTCCATCATGTTGACGGTCTTGCCGACGCCGGCGCCGCCGAACAGGCCGACCTTGCCGCCCTTGGCGAACGGGCACATCAGGTCGATGACCTTGATGCCGGTTTCCAGCAGCTCGGTGGCCGAGGACTGGTCTTCGTAGCTCGGCGCGGCGCGGTGGATCTCCCAATGGTCGGTGGCCTGCACCTCGCCGGCCTCGTCGATCGGGCGGCCCAGCACGTCCATGATCCGGCCCAGCGTGCCCGGGCCGACCGGCACCGAGATCGCACGGCCGGTGTTGGTCGCCACCAGGTTGCGCTTGAGGCCGTCGGTGGAACCGAGCGCGATGGTGCGCACGATGCCGTCGCCCAGCTGCTGCTGCACTTCCAGCGTGATGGCGGTGCCTTCGACCTTCAGCGCGTCGTAAATCTTCGGCACATCGGCACGCGCGAATTCGACGTCGACGACCGCGCCGATGATCTGAACGATCTTGCCCTGACTCATGTTTGCTGCTCCGGTTAACTTAATTCGATCGACCGACGAGTCGGCCCTTCACTATCCGTGATTCGGGAGTCGGGATGCGTAAAGCGCGCCTGCTGCTTCTGCGAATCCCGAATCCCCGATCCCGCGGCCGTCGTCAGACGGCCGCTGCACCGCCGACGATCTCGGAAATCTCCTGGGTAATCGCCGCCTGCCGCGCCTTGTTGTAGATCAGCTGCAAGGTGCTGATCAGCTTGTTGGCGTTGTCGCTGGCGGCCTTCATCGCGACCATGCGCGCGGCATGCTCGGAGGCCACGTTCTCCAGCACCGCCTGGTACACCAGCGACTCGATGTAGCGCGTCATCACGTGCTCCAGCACGGTCGCGGCATCGGGCTCGTACAGGTAGTCCCAGTCGTGGTGCGCGACCTGGTTCTCCGCCGGCGGCAGCGGCAGCAGCTGGTCGAAGCTGGCCTTCTGCGTCATCGTGTTCACGAAGCGGTTGTAGACCAGGTACACGCGGTCGACCTTGCCCTCGGTGAACGCATCCAGCATCACCTTGATCACGCCGACCAACTGCTCCACGCGCGGCACGTCGCCGAGGTGGCCGACGCTGCCGACCATGTCGACCTTGAGCCGGCGGAAGAACACCGAGGCCTTCTGGCCGATGGTGACCACGTCGATGCCGGCGCCCTTGTCCTGCCATTGGCGCACTTCGCCCAGCATCTTGCGGAACAGGTTGTTGTTGAGGCCGCCGGCCAGGCCGCGATCGGAGGAGATCACGATGTAGCCGACGCGCTCGACCGCGTCGCGCTGCACCAGGAACGGATGCGTGTAGTCGGTGCTGGCCTGCGCCAGATGCCCGATCACCTGCTTCATCGCCTGCGCATACGGCCGCGAGGTCTTCATCCGATCCTGCGCCTTGCGGATCTTGGAGGCCGAGACCATCTCGAGCGCGCGCGTCACCTTGCGGGTGTTCTGCACGCTCTTGATCTTGGTTTTGATTTCGCGTCCGCCTGCCATGCTCTTCTCGTCGGGACTCGGGACTCGGGACGCGGGATTCGAAAAAGCCCGCGCACGAATCGTTTCTACCTCTTCCGGATCTCGTGCCCCGGACCAGGGAACCCGCTTTCGCGAGTCCCCAGTCCCCGGTCCCGAGTCCCGGCTCGCTTTACCAGCTACCGGTGGTCTTGAACTCGCCGATGCCCTTCTTGAACGCCGCCTCGATCTCGCCGTTCCAGTCGCCGCTGTCGTTGACCTTGGCGACCAGCTCGCCGGCGGTGTTGGCGAAATGCGCGTGCAGACCTTCCTCGAACGCGCCGATCTTGGCGACCGGCACGTCGTCCAGGAAGCCTTCGTTGACCGCGTAGATCGACAGCGCCTGGTTGGCGATGGACATCGGCAGGTACTGCTTCTGCTTCATCAGCTCGGTGACGCGCTGGCCGCGCTCGAGCTGCTTGCGGGTGGCTTCGTCCAGGTCCGAGGCGAACTGCGCGAACGCCGCCAGCTCGCGGTACTGCGCCAGCGAGATGCGGATGCCGCCGGAGAGCTTCTTGATGATCTTGGTCTGCGCCGCGCCGCCGACGCGCGACACCGAGATGCCCGCGTTCACCGCCGGGCGGATACCCGCGTTGAACAGGTCGGTTTCCAGGAAGATCTGGCCGTCGGTGATCGAGATCACGTTGGTCGGCACGAACGCGGACACGTCGCCGGCCTGGGTCTCGATGATCGGCAGCGCGGTCAGCGAACCGGTCCTGCCCTTGACCTCGCCCTTGGTGAACTGCTCGACGTAGTCCTCGGACACGCGCGCGGCGCGCTCCAGCAGGCGGCTGTGCAGGTAGAACACGTCGCCCGGATACGCTTCGCGGCCCGGCGGGCGCTTCAGCAGCAGCGAGATCTGGCGGTAGGCCACGGCCTGCTTGGACAGGTCGTCGTACACGATCAGCGCGTCTTCGCCGCGGTCCATGAAATACTCGCCCATGGTGCAGCCGGCGTAGGCGCTGATGTACTGCATCGCCGCCGATTCGGAGGCGGTGGCGGCGACCACGATGGTGTGCGCCAGCGCGCCGTTCTCTTCCAGCTTGCGCACGATGTTGGCCACGGTCGAGGCTTTCTGCCCGATCGCCACGTACACGCACTTGATGCCGGTGGTCTTCTGGTTGATCACCGCATCGATCGCCAGCGCGGTCTTGCCGGTCTGGCGGTCGCCGATGACCAGCTCGCGTTGGCCGCGGCCGATCGGGATCATCGCGTCGACCGACTTGTAGCCGGTCTGCACGGGCTGGTCGACCGACTTGCGCCAGATCACGCCCGGCGCCACGCGCTCCACCGGCGCGGTCGCGCTGGCGCCCAGCGGCCCCTTGCCGTCGATCGGCTCGCCCAGCGCGTTGACCACGCGGCCGAGCAGTTCCTTGCCCACCGGCACTTCCAGGATGCGGCCGGTGGTCTTGGCCACGTCGCCTTCGCGCAGGTTCTCGTAGTCGCCGAGCACCACGGCGCCGACCGAGTCGCGCTCCAGGTTCAGCGCCAGGGCGAAGGTGTCGTTGGGCAGTTCGATCATTTCGCCCTGCATCACGTCGGCCAGGCCAAAGATGCGCACGATGCCGTCGGACACGCTGGTGACCGTGCCTTCGTTGCGCGACTCCGCGGCCAGCTTGACCTGCTCGATGCGGTGCTTGATCAGTTCGCTGATTTCGGAGGGGTTGAGCGTGGTTGCCATCTTGGTTTCCTTCGGATCGTCCCGCGTAAGGGCGGAGGCGACGTTTGGTTAGCTTCTTTGAGAATCGGGAATGGGGAATCGGGAATCGCAGGTGGCGTCGCCGCCGGGCCGGGTTCTCTCTTCTCTATTCGCCATTCCCGCTTCTTAGTGGGCCAGCGCGGATTGCAGGCGCGACAGCTTGCCTTTCAGCGAGCCATCGATGACCACGTCGCCGGCGTCGATCACCGCGCCGCCGATCAGCGACGCATCCACCGCCGTGGTGATCTCGACCTCGCGGCCGAAGCGCTGCTTCAGCGCCACCTTCAGCGAAGCCACTTCCGCCTCGCTCAGCTCGGCGGCCGAGGTCACGTTGGCCTTGACCACGCATTCGGCCTCGGCACGCAGCTGATCGTACAGCCCGGCGATCTCGGGCAGCAGCGGCAGCCGCTGGCCTTCGGCCAGCAGGCTCAGGAACCGCGCGTACTGCTCGTCGGCCACCTGCGGCGCCAGCAGCGCCACCGCCTGTTCGCGCTGCAGCTGCGGGTTGTGCAGCAACGCGGCCACGCGCGGATCGGCCGCGACCTGCGCGGAGAACGCCAGGGCCTGCGACCACGGCGCGAGCTTGCCGGCATCGCTGGCCGCGGCGAACGCGGCGCGGGCGTACGGACGCGCCAGTGTGAGGGCCTGGCTCATCTCAGATCTCCGCCGCCAGCGCGTCGAGCAGCGCCTTGTGGGCGTTGGCGTCGATTTCGCGCTTGAGCAGCTTTTCCGCACCGCTGACCGCCAGCTGCGACACCTGGCGACGCAGGTCCTCGCGCGCACGGTTGGCCGCGGCGTCGATCTCGGCCTGGGCCAGGTCCTTCTGCCGGTTGGCCTCGGCGATCGCCTCGTGCTTGGCCGCCTCGACGATCTGGTTGGCGCGCGCGTGGGCCTGGTCGATGATCTCGTTGGCCTTGACGCGTGCGTCCTTCAGCGCTTCGTTGACCTTTTCCTGCGCCTGCGCCAGATCCTTCTGGCTGCGATCGGCGGCGGCGAGGCCTTCGGCGATCTTCTGTTGGCGCGCTTCGATGGCCTTCAACAGCGGCGGCCAGATCTTGGTGGCGACGATCCAGATCAGACCGGCAAACGCCAGCGCCTGGGCAAAGAGGGTGAGACCGATATTCATTGGGTACGCTCAGCCAAAGGTGACGGGGTGGACGCGCCGCCATCGCGGCGGGCGCGTCCGAACCTTCATCCGTAGCGGCGGCCGCATCGCTGCGGCCGTCCGTCGGTGCTGCTGGATCAGCCGCCCTGCGGCAGGCGCGACACGAACTCGCCGACCATCGGATTGGCGAACGCGAACAGCAGGCCGACCGCGACGCTGATGATGAACGCGGCGTCGATCAGGCCGGCGGTGATGAACATGCGCACCTGCAGCACCGGGATGAGTTCCGGCTGGCGCGCGGCCGACTCCAGGAACTTGCCGGACATGATGGCCAGACCGAGGCCGGCGCCCAGCGCGGCCAGCCCGATCATGATGCCGACGGCGAGGACGGTGGAGCTCTGGACTTGGGCGAGGTTGGTCAGGACGGCGAAGTACATGGTTTTCTCCAGGAACAAAGTTGCTTGAGGATGGTGAATCGGACGAAGGGTTGCAGGAACGCGTGAAGCAGGAACGTCAGTGGCTGTCTTCCGCCAGGCTCAGGTACACGATGGACAGCATCATGAAGATGAAAGCCTGCAGCGGGATCACCAGCAGGTGGAACAGCATCCAGCCGAAGCCGAACGCGCCGCCGGCCAGCGCGCCGACGATGCCGGCACCGCCCAGCACCCAGATCAGCAGGAACACGATCTCGCCGCCGAACATGTTGCCGAACAGCCGCATCGCCAGCGAGATCGGCTTGCTCAGCCACTCGACGACATTGAGGAGCAGGTTGAACGGCAGCGCCCACTTGCCGAACGGGGCGGTCAGGAATTCCTTGGTCATCCCGCCCGCGCCCTTGGCGCGCAGCGAGAAGAAGATCATCAGGAAGAACACGCTGATCGACATGCCCAGGGTGGCGTTGACATCGGCGGTGGGCACCGGCTTCCAGTAGTGCACGCCGGCCCAGCTCAGCGGGATCGCCATGAAGTCCGACGGGATCATCTTGATGAGGTTCATCATCAAGATCCAGAAGAACAGGGTGATCGCGATCGGGGTCACCAGCTTGCTGGTGCCGTGGTAGGTGTCCTTGGCCTGGCGGTCGACGAACTCGAGCAGGATCTCCACGAACGCCTGCCACTTGCCCGGCACGCCGGCGGTGGCCTTGCGCGTGGCCAGCCAGAAGCCGAACACCATCAACAGGCCCATCAACACCGACATGACCAGCGTGTCGACATGGATTTGCCAGAAACCGCCTTCCTGCACCTGGAAGGTGAGGTTCTGCAGGTGGTGCTGGATGTAGGAGGTAGGGGTTGCTGCCTCGCCCGCCATGAGTCCTGAGCCTTTATCGTGATTCGATCAACGTCTGGCCAGAGCCAGAACCTGGAACATCAGCCCGACGGCGATACCCGCCAGCAGGGCCAGAGGAGGCAGCCGCCACCAGGCAAAGCCCAGCGCCAGCACCGCGAACACCAACACCCACTTCAGCACCATGGCGACGATCAGCCGCGCCATCGCCGCGCCTGCCGCCTGCACGCCGCCGCCCAACGCGGTGCGTGCCGCCAGCCACCCGCCCGCCACCGTCGCCAGCCCGGTCGCGGCGGCGCCCACGGCGTAACTCGGCCCCAGCAGCAGGAACGCCAGGGACACCACCGCCACCGCCAGCAGCGGGTAAACCGCTGCGCGCAGCATCAGCCGCCGACCCGCATCAACGGAGTTCAGCACAGAAAATCCTGCAGTTGGTGGTGGATTGGGGACGTCTTCGCGTCCGTTCTAGCCGCGGGAGTATAGCAATGGGACAATTGACGAGACAACCGCCAAAGGTCGCGACCATCCCGCAACGCGTCCGGCCGCAGACCATACCACGCCGCCGCCGGCCGGACCCATGATGGATGCGATGCAGCAGGGATTTGCGGGGAACCATTCCGCGCCGGCGGGTTCCGTCCCGCAGGGACTGCGCCCAATCCTCGTCGATTCTCAGCGCAGGCCCATGGAGCCCCGGGCAACCGGGGCTCTTCATTGATGCGTCCGATCCGGGATGGACGCCGCACCGCCTTCCCCATACTTTCACGAATGATGGACATGGCCTTAAGGATAGGCGCGCGCGCCGTGGCGTTGGCCATCGGCGCATCCATCTCCAATGACGGAGCTTTTGCCTTTTATGAAACACCTGCTTGCCCTGGCGTTGCCGTGCGCGCTCGCCGCCGCCTATGCCCTCCCCGTGCACGCCGCCGATCCCGACGACCGCTTCACTCTACGTCTGGGCGCGATGAACATCGACAACAGCAACACCCTGCGCGGCCGCACCACGGTCGACGGCCAGCAGATCTCCGGCGCCCAGGACTTCGGTTTCGGCGGCAAGGAGTGGGAGCCGCGCGTCGATGGCGCGTTCCGCCTGAGCACCCGCCCGCGCCTGATCTTCGACTACTTCAAGTACGACAAGGACCGCCGCGAAAGCCTGGGCCAGGACGTGAGCTACAACGGCACCACCGTGCCGGCCGGCAGCTTCATCAAGGGCGAGCTCAAATACCAGGTCGCCAGCCTGGTCTACGACTACGCCGCCATCGACGCGCCCACCTACAACCTGGGCCTGCAGATCGGCGCCGAGTACGCCAGGGTCGAGGCCAACGCCTACGCCGACCTGGGCGCGCTGTACCGCGGCGACGCGATCGACGACCGCGAGGACGGCGCCGCACCGGTGGTGGGCGTCCGTTTCTCCGCGCACCCGGGCGAGCATTGGCTGTTCAGCGTGCAGGGCCAGTACCTCAACACCAAGTGGGGCAGCTTCGACAAGTACGACGGCGACCTGAGCCGCGCCAACGCGATCGTCGAATACCACTTCACCAGGAACTTCGGCCTCTTCGCCGGCTACGATTGGTTCAAGCTGGACGTGGACCGCAAGACCGACTCCAACGCCAGATCGCTGACGGGCGTCGGCCTGAAGCAGGAGTTCAAGGGCCCGGTGGCCGGCGTGACCGTCGCATTCTGATCCCTTCGGGACTCGGGACTCGGGACTCGGGACTCGCAAGCAGTTTCATGCAGAACCCCACAGCGATGCGGGGTTCTGTCGTTGTGGCGGTTGGATGGACGGGCTTGCTTGTGGTCAGTGCGCATGGAGGCACAGACGGCGGCCCGGGTGCGCCGGAACGCCGCTCACGGCGGCTTGGTCACGCCCGCCACCAACAGGTGCCGGTGAATCTCGCAATAGCACGCCTCGCGCCAGCCGTAGTGCGGATCGCGGCACACCGAATGGCGTACCGCGGCAGGCAGGTCGCCCACCGCACTGCGCAGATCGTGTTTCAAGGCCACGAACACCGAACCGGAGTCGGGCCAATCGGTCCGGTGCGGCGGCTCCCTCCCGCATGCGGTTGCCCTTGCCCAGTTCGCGCTCTCCAGCAGCGCCTGCAGTTCGGGGCACAGCGGCATCTCGCGCATCGCATTCTCCTCAACCGCGGCACCGGTGCCGCGCAGAAACGACGACGCCCCGCAAGCGGGGCGTCGTCGGCATCGCCAAGCGCCGCGCGGCGCTTACTTCTTCTTCGGGATGTACAGGTCGGTGATGGTGCCGTCGTAGACCTCGGCGGCCATGCCCACCGATTCGCTCAGGGTCGGGTGTGCGTGGATGGTGTGGCCGATGTCCGCGGTCTCGGCGCCCATCTCGATCGCCAGGCCGATCTCGGCGAGCAGGTCGCCGGCGTGCACGCCGACGATGGCGCCACCGACGACGCGGTGGGTCTGCTCGTCGAAGATCAGCTTGGTGAAGCCCTCGGTGCGGCCGATGCCGATCGCGCGGCCGCTGGCCGCCCATGGAAACTTGGCCACGCCGACCTTCAGGCCCTTGGCCTTGGCCTCGGTCTCGGTGACGCCGACCCAGGCGATTTCCGGGTTGGTATAGGCCACCGATGGGATCACCCGCGCGACCCACTCTTTCTTCTCGCCCGCGGCCACTTCGGCGGCCAGCTTGCCCTCGTGGGTGGCCTTGTGCGCCAGCATCGGGTTGCCGACGATGTCGCCGATGGCAAAGATGTGCGGCACGTTGCTGCGCATCTGCCGGTCGACCGGGATGAAGCCGCGCTCGGTGACGTGCACACCGGCCTTCTCGGCGCCGATCTTCTTGCCGTTCGGCGAACGACCCACCGCGACCAGCACGCGGTCGTAGGTGGTCGCGCCCAGCGCCGGCGTCTGGCCCTCGGCCGCGGCCTCGAACGACACGGTGACGCCCTTCTTGTCGGCCTTGACCTGGCTGGCCTTGGTCTTCAGATGGACCTCCACGCCCTGCTTCTTCAGCCGGTCGGCCAACGGCTTGACCAAGTCCTTGTCGGCGCCCGGCATCAGCTGGTCCATGAACTCGACCACGGTGACCTTGCTGCCCAGCGCGCTGTACACCGTGGCCATTTCCAGGCCGATGATGCCGCCGCCGACCACCAGCAGGGTCTTGGGGATCTCCTGCAGCTCCAGCGCGTCGGTGGAGTCCATCACCCGCTGGTCGTCCCACGGGAAGTTCGGCAGCTTCACCGCCTGCGAACCGGCGGCGATGATGCACTGCTCGAAGCGCAGCAGCTGGATCTTGCCGTCGGCGCCGACGATCTCCAGCTCGTTGGGCGACACGAAGCTGGCCACGCCGGTGACGGTGCGCACCTTGCGCTGCCTGGCCATGCCGGCCAGGCCGCCGGTGAGCTTGCCGACCACGTCGTCCTTGTAGGCGCGCAGCGTGTCCAGGGCGATCTTGGGGGCGCCGAAGGTCACACCGAAATCGCCGGCATGGGCGACCTCGTCGATCACCGCGGCCGCGTGCAGCAGCGCCTTGGACGGGATGCAGCCGACGTTGAGGCACACGCCGCCGAGGCTGGCATAGCGCTCGATCAGCACCGTGTCCAGGCCCAGGTCGGCGGCGCGGAACGCGGCGGTGTAGCCGCCGGGGCCGGCGCCGAGCACGACCATCCTGCATTCGATGTCGGCCGGCTTGCCGCTGGACAGCGCCGGCTTGGGCGCCGGCGGCTCGGCCGGGGCGCGATGCGACGGCGCCACCGGCGGCTTGGCGGCCGGCGTCTCGGCCTTGGCCGGCGCAGGCGCGGCCGCGGGCGCCGCGCTGGCGTCCTCGGTCTCCAGCAGCGCGATCACCGCGCCCTCGGACAGGGTGTCGCCGAGCTTGACCTTCAGTTCCTTGATCACCCCGGCCGCCGCCGACGGCACTTCCAGGGTGGCCTTGTCCGACTCCAGGGTCAGCAGGCCCTGGTCCTTCTTCACCGTGTCGCCAACCGCGACCAGCACTTCGATGACCGGCACCTCGCTGTAGTCGCCGATATCCGGGACCTTGACCTCAATGACCGCCATGCAGCTTCTCCTGTGGCCCGGCCGGCGCGCCGACGGGCGATTGCAGTTCTACGGCGGCGCCGCGATGGACGCGGCGCACGCAGGTGGGGGGGGACGACACGGGCCGCGCCGGGCGCGGCGCCGTTGCGGCAGGGCTTACAGCAGCACGCGGCGCATGTCCGCCAGCACCTGGCTCAGGTAGGTGGTGAAACGCGCCGCCGCAGCGCCGTCGATGACGCGGTGGTCGTAGCTCAGCGACAGCGGCAGCAGCAACTTCGGCACGAATTCCTTGCCGTTCCACACCGGCTGGAGCGCCGCCTTGGACACGCCCAGGATCGCCACTTCCGGCGCGTTGACGATCGGCGTGAACGCGGTGCCGCCGATGCCACCCAGCGAGCTGATCGAGAAGCAGCCGCCGCTCATCTCGGCCGGGCCGAGCTTGCCGTCGCGCGCCTTCTTGGCCAACTCGCCGCTCTCGCGCGCCAGCTCGACCACGCCCTTGCTGTCCACGTCGCGGATCACCGGCACCACCAGCCCGTTCGGGGTGTCGGCGGCGAAACCGATGTGGAAGTACTTCTTCAGGGTCAGGTGCTCGCCGGCCGCATCCAGCGAGGCGTTGAAGTCGGGGAACCGCTTCAGCGCCGCGGCGCTGGCCTTGAGCAGGAACGCGAGCATGGTCAGCTTGATGCCGGCCCCGCTCTTATCGGAAGCGGCGTTCTCCTTGTTCAGCGCCACGCGCAGCGCTTCCAGGTCGGTGACGTCGGCCTGCTCGAACTGGGTGACGTGCGGGATCATCGCCCAGTTGCGCGCCAGGTTGGCGCCGGAGATCTTCTTGATCCGCGACAGCGGCTTGACTTCGACCTCGCCGAACTTGGCGAAGTCCACCTTCGGCCACGGCAGCAGGCTCAGGCCGTTGCCGCCGCCGGTGGCCGCCGCGCCGCCGCCGGCCGTGGCCGCTGCGCCGCCGGCCAGCGCGGCCTTGACGTAGCGCTGCACGTCGTCCTTGCCGATGCGCCCGCCCCGCTCGGTGCCGCGGACCTGGAGCAGGTCCACGCCCAGTTCGCGCGCGAACACGCGCACCGCCGGGCTGGCATACGGCACCTTCTGCGGCAGCACGCTGTCGGCGTTGAACGCCACCGGCGGGCTGCTCGGGGTGCCGGCCGACGCCGCGGAGGCGGTCGCCTTGGCCGGGGCCAAGGTCTGCACCTGCGCGATCTCGCGCTGGGCGAGCTTGTCCGGCGCCGCCGAGACAGGGACCGACTCGACTCCGCCCCCGGTCTCGGCGCTGGGTTCGACCGCGGCACCGGCGTTGGCCCCGGCCACCTCGATCAGCGCCACCACCTTGCCCGCGGACAGGCTGTCGCCGACCTTGACCTTCAGTTCCTTGACCACGCCGGCCACCGACGAGGGCACTTCCATCGTCGCCTTGTCCGACTCCAGGGTGACCAGGCTCTGATCCTTGACCACGCTGTCGCCCACCGCGACCAGCACCTCGATCACCGGCACGTCGCTGTAGTCGCCGATGTCCGGCACGCGCGCCTCGACGATGCCGCCGGCCGCCGGGGCCGGCTTGGTCGCCTGCTGCGCGGCCGCGGCGGGCGTGGCCTTGGCCGGGGCCGCCGCCGGGGCCGGCGCGGCGGCGCTGGCGCGGTCCTCGGCCACTTCGATCAAGGCCACCAGCTTGCCTTCGGACAGGCTGTCGCCAACCTTGACCTTCAGCTCCTTGACCACGCCGGCGAACGGCGACGGCACTTCCATCGTCGCCTTGTCCGACTCCAGGGTGACCAGGCTCTGGTCCTTCTTCACCGTGTCGCCGACCGCCACCAGCACTTCGATGACCGGGACGTCGCTGTAGTCACCGATATCGGGGACAAGTGCTTCCTTGATTTCGGCCATGCGGGCAACTCCGGCAACTGATGAGGGGAAACCCCTATTGTGGCGGCCCCCAGCCGCAGCGCCAACCTTTACCGGCAAAAAAGCCCGCGCCGTGGCGCCGGGAGGCGCCTGCGCAGGCGTTCGCGGCGCCCTTTACGCAGGCGCGCTGTCGCGCCGCCGGGGCGCGCAGCCTTCACGGCCCAGTCCCTAGGATGCGCCGCACCTTCGTCGGAGTATCGCCATGCGTGTGTTCGTGCTACTGATGGCACTGGCGATGCCGCTGGTCGCCTGGTTCTCGCAGCGCGGCGCGTTCGGCCCGACCAATGGCGCCATCTCCGACCGCTACCCGACCCTGATCGTCGCCGCCGGCTACGCGTTCGCGATCTGGGGGGATCTTCCTGCTCGACCTGGCCTTCGGCCTGTGGCAGCTGTCGCCGCGGCGGCGGCGCCACGGCACGCTGGCGCAGGTGCGGCTGCCGGCGGCGCTGGGTTTCGGTCTCACCGCGCTGTGGATGCCGGTGTTCTCGCAGCAGCACTTCCTGCTGGCGCTGGCGGTGATCTGGGCGGCGCTGGCCTGCCTGGCGCTGGCCGCGCTGCGCCTGTCGCGCGACGCGCACGCCGAGCCATGGCAGGCGCTGTGGGCGTGGCTGCCGCTGTCGCTGCACGCCGGCTGGCTGTCGCTGGCCGCGTTCCTGAACACCGCGCAGGTGATCGTCGCCTACCAGTGGCTGTCCATCACGCACATGCTGCCGTGGAGCCTGCTGCTGTTCGCGCTGGCCGGTGCGCTGCTGCTCGGCCTGAACCGGGCGATGCGCGGCAACCTGGCCTATGTCGCGGCGGCGCTGTGGGCGCTGGCCGCGGTCTACGTCAAGCAGGCCGGCAGCGGCCTGGACGGTGCGCGCAGCGCGGCCTGGGTGGCGCTGGCGCTGGCCGCGGCGCTGCTGGTGCAGACGCTGTGGCTGCGGTTGCGCGCGTCGCGGCACGCAGTGCCCTGATCCGGGCTAGGTGGGCGCTGGCGTGAGCCACACCTGCAGCGGCGCCCACGCCTGCTGCAGCCTTGCCAGCGAGAAGGCGGCATTGGCCGGACTGGTCGAGGGTAGCGCCAGCACCGCCGGCGGCGGCTCCCGCGGCGCCAGCTGCGGCTGCACGAAACGCGCGAACGCGTTCGCCGCCGCGGCGCCGTTGCAGGCGATCGCACGCAACTGCGACAACTGCGCGATGCGCGCAGGCAAGGGATTGGGCACTTCGCTGCCGCGCACGATCGCCGTATCCAGGCTGCCGCTGCGCCGACACTGGCCGATCACGTCCCATAGGCCCACGCCGCAGGCGTGCGCTGCCTGCAGGCGCGCGTGATAGTCCAGCTGCGGATCGAAACCGCACAACCCGCCCAGCAATGGCCACAAGCGGTTGCGCGGATGGGCGTAG
This sequence comes from Xanthomonas theicola, assembly GCF_014236795.1. Taxonomy (NCBI): domain Bacteria; kingdom Pseudomonadati; phylum Pseudomonadota; class Gammaproteobacteria; order Lysobacterales; family Lysobacteraceae; genus Xanthomonas; species Xanthomonas theicola. Next base: position 605,741 of record NZ_CP049017.1, on the reverse strand, counting down.
TAGCGCGCGAGCTGCAGCGACAGCGCGCCGGGCATGGAGCCGAGAATCAGCACCCGGCAATCGTCGCGAATCTGCGCGGGCAAGCCGCGCGACACGGCGTCCGTCGTCACGTCGAACCCACCTCGATGAATGTCGCCAAGTCTTAAAACCTCGTTATTTCAGGCATCGGACGCGTGTGTCTGAACAAGGCTCGCATTCGCTCGACCGAGGTCGGCGTCGATTCATCTTCGCATCGATACGGTGTGCACGCCCACTCCTGTGGCCCCACAAAAAAAAGATTGAGGAGATTCCCATGCGGTCCATTCAAACTCTGAGTCTGGCTGTCGTTTCCGCCCTTGCGTTCGCGCCCGCCGCGTTTGCGCAGGATGGCGACACCGCATCCGGCAAGCGCTTTGCCGTCGTCGGCAGCGCGACCCTGCTCGACCCCCATTCCAAGCCGGCCAACGGCCTCGACGTCGACGGCGGCCCGGCGCCGACCATCAGCGCCAGCTGGCTGATCAACGACAACTGGGCGCTCGAACTGTGGGGCGCGGCCGACAAGTTCAACCACCGCGTCAGCTCCAGCGGCGTGGGCAAGGTCGGTAGCGTCGAACAACAGCCGCTGGCGCTGAGCGGCCAGTACCACTTCGGCCAGGCGGACAACGTGTTCCGTCCGTTCGTCGGCGTCGGCTACTACGCGTCCAACTTCAGCAACGAGAAGATCAACGGCCTGTCGGCCAGCGGCCAGCACGTGAGCCTGGACACCGCCAAGGGTGCGATCGGCACCGTCGGCGTGGACATGAACATCAATTCGAACTGGTTCGCGCGCGCCGATGCGCGCTACATGCATTCGCGTCCGGAACTGCAGGTCGCCGGCAACGGCACCGGCCAGGACCTGAAGCTGGATCCGTGGCTGGTCAGCTTCGGCGTCGGCGCGCGCTTCTAAGCGCGTCTACCTCGGGCGGGCCAGATGTATGCGCCCCCCACGGAACGGTTGAAAGACCCCGGCCTCGGTCGGGGTCTTGCTTTTGATGGCACGATGCTCAAGGCCGCGACCGCGGCGGCCTATCTGGGACAGTGGGTGGGGATGACATCGACCGGCAGAGGCACGACGGGAAACGCCAAACCAGGACGGCCAGCATCATGCGCCGAACAGCGTCATACCCTATTTCGAGACTGACCTGCCTCGACTGAGAACGGCCGTCTCGAACGGCTGTTGGACTGGACGCATCCGCACACCGAGGCAATGAAGATCGGCCAGGGAAAACGCCGGCCGCTCCAACAAACACGAGGCAGACCAGTGTGTGCTTGAGCACATCAATGTGGACAAGCGCTGGGCCTGGCGCCTTGCATGGGCTGTTTCGTGGACACTCACCGGCCATCTTCCGAACCGACCGCGGCCATGCAAACGCTGGCAGTCCCTGATCTCGAACTGTCCCAAGTCAACTACAGGTTACAGGTTCGACTGCCGCTGCCTGCACGATAGAAGCCTGACGGACCCCATGGCCATTTATTGATCAATCTCTCATTTCGACCCGACTAGAAAACCTACGCTACGTTGGCAAGAGTAAAAAATGCAACCTGTGGAAATCATGAAAAAGGACATTACATGAAAATAAGATACTACCCACCAGCTCTATTTTTTCTTGCACTGATAAGTCTTGAAGCTAGCGGCCAAACAAACACGCCGCACACAGGGCTTGGAACCTGCGTTGACTTCATAGCGTCCGGATCAACGACTCTCACCAATCAAATCAATAACAACACTACTTACACAATAGCTTACGGCCCGGCCAACTATACAGACACAATAGCCAAGATTGCTTATATTCAACACTATAGTTGCGATAGCCAGGACGTTCCTCAGCTGTACTTTAGAGTGTCGGCCCTGGCCCATGAATTCGGCCACGTCAACTTCAACTACTCGTTTCCAGTGACAACTCGCCAAGCATATATAGATGAAGCTTGCAAAATGGAGGGATTGGCCGTAATAAACAATATTACCGCAAGAAATGAAATATGGAATTTTCCACAGAATAGCGCCGACATCAAGCTGGCCGCATCGAATACAGAATAACTCTTCGCGAGCTATTATGCCGGAGGACCCAACGTAGCATCGAATGCAGGAAAAACCTTTTGCGACAATAATATCACCTCAACCACTGGGCAGAACTATAACGACTATTACGGAGAACAGTATGACAAAATTCCTTAAAAATTTCTCCGTATTTCATTTTCTCCTAGCATCCCTGCTGAATTTTATGACTCCACCAGCTCACGCAGAAGATGGCCAAAGCAGGGCGACATCAGCAGATGCCGATCGCGTCTTTGAGTTCACGGAACATATTTCGAGCCAAATGATGGAAACACCTTCGCAATTCATCGATTCGTGGCCTGGCGACCACATTTCAAATCCAATATCTCTTGGCGCAGGCAAGACATCCATCATTGATGGAGGCAAATTGAAAATAGGCGACCGCTTGGTTGCCAGAGAGTCGTCGATCCGGATATCGCCCGATGCAAGCAGGATAACTTCGGTAACACTCAACCTGGAAGGCTCTTGCATCTCTCGCCAAGACTTCAAAAACCGATACTCCAAATATCTTGTTTCAAACGTGCCGAGAGGGCAAAGCGACTCGGAAGTATTGACGTTGTCCGTAGCGAAGAGTCGGGGAAAAGTGGAATTTTCGTTCCCGCAGAGCAACCCGCAATGCCTGAGCAGCATTCACATCGCGCCCGCTGATAAACAAACGCTTGAAGCCGCAAAATCGCTCAAATGATCCCGGAACAACGGCTGCCAGCGTTCAGAACGCCGGCAGCACCGCGCCCTGGTACTTGTGCTGGATGAACACCTTGACCTCGGGGCTGGTCAGCGCCTTGGCCAGTTTCTGCACGCGCGGGTCGTCCTTGTCGTCGGCGCGCGCGACCAGGAAGTTCACGTACGGCGAGTCCTTGCTTTCGATCGCCAGCGCGTCGCGGGTGGGATTGAGCCCGGCGTCGAGCGCGTAATTGGTGTTGATCAGCGCCAGGTCGACCTGGTCCAGCACCCGCGGCAGCATCGCCGAATCCAGCTCGCGAAACTTCAGCTGTTTCGGGTTGGCGGCGATGTCGCGCTGGGTGGACAACGCGTTGCCCGGATCCTTGAGCTTGATGACCCCGGCCTTGTCGAGCAGGATCAGCGCGCGACTGTTGTTGCTGGGATCGTTGGGGATCACCACGTCGGCGCCCTGCGGCAGTTCGGCCAGCGACTTGACGCGGCGCGAATAGGCGCCGAACGGCTCGATGTGCACGCCGATCACGGCGACCAGGTCGCTCTTGCGATCGCGGTTGTAGGCGTCCAGGTACGGCGCGGTCTGGAAGTAGTTCACGTCGATCTGCTTCTGCACCACCTGGTCGTTGGGCTGCACGTAGTCGTTGAACACGCGCACCTCCAGGGTCACGCCCTGCTTGGCCAGCAGCGGCTTGACCACCTCCAGGATTTCCGCGTGCGGCACCGCGGTGGCGGCGACGCTGAGCCGGCCGTTGTCGGCGCCGGACGTGGACGTCCCGCAGGCGGCCAGGGCCAGCACGGCGGTGGCGAGCAGCAGACGAAACGGGAGGTTGTTCATGGCAGGCATCCGGAAACGTGGGAAAAAGAATGGCGCGGGCGGGTCTGCGGGCACGCTAGCAGACCCGGCCGCGATGTGCGGCGAAAGGCCCATGTCGCTTGGGGCAGGTGCGGCGTCGGCCGCGACCGCGCTACCGGCAAATGCCGACCGCGGCCGACGCCGCACCTATGCAAGAACGATGCGGCTCAACGCCGGCTGTAGTGCGCGACCAGGCGATCGCCGAGCGTCTGCAGTGCTTGCACCAGCAACAGCAGCACCACCACGGTGACCAGCGCCACGTCGGCGTGCGAGCGCTGGTAGCCGTCGCGATAGGCCAGGTCGCCGAGGCCGCCGGAACCGATCGCGCCGCCCATCGCAGTGAAGCCGATCAGCGCGATGGTGGTCACCGTCGCGCCGGCGATCAGCCCCGGCCGCGCCTCGGGCAGCAGCACCCGCGCCACCAGCTGCCAGGTGGTCGCGCCCATCGCCAGGCTGGCCTCGACCACGCCGCGGTCCACTTCGCGCAGCGCGGTCTCCACCAGCCGCGCGTAGAACGGCGCCGCCCCCACCACCAATGGCAGGATCGCGCCGCGCACGCCCAGCGAGGTACCCATCGCCCACAGCGTCAGCGGGATCATCGCGATCATCAGGATGATGAAGGGCACCGAGCGCAGCACGTTGATCGCCAGCGCCAACGCGCCGTACAGCAGCGGCCGCTGGTGAGTCTGGCGCGGCCCGGTCAGGAACAGCAGCACGCCCAGCGGCAGGCCGATCAGCAGGGTTAGCGGCAGCGCGCCGCCGAGCATCAACAGCGTATCCAGCGTGGCGTTGCCGATCTCGGCCCACTTGCCGGCGTCGAGATTGCGGAAGAACCCGCTGGCAACGGTGGCGAACGGGATCATCGGCGCAGTTCCTCCACATGCACGCCGGCGGCGGCGAACGCGGCCTGCGCCGCGTCCACGTCGCCGCCGACCAGGGCCACGGTCAGCTGGCCGTACGGGGTATCCTTGATCCGGTCGATGCGCCCGGACAGGATGTTGTAGTCGACCGCGGTGGCGCGCGCGATGCGCCCGAGCAGCGGCGCGTAGGTATCGCCGCCGAGGAAGGTCAGGCGCAGGATGCGCCCGCCCACCGCGGCGAAGTCACAATGCAGTTCGCCCGCGTCGACGTGCTCGGCCTCGGACACGAAACGGCGTGTGGTCGGATGCCGCGGATGCAAAAACACCTCGGTGACCGGCCCGCTTTCGACCAGGCGTCCGGCGTCGAGCACCGCCACGCGGTCGCAGACCCGGCGGATCACCTCCATCTCGTGGGTGATCAGCACGATGGTCAGGCCCAGCTCGCGGTTGATCTGCGCCAGCAGGCGCAGCACCGAGGCGGTGGTCTGCGGATCCAGCGCGCTGGTGGCCTCATCGCACAGCAGGATGCGCGGCCGCGTGGCCAGTGCGCGGGCGATGCCGACGCGCTGCTTTTGTCCGCCCGACAGCTGCGCCGGGTACTTGCCGGCGTGCTCGGCCAGACCGACCCGGGCCAGCAGTTCGGCCACCCGCGCGTCGATCTCCGCGCGCGGAGTACCGGCCAGCTCCAGCGGGAAGGCGACGTTGCTAGCGACGCTGCGCGAGGACAGCAGGTTGAAGTGCTGGAAGATCATGCCCACGCGCTGGCGCAGCATGCGCAGCCCGGTGCGGTCCAGCGCGGTGACGTCCTCGTCGTCGATCAGCAGGCGTCCGCCGCTGGGTTCCTCGAGCCGGTTGATCAGCCGGATCAGGGTCGACTTGCCGGCGCCGGAGTGGCCGACGATGCCGAACACCTCGCCGGCCTCGATACGCAGGTCGAGCGGGTGCAGCGCCACGACCGGTTGGCCGGCGAGGGAGTAGGACTTGTGCAGGTGCTCGAACTGGATCAACGCGCGGGGGCCGGCAGCGGAAGGGGGGGGCGCAAAGCCTAGCAGGCCAAGGTTGCGCGCGTTAGTCCATTCGATTCTAACGCTTGCGCGCACTGTCGCCGGCAGCGGCGCCGGCTACGGATGCGCCTGCGCCTGCGCCTGCGCCTGCGGCGGCGGCGGCGGCGGCGGACGCACGGTGGCGCGGATGCGCTCGCGGTGCAGCAGGTACAGCCCGCTGGCGACGATGATCGCCGCGCCCAGCCAGGTCCAGGCGTCGGGCAGCTTGCGCCACAGCAGCCAGTCCCACGGAATCACCCAGATCAGGCCGCTGTACTCCAGCGGCGCGATCAGCGAGGCGTCGCCGCGCCGGAACGCCTCGGTCAAGGCCACCTGCCCCAGCGCGCCGGCCAGGCCCAGCGTGGCGATCCAGCCGGCATCGGCCGGGCGCAGCGGCACCCAGGTCGGCAGCGCCAGCACACCGGCGCCCAGCGCCATGATGAGCAGGAACCAGACCACCAGCGACTGCGGCGTATCGGTGCGCGCCAGCAGGCTGACCAACACCGACGCGACCGCGTAGGCGGTGGCGGCCAGCAGCACCATCAGCCCCGGCAGCGAGACGAAGCCGCCCACGCCCGGGCGCAGCACCACCAGCACCCCGACCAGGCCGATGCCGATCGCGGCCCAGCGCCGCGGGCCGACGTGCTCGCCCAGCAACGGCACCGACAACGCCGCCACCAGCAGCGGCGCGACGAAGTAGATCGTGTACGCGGTGGACAGCGGCAGGCTGCGCAACGCCCAGGCGAAGCAGCCGATCATGGCGATGCCGAGCACGCCGCGCAGCAGATGCAGGCCCCAACGCACCGTCACGATCGAACGCGGGCCGGCGCTGGCCAGCACCCACAGCAGCACGAACGGCAGCGAAGCGCCCCCGCGCAGCATGGCCACCTGCAGCGCCGGATAGTGCGTGGCCAGCAGCTTCATCGCCGCATCCATCAGCGCGAAGCAAGCGACCGCCGCGACCATCCAGGCGGCGGCCGCGGCGTTGGAACGGGAAGCGGGCATCGGCGGATTATCGCCGCGATCGGGCGCAGCGCCCAGCACCGCTGCCGCATCGGCAGCGGCGCTGCGGCGAGATCGGTAGGATATGGCGTCTTTCCCGAGGAACCTCCATGCCTTCCTTCGATGTCGTCTCCGAAGTCGACACCCACGAACTGACCAATGCCGTGGACCAGGCCAACCGCGAGCTATCCACCCGCTTCGACTTCAAGGGCGTCGAAGCCAGGTTCGAGCGCGACGAGCAGGTCATCCACCAGTCCGCGCCCAGCCACTTCCAGGTCAAGCAGATGACCGACATCCTGCGTGCGCGGCTGATCGCGCGCGGCATCGACGTGCGCTGCATGGAATTGGGCGATGTGGAGACCAACCTGGCCGGCGCCCGGCAGAAGATCACGGTCAAGCAGGGCATCGAGCAGAAGCTGGCCAAGAAGATCGTCGCCACGATCAAGGACGCCAGGCTCAAGGTGGAAGCGCAGATCAACGGCGACAAGCTGCGCATCAGCGGCAAGAAGCGCGACGACCTGCAGGAGGTGATGGCGCTGCTGAAGAAGCGCGATTTCGAGCTGCCGCTGCAGTTCGAGAATTTTCGCGACTGAGCCGAACCCGGCGCCCCCCGTCGCCAGCCTCGCCCGATCACCGCCCCTCGCCCGTTGGAATCGCCTTGAACGCCACGAACCCGAACGCCGATCCGATCGCCGCGACCCGCATGTGGCTCGAACGCGCGGTGATCGGCCTGAACCTGTGCCCGTTCGCCAAGGCGGTGCACGTCAAGCGGCAGGTGCGCTACGTGCTCAGCGACGCGACCACGCCCGAAGCGCTGCTGGAGGAACTGGGCGAGGAGCTGCTGTTGCTGCGCGACACCCCGGCCGAGCAGATCGACACCACGTTGATCGTGCATCCGCAGGTGCTGGGCGACTTCCTCGACTACAACGATTTCCTGGACAACGCCGACGCGGCGGTGGAAGCGCTGGACCTGCACGGCATCCTGCAGGTGGCCAGCTTCCATCCGCACTACCAGTTCGCCGGCACCGCGCCGGACGACATCGGCAACTACACCAACCGCGCGCCCTTCCCCACCCTGCACCTGCTGCGCGAGGACAGCGTCGAACGCGCCGTGGCCGCGTTCCCGGAAGCGGACGTGATCGTGGAGCGCAACCTGCAGACCCTGGAAAAACTCGGCCTGGACGGCTGGAAGCGGCTGTTCGAGAGCCGGGATGCGTGATTGGGCATTGGTGATCGGCAACAGCACGGATCGCCGGAGCGCGCTGACCGCGCTTGGCCGATCCCGAATCCCTAATCCCCACTCCCAGCCCCAAACACCTGCTTCAAATCCGCCGCCTCCAGCGCACGCCACTGCCCGGCCGGCATCTCGCCCAGGGCGAAACCGCCGATACGGCTGCGGTGCAGCGCGACCACGTGGTTGCCGACCGCGGCGAACATGCGCCGCGCCTGGTGATAGCGGCCTTCGTACAGGGTGATGCGCGTCTGGCGCGGCCCCAGCGTCTCCAGATCAACCGGCAGCAGCGGGGCGGTCTCGCCGTCCAGCAGCAACGTGCCACTGGCGAACCGCGCCGCCTCGTCGCCGCGCAGGTCCTCGGCCAGGGTCGCTTCGTAGACCTTGGCCAGCTGCGATTTCGGCGAGACGATGCGATGCAGCAGCGCGCCGTCGTCGGTCATCAGCAGCAGGCCGCTGGTGTCGCGGTCCAATCGCCCGACCGTGGACAGCAGCGGTGAACGCAGGCGCAAGCGTGGCGGCAGCAGGTCGTAGACGATGCGTCCCGGGTCCTTGGTCGAGCAGGTGTAGCCGACCGGCTTGTGCAGCGCCAAGAGCAATCCCGGCGGCGGGTCCAAGGCCTCGCCGTCGACCCGGATCGCCGCATGCTCGACCCGGTCGTCGGCGTACAGCACCTCGCCGCCGGCATCGGTGACGCGGCCTTCGCGGAACATCCGCGCGACCTGCTTGCGGCTGCCGTAGCCGAGGTTGGCCAGGTGCTTGACCAGCTTCACCGACGCACCGTGGCGCGGGCCCGCACCGCCAGGATGAGCTTGAAGCCGTCGCGGCTGGCGAGCACCGAGACCTCGCCGAAGCTGGCATCGAGCACCGCCTCATAGGGCAGGTGCCGGTTCGCGACCAGATACAGCCGGCCGCCCGGCTTGAGCGCCTGCGCGGCGACGGCGATGAAACGGCGACCGATGTCAGGGCGTTCCAGCCGCCCGGGCGCATGGAACGGCGGGTTGCTGACGATGACGTCGTACTGCACCGGCAGCCCCGCGGTCACATCGTGCCAGTGATAGCCCACCGCCACCGAGGCCGGCGCCCGCGCCAGGTTCGACCGGGCCAGCCCCAGCGCGCGCGCGTCGGCCTCGAACAGGTCCAGCGCGGCGATCTGCGGGCAGCGCGCCAGCAGTTCCGCCGACAGATAGCCATAGCCGGCACCGAGGTCGGCGCCGTGGCCGGCCAGGTCGGCCGGCAGGTGTTCGGCCAGCAGCGCCGAAGCGGGGTCGATGCGGTCCCAGGCGAACACGCCGGGACGGCTGCGGAAGCGCCCGTCCAGGATCGGCCGCGGCGCGTCCAACTGCGCCCAGCGCTGCTGCAGCGCGGTATCGTGGCCGCCGTGCAGCGGCGCGGTCCAGTACACGCGGCAGTGGTGCTTGGTCAGCTTGCCGCCCAGGCCGGCCAGCTGTTGCAGGTCGTCCTCGCCAGAGCGCGCGCCTTCGTTGTTGGATTGGCAGGCCACCACCGTGGCGCCCGGCGCGGCCAGCGCCACCGCGCGTGCCAGCAGCGCGCGCGCCTCGTCGCGCTGGCGCGGCGGCAGCACCAGCACCAGCGCATGGACGCCGGCATCGGCGTGGTCGCCGGCATCCTCGGTGCGGACCCGCCAGCCGCCCTGCTGCAGGACGGTCGCGAACGGACGATAGCCCTGTTCGCAGACCAGTTGCGCCGGCTGCGCGTGCTGGCGCAGCGCCCAGCCGTCGCGCGCGCGCAAGAACAGCACCTTGCCGGCCGGCCAGCGCAGCGCGCCCTGGGCGAACGGCAGCAACAGGGTATCGAGGGGAGCATCTTGCAGGGCCGGCATCGGGATCGGGTTCGGACAGGGCACGCGCATTCTACCGGCAGCGCGGCGCCGTCCCGATTTTGCGCTAAGCCAACAGATCATTGATGCAATGGCAACATCGGCGCGCCTACGCTGCAGGTCACTCAAACGGATGGAAAGGCATATGCGCGCAGTGTTCATCGGTGGCGTCGTCGACAACAGCGAAGTGGACCTGGACGGCAGCCAGCCACCGTTGCACTACCCGGAAAACACCGGCACCGGGCGTCCGCGCTACCGTCTGCACCAACGCGGCGAGCGCGAGGACGGCAGCGTTGTCTACGCGGTCTATGCCGCGCCCGAACTCGGCGATACGGAGGTGGAGCGCGTGTTCAGCGAGCGCGGCTACGCGCGCCGCTTCGGCGTGGATCCGGCGCCGGTGGAGCATTGAGCGGAAGCGGAGGGCTTCGGATCGATCGTCGCGGCTCTCCACCTGCTGAGCGGCGTCTTCCGACCCAAATGCAAATCCCTGTGGAAGCGGCTGGAGTCGCTCCCACATTCATTCCTTCCGATCCCAATCGCGATCTTCCACTGATCGCGATCTTCCACCGATACTGCCGCCCGGCCGCAGAAGAGCCTGGCGCAGCGAACCACCCCCGGCCGATTCCGGCTACGGCCCAGCCTTCGGCGTCACCCGCCAGATCACGTTGCCGACATCGTCGGCCACCAGCAGCGCGCCGGGCTTGTCCACCGCCACGCCGACCGGGCGGCCCTGCGCCTTGCCTTCGGCATCGAGGAAGCCGGTCAGCACGTCCTGCGCCTTGCCGCTAGGCTTGCCGCTGACGAAGGGCACGTACACCACTTTGTAGCCGGACGGCGGATCGCGGTTCCACGAGCCGTGCTGGCCGATGAAGGCGCCGCCCCGATACACCGGCGGCAACAGCGTGCCTTCGTAGAAGGTCAATCCGAGCGAGGCGGTGTGTGCGCCCAGCGCATAGTCCGGCTTGATCGCGCTGGCCACCATCTCCGCGTTCTGCGGCTTCACGCGCTCGTCCAGGTGCTGGCCGTAGTAGCTGTACGGCCAGCCGTAGAAGCCGCCCTCGCGCACCGAGGTCAGGTAGTCGGGCACCAGGTCGCTGCCGAGCTCGTCGCGCTCGTTGACCACCGCCCACAGCGTGTCCGCGCCGGATTGCCAAGCCAGTCCCACCGGGTTGCGCAGGCCGCTGGCGAAGACCCGGGTCGCCCCGCTGTGCGCATCCACTTCCAGGACCGCGGCGCGGTTGAGTTCTTCGTCCATGCCGTTTTCGGCGACGTTGCTGTTGGCGCCCACGCCGACGTAGAGCTTGCTGCCGTCGCGGCTGGCCAGCAGGCTCTTGGTCCAGTGATGATTGATGCCGCCGGGCAGGTTGGCGACGAAACTGGGGGCGGCGCCGATCTGCGTGTCGCCGTCCTTGTAGGGGAAACTGACCAGCGCATCGGCATTGGCGACGTACAGGCGGTCGCCGACCAGGGCCATGCCGAACGGCGAGTACAGGCCCTTGAGGAACTGCGTGCGCACCTCGGCCACGCCATCGCCGTCGGCATCGCGCAGCAGGGTGATGCGGTTGGCGCTGGGCACGGCCGAACCGGCCTTGGACATCATCGCGCCCTGGATCTTGTCGCGCAGGCCGCTGCTTTCCTTTTCCGGCGCCGGCGGCGCCGCGGTCTCGGCCACCAGCACGTCGCCGTTGGGCAGCACGTACAGCCAGCGCGGGTGGTCCAGCTCGCGGGCGAAGGCCTGCACCGCGAGGCCGGCGGCCGGCGCCGGCGCGGCGCCTTCGGCCCAGCGCTTGACCTCGGCGACCTTCACCGTGGGGATGATGCGCTTGACCGGATCGGGCAACACCGGGTCGGGCCCCATTCCATCCTCGATGGGGTGCTTGGCGGTATCGCCGCAGGCGCCCAGCGTGGCGGCGGACAGCAGGCAGAGTGCCCAACGGGCGGGGGACAGCGGACGTCGCATCATCGTTACTCGGCGCTCCATGGTGTCGACATGGCCACCGATGATGCACAGCGCGCGCTCGGCAAGCGTGAAATAGATGTCAAATCCGGCATTGCACGGCGCGCTGCGGTCAGGGCGCCGGCGCCAACGGTTGTACCTCGCCGATCCGGTCCAGCCAGACGTAGTGCTGCTGTTCGGGATGCAGCGGATCGTCCAGGCGCAGCAGGCCGTTGATGCCTTCGCGCTCCTCGCGGTCGCGAAAGGTCTGCAAGGTGGGACGGACCGACACCGTGCCGCCGACCCGGCTGCCGTCGTCCAGCAGCAGGACCTGCGCCTGCTCCGGCAATGCCGGCAGCCACGCCTGCAGCGCGGCGATCGCGGCGGGGTCGGTGTGCACCACGTCGGCGTACGTGGCCATGCGCGTTTCCTAGCGGGGAAACCCGTGCAACCTAGCGGCAGCGGCGTGAAAACCCCGGAAAACGGCTACTGCTGGCGCGCGAAGCGCACCGCCGACACCAGTTGCGCCACGCTGTATGGCTTGGCCAGGTGCTCCTGGAAGCCGCACTGCAGCGCGCGGCGGCGGTCGTCGGCGCGCGCCAGCGCCGTCACCGCCACGGCCGGCAGCTCGGCCGCCTGCAGACCCATGTTCTCGCGGATCGTGCGGATCAGGCCGTAGCCGTCCATGCCCGGCATGCCGATGTCGGTGAGCATCACGTCGATGCGGTGGTGGCCCCCGTCGAGCACTTCCAGCGCCTCGCTGGCGGAGCTGGCCGTGACCACTTCCGCTCCCTGCTCCTCGAGCAGGCGGCGCAGATAATCGAGCATCTCCGGCTGGTCTTCCACCGCCAGCAGGCGCATGCCCTTCAGCGCATGGGCTTCCACCACCCGCTCGGCCATCGCGAAGGCGCGCACCTCGCGCAGCGGCCGCGTGCCCGGCTCGTCGCGGTGCAGCGGCAGGCGCACGGTGAACACCGATCCGCAGCCGCGGCCGTCGCTGGCCGCGCTGACCTGGCCGCCGTGCATCTCCACCAGCTGCTGCACGATCGCCAGACCCAGGCCCAGGCCGTCGTGCAGGCGCGTGGTGGTGCCGTCGGCCTGGCGGAAACGGCCGAACAGATGCGGCAGGAATTCCGGCGGAATACCATCGCCGGAATCGCGCACCGCCACCGTCGCGTGCTCGCCGTCGGCATCGACGTCGATCGCCAGCTCGATGCGGCCATGCGCCGGAGTGAACTTGATCGCGTTCGACAACAGGTTCCAGAACACCTGCTGCAGGCGCGTGGCGTCGCCCAGCACCAGGCTCCGATGGGCCGGCGCGCGCAGGGTCAGGATCTGGTCCTTGCCTTCGGCCACCGGTTCCTGGGCACGCAGCGCCTCGTGCACCTGCTCGGCCAGGTCCAGTGCTTCCACTTCCAGTTGCACCTTGCCCAACAGCATGCTGCTCAGGTCGAGCATGTCCGAGATCAGGCGCTGCTGCGCGCGTGCGCTGCTGGCGATCACCGACAATCCCTTGCTGCTCGGATCGCCAGGCGGCAGCCGCTGCAGCAGCAGGTCGCTCCAGCCCAGGATGGTGGTCAGCGGAGTACGCAGTTCGTGCGACAGCGTGGCCAGAAACTCGTCCTTCAGCCGCGCCATGCTTTCGGCGGCACCGCGCGCGCTGCGCTCCGATTCGAGCAACTGCTCGCGGGCCAGCTCGATGTCGCGGCGCTCGGTGACGTCCTGGCTGCTGCCGGCCAGGCCGATGAATTCGCCTTCGGCCGCATAGCGCGGCACCGCCGTCAGCTCGATCCAGCGCCACTCGCCGTCGTGGCGGCGCGCCCGCACCAGCGCGCGCAGGTTGCGCTGCTCGTCCAGCGCGCCGCGCAACTCGAATGCGAACGCCCCGGCGTCCTCCGGGTGCAGCACTTCGCCCCAACCCGGCCGCGTGCCGTCGGCCTGCGCGCCGATGCCGAAGAAGTCGGCATAGGCGCTGTTGGTGAAGCGCAGCTGGCCGGTGGCGTCCAGCACCCATACCGGCATCGGCAGGCCTTCGGCGAGCGCGCTGAAGCGTGCCTCGCTTTCGGCCAGATCGCGCTCCACGCGCTTGCGCTCGGTGATGTCGAGGAACTGCATGGCGACCAATCGCTGTTCCGGCGCGCCGACCCGGAACGCGTCCACCGCCCACCAGCGGCCCAATGCGGCCGCGTAGTTCTCGAACTTGGCCGAGCGCCCGCTCAGCGCCACGTCGCCGAACATGCGAAACCAGTGTTCTTCCTGGGTCGGCGACAGCTCGCGCACGCGCCTGCCGACCACGTCGCGCATGCCGGTCTCGCGTTCGAAGGCCAAGTTGACCTGCAGGAACACGTAATCCGCCACGCGCCCTTCCCCGTCGAACAGCACCTGCACCACGCAGAAACCGGAATCGATCTTGTCGAAAATCTCGCGGTAGTGCAGGTCAGGCGTGCACGACGAAGAGGAGGATTCGGTGCTGACATGCATGACAGGGTTTGCTCTGGAAAAAACGGCCTGCGGATGCGGCGACGCGATTCGCGTCCACGGCGCGATAAGGGTTGCTCGGGATCCAGCACGGCGAGACGGAACCCGCATCTTGTTAAGCCGATCGGCCGACGTCAAGCCATGCGGCAACGCGGTGCGGCATTCACCAGAGGAGGGCGAGGACCAGCACAATGCCCAACAGCGACAGCGCGATCCCCGCACACACGCCCCACTGCGTCAGCTGCGCGCTGCGCAGCGTCTGCTCCTCCAGCCAGCGTTCGGCCTCTTCGCGCCACAGCGGCGGCGGCGACTGGCCCAGCATCCGCTGCACGCGCACCACGCCCAACTGGCGGCATTGCGGCCGGCACCGACCGCTCGGGCGCGGCGGCTTCCTCCGGTGCGATCGCGCACGACATGAGCGATTTCCTCAGCCTAGCCGAGCGTGAAACGGGGGCAGTCGCTGCTCAGCTCGCGCTCCACCGCCATCCGTGCCAGGCGCGTGTAGTTGGCACGCGGGCCGGCGCCGCGGCCGACGATCAGGCCCAGATACTCCAGGCCGGTCCAGACCCGGGCTTTCCACTCGACCCCGCTCTCGGCCAGCACCAGGGTCAGCGAATAGCGGAAACCCTGTCCCTGCCGATTGCGATAGGCATAGATCGGCGGAAACTGCACCGCCACGTCCTGCTGCTCGCCGAGCGAAGCCAGGTAGCGGCGCAATTCCTGGCGCACGTCCTCGCCCGGCGCCAGCCGCAGATGCCGCGCCGCGGCATCCAGGTCCGCCTGCTGGTCGACGAAACTGGCTGCGCCGCTCGCCGGACTGTGCCCGTGCCGCTTGGCCCAGTCGATGAACTGCAGGCGCACGTCGGACACCGCGTGGGCTTGATGGAACAACGGCATCTTCATGCGATCCCCGAATCACGGTGTGTGGCGGCCATGGTCGCGTGGGTGCCGTGAAGCACACGGCGACGCGGCGTGAACCGGATGTCACCTGCCGCGGGCGCCCATGAACCGGCGAAGAACGGCGGCGGCACCGGGCGGCGGCGCGATTGCGGCGGCACGCGCGCAGGCACACACTGGCCTGATCCGCCCCCGTGGAGATCCGCCATGAAGATCCGATACGCCTGGACGGCGCTGGCCCTGGCCTGCCTGCTGGCGGGTGGAGCCGGCGCCGCGACCCGCACTGTCACCGACCCGCAAGCCGCTCGCAGCACCGAGGGCGACAATCCGGTGCAGGTGCGCTGGACCGATCCGGCCGCGTTCAGCGAACTGCGCTACAGCCGCAACCGCTGGGAAGCGCAGCGCGGCGACTGGGTACGCGAACTGGCCGACTACCTGCAGCAGCGCGCGGGCAAGCAACTGGCCCCCGGACAGCGGCTGGACGTGGAGCTGACCGACATCAAACGCGCCGGCGACTACGAGCCCTGGCACAGCCTGCAATGGAACGACGTGCGGGTCATGCGCGACATCTACCCTCCGCGCATCGCCTTGAACTTCACGCTGTACGGCGCCGACGGCCGGGTGCTGGATCAGGGCGAACGCAAGCTGCTCGACAGCAGCTATCTGCTCAACAGTTCGATCGGCCTGAACAACGATCCGCTGCGTTACGAGAAGCGCCTCATCGACGACTGGCTGCGCCGCCAGTTCGGCGGCAACCAGGCGGCAGTGGCCGAGCGCTGAGGTCGGCTTTGGCGCGCCCTCGGGCGGGTTGGTCGTGGCGGGTGCGGGGCTCAGGCCCTTGGTCGCGGCTGAACGGCAATGCGTTCGGCGGCTGTTGCTGCAGCTCCCGCCCGCCGCCACGCGTTCATGTGCGGGCTGTCGCGCAGCAGGCCCTCGATCGCCGCCGCGCGACGCCGAACTCGTGGGTGGACAGGTTGGTCGCAGCCAGATCCGGCTGCATGGTGCGGATCAGGTCGAACGGCTCGGCCGGAGGGGAAGTCGCGCCGACAGCACGCCGACGACCTGCACCGGCGTGCCCTGCACCTGCAGCATGCGCCCCACCGCCGCCGGGTCGCCGCCGAATCGCGTTGCCAGAAGCGATGGCCGAGGATCACCGCCTGCGGACCGCTGGGCCGGCTTTCCTGGGCGCTGACGTTGCGCCCCGCCGCCATCGGCAGGCCGAAAGCGCGCGGGAAACCCTCGTCGGCGCTGATCGCCGGGACCCCCTCGCCGGCATCGCCGCGAGCGATGTTGGTCGGCGCCGGAAACCCGCGCACGATGCCTGCCGCCGGCAGGCTCGGCATGCGCCGCAGCGGCGGGTAGTAGCCGGGCGCGGCGAGGTTGCGGTTGCCGCCGCCGGCCACGCCCAGGGTGGCCAGTTGCTGCGCCTGCGGGAACGACAGCGGCTGCCGCAGCGCCTGGTCGAGCAGCGCGAACCGCCTTGGCAGCGGCCACGCCCAGCGCCAGGATCGGCACTGCCAGCAGCAAATAGCCGGGCCTGCGCGCCAGCGCGCGCCAGGACTGCCACGCTTCGGCCCAAGACACCGCGGCGCATGCCGGCAGCGCCAGGTCCTGTGCGTGGCGCACGCGTTCGAAGGCGTCCTCGTCGACGATGCGCCCGTCGAGCATGTGCACGATGCGCTGCGCGCGCCGCGCGAACGCCGCATCGTGGGCGACCATGCACAGCGCGACGCCGTTGTCGTGCAGTTGTTCCAGCAGTTGCATCACCGCCTCGCCGTTGCGGCTGTCGAGGTTGCCGGCGGGTTCGTCGGCAAGCAGGATCGACCGATTGCCGGCCGGCGCGCACGCCACTGCCACGCGCGGCTGCTGGCCGCCGGACAACTGCCCCGGATAGTGCCGGTGGCGGTGGTGCATGCCGACCAGTTCCAGCACTTCGCGCGCGCTGGCGGATCCGACGAAATCACCGCGCGCCACGTCCAGCAGCAGGACGGCACCTGCGGCCGGCGCCAGCCAACGGCGCCGGTGGCGCCACAGCGAACGGTGCGGAGACTTCGCGATATCCATGGGCATTGCAGAGCAGGCTGCATGCCAATCGGCGAAACCCGGCAACCCATTGAAACGGCTGCATGTCGCCATGCCTGAGCGAAACCGCCGCGTCCGCGGGCGGACGCGCGCCGACCATTATTGATTCGAAATAGTTGATCTTGACATCTGGAAATCGCTTCTCCTGTGGGGGACATGGAAAACGCGAGATGAGATCGCTTCCTCGTGAGGCACGGGAAGAGCGGCGTCGGCAGGCGATCGCCCTGCGCAAGCGCGGCTGGACCTACGAAGAGATTGCCGAGCAGACGGACCTGTCCCGTACGGGGGTGTTCGACATCTGCAAGCGATCTGCGCTCGAAGGCGCGACGGCCCTGCGCGACGAACCCGGCGGACGTTCGGTGAATGGAGGTTGCGCGCTGACGCAGCAACAGGGAGTGGGCCTTCGCGTCCTGGTGCGCGAGCGGATGCAGGGCCAGTCGAAGATGTCGTTCGCGTTTTGGACGCGACATGCCGTGCGGGCGTTGATCCGGCCGCGATGCGGTTTGACGCTGACATGGCAGGGTGTCGGCCTGTATCCGGCGCGCTGGGGCTTCACACCGCAAAAGCCGATGAGGCGGGCCTGCGAGCAGCGACGGAAGCGGTGCAGGCATGGCGGAGCGAGACGTCCCCGGAGATGGCGCGCCGGGCAAAAACCGAAGGCGCGCAAATCCAGTGGGGCGAGGAAACGGGGCTGGGCTCGGTCCATGTACGAGGCCGCTCCTACGCACCGATGGGCAAGACGCCCGAGCGGCGCGTGGCGAGCCGACGCGAAGGCCGGTCGGTGACGTCGACGGCGACCAATCGCGGCCAGGTGCGTCCGCTATGCAGCTTGATTCAAGATCATGTATTTCTGGTCAATAAGGACAGCCGCGCGGGGCGCCGCGCGCGCTCAGCGCCGTTCGAGCGAGGCGCGGTAGTGCAGCAGGGCTTCCGGTTCGTCGGTCTGGAACGCGCCGATCCCGGCGCGGTACAACCGCCCCCATACCGCATCCGGATCGCGCAGCGCGTCGGCGTCGCCGCCGTAGCCGGCGACGAAACCCTGCCAGAGCGTATTGACCAGCAGCCGCACGTGCCGCTGCCTGGCCAGCGCGGCCAGCGCCGGCAGCTGTTCGGCGCGCATCCGCGGCAGTTCGATCGCGACCGGACGCACCTTGCCGCCGATCTGGGTGCGCACGGTCTGCAGCAGGTCGTCGCTGCCCGGCGGATTGAGCAGTACCGGGGTGAAGTTGATCCGGTCGAACGGCGGCAGCGACGCCAGCGGCTGGCTGCGCACGCCGACCTCGGTCTTGAGCACGACCTGGCGCTGCATGCCGGCGCGCCGCACCGCGTCCGCCACTTCCGAATAGATTGGCGCCTTGACGTCGAGATTGAGCAGGATCCGACCCTTGGCCGCGGCCAGCATCTGCTCCAGGGTCAGCGGATGCTGATCGGTGAGCGGCGCATCGGCGCCGCCCTCGTCGTCGCGCAGGCGCAGCCGCGACAGCTGCGCCCAGGTCAGCTCGGCGACCTTGCCGCGGCCGTCGGTGGTGCGCTCGACGCTGGCGTCGTGGAACATCACCAGGGTGCCGTCGGCGGCGCGGCGGATGTCGGTCTCGAGCATGTCCACGCCCATCGCCACGCAGCGCTCCAGGCCGGCCAGCGAGTTCTCCGGCGCATGGCCGGGAAAGCCGTGCGCGGGCGCGGGATTGTGGCAGCCGCGATGGGCGATGACGAAGATGCCGCCGGCCGGGTCGGCCAGACGCGCCTGGCTGGCGGCACTGCCGGCGGGCGCCGCGACGGCGGAGCCGGCCAGGGCGCTGCCCAGCAGCAGGAGCGGCAACAGGGAAGATTTCATGGGAATAGGAATCCGAGGATTAAGGGATTAAACGTTTTTAAAGAGAAGGCGTGAAGCGAATGCCGAACCAGTAGGTGGTCGGCACCGAGTAGGTGTCTTTCAACAGGTTCTGGCCCGGCCCGGTCACGCTGGTGATGCGGCTGTGGGTGATGTTGCCGACCTGGCCGACCACGCTGACCTGCTTGTTGATCGCGTAGGTCGCCGACAGGTCCAGCTGCGAGCGCGGCGACCAGTACAGGTCCTGCCAGTCGATGTTGCTGACGATGGCGCGCAACGCCTTGCCCTGGCGGTTGTAGGCCGCGCGCAGTTCCAGCCCGCCGACGCTGTAGAACAGCGAGGCGTTGGCGGTGTAGCCGGGCTGGCCGACCAGGCGATCGACGCTGCGCTGGCGCTGGCTCACCTTCGGCGCGCTGCCGACGCTGTACGGCACGTCCATGCCGCCGTCGAGCACCGCCAGGTTGGCGCTGGCGCCCAACCCGGACAGCGCCGGCACGCCGGGCAGCAAGGTGTTGAGCACCGCGCTCAGTTCCAGGCCGCGCACGTGCGCCCTGGAAGCGTTGGCCGGGGTGCTGATCAGCACGTTCGAATAGGTGGTGCCGTTGAAGCTGAACTGGTCGGTGCGCGACAGGGTGAAGATCTCGTCCTGGATGCGCTTGTTGAACACCGCCGCGGCGAGCATGCCGTCGACATCGTCGGGCAGGCGCCATTCCAGCGACAGGTCCAGGTTGGTCGAGATGCGCGGCTTGATGTCCGGATTGCCCACGGTCACGGTCACGCCCTGCGCATTGGGATTGCCGGCGTCGGTGCTGTTGACGAAGCCGATCGAGGTGCGCGCGGCGTAGGCGTCGTACGGCGGGCGGCCGAGCGTGCGGCTGGCGCCGGCGCGCAGGTCGAGGCGATCGCCGAGGTGGTAGGTCATGATCGCCGACGGCAGCAGGTTGGCGTAATGCGAATCGGTCGGCGCATCGACGTAGACGTATTTGCCGCTGGCCGTATCCAGCTGGCGCTGGCGGCCGACGGTGGACTGCTCGGTGTCGTCGTAGTGCAGGCCGGCCTCCACGTTGAACGCCTCGGCGCGATAGCCGACCAGGCCGTAGGCGCCGAAGATCTTTTCGATATGGCTGAAGTTGTCCTGGTTGCTGAAGGCCGACTGGTCGGTGCTGTTGAACGCGCTCAGCGGCGTGGACTGCAGCACGCGCCGGGCCTTGTCCGGGTCGATGGTGATCAGGTTCAGGCCCAGATAGCGCAGCGGCGCGTTGGACGGTGCCAGCACGTCGGCGATGTTCAGTGCCGGCGCGCTGCGGTTCGGCTCGTAGTCGTCGCGATGGATGTCGAACGACGGCTTGTCGGTGGTGTACGCCAGGCCGGCGCCGAAGCCCAGGCCGCGGTCCTGCTCGCCCTGGTTGAAGCCGTAGTCCAGGCGCCCGGTGAGGATGCGGTCGCGCGCGCTGCGCTTGTAGTCCGGGCGCCAGTACAACAGGCTGTAGTTGTCGTAGTCGGAGTACGCCTGCGGCGCCACCGGGAAGCGCTGGTTCAGCGCCGAGGTGTCGTAGCTGAAGGCGTAGTCGGCGCTGGGAACGACGGTGACGCCGGGCCCGGTCTGGCCGACCGCGACCGCCGCCGGGCGCGAGGCGCCGGTGACGTACTTGAACATCTGGATCGGCTCGTCGTAGGTCGCATCCGACCACGAGCCGCGCGCGGAAAACACCTGCCGGTCGTCCGGACGCCATTCCATGCCGGCCTGGCCGAGCTTGGTGCGGGTGGTGGTGACCTGGTTGGAATAGCCGACCTCGATGTCGCCGGCCGGATAGCTGCCGGAGGTCGCGGTCTGGTTGTAGACGCGATTGCGGTTGCGCGGATCGATGATCAGCTCGTTGCGCTGCATGTCGTCCTTGAAATAGTAGTAGCCCGCGGTGACGTAGGCCTGCAGGTCGGCGCTGGGGCGCGCCTCGAACTTGCCGGTCAGGCCGTAGCGGTCGCGCTTGTCCATCACGTACCAGTACTTGTCCTGCTGCGGCACCGCCCAGCCGTTGCCGAGGTTGCTGCCGCTCTGCAGCACGCCGTTGGCGTCGTAGAACCCGTAGTGCACCGTGTCGGTGGTCATGTGGGTTTCGGTGTAGCTGCTCAGCGTCTGGTAGTTGCCCGACAGGGTCAGGCCGTACTGGCGGTCGCCGCCGAAGGTGGTGCTGCCGGTGGCGCCGAGGCGGTAGCCGGGATCGTCCTGGTCGCGCGGCTTGCCGACGTCGTTGGCGTGGCCCAGCGCGGCCTCGCTGGTGAAGAACGGCTTGCCGCCGTTCTCGAACGCGCTGCGCGTGCGCAGGTTGATCGCGCCGCCGGTGGCGTTGGGGTCCAGGTCGGGGGTGAAGGTCTTGACCACCTGCAGTTCGCTGACCATCGAGGCCGGCAGGATGTCCAGGCGCACGCCGCGGGTGATCGAGCCGAGCGTACCGTTCGGCGTGCCCGGCGAGGCCACGGTCAGGCCGTCGATGGTGACGTTGTTGTAGGACGGGCCGAGGCCGCGCAGCACCGGCGTGGCCGCCTCGTCGCGCGGATGCTCGTTGTCGGTCGCCGGCAGCACCGACAGGCCGGGAATGCGGCGCAGCGCCTCGACGATGGTGGTGTCCGGCAGCGCGCGCACGTCGGTGGAACTGACCACGTCGGTGATGTTGGTGGCCGCGCGCTTGCTCTCGATCGCCGCGGCGTTGGCCTTGCGCACGCCGGTGACGACCACGCTGTCCAGGGTCTTGGCGGTCTCGCCAGCCGGCGGCGACGCGGCGGCGGCGGTCTCGGTGCCGTCGGTGTCCGTGGCGGCGGGCGGCAACGGCGTCGCCGCCTGCTGCGCGAGGGCGGCCTGGCAGGCGGCGGCGAGCAGGCACACCAGCAGGGCGCGCTGGTGGCGGTGGTGCGAACGCGTCATCTCGTCTCCCTGGAAAGGTCGGAATGCAATTAATAACTTAAAAGTAGTTAAATTTAGTCCCGGGGAATGACAGGCCGATGGCACGCTGCGGACAGCGGCAAGCGCGAAGCGGGAGCGGCCGCGGATCGGCGGGCGTTATGGGTGCCGGGCAGCGCGCGCCGAGTGGGCGGGAATGCTGTGTACGCCGTCGCCGCTGACAGGACGTGGCAGGACGAGGCGTGCGCGGGCGACGTCGTGCGCACCGGCATCGTGCGCGCACCAAAACGACGATAGGGCCACAAAGGCCCTATCGTCGTCTCCGTTTCACCTGCGGCCGGACTGGCGCGTGCCCCGGCCGTCGCCCGCTAGGGCTGCACGACGCTGATCGTGCCCGGGTTGCTGCGCCCCACCCCGCGCAGGTCGGGACGGTACATGTCCTCGACCAGCGGTGGCGGCACCGTGTAGGTGCCCGGGGTCACCGCACGCACCAGGTAGAACACCTGCGCCTTGCTGCCCGATGCCAGGCTCAGCGCGGCCACGTAGCGGTCGTCGCGGAACTCCTCGTGCTTGACGTCGGCGGCGTTGGAACGGTCGCTGATCTCGATGCCGTCCACCACCACGTCGGCCCACTGCTTGGCGTCGCCCAGGTTGAAGTTCTCGATCTCCAGGCCGGCCGGCAGCAGGTCGGTCAGCAGCGCGTCGGGCATGCTCACGTTGGAGGTGACGGTGACGCGCACGATCAACGCCTCGCCTTCCTTCAGCGGCCGCGGCGTCCACGGCTTGCCGTCGGTGCCGTACCACTCGCGCTCCACCTTCAGCGTGCTCTCGTCCACCTCCGGCGCCTTGCGCGGGATGCCGGCGATTTCCAGGCTGGCGTACATCGGCGCCTCGCCCTGCGGCACGAAGCTGACCCCGCGCGCCAACTCGGCCTCGCCGAACAGGCGGCCGAAGGCCTTGGCCGCGCCGATCGCCTCGTTGCTGTCGCCGATCGCCAGCTGCCCGGACACCAGCTTACTCTGGTTGGCCAGCAGCGCCTTGCCCATGCGCGCCAGCGCCACCTGCTCCTGGGTGCTCAGCCACAGCCAGCCGCCGCGGCGGCGCGCGTCGATCTCGCGGCCCAGCGCCACCGCGCGCGCGTCGTACTCGGGCTTGGCCAGGCCGCGCTCGTGCAGCAGCGCGATCATCAGCGCGTCGTCGCGGATCACGCTGCCGTAGTCGCCGAAGTAAGGCGGACGGTCGCCGCTGTCCTTGGCGAAGCCGGCCGCGATCGCCGCCTCGCCACGCTTCTTGTCGCCCTGCAGCGACAGCGCCACGCCCAGGTGCACCAGCGACAGGCCGGTCAGCGCCTTGCCGCGGTCGTTGTCGTACAGCGCGCGCAGCGTGCCCAGTGGGGCGCGGTTGACCCGCGCCAGCACGTAGCCGGACCAGGCCTGGTTGGCGAACTTCAGGTTCTCGCGGCGGTCCTGGCCGTAGAAGTTGTTGCCGCCGGACAGCAGGTCCTCGCTGAGCCGGTTGAGCGCCTTCTGCAGCACGTTGTCGGGCACCGCGAAGCCGGCGTCCTTGGCGTCGAGCAGGAACTCGGCGATGTACGGGGTCAGGCCCGGATTGACGTAGCCGTCGTCGCCCCACATCGAGAAGTGGCCGCTGGAGATCTGCATCGACGCCAGCCGCCCGAACGCGCCTTCCATGCGCGCGCGGCGGGTGGCCGCGTCCAGGCCCTTGGCGCCGAGCAGCCTGGCGGTGGCGTCGTCGAGCAGCAGCGCGGCGTAGCCCTTGCTGGTGGTCTGCTCGGCGCAGCCGTACGGGTACTCCAGCGCGCCCTGCAGCGCGCTGGCGAACGGGATCGGCGGCAACGCGCTGACCAGCATGCGCGCGTTGACCGAGCCGGCCATCAGGCCCTCGGCATCGGCCATGCCCAGCGTCACCGGCGCCAGCCCGCCGGTCGCAGACGCGTCCAGCACGCGGGTCTGCGCGCGCAGCACCGACGGCCACGCCGCGCGCACCGGCAGGTCGTAGCGGCGGTCCACGGCGAAGCCGTTGCCGTCCACCCGCACCCGCACCTTGGCCACGGTATAGCCCTCCTGCGCCACCAGCGGAAAGCTGAGCGTGGCCTTGCCGTCCTTGCCGAGCTTGGCGCTGCGCGCGTTCTCGGCGACCGCCAGCGGGCCTTCGCCGTCCACCCGCACCTTGAACTCGCCCGGCTGCCCGGTGAAGTTCTGCACGTCCAGGGTGACCGTGCTGCGGTCGCCCGGCGCCATCACCCGCGGCATGCTGGCCTCGGCCACGATCGGCGCGCGCACCAGCGTCTCCACGTCGCGGTTGCCGTAGCGCTCGTCCGAATACACCAGCGCCGACACCCGCAGCGTGCCGTTGAAGTCCGGCACCGGCAGTTGCACCCGCGCATTGCCCTTGGCGTCGAGCTTCACCGAGCCGGAGAACAGGTCCACGGTCTGCACCCGCGCGGTCGGGCGCTTGGCCTGCGGCAACGCCGCCAGCGCCATGTCGCCGCCGAAGCGCAGCTTGCCGGTGCCGCCCTCGAAGCTCTCGATCACGCGGCCGTAGATGTCGTAGGCGTCCACCCCCAGGCGCCGCTGCGCGAAGAACTGCGCGTTGGCGTCGGGCACCGGGAAGCGGGTGATGTTGAGGATGCCCACGTCGACCGCGGAGATGGTCACGTGCGCCTGCTTGCCGGCCAGTTCCGGCACGCTGACCGTGACCGGCAGCGGCTGCTCCGGACGCATCTGCTTGGGCGCGACCAGGCCCACCGCCACGCGCCGGGTCTTGCGCTCCATCGGCACGAAGGCCACGCCGACCGCGCGCGCCGGGGTGATCTTGCTCGATGCCGAGCCACCGCGGAACACCAGTGCGGTGACGTAGACGTCGTGGCGTTCCCAGTCCTTGGTCACCGGGATCTCGAAGCGGCTGCCCGGCTTCACGTCGATGTCCTGCACGTACAGCATCCTGTCGCTCTCGACCATCAGCACGCCGGGACCGGCGTGCGGCGGGGTCAGGGTGACCTTCAGCGTGTCGCCGGCCCGGTAGGCGGTCTTGTCCAGCGCCAGCTTGACCTTGTCCGGGCGCGCGTCCAGGCCGCGGTTGGCGTCATTCCAGCTCCAGCCGGCGCGGAACGGATAGCGCGTGGTCAGGCCGGTGGACGGATCGAACACGTCCACCCGGTACTCGCCCCACTCCACCGGGAAGTCGAACCTGGCCGCGCCGCTGCCGGCATCGACGGAGATGCTCTGCTTGTTCTCGAAGCGGCGGGTGAAGTCGTAGTCCCAGCGGTTGTCGGTGAACGTCCAGTGGTAGTCGCGCAGCTCGCGCACCAGGGTCGCCTTCAGCCCTTTGGCCGGCTGCGGCCTGCCCCGCGCGTCGACCCGCATCAGCTCGAAGCGCGCATTGGCGTTGGCATCGGCGCCGTCCTTGTCGTCGAACAGCGGACGCACCCCGACCAGCGCCGGCGCCGGCCACAGCACGCGCTTGAGGGTGCGGGTGACGGTACGCCCGCCGGTCTCGTACACGCTGGCCGAGACCAGCGCGGCGATGGGGCTGGTCGGCTTGGCATCGTCCGGCAGCGCCAGGTCCTCGGCGATCTTGCCGTCGGCGCCGAATTCGGTATCGATCGCGTCCTTGGCTTCGCGCGGCAGCTGCAGCGTCGGGTCGCCGAAGAAATAGCCGGGCAGCGCGTCGACCGGATGCTGCTCGACCGCCACCGCCAGCTTGGCGGTGAAACGGTTGCCGTCGGCCGGCGCACCGTACAGGTAGGCGGCGCTGGCCTGCAGCTTGAACGGCTCGCCCGGCTTGAGCGTCTTCTGCGCGCTGTCCAGGTCCAGCTTCATGCGCTCGGGCAGGAACTCCTCGATGCGCAGGGTCATGCCCTGCACCGCTTCCTTGCTGGCCGGGTCGGTGCGGAACTCCACTTGCCAGCGCCCGGTCGGCGCATCGGCGGGAATCAACTGCTCGAAACTGAAATAGCCCTGCTCGCCCGGCAGTAGGCGGGTCTCGCGGAAGATCTTGCCATCGGGCTGCTTCAGGCGCAGGAACACCGGTTGACCACCGGCCGGCTGCGCGCCCTTGCCGCCGCTGGCCACCGGCCTGCCGTCGTTGTCGCGCAGCAGCGCCGACACGCGCAGCGTCTCGCCGGGGCGGTACAGGTCGCGGCCGGACCAGGCGAACACGTCGAACCAGGCGTTCTCGCGCCCGGCCACGGCGAACTCGCTCAGGTCCAGCGCCGGCTGGTTGAACGGCAGCATCGACAGGTCGTTGCCGCTGCGCGCCACCAGCACCTGGCCGGCGTCGAGCGTGTAGTGCAGCAGTGCATTGCCGTTGGCGTCGGTCTCGCCCTTCAGGAACAGCTCGCCCTTGGCGTCGAGGATGCGCAGTTCCACCTTCTTCAGCGGCTCGCCGCTCTGCAGCGAGGCGGTGTGCACGAACAGCTTGTCCTGGTAGGCGCGCGCGTGCAGGCCGATGTCGCTGACGGTGAAGAAGGCGGTGTCGTATTCGTTCTCGAAGCGGCCCGGGCGCTTCATCACCGCGAAGTACAGGCCCGGCGCCTGCAGTTCCTCGATGTCCTGGATCGGCAGATAGGTCAGCGCGCGTTCGTTCTTGTCGCCGCCGAGCACGAAGCGGTTGACGTAGACCGACTCGGCCAGCTGCGCGATCGGGGTACGGTCGCTGTAGTCGCTGTCCATCTCCCAGCTGCCGCGGCGGCCGCCGCGCTGGTACTGGGCGAAGAACGCCGGCAGCGCGCCTTCCTTCACCCGCATGAACTCCACGTCTACGTCCGGCACGTTGAGCGACACCACCGGCAGGCCGCGGCTCTCGCGCGCGGGCAACACGCTGCCCTGCGAGGCGAAGCCGACCGCCGGCTCCAGTTCGCCGGTGTAGACCTTCTGCTTGAGCGGCTTGCCCAGGCGGCTGCCGTCGGCGGCGAGCAGGTCGGCGGAGATCAGCACGGTGTAGTCCTTGGCCGCTTCCACGTACGGATAGCGCAGGGTCTTGCCGTCGTCGGACAGCGACCAGGCGCTGCCGTCGGCGCCGACCTTCTCCTCGAAGCGCAGCAGCGTGTCGAAGTCCTGGGTGCCGACCAGCGGCCGCGAGAATTCCAGCGCCAGCGACAATCCGTCGCGCTTCTGGTCGGGATAGGCGCGGACCAGGCCGAAGCCCTTCATCGCTTCCTTCCGGCCCTGCACCGGCTCGCCGCTGGCATCGGGCAACTGCCCCGATTCGTTGCGCTTGCAGCCGCCCAGCGCCAGCGCCAGGCCCAGCAGCAGGAAAGTGCTCAACAGCCCGGCGCGCAGGACGTTCCACTGCCGCTTCGACTCCGTATGCATGCGTTCGCTCCGTGAAAGTGACGCGAGTATAGAACGCGAAGGCGACGGCCGGAGGGCCAGAGTGCGGCGAGCGCAGGCGTGGCGTTCGCCGTGCCCGGCAAATGAGGTTGCGGGGATCGCGGCGGCGGCGCGGACGGGACGCCAACCTCGCGACGGGCGCAGTGGGAAACCTCCACGGCTCCGGAACCGGCCGGGGCTGAACTGAAGCCACTCCTAGAACACTTTCGATCCAAGTGATGCCACTTGTGGGAGCGACTCCAGGTGGCCTCGGGCCATCAGTCGCGACGAGCTTTACAGGGAGAGCCATTCACGACCTAAGCCGCTCCCACAACACTCCGCTGGCTGCAAATACCAGAGTCGAAAATGCTCTGAAGGACGCCGAGGCACTGCGCCTCACCGCTGCAACGCCGCGTGCAGCACGGCCTGGAACCGCTGCAGCGTGCATAGCCACGTCTTGGCGTGGCTGCAGCCGGGTACGCGCAAGGTCTGCAGCAACGGCGGCCGGCGCAGGCTCAGCGGAGTCAGCGCGCGCAGTTGGTCCAGCGATTGCGCCTGGTAGCGCAGGCGCACGTAGCGCTGGCCGTTGCGCGTGTCACGCAGTTGCTCGAGCACCAGCGCGCCGCCCGGCGGCGCATCGTCCCGGCCGTAGCCGGGCAGATGGAAATGCAGGTCGAGCAGGCCGCTGAGCGCGGCGATGTGGGTATCGCTGGCGACCAGCACGCTCACCCGCGGCGCGCCGGCCACGCCCAGCGTGTCCAGCACCCGCCGCGCCAGCGGTGCGCCGGCGCGCGCGGCCATGTAGTGCGGACGCGCGTAGATCTCGAACAGCAGCGCGTGCAGCCGCGACACCACGCCGATGCGCTCGCGGGTGGCGCGGCCCCAACCCACCCGGTCCAGCGGCAGGCCTTCGGTGTATTGCAGGATGAACACCTCGGCGGTGCCGGAGGTCAGGTCCAGCGGCCCGCGCATGGCGATGCCGCGGCCGTCGCCGCCGGGACTCAGCGACGACGGCATGCGCGCGAAGTCGCAGTCCTGCACGCTGCAACCGAGGATCTGGCGCATGGCCCGCAGTTCCTTCGCATGCGGCGCCAGCAGCGCGCCGGGACCGCCGGTCTGGCGCTGGATCGAGGCCACCGCGGCGGCCGCGTCGAAGTCCAGCGCACCGGCCTCGACCGGCCGGAACAGCGGATCGTCGCTGCCTTGCGGCTGGTGTGCGGCGTGCACGCCGCAGCCAGGCGCCAGCGCCTCGGCCAGGATCTGCGCGCTGGCGATGGTGCGCTGGTCGGTATTGGCATAGACGTCGATCGCATGGGCAGCGGGGCAGCCGCGCGCCGGCAGCACACCGTCGCGGACCAGCCATTGCCGGGTGTACTCGCCGCCCAGCCGCACGCCGGTGCGGCCGTGCGCAGTGAGCAGGCCCGCCGGCGTGTCCCAGACCGGCCAGGGCTGCGCGGCGAGCGCCGCCGCCTCGCCCTGCAGCGGCGCACGCACGCCGTGGCGGAACAGCATCCATACCTGCTCGACCTGCAGCTGCGGCGACGGCGCCGCGTCCGCCGGCCGCGCCTGCGCGCCCGCCGTCACTGCCAGTACCACCCACACCATCCAACGCATGCGCATGCTCATCGTCGTTCCAGGAAAAAAGAAATAAAGAAAACCACTCATTGCCCGGCCTCGCCGCACTGCGCGCTGACCCGGTCGCAGCGCAGGCCTGCGGCGATCCCCAGTCGATAACCCAGCCCTTGCGGGTCGGGTGCGCCGGCGTAATAGTCGCTGCTGATCCATTGCGCACCGCAGTCCAATGCCGCCTGCGCGCGGCGGCGATCGCGGGCCCGCGCCTGCACGCCATCGACGTCGGCACGGGTGCGTACGATGCAGCCCTGCGCGACCCGGGCCCGGATCAGCGCCGCATCGGCCTGTGGATCGGCGATCGACAGCACTGCCGCCTCCGCGGCGTCCGCCGCGTACCAGCCGAACATGATGCGCCCGGCCAATGACGGATGCCCCTGCCGGGACAGCGCCTCGTGGCGCGGAGTGCCGTCGAGCACGAACAGCAGCCGCCCGCGCGCCTGCGCCAGAGTCGGCCAGCGTTGGCCGGCACTGCCGCAGGCAAGCTGGGTTCCTCGCCGCGCACGTCGTCGGGCACGATCGGCCGCGCGCGGCCGACCACCTCGGCAATGTCGCGATCGAGCGCATCCAGGCTGGCCGCATCGAAGGCGGCATGGTGCGGCCACACGCCCGGCAGCGGATCGAAATCCACCGCATCGACCAGCACCACCAGCGGCGCGTGCCGCGGATGCGCCTGCGACCAGCGTGCAAACACCGTCAGGCCGTCGCGGAAGCGCAGGCAGTGACTGGCGTAGTCCAGGCCCGGCTGGTGCAGCACCTTGGCGCCCGGCGTGCGCATCTTCGCCAGCGTCGTCGCCACGGGGCCATGCGCGTACGGCGCCGCGTACAGGCCGCCACGCGGATCAGCGGCGACATCGATCTCGAACTGCAGCAGGCCCAGCGCCAGCTGCGCCCGCAGCGGCGGATGGCCGTAGGCCAGCGCCGGCCATTCGGACGGCGCATGCGCCTGCAGCCGCCGCTGCACCTGCGCTGACGGATACGGCCGGTAACTGTTGTGCGAACCGAGCAGTTGCAACTGGTCGATCCGCAGCGATTCGGGCGGCGCCGGCATTTCCTGCGCACCGCTGCGCATGGCCGGCAACGCAAGCAGCGCGCCGACCCATGCGAGCCATCGCAGGTGCCGCGGCATGCTGCCGCGACCCACGAGCGAGGCCGGCCTATGCGAAGCCCGCCGGTTCAGAACGTGTACTTCACGGTCAGCAGGCTGGTGCGCCCGGCATCGACGATGTCCGAGATCGCGGTGCTGTTGCGGCCCACGTGCGCCCAGTAGCTCAGGCGGTTGGTCAGGTTCGCCACCGACAGGTCGGCGCGCAGGTGCTCGTTCACTGCATAGCCCACGTGCAGATCGACGCGGGCGATCGGCTTCACCCACAGGTGGTCCCAACTGGCGCCCTGGTCCAGGTAGTCGTAGACCGACACGTATTCGCCCGAGTAGTGGTAGCTCAGGTTCACCGACAGCGGCCCCTTCTCGTAGAACAGCTCGGCATTGGCCATCATGTCCGGCGCGTTCTGGATGCGCTCGTCGTGGAAGCCGCTCATGCCCAGGTCGACGCGGGTGGACTGGCGGGTGATGTTGGCGCCGATGCCGAAACCGTCCAGCGGCGCCGGCATGCCTTGCAAGGTCTGCCGCACCGCCGCTTCCACGCCCAGCACCTTGCCGTCGCCACCGTTCTGCGGACGCACGTAGCGCACGTTGCCACTGGTGGACGCGCCGGCATTGGCCGCATCCGAGCCGTTCTCGTAGATGTAGTCGGACAGGCGCTTGTAGTAGCCGGCCAGCATCGCGTGGCCGCCGACGCCGTTGTCCCACTCGCCGGACACATCGACGTTGAGCGCCTTGATCGGCTTCAGGTCGGGATTGCCTTCGGTGATGGTGGTGACGCCGTCGCTGGACACGTCGTAGTTGGCGCCGCCGCCCAACTGCACGAACGCCGGGCGCGTGTAGCTGGTCCACAGCGCGGCGCGGTACACCGCGCCGCCGTCGCCCGGACGGTAGTTCAGGAACACGCTGGGCAGCGGCACGTTGTAGGTGGTGCGGTTGCTGCTGAAGAAGCCGGGCAACTCGTTGCCCTGGCTGTCCTTTGGCATGGTCCAGAAGGTGTTGCGGATGCGGGTCTGTTCGAAGCGCAGGCCCGGGATCACCTCCAGGTCGCCGCTCTTGAACGTAGCCATCGCATATGCCGCGGCAACCGCCTCGTTGCCGCGCATCGTCGCGCAGTTCTGGTTGTTGATCGCCAGGCCGCCGCAGGTGTCGAACGCGGCCGCGGTCAGGTTCTGCGCGATCATCGCCTTCAGCGCGGCATTGCTGAGCTTGACCGTCGGCAGGTCGTACTTGCCCGGGTAGACCGACGCGTAGCGGCCGACCACCAGCCCGGTGTCGCGCAGCAGGGTGCGGTCGGTGAACTTGCCGGTGGTCCAGTTGCGCGAGGTGAATTCGCGCGAGCTGTCCACGTACTTCGCGCCGAACTGCAGGCTGCTCAGCGCGCCGTCGTCGAAGTCGTAGCGCGCGTCGAACTTGGCGCCGCCCTTGTCCTGCCCGCTGTAGGACTTGGTCAGCTGCCCGTGGCGGCGCGCGTACAGGCTGCCGATGTCACTGGCCTGGCGGCGCATGTCCGGGGTCAACAGCGGCATCGGGAAGCCCGCGCTGTCGTAGCTGACGAAGCTGTTGGCGCCGTACGGGAACTGGGTGGAAGTGTACTGGTCCACGCGCGCCGAGATCTCGACGTGGTCCGGACGATCGTTGTTGCCGTAGCCGTAGAACAGGTTCGGCGACAGCGTCCAGTTGCCGAGCTGCTTGTCGGCGCCGAACTGGAAGGTGGCGAGATCGGCCACTTCCGGATTGGTCTCGTACCAGTAGCGTACCGCGATGCGATTGATCTTCGGCTGGTACACGCCGCTGCTGCCGATCCGGGTGTAGCTGACGTCGGCCGGCACGAACTGGGTGTAGCCGGTGTTCTGCTCGGTCTTGGCGTAGGCGTAGGTGGCCCGCGCGTACAGTTGCAGGGTCGGGTCCACACGCCAGTCGAAGGAGACGTTGCCGCCGTAGCGCTTGGTGTCGCCGCCCGAGTAGCCGATGTTGGCGCCGGTCGCCAGCAGCAGGTCTTGCGGGTTGTAACCCGGCGCCGGATCGCCGCTGGCGGTGGTGCGGGAGAAATACTTGTGGTTCCAGTCGCCGCGCGCGGCGGAGGCGCCGGCCACTTCGCTGTTCACGTAGTGGCGCTCGTCGTAGTGGGCGCTGGCGTAGACGCCGAACTGGTTCTCGCCGCCGAACTTGGCGTGGAATTCGCCGGCCGCGCCCTTGCCCAGGCCGCTGTCGTCGTAATCGCGGGCGCGGCTTTCCATGCGTCCGCTGGCGGTGACGCTGCCGCCGATCGCGTCGCTGTAGTCGAAGCCGCTGGGAGTGCGGTAGTCGATGGTGCCGCCAATGGCATCGCCGTCCATCGCCGCGGTGGAGGTCTTGTTCAACACGATGGTCTGCAGGCCCGAGGGCGGCAGCAGGCTCAGCTGCACGCTGCGGCTGTACGGCATGCCCTGGGCGACGTTGACGCCGTTGATCAGGTTGACGTTGTATTCGGCGTTGAGGCCGCGCACCGAGGCGAACATGCCCTCGCCGCGCGCCGCGCCATCGATGCCGCCGAAGTACGACTGCCCCGTGTTGACCACGTTGACGCCCGGCAGCAGGCCCAGCGCCTCGGCGATGTTGTGCACGGCGGTGTACTTCAGGTCGTCGGCCGACAGCACGTTGGCGGTGTTGCTGGCCGCCATCTGCATGTCGGCGGCGTTGTAGCGGTTCGCCGCGACGGTCACCGCCGACAGCGTTTGCGCGTTGCTCTTTGCCGGGGCCGGCGCGGTGTCGTCGCTGGCGCTGCGCTGCGCCTGTTCCTGCGCGGCATCTTCGGCGTGGGCGGCGGCGGCGAGGGCCAGGCTCAGGGCCAGGGCAATGGAACCGGCAAGCCGATGCGGCCTGGCGCGGTGCGGTACGTGATTCATGTGGATTCCATCAGGACGTGGGGTGGTGTCCCGGCACGCGGCGACGCCGCGGCCGTGTAGGCATAGCACTGCCCGTATCGCCGGCGTCGAATCGGCAACTGGGCAGACTTCTGGAGGAGGTTCCGTGTCGGAGCTGGGCCGTGCGAACTGACGCCCCGTTAACAACTGCGGCGCAGTGTGGACGGCGATGTTTGCAGATGCGTGACGGAGTTCATTGGTGAATGGAAATGCGATACATGAATGCTGCATCCGCATGCGTATCGCAAGCGCTCACCGCGGGAACGCTTTCTCTCTGGCACTCGTCTCTGGCACTCGGTGCAGCACACGCCTCGTGTAAGCGCCCCTGGGTGGGCCTCGGGCCATCCATCGCGACGAACGAAGCGGCGGGGAATTGCACTCCAACTGGGGCGCTACCCAAAATCGGGGGGGGGGACGTCGGATGACAGGGATGCAGCGCGACGCGTTCCCGATCGCTGCGGCGATGCCACCATCTTCCCCATTGGCGCGAACCAACAGAGGCCCCGCAACAGCGGGGCCTCTGCCAGAAGACACCAGGATCAACGCAAAGCCGTGTTCAGACGATCGAACTGGCGGCCAACAGTCTCACCTGTTGCGCGTCGACAGGCACCAGGGGCGCCGACGAAGAACTGCTGGTCGCCATCGCCGCGATCAGCGCAGCCACTTCGCTGGAAGCGACCGTCTTGTCCTTGAACTGCAGATACTCGACCTGACTGGAGCTGGAAGTGAACCAGCCCGATACCGTCAATTGATCGTCGCTGCCGCGAATGGCAATGGAAAGATCGTTCCCGGACCGGCTGAAGAAGGTATCGTCCACGGCAAGATCCTTGTCGAACACGATGCGATCCGCAGCCCCACTGTACGTCGAGGTCTCCACCACCGTGTCGTGGCCGTCGCCCTTGTTGAACAGGTAGGTGTCCGAATACCAGCTGCCCTTGAGCGTGTCGTTGCCCGTACCGCCGGCCAGCACGCTGTTGCGCGACTGCGAGGACACCGACAGCACGTCGTCGCCCGCCCCGCCTTCCAGGCGGTTGGTGCCGGTGCCGCCGTCCAGCACGTCGTTGCCGGCGCCGCCCAGCAGCAGATCGTCGCCGTCCCAGCCGGTCAGCGTGTCGTCTCCGCTGGTCCCCCACGTCGTCAGGCCCTTGGCCTTCAACGTCTCCGACGTCCACACCGTGCCATCGGCGAACACGAACTGCTCGATGCGCGTCGATACGTTCTCGCTGGTGGACGTCAACCAGTCCTTCAGCCGGACCGCGTCGGTGCCGTTGCCCAGGTCCAGCACCACGTCCGCTCCCTCGCGCAGCACCCGGATGGCGCTGGCCGCGATCCCGTCGCCGAACACAAGCTTGTCCACCGCGTCGCTGTAAGACGCGGTCTCCACCACCGTGTCGTGGCCGTCGCCCTTGTTGAACAGGTAGGTGTCGGAGTAGTAGCTGCCCTTGAGCGTGTCGTTGCCCGTACCGCCGGCCAGCACGCTGTTGCGCGACTGCGAGGACACCGACAGCACGTCGTCGCCCGCCCCGCCTTCCAGGCGGTTGGTGCCGGTGCCGCCGTCCAGCACGTCATTGCCGGCGCCGCCCAGCAGCAGATCGTCGCCGTCCCAGCCGGTCAGCGTGTCGTCTCCGCTGGTCCCCCACGTCGTCAGGCCCTTGGCCTTCAACGTCTCCGACGTCCACACCGTGCCATCGGCGAACACGAACTGCTCGATGCGCGTCGATACGTTCTCGCTGGTGGACGTCAACCAGTCCTTCAGCCGGACCGCGTCGGTGCCGTTGCCCAGGTCCAGCACCACGTCCGCTCCCTCGCGCAGCACCCGGATGGCGCTGGCCGCGATCCCGTCGCCGAACACGAGCTTGTCCACCGCGTCGCTGTAAGACGCGGTCTCCACCACCGTGTCGTGGCCGTCGCCCTTGTTGAACAGGTAGGTGTCCGAATACCAGCTGCCCTTGAGCGTGTCGTTGCCCGTACCGCCGGCCAGCACGCTGTTGCGCGACTGCGAGGACACCGACAGCACGTCGTCGCCCGCCCCGCCTTCCAGGCGGTTGGTGCCGGTGCCGCCGTCCAGCACGTCATTGCCGGCGCCGCCCAGCAGCAGATCGTCGCCGTCCCAGCCGGTCAGCGTGTCGTCTCCGCTGGTCCCCCACGTCGTCAGGCCCTTGGCCTTCAACGTCTCCGACGTCCACACCGTGCCATCGGCGAACACGAACTGCTCGATGCGCGTCGATACGTTCTCGCTGGTGGACGTCAACCAGTCCTTCAGCCGGACCGCGTCGGTGCCGTTGCCCAGGTCCAGCACCACGTCCGCTCCCTCGCGCAGCACCCGGATGGCGCTGGCCGCGATCCCGTCGCCGAACACGAGCTTGTCCACCGCGTCGCTGTAAGACGCGGTCTCCACCACCGTGTCGTGGCCGTCGCCCTTGTTGAACAGGTAGGTGTCGGAGTAGTAGCTGCCCTTGAGCGTGTCGTTGCCCGTACCGCCGGCCAGCACGCTGTTGCGCGACTGCGAGGACACCGACAGCACGTCGTCGCCCGCCCCGCCTTCCAGGCGGTTGGTGCCGGTGCCGCCGTCCAGCACGTCATTGCCGGCGCCGCCCAGCAGCAGATCGTCGCCGTCCCAGCCGGTCAGCGTGTCGTCTCCGCTGGTCCCCCACGTCGTCAGGCCCTTGGCCTTCAACGTCTCCGACGTCCACACCGTGCCATCGGCGAACACGAACTGCTCGATGCGCGTCGATACGTTCTCGCTGGTGGACGTCAACCAGTCCTTCAGCCGGACCGCGTCGGTGCCGTTGCCCAGGTCCAGCACCACGTCCGCTCCCTCGCGCAGCACCCGGATGGCGCTGGCCGCGATCCCGTCGCCGAACACGAGCTTGTCCACCGCGTCGCTGTAAGACGCGGTCTCCACCACCGTGTCGTGGCCGTCGCCCTTGTTGAACAGGTAGGTGTCGGAGTAGTAGCTGCCCTTGAGCGTGTCGTTGCCCGTACCGCCGGCCAGCACGCTGTTGCGCGACTGCGAGGACACCGACAGCACGTCGTCGCCCGCCCCGCCTTCCAGGCGGTTGGTGCCGGTGCCGCCGTCCAGCACGTCGTTGCCGGCGCCGCCCAGCAGCAGATCGTCGCCGTCCCAGCCGGTCAGCGTGTCGTCTCCGCTGGTCCCCCACGTCGTCAGGCCCTTGGCCTTCAACGTCTCCGACGTCCACACCGTGCCATCGGCGAACACGAACTGCTCGATGCGCGTCGATACGTTCTCGCTGGTGGACGTCAACCAGTCCTTCAGCCGGACCGCGTCGGTGCCGTTGCCCAGGTCCAGCACCACGTCCGCTCCCTCGCGCAGCACCCGGATGGCGCTGGCCGCGATCCCGTCGCCGAACACAAGCTTGTCCACCGCGTCGCTGTAAGACGCGGTCTCCACCACCGTGTCGTGGCCGTCGCCCTTGTTGAACAGGTAGGTGTCGGAGTAGTAGCTGCCCTTGAGCGTGTCGTTGCCCGTACCGCCGGCCAGCACGCTGTTGCGCGACTGCGAGGACACCGACAGCACGTCGTCGCCCGCCCCGCCTTCCAGGCGGTTGGTGCCGGTGCCACCATCCAGAACATCGTTACCAGCACCGCCAATTATTGTGTCGTTGCCGTTGCCGCCGGAGAGGGAGTCGTTGCCTTCCGTTCCAATAATCACGTCGTCGGCGCCGCCACCAACAACATTGCTGCCAAACAGCACTCCCATTAGGCTTCCCGCACGTATCTTGAAATCTGAGTGATCAACAGCCATCTGATCTAGCTCAAGCAGCGTATCGATCCAGTTCCACTCTAACGGCAGTTTCGCCGAGCCCTCTCTTAAATCGTAAAGATCCTCAAGTGCCGCAGCATTACCCTCTTTTACAAGGGTCGCTTTAAGCTTGGCATTTATTCCATCCATCTTGAATACGATTTCACCATATTCATTGAAACTAATTTTCAAATTATCCAAATAGTCACTCAAACGAGTATCAAACACCACCCCATTATAGAGCTGAAGTTTTAGAGAATCATACCCCTTCAGCAACAAACTAGTCTGCTCTTGCCCCAATACAACATTGAAAGACAACCCCGCACTTGAATTAACAGCATTCCAAGATGAATTTCCCAAGCGTAGCGGCTGACCATCACTTCCGCCGGAGAAGAATAGCTCGCCATTGAACTTCTCCATGATAGAAAGGATTTTTGAAATATCAAAAATTTCACCTTTCATATCGGTTCCATGTACAGCTAGACGCCCCCTACCTTTCTGACCACTAAAGTAGTCGGAACTAGACCGCATTGTTGAGGTATTCGCCCAAGCGAGAAGTACTGAATCAACAACCGTCAATGCCTCGGCCCGAGAAAGATCCGTCGATATAGATTTGATCAAACCATAGATATCTTCATTTAAACTTACCGCCTCCTGCAAGTCACGAACGAGACCAAAGCCCGCTACATTTACGACTTCTTTTGCATGTTCAGTTAATGGAATTTTATCCACAAACTCTCGATGAAATGCGTCAGATGCTAGCAAAAGGTCAGCAGCGACACCTTGCGATCCATCTGAGCGGGTGAAGCTGCCGTAGCTATCGACAGTATTTCCGTTATTCAACGCAACATTTTTTGTAGATACAGGCGCTACCGATATGCTAGATATACCAAGCTCGGATAAGCCAAATAGTTCACCAGCTTGAGATATGCCATCCTGATTCAAATCACGCCATACCTGGACAGATGAAAAATCTTCATCTTTTGCATCAAACTTCCCATCACTATTTTTATCCAAAGCTGCGAGTGCCCTCAGGCCTGCGGACACCTCGGAAGTTTGACCAGGCGCAAGCTCGGCTCCCGGAGTGTGATCTCCGAAAAGCTCTGATCCACCATCAATAACTCCGTTTCCATTTCGGTCAAACACGAGAATCCCATCGTCGGCGCTGACCCAACCTGTTCCCTCCTTGACGGAGTTTCCCTCATGATCGAAAAGTACTTTTCCGCTTGCTGAAATTGTCTCAATTCCATCACCATCCAAGTCGAGAACCAAGGGATCCGTAGATCTTCTCCAACCTTTAGATGACTGAAAATTCCCTCCAACCGCGTCAGCAAGCTTTTCATCCAACTCACGATCAAAATGCCTTAAGAGGCCATACCACCATCCAACCAAACCATTAGGGATAGTCTGATCAACGCGGTCGGAGGATGAGGCAAGCCATATCGACCACGCCCACGGCGCTCAGACCCTCGGTTTTTCGCCGTTTCCGGCGCATTTCCGGGGTATTTCCCGGATTACAGGCACACCCTCCCCACGACAGGCAGCAACTGCTTTCGCTTCAGCCACAGGTTCGACAGCGCAAACAGCGTCAGCACTTGCGCCGTGTTCTTCGCCAGGCCGCGATAGCGCACCTTGACGTAGCCAAACTGGCGCTTGATCACCCGGAACGGATGCTCCACCTTCGCCCTCAGGCTGGCCTTGGCGTGCTCCCAGCGCTGTGCCCACTTCAATTCGCGCTTGCTCTTGATCTGCTTCAGCTTCGAGGGCTTCTCCGCGATCAGATAGCGCAGCTTGCGCTTGCTCGCCATCTCCTCGCGCTTGGCCAGCCCGGTGTAGCCGCTGTCGCCGCATACCGTGTCTTCCTTGCCGTGCAGCAGCTTGTGCGCCTGGGTGATATCTGCGGCGTTGGCCGCCGTGCATTCCAAGTGGTGCACCAGCCCGGACTCATCGTCCACGCCGATGTGCGCTTTCATCCCGAAGTAGTACTGATTGCCCTTCTTGGTCTGGTGCATTTCCGGGTCGCG
Organism: Xanthomonas theicola; assembly: GCF_014236795.1. Taxonomy (NCBI): domain Bacteria; kingdom Pseudomonadati; phylum Pseudomonadota; class Gammaproteobacteria; order Lysobacterales; family Lysobacteraceae; genus Xanthomonas; species Xanthomonas theicola. Next base: position 567,283 of record NZ_CP049017.1, on the reverse strand, counting down.
CTCGCCGTTCTTGTTCTTGGTCGAGCTGGGCGCGGCAATGATCGTGGCGTCCACGATGGTGCCGCCGCGCAGGCTCTGGCCCTTGCGCGATAGGTGCGCGTTGACCCGGTTGAACAGCGTGCGCGCCAGATCGTGCGTCTCCAGCAACCGGCGGAAGTTGAGGATCGTGGTCTCGTCCGGCACCTCATCCAACCCGCCGATCCTGGCGAAACGGCGCATCGACGCCGTGTCGTACAAGGCTTCTTCCGCGCCCGGGTCGCTCAGTGCGTACCACTGCTGCAGAAAGTGGATGCGCAGCATTGTCTCCAGCGGGTACGGCTGACGGCCCGGATGGCCCGACTTCGGATAGTGCGGCGCGATCAGCGCCAGCAGGTCTTTCCACGGCACCACCTGATCCATCTCGGCCAGCAACCTTTCGCGCCGCGTCTGCTTGCGCTTGCCGTTGTACTCCGCGTCGCCGAAAGACAATTGCATCGTCGTTGTCCTGTTGGGCTTTGTACGATTGTCGCAGGATCAGAGGGAGTTGTTCAGACCATCCTTAGACAATACCCCGCCAGACTCCGGATCAAAAAGTTTATCCATGGTAAATTTGTCATCAAGCGTAGTCTTCCAGCTAAAAACGCTTGTTCCGACAGTCAATTCAACCTTTGCGGACGGAATCGGACGAGCCATCGGGTCCGTCGGGTTCGGCTCGAACCCACCAGGCTTCAATACAATGCCAACCTGCGAACCCCCTGGCCCCTTGACACTTAATGTGACAGCATCGCCGGAAATCGTATAACCGCCATTGTCATCACGAACAACATTACCCTTCACTGTTACATTACTTCTCCCGGAATTTAGCCCGCCTGAAATTTGAATTTCCCCATCAGTGGAATAGGTAACGCCGGTTGATACGGCCCCACCCAATTCATCAGGCGTATATTTGACAGAGACCTTATCACCAACAGTAGTTATTTTAAGGATGGTCTGAACAACTCCCTCTGATCCTGCGACAATCGTACAAAGCCCAACAGGACAACGACGATGCAATTGTCTTTCGGCGACGCGGAGTACAACGGCAAGCGCAAGCAGACGCGGCGCGAAAGGTTGCTGGCCGAGATGGATCAGGTGGTGCCGTGGAAAGACCTGCTGGCGCTGATCGCGCCGCACTATCCGAAGTCGGGCCATCCGGGCCGTCAGCCGTACCCGCTGGAGACAATGCTGCGCATCCACTTTCTGCAGCAGTGGTACGCACTGAGCGACCCGGGCGCGGAAGAAGCCTTGTACGACACGGCGTCGATGCGCCGTTTCGCCAGGATCGGCGGGTTGGATGAGGTGCCGGACGAGACCACGATCCTCAACTTCCGCCGGTTGCTGGAGACGCACGATCTGGCGCGCACGCTGTTCAACCGGGTCAACGCGCACCTATCGCGCAAGGGCCAGAGCCTGCGCGGCGGCACCATCGTGGACGCCACGATCATTGCCGCGCCCAGCTCGACCAAGAACAAGAACGGCGAGCGCGACCCGGAAATGCACCAGACCAAGAAGGGCAATCAGTACTACTTCGGGATGAAAGCGCACATCGGCGTGGACGATGAGTCCGGGCTGGTGCACCACTTGGAATGCACGGCGGCCAACGCCGCAGATATCACCCAGGCGCACAAGCTGCTGCACGGCAAGGAAGACACGGTATGCGGCGACAGCGGCTACACCGGGCTGGCCAAGCGCGAGGAGATGGCGAGCAAGCGCAAGCTGCGCTATCTGATCGCGGAGAAGCCCTCGAAGCTGAAGCAGATCAAGAGCAAGCGCGAATTGAAGTGGGCACAGCGCTGGGAGCACGCCAAGGCCAGCCTGAGGGCGAAGGTGGAGCATCCGTTCCGGGTGATCAAGCGCCAGTTTGGCTACGTCAAGGTGCGCTATCGCGGCCTGGCGAAGAACACGGCGCAAGTGCTGACGCTGTTTGCGCTGTCGAACCTGTGGCTGAAGCGAAAGCAGTTGCTGCCTGTCGTGGGGAGGGTGTGCCTGTAATCCGGGAAATACCCCGGAAATGCGCCGGAAACGGCGAAAAACCGAGGGTCTGAGCGCCGTGGGCGTGGTCGATATGGCTTGCCTCATCCTCCGACCGCGTTGATCAGACTATCCTTAAGCGAACTCGGCAACCCCTTTACAGCAGCCATATAAACTCCATGTGTTGAAAATAAAATTAAGTTCCAATCGACGCTGATAATAATGCCATCGGATTTACATCACACCCAACCCAAACCAATTTATCTTTCCCGAAAAGACTCTGCGCTGTGGCGCCCAATGGGATCCAATAAATAATTAATAATCCTCCTTTTCCCCGTCTTAATCTCGGCACTCAAACTCATTCCCGCACTCATCCTAACTTTTACTCCCTCAACATCTAAAATGTCGCCATTGAGCTTGATCCGCGCCGGAAATACCAAACCAAGCTTCTCGTCCTGCGCCGCATCGTGCGACACGCTGGCCACGGTGCCGGTCAGGTAGCCATAGCGGGTGTAGGGAAAACTCTCGATCTTCACCGTCACCGGCTGGCCCGGCCGCAGGAAGCCGATGTCCTTGTTCAACACCGTGGCCTCCACCTCCAGCGCCTCTTCGACCGGCACCACCACCAGCAGCGGCTGCGCCGGCGTCACCACGCCGCCCACGGTGTGCACCGCCAGTTGCTGGACCGTGCCGTCCACCGGGGCGCGCAATGCCATCTGTTCGTCGCGCCGCTCCGTCTTGGCCACGTCCTGCGCCAGCTGCCCCGCCTGCTCGCTCGCCTCGCGCACCGCGTCCAATGCCTGCCGCCGGGTCTCGGTCAGCAGCATGCGCCGTTCTTCCTGCGCCGCGCCCAGCGCCGAGCCGATCTCCTGCAGGCGGTTGCGCTGGGTGGCCAGCTGGCTTTCCGCCGCGATGCGCTCCTGTTCGCGCAGCAGGTATTCGTGGCGCCCCACGTACTTGCCTTCGACCAGGCGCCCGTAGTCGTCCGCGCGCACTTTGGCGATGCGGGCGGATTCTTCCAGCGGACCGATCGCCTCCTGCGTGGTGCGCAGTTCCGCCTGCCGTTGCGCGATGCTCGCCTGCAGGTGGTGGCGGTGGGCCTGGAAGGCGTCGTACTGGCTGACGACTAGTTGCTGCTCGGTTGCAATGCGCTCGGCGTCCAAATCAGGCGCTGGATCCAACCGCGGCGGCCGGCCATCGACGATCGCACGGGCAAGCGCCGACTGCCGCAGGACGGCCAGGCGCGCATTGACCAGGGCACCGCCGGCCTGCACGAACTCCGCGCCGGTTGCGGTCGCATCGAGCTCGATCAGCAGCTGGCCCCGCTTCACCGTCTGCCCATCGCGCACCAGAATCCTGCGCACCACCGCTGTCTCTGCCGTCTGCACCACCTTGGTCCTCGAATCGACCACGGTCTTGCCCGGCGCGACGGCGACGATGTCCAGCTGGCCCAGGCACGCCCACAGCAGCGCGGTGCAGAACAGCGCGATGATGATCCGCATGCTCCAGCGCGCCGTGGGCGAGGCCGGGGTTTCGGTCAGCTCCAGGTGCGCGGGCAGGAACGCGCGCTCGTCCGCCGTCCGGTGCGGCGCATCCAGTTGCTTGCGCAGGGACCAGGCCGACGTGAAGACGTCGACGTAGCGACGCAAGACGTCGCGCCATCCCTGCAGCCGATGCGTCATGGCGCCCCCTGCTGAAGCCGGAACAGGTGTGCGTAATGGCCGTCCGGGCGGGCCACCAGTTCCTCGTGCGAGCCGCTTTCCACGAGGCGCCCTTTTTCCACCACCACGATCCGGTCGGCCCGGCGCACCGTCGACAGGCGGTGGGCGATGATCAGCACCGTGCGCCCCTTGCAGATCGCCCGCATGTTGCGCATCACCGCATGCTCGGACGCGTAGTCCAGGGCGCTGGTGGCCTCGTCGAGGATCAGGATCCGGGGGTCGGTGATCAGCGCGCGGGCGATGGCGATGCGTTGCCGTTGCCCGCCGGACAGCCCCGCGCCGTGCTCGCCCACCTTGGTGTCGTAGCCTTCGGGCAGTTCCACGATGAACTCGTGCGCGCCGGCCAGCGTGGCGGCGTGGATCACGCGCTCCAGCGGCAGCCCCGGGTCGCACAGGGCGATGTTCTCGCGCACGCTGCGGTTGAACAGGAAGTTCTCCTGCAGCACCACGCCCAGTTGCCGCCGCAGCCAGGCCGGGTCGGCCAGTGCCAGATCCTGGCCGTCGATCAGCACCCGCCCGCGCTCGGGGGTGTAGAGCCGCTGCACCAGCTTGGTCAGCGTGCTCTTGCCCGAGCCGGAACGCCCCACGATGCCGAGTACCTCGCCAGCGCCGATCTCCAGGTCGATGCCGTTCAGCACTTCCGGCGCATCCGGACGGTAGCGGAAGCCGACCCGTTCGAACGTGACCTGGCCACGGATCGGCGGCAGCGCCAACCGGCTGCCGGGCACCTCGGTGCGGGTGTTCAGGATGTCCCCCAGCCGCTCCACCGAGATGCCGACCTGCTGGAAGTCCTGCCATAGCTGCGCCAGCCGGATGATCGGCGCGGTCACCTGCCCGGACAGCATGTTGAAGGCGATGAGCTGGCCGACCGACAGCGTGCCTTCGATCACCCGTTTCGCGCCCCAGAACAGCACCGCCACCGCCACCAGCTTCTGCACCAGCTGTACGCCCTGCTGGCCCAGCGTCGCGATCCGGGTGACGTTGAAGCCCGCGCTCACGTAGCCGGCCAGCTGGTTGTCCCAGGTCCGCGTGACCCGCCGGTCCACCGCCATCGCCTTGACCGTCCCGATGCCGCTGACGGTCTCGACCAGAAACGACTGGTTGTCCGCTCCCCGCGCGAACTGCTCGTTGAGGCGGCCGCGCAGCACCGGGGTGATGGCCGCCGAGATCAGCGCATACACCGGCAGCGACAGCACCACGATCAAGGTCAGCCAACCGCTGTACCAGCACATCACCGCAAGAAACACCACCGTGAACAACAGGTCCAGCACCGAGGTCAGGGCCTGCCCGGTCAGGAAGTTGCGGATGTTCTCCAGTTCGCGGACGCGGGCGATGGTGTCGCCCACCCGCCTGGACTCGAAGTAGGCCAGCGGCAGCCCCAGCACGTGCCGGAACAGCCGGGCCCCCAGCTCGACATCGATCTTGCTGGTGGTATGCGCGAACACGTAGGTGCGCAATCCCGACAGCACCACCTCGAACACCGCGATCGCCACCAGCCCGATGGCGATGACGTCCAGCGTGGTCAGGCCCTGATGCACCAGCACCTTGTCCATGACCACCTGGAAGAACAACGGGGTCACCAGCGCGAACAGCTGGATGAACAAGGACACCACGAATACTTCCAGCATCAGCCGCCGGTACTTGACCAGCGCCGGGATGAACCAGCTGACATCGAACTTGGCCAGCTCCCCCAGCACCGACGCGCGCGAGGCGACCTGGAGCAGCCTGCCCGCGTAGCGCGCCTGGAACTCGGCGCTCGAGAGCGTGCGCGGACGGCGCTCGGCCAGGTCGTGGATCAGGATCCGATCGTCCTGGGCCTGGGCGAGGATGAAAGGCGCGCCCTCCGGGACCAGCGCCAGCGCGGGCAGGGTCGCCAGCGCAAGGCGGTGCGCCGGCTGTGCCACCACCTTGGCCTTGAGCCCCAGCTTGCGGGCCGCCAGCAGCAGCGCCACCTCGTCGAAGGGCGCGCCGCCGCGGCCGCCGTCATGCGCCAGTTGCGCCGCATCGGCCGCGATCCCGTGGAACTGCGCCAGCAGGACCAAGCCCTGCAGGGCCAGATCGGGTGCCTCGGATGCGGACCGAGCGCCTTCCACCAACCCAGGCGCGGCATTTCCCCCTGACATTTCGCGTTCCTTGCGGGGCCCGTCGAGGCCGCTTCAGGCCAATATCTTGCGCGAGGAAGATGACTGTCAAGCGGTTTCCAGCCCGATTGCTTATGATTTTTCAGCATAAGACCTGCGCTCTTGCCTGAATACGCAGGCACCGTTGCCACCGCGGTCGCCGCTGGTGTGCCGATCGCAACCGTGATCGGCCAGCGCCAGGGCTGGCCGATGCCTTTCTGGTTCGTCGCGGCCATCGGTCTGGTGTCGCTGCTGGCGATGGCGGCCACCTTGCCGCGCAGGATCGACATCGCGCCGGCCGGCGGCCTCATCGAGCAGGTCAAGGTGCTGGGCAGCGGACGCCTGCTGATCGCGTTCGGCATGAACGTCTGTGCCTGGGGCGGCACCTTCGTCGCCTTCGCCTATCTGCCCAGCATCCTAGCCGACATCACCGGCGTCGGCCCGAACGGCGTGGCGTGGATGCTGGCCCTCTACGGGGTCTCGGTGATCGTCGGCAATGTCCTGGGCGGGCGCGTCTCCGACAAGGCCGTGGTGCCGGCGCTGGCGTTGATGCTCGGCGCGCAGTCGGCGGCCCTGCACCGTGCGGATCAGCGCGACGCGGCGGAGGTTTCCCTGCCAGGAATGCCTACGCGGATGCGCTGCGAGAAGTCGGCGCCGGCGCCGGCCTGGCGGGCGCGTTCGCCGATGCGCCCGCGGGCCTGCAGCGTGGCCAGCGCGTCGCCGGGCACCAAGCCGTGCTGCGCATGGACATAGGACGGCAGATAGCCGGACCGCCGCCGCTAGTCCAGCGGCAACTGCGGCTCGAGCTTGCGCACCAGTTCGAACACGATGGTGGTGCAGTTGCTGGTGGCGGTGTCGTAGAACGGCGGCCGGCGCCGCAACTGCTGCGCCGGCGCCACGTCGCCCTGGAACAGCTGGCGCAGCCGCGCGCGCGGGAGGTTCAGACGATACAGCTACACGTCCTCGCCGCGCACGTTGCTGCGCACCGCGAGGATATCGCGCCCGTCGGCGGCGACCATGACCTGTTCGAATTGCGGAAGAACCCGGCCAGCGCCGGGAACGATTCGCCGCGCTCCTTGCCGATCTCCAGTGAGAACACCACCCGGCGGCCGTCGTCGAAGCCGAACGAGACCAGGGTGTGGGCGATCGCAGGGCCCATCCAGTCGGACAGCGCCAGGTCCGCCACGGCCAGTCGGTCCAGATCGTGCTGGCGGGTTTCCCAGCGCGGCGTGTCGTCGCTGCCGCTGCACCAGGCGAAGTTGCGCACGTTGCGCAGGGTGACGATGCGGCCGTCGACCTGCGGCGGCGCCTGCGCCACGTCGTCGGCCCGGTCGCAGTTCTGCTCGGGCAGCAACTGCGACCAGCCCAGGCCCAGGCCGGCGCAGGCGATGGCGAAGATCAGCGGCAGCACGCGGTAGTCGCGGGAGTGCCACAGGCCCCACAGTGCGGCGGCGGCCATTGCCGCCCACAGGATCGCCGAGGCATAGCGCACCAGCGCGCCGGTATGCGGCAGGCCGGCGAGGAACAGCCCGCCCCAGACGCCGGCCACCACGATCGCCAGGGCGGCCGCGGCGCGCGCCAGCCGCGCCGGCCAGCGCCGGTGCGCGGCCGCGCGGTCCTGCGGCTGCCGGGAGCGGACGCTCATCGCGCGGCGGCCGCCACCGGCGCCGGCGCGGTCAGCGCATGGCACAGCAGCCACCAGCCGCGCAGCGCCAGCGCCTTGCGTTCGGCGCCGTCCTGGCCGCGCTGGCACGCGCCGAGCATGTCCAGCAGCAGGACCAGGTCGCCGATGTCCAGGTCCTGGCGGCATCGGCCGGCGTCGATGCCGCAACGCAGCAGCGGCGCCAGGACCGCCGTCAGGCGCGCGCGCGCCGCTTCGACCGCGGGATGGTCGCGCGGCATCGAGCGCCAGTAGTCCGACAGCGGCGCGGACATCGCGATGTGCTCGGCGATGTCGCGCAGCAGCAGGAACAGCCCGTCCGGGCGCACCCCGATGTCGCGCGCGCAGCACTCCAGCCCGTCCAGGCCGCGCTCGAGCAGCGCCAGCATCAGCGCGGGGCGGTCGGCGAAGTGGCGGTACAGCGTGGCGCGGCCCAGGCCCGACCGCTCGATCACCCGTTCCAGCGGCGCCAGCACGCCGTGCTCGCAGAACACTTCGTCGGCCGCGTCGAGCAGCAGGTGGCGGCGTTGGGCGGCGTCGGCGCGGAGATCCATGCCGGGGATTATCGGACAATTTTGTCCGATCGCGGAAGTCCCGCCGGCCCGATCGCGACCGGCGCCCACGGCAGCCGCACCGGCCGGGCGCGCCGAGGGCAGATCCGGCCCGCCTCAACCGGTGTTCTGCACGCCCTGCGAGACGCCGTTGACGCAGGCCACCAATGCCCGCAGCAGGTCCTCGTCCTCGCCGCCGGTGACGCGCCAGCGCTGCAGCAGGTCCACCTGCAGCACGCTGATCGGATCGATGTAGGGATTGCGCAGGCGGATCGACAGTGCCAGGCGCGGGTCGTGCTGCAGCAGCGCCGACTGCCCGGTCAGCGACTTCACCCAGCTTTTGGTCAGCGCCAGTTCGTCGCCGATGCGCGGGAAGAAGCGCGCATGCAGCGGCCCGGCCAGGCGCGAGAACATCTCGGCGATGTTGAGGTCGCCCTTGGACAGCACCATCGCGATGTCGTCGAGGAAGGTGCGGAAGAACGGCCAGTCGGCGGCCATCTCGCGCAGCGTGTCCTCGTGGCCGGCCGCGACCGCCGCGCGCAGCCCGCTGCCGACGCCGTACCAGCCCGGGATCACCGCGCGCGCCTGGCTCCACGCGAACACCCACGGAATCGCGCGCAGGTTCTGCAGCGCCGCATCCTGGCCCAGCCGCCGCGACGGCCGCGAGCCCAGCGTCATCCGCTCGATCACGTCGATCGGCGTGGCCAGGCGGAAGTAACGCATGAACTCCGCATCGCCGACGAAGCTGCGGTAGGCGGCGGTGCTGTGCTCGGCGACGAGGTCCATCACCGGCCGCCACGCCTGCTCGCGCGCATCCGGTGCGCGTGGGCGCAGGCTCGACAGCAGCACCGCGCCGGTCATCTGTTCCAGCGAGCGCAGCGCCAGCGCGCGGATGCCGTACTTGCGATGGATCACCTCGCCCTGCTCGGTGACCCGCAGCCGGCCGTCGACGCTGCCGCGCGGCGCCGCCTCCAGCGCGCGCGTGGTCTTGCCGCCGCCGCGCACGATCGAACCGCCGCGGCCATGGAAGAAGGTCAGGCGGATGCCGAGTTCGGCCGCCGCCTCGAGCAGTTCCACCTGCGCGCGCTGCAGGCCCCAGCGCGAGGCGGCGATGCCGCCGTCCTTGCCGCTGTCCGAATAGCCGAGCATCACCATCTGCACGTCGTCGCGCGCGGCCAGGTGGCGGCGGTAGACCGGATCGGCCAGCAGCTCGCGCAGGACCGCGGTGCCGCCGCGCAGGTCGTCCACGGTCTCGAACAGCGGCACGATGTCCAGCGGCACCGTGCCGTCGGCGGCGACCAGGCCGCCGCGCCGTGCCAGCGCGAGCACGATCAGCATGTCGGCGCGGCTGTGCGCCATGCTGACGATGTAGCTGCCCAGCGCATCGGCGCCGTGGCGTGCGCGCGCATCGGCGAGCGCGGCGAACACCGCGTCCAGGCGCGCGTTGCCGGCGTCCTCGGGCGCCGCCGGCAGGGTCCGCTCGCCGCCGGCATAGGCGCCGAGCGCGCGGGCGCGCTCGGCGGCCGGGCGCGCGTCCCAGTCGTCCTCGCCCAGCGCGGCGGCGACCGCGCGCGCATGCACGCTGGACTCCTGGCGCAGGTCCAGGCGCGCCAGGTGGAAGCCGAAGCTGCGCACCCGCCACAGCAGGCGGCGCACCGCGAACCAGCCGGCGTGCAGGCCCTTGTTGGCCTGCAGGCTGTCCAGGATCAGCGCAAGGTCCTGCTCCAGTTCGGCCGGCGCGGCATAGGCGCCCGGGGCATCGTCCAGGGTGGCCCGCAGCCGCGCGCGCATCAGATCGTTGAACAGCCGGTACGGCATGTCGCCATGGCGTGGGCGCGAGCGCGCCGCGGCCTCGGGCAGCAGTTGCCGGTAGCGTTGCAGCTGCGCCAGCAGCGGCGCGCTGACCGCCACCAGCGTGGTCGACTGGCTGAGCAGGCTGGCCAGCCGCCACAGTTCCTTCAGATAGCGGTCCAGCACCGCGCGGCGCTGCGCATCGAGCGTGGCGGTGATGGTGGCCGCATCCACGTTCGGATTGCCGTCCATGTCGCCGCCGACCCAGGTGCCGAAGCGCAGCAGGCGCGGCAGCGGCAGCGGCGCCCCGTAGGTTTCCTCGATCGCCTGCTCCAGGGTCTCGTACATCACCGGGACCACCCGGTACAGCACCTGGGTCAGGTAGAAGCCGACGTGCTTGCGTTCGTCTTCCACCGTCGGCCGCACCGGCGAGGAGTCGGCGGTCTGCCACGACGCGGTCAGCGCCATGCGCAGGCGCGCCGCATCGGTGGCGCGTTCGCCGGGCGTGCGCATGCCGTCGAGGTTGTCGACCAGGCTGGCCACCATCAGTTGCTCCTTCTCCAGCAGCGCGCGGCGCACCGCCTCGGTCGGGTGCGCGGTGAACACCGGCTCCACGTCGATGCGCGGCAGCCACTGGCCCAGTTCCTGCGCGCTGACGCCCTGCGCCTTGAGCCGGCGCAACGCATCGTGCAGGCCGTCCGGCTGCGGCGCGCCGGCGCTGTTGCGCTGGTAGTCGCGGCGGCGGCGGATGCGGTGCACCCGCTCGGCGATGTTGACCACCTGGAAATAGGTGCTGAAGGCGCGCACCAGCGCCTCCGCGGCGCACGGCGCGCGGCCCTCGAGCTGCGCGCTCAGCGAGGACGGCGGCGCATCGCTCTGGCGGCGGGCGATCGCGGTGGTGCGGATGGTTTCGATCTCGTCGAGGAACTCCGCAGACACCTGCTCGGCGAGCAGGTCGCCGACCAGCGCCCCCAGTCGGCGTACGTCGTCGCGCAAGGGGATATCGGGCGTGGCAAACACGATATTGCTGCGGTACTCGTTCATCGGCAACGCACGACTCGGCAGGAGAGGCGCGGCAAGACTAACCCAAAGTATTCGTCGCTCGCCTGCCGCGGCGACGGTTTCAACGCGAACCATCGCGTTCCCCCGCCGTGGCGACGATGGAACGGCGCACGCGCGACTGGGCCGCCTGTCGCTTGCCGCTGCAACCGTCGCCGGACAGCGCCGGCCGCGCTCAACGGCGCGGCTGGCGCACCGGCCGCGGCGGCGACGCTGGCCCCAGGTAGGTCCGCAGCCAGCGCTCGCTCTCGGCCAGCATCTGCAACACCGATTCGCGCGCGCGGTAGGCATGCGCCTCGTTGGGCAGGATCACCAGCCGCGCGGTGCCGCCGTTGCCCTTGATCGCCGCGTACATGCGCTCGCTCTGGATCGGGAAGGTGCCGGCGTTGTTGTCCTCGGCGCCATGGATCAACAGCAGCGGATCCTTGATCCGGTCGGCGTAGTTGAAGGGGGACATCGCCTGGTACACCGGCTGCGCCTGCCAGTACGTGCGTTCCTCGGACTGGAAGCCGAACGGGGTCAGCGAGCGGTTGTAGGCGCCGCTGCGGGCGATGCCGGCCTTGAACAGGCGGGTGTGCGCAAGCAGATTCGCGGTCATGAAGGCGCCATAGGAATGCCCACCGATGGCGATGCGCGCGCGATCGGCGACGCCGCGCCGCACCACCTCGTCCACCGCCGCCTGCGCGTCGGCGACCAGTTGCTCGACATAGCTGTCGTTCGGCTCGCGCTCGCCTTCGCCGACGATCGGCATCGACGGATCGTTGAGCACCGCATAGCCCAGCGCCAGGAAGGCCTGCGGTCCCCAGTAGCCGATCGCGTTGAAGCGGTACGGCGAGTCGGTGACCTGGCTGGCGGCGTCGGCCGACTTGAAATTGCCGGGGTAGGCCCACATCAGCAGCGGCAGCGGGCCGTCGCGCTTGGCGTCGTAGCCGGGCGGCAGCAACAGCGTCGCGGTCAGTTCCACCCCGTCCTGGCGCCGGTAGCGGATCTGTTCCTTGTGCGCCCCGCGCAGTTGCGGGGTGGGATCGGCGAAATGGGTCAAGGCCACCGGCCGGGACGCATCGCCATCGTCGATGCGGTAGTAGTTGAGCGGCTGCTGCGGCGACTCGCGGGTGATCAGCAAACGCCGGCCGGCCGTATCCAGCACCGCCTGCGGTGCCTCGTAGTACGGCGCCTGCGACTGGAACAGGCGGGTGCTGCGGCGCGTGTCCAGGTCGTAGCGGTCCAGGAACGGACGATCGCCCTGCGGCGAGGCGCCCTCGCCCTGCAGGAACAGGCTGTGGCCGTCGTCGGCCACCAGCAGCCGCGCATTGCCGGCCGCATCGCTGACCGTCACCGGCGTGCCCGGGTCGCCGTAGCGGTCCTCCCGCGAGCGCTGCACCAGCAGTTGCGGGGCCTGCCCGGGATGGTCGGGCGCCACCCGCCACTGCCTGCGCTGGCGCGTCTTCCACCAGAACTCGTCGATCAGCGCCAGGTCGCCGCGGCCCCAGGCGATGCCCTCGAAGCGCGTCTGCAGCCGCATCAGCGTGCGCGGCGGCTCGGCGAACGGCGCGGCCTGCAGCATCACCGCATCGCGGATCGGCGCGGCACGCGCCGGATCGCCACCGTCCTGCGCCTCGGCCCAGATCAGCGTCGCCGGCGCATCGCTGCGCCAGTCGATCTCGCGCACGCCGGTGCGCACCGCGTCGTTGCCGGTGGGCAGGCCTTCCGCCAGCGGCAGCTGCGCCACGCTGTGCACCAGCCTGCCGTCGCGATCGAGCACCTCGATCGCACGCGGGAAGCCGCTGGCTGGCACCAGATAGGAGAACGGTCGCTGCAGGCGCTGCGCCAACAGATAACGGCCGTCGGGCGATGGCGCCAGCGACAGGTACAGGTCCGGCGCGGCGATGCGCCGCACGCTGCCCTCGACATCGACCAGCGCCGGCTGCGCGCGCAGCTGGTAGTCGAACTGGCGCGCGTCGGCCTCGCTCTTGAGCAGATCCTGGTAGGTGCGCAGTGCGCTGCCGCCGCCGCCGGCGGTCTGCTGGACCGCCGGCCCGGTTGGCACGGCGTCGCTGGCCGGCGCCGGGCCCTGCGCCTGCGGCTGCAGCAACACCAATAATTGGCGGCTGTCCGGCATCCACGCGTAGCTCCTGCCGACGATGGTGTTGAGCCGCTCGGCCACGCGCCGCGCCCGGCGCTGGGCGACGTCCACCACCCACAGCTCATTGGCGCCGCTGCGCGCGTCGACCCGGTTGAACGCCAGGTGGCGCTGGTCCGGCGCCCATGCCAGGCCGGCGATCGACAACGGCGACGGCAGCCCGTCGATGGCCAGTTCGCGGCCGTCGGCGACCTGCAGCAGCCACAGCCTGTCGCCGAAGACGAAGCGGCTCCAGGAGCGGGTGCGCGGATGGATGCGCATCCCGGCCAGCTTCAGTTCCGGCTGTGCCACCTCGGCGATGCTCGCCAGCGTCGGCACCTGCAGCATCGCCGCCAGATCGCGGTGCGGCCCCAGCAGCAGCTGCGGCGGGCGCGGCGCATCGACGATCGCCTGCAGCGGCGCCGACGGCAGCTGGTAGCCGGCGTCCGTGGCGGCGGCGTCCGCAGCGTCCGCACCCGGCGCCACGCCGCCCGCGGCCAGTCCCGCGCACAGCAGCGCACGCAACGGTGCGGTGTCGCGGCGGCGCGGGTGGCTGGTCTGGTTCATGTGCGTCCCTCGATCCCGGCAAAACGGTGACGGTAGCAGCTGCCGCCTTCGCCGCCCCGTGTCGATGGTTGGGCCGGCGTGCGCCGCGTCCCAGGGCGGCGCGCCGGTTCAGGCGCCGCGCGCCGCAGCCGCTATAATCGGTTCCCTCCGCCGAGGGGCGCTGCGACCGTGTCGATGCGGGCTTCCCGCCTCCAGACCCGGCCAGGCTCGGCGGCAGGCTTGAGCGACAACGGCGCCCGGACCTTCGCGAGTTTTTTCTCGCCATTGACCGGAGCCATATCGATGAACGCTGCACTCAAGAACGTTTCCGCACAGGGCGACTACAAGGTCGCCGACATCTCCCTGGCCGATTGGGGCCGCAAGGAACTGGACATCGCCGAGCACGAGATGCCGGGCCTGATGGCGATCCGCCGCCAGTACGCCGCCGCCAAGCCGCTGGCCGGCGTGCGCGTGACCGGCTCGCTGCACATGACCATCCAGACCGCGGTGCTGATCGAGACGCTGAAGGACATCGGCGCCGACCTGCGCTGGGCCTCGTGCAACATCTTCTCCACCCAGGATCACGCCGCCGCGGCGATCGCCGCCACCGGCACCCCGGTGTTCGCCTGGAAGGGCGAGACCCTGGAGGAATACTGGGACTGCACCCTGGCCGCGCTGACCTTCACCCTGGCCGACGGCACCCAGACCGGCCCGCAACTGGTGGTGGACGACGGCGGCGACGTCACCTTGCTGATCCACAAGGGCTACGAGCTGGAGAACGGCTCCAAGTGGGTGGACGAACCGGCCTCCTCGCACGAGGAACAGGTCATCAAGAACCTGCTCAAGCGCGTGGCCGCCGAGCGCCCCGGCTACTGGACCCGCGTGGTCGGGGACTGGAAGGGCGTGTCCGAGGAAACCACCACCGGCGTGCACCGCCTGTACCAGTTGGCCGAGGCCGGCACCCTGTTGGTGCCGTCGATCAACGTCAACGACTCGGTGACCAAGAGCAAGTTCGACAACCTGTACGGCTGCCGCGAGTCGCTGGCCGACGGCCTCAAGCGCGCGATGGACGTGATGCTGGCCGGCAAGGTCGCCGTGGTGTGCGGCTACGGCGACGTCGGCAAGGGCTCGGCGCACAGCCTGCGCGCCTACGGCGCGCGCGTCATCGTCACCGAGATCGACCCGATCTGCGCGCTGCAGGCGGCGATGGAAGGCTTCGAGGTCAACACCGTCGAGGACAGCCTGGGCCAGGCCGACATCTACGTCACCACCACCGGCAACAAGGACATCCTGCGCATCGAGCACCTGACGCGGATGAAGGACCAGGCCATCGTCTGCAACATCGGCCACTTCGACAACGAGATCCAGGTCGAGGCGCTGTACAAGTTCCCCGGCATGCGGAAGATCAACATCAAGCCACAGGTGGACAAGTTCGTGTTCCCGAACGGCAACGCGATCTTCCTGCTGGCCGAGGGCCGCCTGGTCAACCTGGGCTGCGCCACCGGCCATCCCAGTTTCGTGATGTCCAACAGCTTCGCCAACCAGACCCTGGCGCAGATCGACCTGTGGCGGAACAAGGACAGCTACGAAAAGCAGGTCTACCGCCTGCCCAAGAAGCTGGACGAGGAAGTGGCGCGCCTGCACCTGGAAAAGATCGGCGTGAAGCTGACCAAGCTGACCGGCGAACAGGCCGCCTACCTCGGCGTGTCGGTCGATGGCCCGTACAAACCGGAGCATTACCGCTACTGAGCGGCCGCCGGCCTGGGGTCGATACGTCGTGCGGCGCAAGGCGCCCGACGTGTTTCACACTCGACGCGCCCGCCGCCGCATCGGGCGGTCAACGCTGGACGCCGGCGTCGGGCGTGTAGATCGATACCTGCGTGCGGCTGCGCGCGCTGTACGGTTGCCGTGTCCAACTGCTCCATCGCGCAGACAGGCGCAAGCCGGCGATGTGCGCCATCAGATCCAGTTCGGACGGCCAGACATAGCGCCTGCGCTCGGCGAAGATACGCGTGCCGGCCTCACCCGCCACCACCACACGCTGGTCGATGCGCTGCAGCACCGGGTCGGCCTGGGAGCACAGCAGCATGACCGCGGCGCCTTCGCTATCTTCGCCCGGTACATCGAGTACCCGGCTCACCTTGCCGTCGGTATCGAAGGCCTCGGCGCCCGGAACGGCGGTCTGGATCACCAGCGATCCATCGACGGCCAGGCATCGGCCGGCGTTGACGATGCAACGCAATTGCTCGGCCTGCGTGAGCAGGTAGCCTAACGAAAACACGGCATAGATCAGCCCGAATGGTCCGGGCAAAGGCATCTCGACAAAATCGGCGCAGACCAGTTGCAAGCGCTCGCTGCCCGGCTTGGCGCGCAGCTTGTCCAGCATCGCGGGCGCGTTGTCGATTCCCGCGACCGGCACGCCATGCTGCGACAGTGGCAAGGCAATACGACCGGTGCCGATGCCGAGTTCGAGCGACGCACGCCCGGCGGCGAGTTCGGCCAATGTCTGCACGCACTGCTGGGTCGCATCCGCAGGCCACTGATCGTGCCAGTCGTCGTAGAACGCGGCGAAACGGTTGTACTGGTGTGTGGCGATCACGCGCATCGGCTCGCTACTGGAACTGGCACGACGATAACATGAACCAGATCACACATCACCGCACCGCTACGTACTGTCGGTGGACCCATGGCGCATTGCACGATCCTTTGGTTTGGCCATATGACTATTGGTTTTGCGCTTGACCCGTCCATTGCGGCCATGCATGCTCTGCATGCTCCTGAAACACCTATTCGACGGGAGCGCGCTCGTCCCATTGGAAATCGTCCCATTCAGAAGGAATATCGGCATGAAACGCCTTTTTGATTCGCTGGCACGTTGGGTCCAGGCACTCGGTGGCCGCAAGCTCGGCTATATCTACTCCTACTGACCCATCCACCCGGGCAGCTGGCGCCGTTGTAGAGAGGAGGCACGACGCCTCCTTTCGTAGAGTCTGCGCGCGGACAGCGCCCACCGCTCGGCCGCATCGCGGCGCACGCTGCATTACCGGTACCAGCAGCCCAGGCCAATCGATGCGAGCCAGCTCGATCCGCCGCGTTCCGCCCGGCCCCCGAGGGCATTGGGCGCTCGGCAATCGTGCCGCATTCTCCGACGATCCGCTGGCGTTCCTGCAGGCGTGCGCGCGCGACCACGGCGACGTCGTCAGGATCGCCGAACGCACCTATCTGGTTGCCGAACCGGCATTGATCGGCGAGGTGCTCGGCGACGACGGCGAACGCCATGGGAAGTGCGATCCGGATCCCAGTCAACGCCGTGCCGCGTTCCCCGCGTCGGTCATGAACAGCGTCGGCAAGGACTGGCGCCAGAAGCGACAACGGTTGCAGCCGGCATTCCGCTCGGCGCTGGTGCGGGACTATGCCGCGCAAGCAGTTGCGGCCACGCAACCATTGCTGCAGCGCTGGGCGCAGCCGGGCGATGCGATGGACATGCGCGTACTGATGACCGAGGTGTGCGCGCAACTGGGCGCCGGCTTCCTGCTCGGCGATCCGTCGCAGTCTCCCCACCTTTCGCAGATGCTGCCGATGGTGGACGCGATCATGCAGCAGACGCGCAGCCAGTCCAGGCATCCGTGGTGGTGGCCGACACCGGGCAACCGGCGCCTGCGCCGCGCGCGCGACGAGTTGGATGCGGCACTGGACCGAATCCTGGCGCATTGCCTGGACACCCCGCCAAGCGCCGCGTCGGTCTTGGACCTGCTGCTGGCCGAGGATCCGCAAGGCCGCAGTCGGTGGTGCCGGGACGAGACAGCGGCCATGCTGATGTCCGCGCTGGAGCCGATGGCCGCCGGCCTGGCCTGGACCTTGCTGTTGCTGGCGCAGCACCCGCAGACCGCGCAGGCCTTGGCGGACGAGGCCGGTGCGGCGCTGGATGCGGACGCTCTCCCCGGCGCCGACGTGATCGAGCGGTTGCCGCTGGCCAAGGCCTGCGTGAAAGAGGCGATGCGGCTGTATCCGCCGGCATGGATGACCGCCAGGATCGCGCAACGCGCGACCACGCTGAGCGGCTTCGATGTCCCGGCCGGCACGCAACTGGTGGTGAGCCAATGGGTCGTACACCGCGATCGGCGCAACTTTTCCGATCCCGACGCCTTCGTTCCCGAACGCTGGCTGCACGGCGCGCGCATCCAGCCGCTGCCGCGCTATGCCTATTTCCCGTTCGGCGGCGGCCCCCGAAGCTGTATCGGCAGCATGCTGGCGATGACCCAGATGACCGTGGTGATCGCCTGCGTGCTGCACGCCTTCGCGCTGCGACTGGCTCCGGACGCGCGCCCGTCGCCCTTCCCCGCGCTGGTACTGCGGCCGCTCGATGTACGCATCGCGTTGCTGCCGCGCCCGGCGGGCGCAGCGGGCATGTCGCAGGCATGGCCGCGCCCTTCTCCCTCCGTTTCGGACATCCCGCATGGCTGACGTGGCCGCTCCGATGAAATCACGGGAATACGCAAACCGCTTCTTCGACTCCACCGTGTGGAACGATGTCGTCTTCCGCGACGACGACATCGTGATCGCCAGCTACGCCAAGGCAGGGACGACCTGGCTGCAGCAAATCGTCGCCCAGCTGATCTTCGGCGGAAAGGCCCGCATCGACGTCTCGGCCATCTCGCCCTGGGTCGATGGCGTGCACCCGGACAAGGCAAGCAAACACGCACTGCTCGCGGCGCAGACGCATCGGCGTTTCATGAAGACGCATTTGCCGGCCGATGCGCTGGTGTTCTGCGAGCGCGCCAAGTATCTGTACATCGGCCGCGATGGGCGCGACATCGCCTTCAGTCTGTACGATCACCAATGCGCGGTCAGCCAGGACGCCCAGGCGCGCCTGGATGCGGGCGGCGAAGGCGCGGGCAGGCTTCGCGTCGTGCAGCCACCGAGCCTGCCGATGACGGACTACGTGGCGCACTGGCTGGAACGCGACGGCGCGCCGTTCTGGCCATTCTGGGAAGGCGTACGCTCCTGGTGGGAGCTGCGGACACGGTGCAATGTACTGATGCTGCACTATGCCGATCTGCTCGACGATCTTCCCGGCCAGGCGCGGCGGATCGCGGCATTTCTCGATATCCAGGTCCGGCCCTCCGCTTGGAACGCCATCCTGGCGCACTGTCGCTTCGACTACATGCGCATGCACGCGGCGCGCTATGTGCCGCAGGGCGCAGGGCTGTGGCGCGATGGCGGCAAAGCGTTCTTCAACCGGGGCCGCAATGGACGCTGGCGCGAGGTGCTGGCGCCGGCGGTCAGTGCAGCCTACGAGCGGCGCGCGCACCAGCTACTGGGTGCGGACGGCGCACGCTGGCTGGCGCATGGGCAGGCGGGAGGCGCATGACGCTGCAGGTGATCGGCGCCGGCCTCGGGCGTACCGGCACATTGTCGCTGAAGCTGGCGCTGGAGTACCTCGGACTCGGCCGCTGCTACCACGCGATGGAGTTGGCGGCGAATCTGCGGCATGCGTTGCCGCGATGGAATGCGGCGATCGAGGGACGCCCGGACTGGGACGCGATCTTTGCCGGCTATAGCGCGACGACCGACTACCCAGGTTGCTGCTTCTGGCCGGAACTGGCGGCTCACTGGACGCAGGCCAAGGTGATCCTGACCGTGCGCGACCCCGACGCCTGGTTCGACTCCGTGCAGGCGACGATCTTCGCGACGGACGACCGCGCCCCGTCGCTGTTCGGCAGCGACGGCCAGAAGCTCAGCCGGTTCCTGCGACGCGACATGGGCCAGCATCTCGGCGAGCGCGCCTTCATGACCGACTACTTCCAGCGCTGGAACCAGCGCGTGATCGACCGCGTACCGAAGGAGCGCCTGCTGGTGCTCACCGCCGACGAGGGCTGGGACAGGCTGTGCGGCTTCCTGGGCCTGCCGGTACCGCAGGTGCCCTATCCCCGCGTGCATGCGCGCGAAGGCGGCGGGCAGGCGCGTCCGCTCCCGACCGACCCGGCGCTGGTCGAGCAACGCCTGCGCGCCTACCTGGAACAGCTCGCAACCACGGCGTTCGCATCCTCGGACCGCCTATGAGCGGGATGCGCCGCGGACACGCACGGAAGCCATCGCGGCGCATCGCCGCACGCCCATCAAGGCAACGCCAGCATGGGCACCCGCCCGGCGGCAGCGCCTATTGCCGCCAGTTGGCATTGCGCTCCCAGAACGCCACGCTGCGCCGGTACGCCTCGCGGTCCAGCGCGACGCCCGAGCCGCCTTCCTCCACGCCCAGCGCATTGCGCAGCATCGTGATCGGCGCCATCGGGATCTGCTGCGGTTCGGCGGTGTAGAGGCAGCCGACCACGCCCCAGTCGGCCGCGATCGGCACGCCCTCATGCGCCAGTTGCTCGCGGCTGTAGAGGATGGGCAGCAGGTATTGGGCGACTGGCGGCTCGACGCCTTCGAACCAGCGCACCAGCACCGGCAGCTCCTGCCCGCTGCGCGCCTCGTAGCCGGAGCGCAGCAGGTGGCGGTTGGCAGCGGTGATCGGCATGGTCAGGCAACGGGTCGCGGTCCAGTTGCGGTGCACGTGCAACTTGCAGAATGGCGCATAGCCGTCCAGCACTTGCAGCGGCGCGGTGTTGTTGAGATGGCGCTCGAAGTGCGCCGGCGTGCAGTCCTGGATCGCGTTGCGGCGCTGGTCGCGCGGGAACAGGCGGGTGCGGGCGAAAGGGGTGAGGACGATGGACATGGCCGGTGCGGGCACGAGGACGGCCAAGCGTAGCGCGCCCGGCGGGCAATGCACAGCGCCGAAAACCGCGCGCATGCGGCGGACGGCAGGCATCGGCACCAACGGTTCCGCAGTGCCTCCTACAGGGTGCCCCGCCGAACAGCCGTACCGTACGCGCTGCAGCCCCGCCTGTGTGGACCGGCGGTGGCGCGGTGTTGCGCGCGCCATGGCAATCCCGCGCAGGTACGGCGCCTGCTACGGATGCGCCAGCGCATGGTCGATTCGGATAGAAGGCATCGCGCGTCGTCGTGCGGCTGTGCATGCGCTTTGGGACGGAGACTTTAGCATCGGGCAACGCAAGGCGTTGCGCATATGCAGCGACGTGGCGGCTCGGCAGGCATGCAACGTACGCATGGCGCGCCGCATCGATGCCCGCATGCATCTGCATCGCTCCGGCACGCAGCGAACACCAGCGGCGCGCGGCCTGCAAGCGCCCGTAGGGGGCAGACCGGCAGCCGCCGCTTGCGCAAGCGCATGCACCCTACGCTGTCCGCGCAACGCCGGCATTGCGCTGCATCGCCATGTTTCACCTCCCGGGCGGAACCGGATCCCGCTTTGCATCGACCAATGCAATGAATACCTATCTAGGGAAGGTCTGAACAACGTTCCAGACCACATACATTCCGGCATCTTGAACGCCAGGAACGCGTAAAGCGGGTTTGTCGGACGAGGTTTTGCGCTTTTCTGGCGACGTATCCCGCGCCAGGCAGCATTCCCCCCTGGCCGGCAGCAACTGCCGGCGCGCCATCCATCGATTGGAGAGCGCAAACAACGTCAGCACCTGCGCCGTGTTCTTGGCTAGGCCCCGATAGCGGACCTTGGTGTAACCGAACTGGCGTTTGATCACCCGGAATGGATGCTCCACCTTCGCGCGTACGCTGGCCTTGAAGTGTTCCCAACGCGTTTGCCGGGCACGCTCGCGTTGATTGCCGATGGCTTGGATCGTCGAGGGTCTGGCGGCAATGAAGAATGCTGCCTTGCAGTTTTGCAGTTCGTCGCGTTTGTCCGCACCGCTATCGCCGCTATCGCCGAACACGCTGTCTTCTTTGCCATGCAGCAAGGCGTGCGCCACCGTGACATCGGCGACATTGGCGGCCGTGCAACGGACCTGGTGCACCAACCCGGAAAACGCATCCACGCCGATGTGCGCCTTCATCCCGAAATACCACTGATTGCCCTTCTTGGTCTGATGCATCTCAGGGCGCCACTTCGGGAAGTCGCTGGGCAGCGCTGGCCACTGACAGCCGGTGCGCAGCAGGTACAGCACCGCGCACCACACGTCCTACAGATCCACGGTCCGTGGCTTGGTACGCTTGCGCGCCTGCTCCAGAATGGGGCGGATCTGCTCGAACCGCTCCCGGCTCATGGCACTCGGATACGTCTTTGTGCGCATCCGCAGAGTTTGCACTACCCGGGAAAGATCGTGAACAGGTTCTTACGCAGCACGCCGAACGTGCGGTTAGCCTCGGCCGGCTTGTAGGCCAACTTCTCCATCAGCCCGGCAATATCGGGCCGCTTCACGTCATGCACTTTCTTGCGACCCAGCAACGGGATGATGTTGCGGTCGATGACGCCCTGATAGCCACGCTGCGTGCTGAGCTTGTTGCGCCTCTTGGAGTAGTCCTCCATGAACTTCTTGCACAAGTCGGCCATCGTGGGCGCCTTGCGTGCCTCGGCTTTGGCACCACCGGGGTCGCCGCCCCGGCGAACCTCGGCAAGCCACTCCTGCGCAAGCGAGCGTGCCTGTTCGACGGTCAGTTCCCCGAACAGACCCAGCGAGGGCTTGCGCGTCTGCCCCGAGATTGTCCGGTACTGGAGCATGAACACTCGGCGACCAGTCGGGGTAATCTTGCAGAAGAAGCCGGGCACCACTGTATCCCGTAGTTCGACATCCTTTGCCTGGGGTCGCGCCGACTCTACGGCGGTCTTGGTAAGCTTGATCTTAGCCATGATGACTCCTCGGAACGCCTCGGATTCCAAGAGCCAAATAGGAGCGGCGCGAGGGAAAACCGGGGCAGGTTTCAGAAAGCACCGGCATATGATGGATGCGCGTAATTTATTGATAAACCTACTGTATCGAGCTACGACGCAGTCAGCGAATTACCGGGCTGGAGTCATCCTGAAACAAAAAAACGCGGCGCAAGCGCCGCGTTCCCGCGTACTGCTGGAGCCGCGAATCAGCCGGCCTTGGCGACCGTCTTCTTGGCCACGGCCTTTTTCGCCGCCGGGGCCTTGACCACCGACTTCTTGGCGACCGGCGCAGTTGCGCCCACCGCCACCTTGTTCACGCTGTGCGCGCGCGAATTGCCATAGCTGGCGTTGTAGCGCTTGCCCTTGGCGGTCTTGCGGTCACCCTTACCCATGCTCATCGACTCCTGAATGTTGTGCGAAATCCCCGCGCGATGCACGGGTTTGGCGAGGCCAGCGGGTCGGCGCCCTCGCGCAAGGGCGGCAAGCCTACCACGTGCGCTCAGTGGGCGCAGCTGGCGTCGTGCAGATGGCCGTGATTGAGCCGCAGGTTGAGCAGGTGCGCCAGCCCGACCAGGGTGCCGCCAAAGGTCATGACCGCCGCATGCGCGGCCACGGCATGGTGCAGCGCAGGCACCAGGATGCCGAGCCACAGCGACAGCAGGCCCAGCAGCAGCAGGCCCAGCGCCTGCCAGGCGCGGTGCCGACGGTAGCCCAGGACCAGGCTGAACAGGCCCAGGCAGGTCACGAACAGCACCAACGTGCGTTCCACGCCATCGCCCAGCCACACCGACAGGCCCAGCGACGGCAGCAGCGCCAGCGCCAGCGGCAGCAGCGCGCAATGCACCGCACACAGCAGCGAACCGGTGGCGCCCAGGCGGTCGAGCAATGCGCGCAGATCAAAGGTTTGCATGACTTCCAGCACAGTGGTGATTTTGTTATACAATAATATAACATTAACCGCGGTGCAGACCAGGGTCGCGTCCCCCGCCTGCGTTGCCTGTCGCCGCCCTGCAGCGATGCGAGCGTTCGCGCCCCCGCCACGGCCCCTTCTTTCTTTCACCGGTATGCCTATGCCCTCGTTCCGTTCTCCCCCGTTCCGCCGCACCGCGTTGTCTCTGGCGCTGGTTACCCTGCTGAGTCCCGCCCTTGCCCTGGCCGCCGCTGCGGCCGACGACGCCACGCCGCCGCCCAGCGACAGCCGCCATGCCCACGGCCGCAAGCAGGATCGCCACGTGAAGGATATGGATGGGGTGGTGGTCACCGCCAGCCCGCTGCGCAATGCCGCAGGCGATTTGAGCAAGCCGGTGGAGGTGCTGGCCGGCGAGCGCCTGGACGAGAACCGCGGCGCCAGCATCGGCGAGACCGTGGCCAGCCTGCCCGGCGTGCAGAGCTCCAACTTCGGACCCGGCGTCGGCCGGCCGATCATCCGCGGCCTGGATGGCCCGCGCGTGGCGGTGCTCAGCGATGGCCTGTCCACCCAGGACGTGTCCACCGTCAGCCAGGACCACTCGCCGGCGGTGGAGTCGTTCCTGGCCGACCAGATCGAAGTGCTGAAAGGGCCGTCCACGCTGCTGTACGGCTCCGGCGCGATCGGCGGCGTGGTCAACGTGGTCGACGGGCGCATCGCCGAGACCCCGGTGGACGGTGTCCACGGCCGCGCCGAGGTACGCTTCGACGGCGGCGACAAGGACGGCAACACCGACATGTTCCGGGTCGACGCCGGCAACGGCAGCGGCCTGTCGATCCATGCCGACGGGGTGTACCGCAACCAGAAGGACTACGACACGCCGCAGGGCCGGCAGGCCAATTCCTTCATTGACACCAAGACCGGCTCGATCGGTGCCTCGCTGGCCGGCGACTGGGGCTTCGTCGGCGTGTCGGCCTCGCGCTTGCGCGACAACTACGGCAACCCGGGCGAGCCCGGCGACCCGGCCGCGGGCGAGCGCGGCGTGTCGTTGCGCATGCACCAGGACCGCTACGAACTCAAGGGCGGGCTGAACGATCCGTGGGGCGACGGCAGCGCGCTGCGCTACAGCTTCGGCCACACCGACTACAGCCACACCGAGTTCGAGGGCGAGAACGTCGGAACGGTTTTCGACAAGCGCGCCAACGAAGGCCGCGTCGAAGCCTCCTTCACCTTCGGTGGCGGCTGGCAGACTGCGTTCGGCCTGCAGGGCGGCGACACCACATTCCAGGCGATCGGCGAGGAAGCGTTCGTGCCGAAGACCGACACCCGCTCGCTGGGCGTGTTCGCCGTGGCGCGCAACAGCTGGGAGCGCGTCAGCGCCGAGGTCGGCGCGCGCGTGGACAAGGTCAAGTACGAGACCGACACCGGCGTGGACCGCGATTTCACCCCGAAGAGCTTCTCGCTCAGCGGCGGCTTCCGCTTCAATGAACAGTGGCGCCTGACCGCCAACCTCGACCACGCCGAGCGCGCGCCGGCCGAGGAAGAACTGTTCGCCGACGGCCCGCACATCGCCACCCTCGCCTACGAGATCGGCGACGCCGACCTCAAGACCGAAAAAGCCAACCAGGCCGAGCTGGGGCTGAACTTCAAGAACGAGTGGATGGACGCCAAGGTCGCCGCGTACTACAACCGCTACAACGACTTCATCTACATCGTCGATACCGGCGCGCAGTGGTTCCACGAGGAAGACAACGACTTCCTGCCGATCCGCCAATGGACCCAGGCCGACGCGGTGTTCCATGGCTTCGAGGGCGAGGCCACCTTCCACCTGGCCGACAACGACAGCGGCGCCTGGGACCTGCGCGTGTTCGGCGACACCGTGCGCGCGCGGCTGAAGGACGGCGGCAACCTGCCGCGCATCGCGCCAGCACGCTACGGCGCGCAGCTGCGCTGGGACGCCAGCCACTGGCGCGCCTCGCTCGGCGCCACCCGCTACCAGAAGCAGGACAAGGTGGCGGTCAACGAGACCCCGACCGACGGCTACACGCTGGTCGACGCGCACCTGGCCTACCACGTCGATGCCGGCGCCACCGCGTGGGAAGTGTTCCTGGACGGCAACAACCTGAGCAACCAGGACGCGCGCGTGCACACCTCGTTCCTGAAGGACGACGTGATGCTTCCGGGCCGCAACGCGTCGTTCGGCGTGCGCCTGTTCTTCTGACGCGCCGGCTCTTCCGGCGCGGTCCCCCTCCTCCGCCCGCGCCAGAAGCGAGGCCGCACAAGGGCGGCCTCATTCTTTTGTGCTTTTGTGGACACCGCCCGCACCGCCGCAGCCGCGCCTCGGCATCGAATGGCGCAACCGCCGCCCTGTAGAGCGAGTTCGGTCGCCACAGGCGATACAGATGAGCGCGGCGCGATTGAAGTCCCTCCCGCCAACACTTCGCTGACGGCAGCATGAAACATTTGAAGCGATGTCGCGCTGGGCAACATGCCGCGATGGCGGCCGGCCTGCGCAACCCATCACGCAATCGGCGCGGCCTTCGGCCAGGTCCAGTTCGTCGGTCATGTTGCCGCTGGCGGTGCCCCCCAGTGCTCGCCGGCATGCAGGCTGGCGCCGACGTCGAGCTTTTCGTAGCACGGCAGGCGCTGGCTGTTGGTCAGGTCGGCGTAGCGCTGCCGATGAATAGCGCATAGGTGGGCGCGGTGCCGCCCATCACGCTGAAGCGGTCGGAGAGGGTCCGGTCGCCGAGCTGCCAGTCCAGTTCGCCGCCGAACAGGTCGATGTTGATGCCGCGGCCATCGGCCAGGTCGCGCCGGATCGTCTCCCCGTTCGGGCCGACCGGCAAGGTCATGTTGCGGAAGTCGCTGCTGAGCAGGGTGCCGGTCGGCGCGTCCAGGCTGGGGAAGCTGGCCAGGCCGCTGCCGTTGTTGCGTGACAGCAGCGGGATTGCGATGTAGAACGTGCCGTCGTCGGTGTGGCGCGCGTGGAAGAGGCTCGGCAGGGATTCGTGCGAAAAACCGCCATTTCTCTTCTCTGGCAACCCATTGAATGCAGACGCGATAGCAAGTTCCGCGCGGGGGATTCCTATACTGGCCCTGGCCCGCAGTCATGGGCCCGCTTAGCAGGCTGCTGAAATACCAACAGCCAAGTCCTGCCGACCGCAGTGGTATCGATTCCTGCGGCCATTGACGGTCGGACAAGCGGGCCTGGAAAGGCCCTTTGCTCTCGCTCGTGCGGCATCCAGGGGGTCTGCACACCCCGATTCATGCCCTTGCTCCAATCGGCGCGCAGACCTGGCCCAGCGTGCGCACGCGCACCAAGTTGTAGGCCGCCATGTTCGGCACGAACGTCTGGTGCACCTTCTCCAGACCGCACACCATCGCCTGCCGGATCCGGCCCAATCCAGCGCCGCGAACAGCGAAGTCGTACCTGACGTTGGTCGTCGTGGGTGCGCGTGGCCGGCTTACCATAGGTCAGCGGCAGGCCAGGCTGGGTCCGATTGAGTACCTGGATCTGACTCTTCTCATCCACGCACAACACCAGCGCCCGATTCGGCGGGGCCAGGGAGCGCCCTACGACATCGCGCACCTTGTCCACGAAATGTGGGTCGGTGGACAGTTTGAAGCTTTCCTGCAAATGCGGCTTCAGACCGAAAGCATGCCAGATACGCTGCACCGTTGCCGGGAAACCCCGGTTTCCCGGCTCATCTGGCGCACGCTCCAGTGCATGGCATTTGCCGGCGTGCTCTGGCGGACCTTGTCCACGATCTGCTGGACCTGCTCATCGCCCACCGTGCGCGGACGTCCTGCGCGCGGAGCATCCGTCAGCCCGGCCAGCCGGTAAGCTTCGTAGCGGCGTCGCCACTTGGACACGGTCTGGATCATTGTGCCCAAACGCTCGACGATGACTCTGCCCGGTTGCCCTTCCGCGCACCCCAGCACGATCCGCATGCGCAGTTTCTCGTCCTCCGACGCCTTTCGCACACGTAGGCCTGCTGGACCGGCCAGATTTCCGTAGACACTCAGTCGCCGCTCTGCGCGTAGCGCCTTTCAAACTCTACCGGTGACACGCCGCCAGCGGAACCATGCCGGCGGATCGGGTTGTAGAACATCTCGATATAGTCGAACACGTCCGATGCCGCCATGGCGCGTGTCGGGTAGATCCGACGCTTGATACGTTCCTTCTTCAAGACGCTGAAGAAGCTCTCGGCCACGGCGTTGTCATGGCAGTTCCCGCGTCGGCTCATGCTCGGCACCATCCGGTGCGCCTTCAGGAACGACTGCCAATCGCTGCTGGTGAACTGGCAGCCCTGGTCGGAGTGCACCATCACGCCAGGACCGGGCTTGCGCCGCCACGCCGCTGCCACCAGTGCCTGCAGCACCAGATCGCTGGTCATTGTCGAAGCGGTTGCCCAACCCACGATCTGGCGCCAATACAGCTCCATTACCGCTGCCAAGAACAGCCAGCCCTCGTAGGTGCGGATATAGGTGATGTCCGTGACCCAGACCTTGTTCGGGGCCTGCGGAATGAAGTCCCGGTTGAGCACATTCGCCACCACGCCGACCGGACCTCCCCGCTAACGCGGCTTGCTGCCGTAGCCAACCTGCGCTCGCAAGCCTTCGGCCTTCATCAAGCGCCGCACCCGGTGACGGCTGCAACGCTCGCCGGCCTCACGCAGATCCAGGGTGAGCTTGCGATAGCCGTACACCGCGCCGCTGGCCAGCCAGTGGTGCTTGATCAGGCCCAGCAAGCGCTGGTCCTCGCGTTCGCGGACGCTGGTGCCGTTGCGCAGCCAGGCCTAGTAACCACTGCGATGCACGCCCAGCACCCGGCACATCGTCGCCAGACGAAACTCCCGGACGTGCGCACGCATGAACGCGTACTTCGCCCTTACCCCTTGGCAAAGTACGCGGCGGCTTTTTTTAGGATGTCGCGCTCCTCGGTTACCCGCCTCAGTTCGGCCTTGAGCCGGCGAATCTCCGCTGAGTCGGTCGACGCCGCTGCAGCGCCGGCTGCCGGCGCCATCTTCCTGGCGGCCTGCACCCACCCGTATAGCGTGTGCTTGGGAATCCCGATTCGGGAGGCCACATCCACCACCGTGAAGCCGCGTTCGATCACCTGCTTCACCGCCTCGGCCCGGAACTCATCCGTGTACTGCTTGCTGTTGCCCATAAACACCTCGGTCATTGCCATCAATTATGGCGTCCGGATGTCTACGAAAGGCTGGCCGGTCCAGCATGCCTGACACTACTACTCAAAAGATCGTGAACAGGTTCTTAGGGCCTGTTAACACTAAACCAACCTGAGAGTTCCCCCGGCTCTGCCGGGGAGGCAGTAGAAGTTTGACGTATCCGGGAGTCCATCCCGGAGACTCCGCAACGTGAGCGGCCAAGCACACGAGACGGAGAAACCGAGATGGATGAGTTTGAGAGCTTAAGTCACACCGGGTGGGAGTGTCTGTACCACGTTGTGTTCATACCGAAGTGTCGCCGTAAGACACTGTATGTGGGTCTGAGGAAGCATCTAGGAGAGGTGTTCCGGCGATTGGCCGAGCAGAAGGAGAGCCGGGTCGAGGAGGGCCATCTGATGCCAGATCACGTCCATATGCTGTTGAAGATTCCGCCGAAGTAGGCGGTGTCGCAGGTGGTGGGCTATATCAAGGGCAAGAGCGCCATCCACCTAGCGCGGGTGTATGGGGAGCGGAAGCGGAACTTTGTAGGGCAGAGCTTCTGGGCGCGAGGTTACTTCGTTACGAGGGTAGGTCGGGATGAAGGGTTGATCGGGGCATACATCCAGAACCAAGAGGCGGAAGATCGGCGCTTGGACCAATTGCAGTTGCTGAGGTAGTCGGCCACCTTCAGGTGGCCCTAACAAGGGAGGCGCGTAGCGCTCCCGCAGCCGCTTTGAGCGGCTCACATCTCTAAAGCCCCCGGCTTTGCCGGGGGATATTTACTAGCCGCGCTGCGTGCTGGGCTTGTTGCGCTGTTTGGAGTAGTCCTCCATGAAGATATGGCAATACTCCTTCATGGTCGGCGCCTTGCGCGCGGCAATCTTGGCCGCGCGCAAGGCGCTCCGGCGAACCTCGGCCGGCCACTCCTGCACCATGACGCGGGCCTGATCGACGGTCAGTTCCCCGTACTTTCCCAGGGCGGGCTTCCGGCGCTCGCCGGCGTTCGTGCGGTACTGAAGCATGAACACCTTGCCGCTGGCCGGGGTGATCTTGCACAGGAAGCCGGGCACCACGGTATCCCGCAGTTCGATGGCCTTGGCCTGGGGGTGCGCCGCATCGACTGCGGACTTGGTGCGCTTGATCTTCGCCATGATGACTCCTCGGAAAGCCCGGTTTCCAAGAGCCGCATGGGAGCCACGCGAGGGGAAGCCGGGTCACGTTTCGGAAAGCACCGGCCTATGATGGACACGCCTAAGTTATTGATAAAAATGCTGTATCGAGCCAGGGCGCGTGCCAGCGAACTGCGGTCCTGGAGTCATCGTGAAACAGAAAAGCCCCGGAGGCGACTCCGGGGCTTTAAGTTGTCTGAACAAGTGGTGGAGCGGAAGGGGATCGAACCCTCGACCTTCGCATTGCGAACGCGACGCTCTCCCAGCTGAGCTACCGCCCCACATCAGACGCCCAGTCTAACGGCCCGGGGCATGTGTGCCAAGAGGGGCGATGCAGACGGCGCGGACGCGTCGGCCGGACGCGACGCCGCACCGCTCCGGCCCAAGGCGTGCCGCATCCGTAGCCGCACGACTGCGCGCCGCGCCGGCCGTGGATGAATGCGGGCTGCGGCGCCGCATTCCGGCAGTGATGGCAGAGAACTGAGCAGTGATGGCAGAGAACGGATATAATCGCGAGCCGAAATCACCGCCAGACGATTTCGTTGTTCCGGAGGACGTACTCCGACCGTTCCAACTTTTATTATCCACGGGTCTTTAGAAAATGACGGAAGTTCGCAACTTGCAACAAATCGCCGAAGCCAAGGCCAAGCTGCAGGAAGAGATGCGCAAGCTGGAAGAGCAGGAGAAGCAGGTGCGCGAAGGCGAGACCAGCGCCGCCCATGGCAATGTGCTGTCGCTGCTGGAGCAGTTCGCCGAATTCTTCAGCGCCAAGCAGCGCAACGAGATCGCCGCCTACGTGAGCAGCGCGGCGCCCAAGCCAGCCAGCGCCAAGTCCGCCGGCGGCCGCAGCGAGGTCAAGCCGAAGTATCAACTGCCGCATACCGGCGAGACCTGGTCCGGCCGTGGCCGCACGCCGAAGGCGTTCGCCGCCTGGGAAGGCACCGCCGCCTACAACGAATGGAAAACGCGCCACCCGGGCCTGAAATTCCCGCTGGTCAAATACTGATCGGCCGCAGGAAAAAGGCCGGATCGGAGCCTGCGTCAGAACTGGTTCCGGCCCGGAACCGAGCAGCGTCCCGCAATGGGCGTCGCTTTTTCCCGGAAACGAACGGATTCAGGCAGCCTGCAGTCTTCCGATCAGTTCCCTGTCGCCGAGCAGGCTGCGCAGGCGTTCGAGGTTGCAGGACAGCACCGCCAGTGCCATTTCCGTGGCCGCTGCGGCCGCGCCGCGCAGCGGGAACCGTCGCCCAAGGCGACGCTCCATCAACTCGGCCAACACCCATTCTACCGTTTGTCGGCGCAGCACCATCCATCGCCCCGGGCGCGGCGCCGCGCCCCGCGGTCGGCATGCCACAGCGCCATCGCGCCGCGTGGTGTCGGCCGTCGCCGTTCTAGGCGTTGGCCGGCGGCGGCCGCGTCTTCGCGCCCCACAGCGCATAGAACAGCACGTACAGCTCGCATGCGGCGGTGAGCAGGAAGGCGCGTTGCAGGCCGACATGATCGGCCAGCCAGCCCTGCACCACCACCAGCGCGCCGCCGGCGATGGCCATGATCAGCAGGCCGGAGCCTTCCTCGGTGAGCGGGCCCAGGCCCTTGATGCCGAGGGTGAAGATGGTCGGGAACATGATGGAGTGGAACAGGCCCACCGCGATCAGCGACCACATCGCGACATGGCCGGTGCTGAACACGGCCAGCAGCACCACCACGAACGCGCCGACCGAGAACGACGCCAGCACGGTTTCCGGGCGGATCGCGCGCATCAGCGCGCTGCCGGCGAAACGTCCCACCATCATCCCGCCCCACAGCAGGAACAGGTAGTGCGAGGCCTGTTCGTGGGTGAGGTTGCCAATGTGCGGCTGCGACACGAAATTGATGAACAGGTTGGAGACACCGATCTCGGCGATCAGGTAGATGAAGATGGCCGGGATGCCGAGCACCAGATTGCGATGCCGCCACAGCGAATGGTTGGCGCGTTCCTGGCTGGTGGCGCGCCGGGTGGCCTGGCCGAGCGTCGGCAGCCTGCTGCGGGCGACGACGATGGCCAGCGCCACCAGTACCGCGGCGACGATCAGATAAGGCAACTGCACCGACTGCGCGTCGGCTAGGCGTTCGGCCTGGCTCAGCACGGCATCGCCCTTGGCGGTGCCGGAGGCCGAGCGGCCCAGGATCAGGTAGCCGCCGAACAGCGGCGCCAGGGTGGTGCCGACCGAGTTGAACGCCTGCATCAGGTTGAGCCGTGCCGAGGCGGTGTCCACCGTGCCGATCACCGCGACGTACGGATTGGCCGCGACCTGCAGCAGGGTGATGCCGCTGGCGATCACGAACAGCGAACCGAGCGTGATGCCGTACGAGACCAGGCGTGCGGCGGCGATCATGCCCAGCGCGCCGAGCGCCATGATGCCCAGTCCAATGACCAGCGCGCGCTGGTAGCCGATCCGCTGGATCAGCTTGGCCGACGGCAGCGAGGCGAAGAAGTAGGCGATGAACCAGACCGATTCGATCAGCGTGGCCTGGGTGTAGCTCAGTTCGAACACGCTGCGCAGGTGCGGCAGCAGCGTGTTGTTGATGACGGTGATGAAGCCCCACATGAAGAACAGCGAGGCCAGCAGCGACAGTGCGGCGCGGTAGGACGGCGCATGGCCGGGCAGTGGCGCGGGAGTGGAGCGCGGGGCCGCCGGCCCGATCGGTTCTGCCATGGTGGATGCGTTCTCCGCACTGCTGCAGCGTCTGTCGGTAGGCACGCGGCGCCGTCGCCTGCGGACACGATGGCCGCGCCGCCGCGCCGTCGCCGCGCGTGGCTGGCGCCATGTCGAAACCGGGCATGGCGCCAGCGCAGCGGCGAGGATAGGTGGCACGCTGGCGGCGCGACCAATGATTTAAATCGCGGCGCCCATACGTGTATTGCAATGCCGCGCTGCAGCGGGCGTCGTCCTGGCGCTGGCCGGGGGCAGGGCCGTGGCGGCCGATCGCCGCCGCGGCGCCGGCCAGGCGCGGCATTGGCGCCAGCCGCTGCGCGGCCCGGTGTGGACGACGCCACAGCGGGCGTCTCCATCGACAGCGAGCGCGCGCCGCTCCCGCCCGCGCACGTCGCCGGTGCGGCGGCGGCCGCGCAGCGTCCGGCGTTGCTATGCTCTGCGGCATCCTGCGATCGTCGGAATGCCGCACCGATGCCGAAGACAGGCGTTGCCTCTGTTCCGCTCGCCGCCGCGCGCGCGTGTTGTGGCTCGATGCGCAGCGGCTGACCGCCGCCGCGCCGTTCGGTGCGGGTGCGGAGGCGGTGCGGCAGGCCATCGTGCATCTCGGCTATGTGCAGATCGATACCATCCACGTGATCGAGCGCAGCCACCACCACGTGCTGTACAGCCGCATCCCCGAGTACCGCCAACAGGACCTGGAGCGGGTCCAGTCGCAGGACAAGTCGGTGTTCGAGTACTGGACGCATGCGCTGGCCTATGTGCCGGTCGCCGACTACCGCATGTACGTGGCGCAGATGGCGCGCTATCGCGCCGGGACGGACGCGGCGGGCAAGGTCGATCCCGCCGGTTATGCGAAGCTGCTGCGGCGCATTCGCGACGACGGACCGTTGTCGATCCGCGACATCGACGACGACGTACTGGTCGAGAAGACCCATCCGTGGGGCAGCCGCAAGCCGTCGCGCGCGGCGTTGCGCTATGGCTTCTTCAGCGGCGATCTGGTGGTCGGCCAGCGCAGCGGCATGCTCAAGACCTACGAACTGGCCGTGCGCCACTTCGGCTGGAGCCGGCGCCCGCGCCCGGCGAGCCCAGCGCAGTACGCGCGCTACCTGCTGGACCGGGCGCTGCGCGCGCAGGGCATCGTCGGCGTGGAGTCGGTGTGCTACGGCAACGCCGGCGCCAAGGCGGCGGTGCGCGCGCTGATCGCCACCGCGGTCGCCAGGAGGCAGCTGCTTCCGGTGCATCTGCAAGGACAGGAACAGGCGGCGCTGTGGGCCGAGCCGGCGTTACTGGAGCGGCCGCTGCCGCGGCTGGACGCGTCGTTCGCGCATCTGCTGTCACCGTTCGATCCGCTGCTGATCCAGCGCAAGCGCCTGCTGCAGTTCTTCGGCTACGGACACCGCTTCGAGGCCTACCTGCCGGCGGCGCAGCGGGTGCTCGGCTACTTCGCGCTGCCGGTGCTGGTCGGCGACCGCATCGTGGCCGCGCTCGACCTGAAAATGGATCGCCAGGCCGGCAGCCTGCGGATCCAGAAATGGACCTGGCTGGTGCCGCAGCGGCCCGCGCTGAAGGCGGCGATCGACGCAGCGCTGGAGCGTTTCGAGCGTTTTCATCTGCGCTAGCGAGCCACGCCTGTGGCGCTGCGCTGCCCACCTGCGCCCGAACAAAAACCCCCTGCGATGCAGGCCCGGCCGGAAACGCCGCGATGCAATCGTAGCGCGCCTTGGCGCCGCCCATCATGCTGTGGCGGTGCCGGCCAGGGGCAGGGCAGTCGGCGCGGCGGCGCCGAGCAGGCGCCGCCGGATCCGATCGGCGATGTCGGTGTCCGGTGCGTGGGTGTCCATGTGGTCCCTGCATCGCGGGCGGCGTGGGGACGATGCGTGCGCACCCCGGTCTCGATCGCATGATCCTGCTGGTTTGCCGTCGCCTGCGATGGCCGCAGCGCTTCCGGCGGCCGGCCAAGTCACCTCGCCACCACAGGCCGCTATTTACCCTGTCCTTCCCAGCCACGGCCTGTGCCGCATGTCCGCCGCCAGACACTGTCTCCAAGACGCCATGCTCGCCTGCCGACACCGCGCGCCCGTGGTGCTGGCGGTGGTGATGGTTGCCGAAGGCTCCACCTACGCGCATGCCGGCGCGATCGCGCTGTTCGGCGTCGACGGCGCGCAGCAGGGCTGGCTCAGCGGCGGTTGCCTGGAACCGGATATCGCGCGCTGCGCGGCGAGCGCGGCGGCGGCCGGCACGCTGGCGTGGATGGAGATCGACACGCGCGCCGACGAGGATCTGCTGTCCGGCTCGGCGGTGGGCTGCCGCGGGCGCCTGCACCTGGCCTTGTTGCCGCTGTCGGCGCTGCCCGGCTTCGAACGCCTGGCGCAGGCATGGTTGCAGCGGCGCGGTGGTTTGACCCTGGCGCTGGATGCCGGCGGCGGTGTCGCCGCGACGGTGGCTGGCGAAGTGCTGCAGTGGCGCTTGCCGCGCCAGGCCCGGCCTGCCGTGGCGGCCTGCAGTGGCCAGGTGCAGGTGCCGCCGCCGCGGGTCAGTGTGTTCGGCGCCGGCCCCGAAAGCGCCGTGCTGCTGCCACTGCTGCGGCAGCTGGGCTGGATGACCACGCTGGTGGAACAGCGTCCGCGCTGGGCAGGGCAGGCGATGCTGGCCGACCTGGCGCTGGCGTGCACGCCGACCCGGGCCCTGGCCGAGTGCGCCGACAGCGATGCGGCGCTGGTGATGCACCACCACTTCGAACTGGACCGCGAGGCGCTGGACGCGCTGGCGGCGAGCGCGATCCCGTTCCTGGGCCTGCTGGGACCGGCGCGCCGGCGCGAGGACCTGTTCCGCCTGTTGCGACCGCAGCAGCACGCGCAACTGTTGCCGCGACTGCATTCGCCGATCGGATTGCGGCTCGGCGGCAGCGGTGCCGAGGCGATCGCGCTGAGCATCGCCGCGCAGTTGCAGGCCGAATGCGCCGCGACGTCGGCGGACGCTGTGCCGGAACCGGGCCGGCGCACGGTGACCCGATTGCACGGTGGCGATGCCGTGCCGCCGCTGCCGGCGGTGGCGCGCGTCGAACGCGGCACGCGGGTCGCGCGATGAGCCCCGCGCATGCCGCCCTGGTCCTCGGCGCCGGCGCCAGCCGCCGCCTTGGCCATGCCAAGCAGGCGCTGACCCGCGACGGCGAGCCGCTGCTGCGCCGCGCGGTGCGGTTGGCGCTGGCGTCGGCGCCAGCGCGCTGCGTGGTGGTGCTGGGGGCACAAGCCGAGGCGCTGCGTCCGGCGCTGGACGGCCTGCCGGTGGAGATCGTGATCAACCCGGACTGGTCGGCCGGGATGGGCAGCAGCCTGGCCTGCCTGCGCGCCGCGGTGCATGAGGATGCATCGATCAGTCACAGCCTGGTGCTCGGCTGCGACCAGCCAGCGCTGGGTGCGGCGCATCTGCAGGACCTGCTGGCGGCGGCGTATCGCGCCGCGTCCGGTTGCGCGGTCAGCGCCTACGCCGGCGTGCGCGGCATGCCGGCGGTAGTGGCGCAGGCGCGCTGGCGCGATCTGCCGCTGTCCGGCGACCAGGGCCTGCGCGCGCTGTTGGAGGCGATGGCACTGGACGGTCTCGGCTGCATCGTCGCCCCGGCGCTGGCACTGGACCTGGATACGCAGGGCGACGTGCTGGCCGCGGTGGAGCGCGGCTGGCTGGATCCGTAGCCCGGCGCGCCGCCGGCGCCGGCCCGGCTCAACCGATCAGCTTGTCCGGGGTGATCGGCAGGTCGCGGATGCGCCTGCCGGTGGCATGGAACACGGCATTGGCGATGGCCGCGGGAATGCCGACCATGCCCAGCTCGCCCATGCCCTTGACCCCGAGCGGGTTGACGATCTTGTCGTCTTCCTCGACGAACATGGTCTCGATCAGGTGCACGTCGGCATTGACCGGCACATGGTAGTCGGCCAGCGAGGAGTTGAGCATGCGCCCGTAGCGGTGGTCGACCTCGGTGCCTTCGCTGAGCGCCATGCCGATGCCCATCACCACCCCCCGATTTCCTGGCTGTGCGAGGTCAGCGGGTTCATGATCCTGCCGCAGGCGGTGGCCTCGATGACCCGGGTCACCTGCACCATGCCGGTGTCCGGATCGACCTTGACCTCGATGAACTGCGCGCCGTGTGCAGCGGTGGCGTAGTTCTCGCGCTGCGGAGAGGGCTTGGACTCGTGGACCACTTCCAGTTCCTGGAAACCGTGCTGGCGCATCAGTCCGGCCACGTCCAGGCCGGCGCCGGGCTGGCCGGTCGGGCGCAGTTGGCCGCCGGCCAGTTCCACCGCGTCCACGTCCAGGTCGGCGAACGCGGATTGCCCGTCCTGCCTGGCCAGTGCTAGCAGCTTGCCGCGGATCTCGCGCGCCGCGCCGTGGATCGCGCTGCCGACACTGGCGGTGGTCCACGAGCCGCCCTGCGACGGCGCCTTGGGCAAGCGCGTGTCGCCGAGCTCGAATTGCACGCGCGTGGCGTCCAGGCCCAGGTACTCGGCGGCGATCAGGGTCATCACCGTATAGGTGCCGGGGCCGATGTCGGCGGTGGCGCTGCCGACCTGAGCGCTGCCGTCGGCCTTGAGCACCACCCGCGCCAGCGCCGGCATCTGCATCGCCGCCCAGGTGCCGGTGGCCATGCCCCAGCCGACCAGCAGCCGGCGGTCGCGCATCGAGCGCGGCTCGGGGGTGCGCTGGCTCCAGCCGAATCTCTCCGCGCCGAGTCGGTAGCACTCGCGCAGCGCCTTGCTGGAAAACGGCTTGCCGGTCTCCGGGTCGGTCTCGGCGTAGTTGGCCAGGCGCAGCTGCAGCGGATCCATCTTCAGCGCGTAGGCCAGTTCGTCCATCGCGCACTCGATGCCGAACATCTGGCTGATGGTCCCGGGCGCGCGCATCGCCTGTGGCGTCGGCAGGTCGGTTTCCACCACTTCGAAGCGGTCCTCCACGTTGCGGCAGGCGTACAGCGAACGCGCATTGCGGAAGATGGCCTCGTTGAACGCCTCGATGCGCGAGGTGTTGAGCACGTGCCGGTAGCGGATCCCCTGCAGCGCGCCGGCGGCGTCGGCGCCCAGATCCAGCTCCACCCGGTAGTAGGGGCGGTAGCCGTGGCCGCTGAAATCTGCCGGCGGGTATAGACGAGCTTGACCGGGCGCCCGACCGCCTTGGACACCGCGCCGAGCAGGAAGGTGTAGTAGTTCGGGCGCAGGCACGAGCCGAACGCGCCGCCAACGAACAGCGACACCACATTGACCTGTTCGGGCGCAATGCCGAAGTAGCCGGCCAGTTGCTCGCGGTCCTGGTGGACGCTCTGGCTCTTGTTGATGACGGTCAGCCGGTTGCCGATCCAGTAGCCGATGCCGCCGTGCGGTTCCATCGGGTTGTGGTGCTCGATCGGCATCGTGTACGCGGCCTGTAGCTTGACCGGCGCGGCGGCGAACGCGGCGGCCGGATCGCCGCGTGGCCGCGGTGATTCTTCCGGGGTCGGATCGTGGGCCTGACCGAGCAGCGCGTCGAAATCGGTGCGTGGCGTCTCGGCCGCGTAGTCGACCTGGATCAGCCGCGCGGCATGTCGCGCCTGCTCGAAGGTGGAGGCCACCACCACCGCGATCGGTTGGGCGCTGAAATGGATGCGGTCGTCGAGCATGGCGCGGAACGACAGGTCCTCGCCCTTCTTCTTGACTTCGTCCGAGACCGGCTTGATCGAGTTGAGGTGGGTCAGCACCTTGATCACGCCCGGCGCGGCCTTGGCGGCGCCGGTGTCGATGCGGACGATGCGACCCTTGGCGATGGTGCTGGTGAGGATGTAGCCATGGGTCAGGTGCGGGATCTGGAACTCCGCCGCATAGCGCGCCTTGCCGGTGACCTTGGCGTAGCCATCGACGCGACGCATTTCCTTGCCGATATAGCTCATTGCAGATTCTCCGGTTCGGCGTTCACGCGGCATCGCTGCCGCTGGCGCGGTGCAGGGCGCGAATCATCGCGTGCATGCCCATCGGCACCTTGTAGGCGTTGTGCGCCAGCGGGCGCGCCGCCGCCATCTCGGCCTGCGCGGCGGCGGCGAAGGCGGCCTCGTCGGCGCGCTGTCCGCGCAGGGCGCGTTCGGCGGCGTGCGCGCGCCACGGCTTGTGCGCCACGCCGCCCATGGCGATGCGTGCTTCGCGGATGCGTCCGTCCGGCTCCAGCGCCAGCGCCGCGGCGACCGAGATCAGTGCGAACGCATAGCTGGCACGGTCGCGCACCTTCAGGTAGTGGCTGTGCGCGGCGAAGCGCTGCGCCGGCAGGACGATGGACTCGATCAGCTCGCCATGCGCCAGCTGGTTGTCCAGGTCGGCGCGCGCATCGGGCAGCAGGTGGAACTCGGCGAAGGGAATCTCGCGGCGGGTACCGGCCGGCGTGCGCACCTGCACCGTCGCATCCAGCGCGGCCAGCGCCACGCACATGTCCGACGGATGCACCGCCACGCAGTGTTCGCTGTGGCCGAAGATCGCATGGGTGCGGTTGAGCCCCTCGCGCGCGCCGCAGCCGCTGCCGGGATCGCGCTTGTTGCAGGGCAGGGCGGTGTCGTAGAAATAACCGCAGCGGGTGCGCTGCAGCAGGTTGCCGCCGTTGCTGGCCATGTTGCGCAGTTGCATCGTCGCCCCGGCCAGGATCGCTTGGCTCAGCAGCGGATAGCGCTGGCGCACCAACGGATGGTTGGCGGTGTGGGTGTTGTTGGCCAGTGCGCCCAGGCGCAGGCCGCCGTCGGCGGTCTCGCCGATCTCGGCCAGGTCCTTGAGTCGGGTCAGGTCGACGATCTCGTCGGCATCGGTCACGCCTTCCTTCATCAGATCGAGCAGGTTGGTGCCCCCGCCCAGGAAGCGCGCGCCCGGGTTGGCGGCGACGCGGCGCACCGCGTCCTCGGGAGAATTGGCGCGCTGGTACTTAAACGGCGTCATCGGCCACCTCCTTCGCCATCTTCGCCGCAGTCAGTTCGGACTGGTCGACGTAGCGCCAGGTCAGCGGGCGCGGCGCGCCGCCGCTGTGCACGTCCTGGATCGCGGCGACGATCTTGGGATAGGCACCGCAACGGCAGATGTTGCCGCTCATGCGTTCGCTCACTTCCGCGTCGCTGAGTTCGGTCACCGGCTGGCTGACATCGGCGCTGACGTGGCTGGCGTCGCCGCGCTTGATCTCGTTGAGCAGCGCCACCGCCGAGCAGATCTGCCCAGGCGTGCAGTAGCCGCACTGGAAGCCGTCGTGCTGCACGAACGCGGCCTGCATCGGATGTAGCCGTTCGCCGTCGACCAGGCCTTCGATGGTGGTGACCTGCGCGTCCTCGGCCTGCGCCGCCAGGGTCAGGCAGGCCAGCCGCCGTTCGCCGTCGACGATCACCGTGCAGGCGCCGCACTGGCCGTGGTCGCAGCCTTTCTTGGTGCCGGTCAGCGCCAGGTGCTCGCGCAGCGCGTCCAGCAGCGTGGTACGCGGGTCCAGCGTCAGCGCGTGGCGCTGGCCGTTGATCCACAGCACCACCGGCAGCGCATTCTGCGGCAGCGGCACGCTGGCCGGGGCAGCGAACGCGGCGTCGCTGAAGGCGATCTGGCCGCCTGCGCTGCTCAGCCCGGCGGCCGACAGCAGGGCGATGAATTCGCGACGCGACAGGCCGTTGACGCCCAGCCTGCGCGCGAGCGCCGCCTCGTCGTCGCTCAGCGGCGCATCGCGCGGTATCCCGGCGGCGTCGCGCGCGGCGGGGGAAGGGAGGGGGTCGTGCTGCATCGGTCTCTCCTGCATGGGGGACCGCCGCAACGCCGCGCGATGTGTGGCGGAGGCGACGGTTCGACCTGGGAGCGGCGGCGCCATCGCGGCGCCAGGGGGCGGCGCGCAATGACACGCCGGTAGCCAGCATTGCTGCGGTCCCGCGAAGAGACTGCGAAGGCACTGCGAAGGCACTGCGACGGCAGGGTGATGCGCATGCCGGTACAGCACGCTGCACTGTCGACATTGTGCCGATCGCAAACGCCGGCGGCGGGAATGCGGATGCGCTACCGGCGGTACGCCACCGACAGCTGCTACTGGAGTCCAGCGATCGGGCGACCCGTGAACACGCCGCCGGTGGCGGCGCCGGGCACGCGCGCGCAGCCTTCGGCCAGGTCCAGTTCGTCGGTCATGTTGCCGCTGGCGGTGCCCCCCAGTGCTCGCCGGCATGCAGGCTGGCGCCGACGTCGAGCTTTTCGTAGCACGGCAGGCGCTGGCTGTTGGTCAGGTCGGCGTAGCGCTGCCGATGAATAGCGCATAGGTGGGCGCGGTGCCGCCCATCACGCTGAA
Source organism: Xanthomonas theicola (assembly GCF_014236795.1). NCBI lineage: Bacteria > Pseudomonadati > Pseudomonadota > Gammaproteobacteria > Lysobacterales > Lysobacteraceae > Xanthomonas > Xanthomonas theicola. The sequence continues at coordinate 526,755 of NZ_CP049017.1, read as the reverse complement.
GCGGTCGGAGAGGGTCCGGTCGCCGAGCTGCCAGTCCAGTTCGCCGCCGAACAGGTCGATGTTGATGCCGCGGCCATCGGCCAGGTCGCGCCGGATCGTCTCCCCGTTCGGGCCGACCGGCAAGGTCATGTTGCGGAAGTCGCTGCTGAGCAGGGTGCCGGTCGGCGCGTCCAGGCTGGGGAAGCTGGCCAGGCCGCTGCCGTTGTTGCGTGACAGCAGCGGGATTGCGATGTAGAACGTGCCGTCGTCGGTGTGGCGCGCGTGGAAGAGGCTCGGCAGGGATTCGTGCGAAAAACCGCCATTTCTCTTCTCTGGCAACCCATTGAATGCAGACGCGATAGCAAGTTCCGCGCGGGGGATTCCTATATTGGCCCTGGCCCGCAGTCATGGGCCCGCTTAGCGGCTTCCTCATCGTTGATCAGGAGGATCGGGGTTCCGTATTGCGACCCCATGCAGGCTCGAGCCTGATGCGGGAGCGCCGAATGATCCCGCCCGAGCTCCCATCCGAAAACCTGTGCCGCTATGCGAAGTTGGGGAAAGGGCGTCGGGAACCAAAGGGTTTAGTCTTCCGGGCATAAGCACTTTTGAAAGAGGAACGGCTGATGGAACCCATTCGTTCTCGCACGCCAAGTCCTGCCCGGGAGCCGCAGGCCGGATCGGATGAGGCTCAGCCCATTGTTGGTCGGCTCGCGTCTACGGCCGCCAGCAGCCCCTTCGCCAGCAGCCCCCTTGATGGCTTGCCCGCTCGGCCGGTGGTGTCCCCGACCCGCCGGCCGGCCACGCCCGAATCCTCGCCTGCTTTTTCGGTGGGCGGCTTCAGCGAACTGCTGCGTCGGTTTGATCCATCGCTTTATACATTTCCTTCCTTGGACGCTCACAGTGCAGACGCTGTACCTGGAGAGAACGCCGTGGTGCAGTCGGTTCTGCGCACAGCGTATGAACCGCAGTCCCACTCTGGCGCGGCTGTCACTGCTCCATCGCCAACCCCGCCTCGCGTCCAGGCGGCAGCGCGGCGGCGGAGTTCTGCCCAGACCTTCGCTTCGTCTGCAGAGAGTGTGGATCTGAGTGCGCTAGGCTACACCCAGAAGCAACGGGAGCAGATCAAGCCAGGTGCTTGGTCGACAGTGGCGCAGCATCACGCGGCATTGGCCGACCATGGGTTTACGCACGTGCAGATCATTGAGCTCAGCAAACATGCGGCATCGTTAGGGACCGTGGCTGACAGGTATCAGGCGATTATCACGGTGCTGCCCGAGGCGACACACAAACAAATCGTAGAAGTGGGTAAACAGTGGTCGGGCGCTCGAACCCTGCAGACATTGCCTACGGTGGCGGAGAATTTGAGAGGCCCGCCGTTACAGTTGGAAACATGCCAACTGATCAAGATTGCAAAACGTGGCGGCGCTCCAGCGCTTGAGGCAGTCCAAGCATTGCGCAATGCGCTTACTGGCGAACCACTGCACCTGACCCCGGCGCAGGTCGTGGGCATCGCCAGCAACATCGGCGGCAAGCAGGCGCTGGAGACGGTGCAGCGGCGGCTGCCCGTGCTGTGCGCACCGCCCCATGGCCTGACCTCGGCGCAGGTCGTGGGCATCGCCAGCCACGGCGGCGGCAAGCAGGCGCTGGAGACGGTGCACAGGCTGCTGCCCGTGCTGTGCGATCCCCTCTATGGCCTGACCCCGGCGCAGGTCGTGGGCATCGCCAGCCACGATGGCGGCAAGCAGGCGCTGGAGACGGTGCAGCGGCTGCTGCCCGAGCTGTGCGCACCGCCCCATGGCCTGACCTCGGCGCAGGTCGTGGGCATCGCCAGCCACGGCGGCGGCAAGCAGGCGCTGGAGACGGTGCACAGGCTGCTGCCCGAGCTGTGCGCGCCACCCCATGGCCTGACCCCGGCGCAGGTCGTGGGCATCGCAAGCAACGATGGCGGCAAGCAGGCGCTGGAGACGGTGCAGCGGCTGCTGCCCGAGCTGTGCGCGCCACCCCATGGCCTGACCCCGGCGCAGGTCGTGGGCATCGCAAGCAACGACGGCGGCAAGCAGGCGCTGGAGACGGTGCAGCGGCTGCTGCCCGAGCTGTGCGCGCCCCCCCATGGCCTGACCCCGGCGCAGGTCGTGGGCATCGCCAGCAACATCGGCGGCAAGCAGGCGCTGGAGACGGTGCGCAGGCTGCTGCCCGAGTTGTGCGCGCCACCCCATGGCCTGACCCCGGCGCAGGTCGTGGGCATCGCCAGTCACGATGGCGGCAAGCAGGCGCTGGAGACGGTGCGCAGGCTGCTGCCCGAGTTGTGCGCGCGGCCCTATGGCCTGACCCCGGCGCAGGTCGTGGGCATCGCCAGCCACGATGGCGGCAAGCAGGCGCTGGAGGCGGTGCGCAGGCTGCTGCCCGAGTTGTGCGCGCGGCCCTATGGTCTGACCCCGGCGCAGGTCGTGGGCATCGCCAGCAACCGCGGCGGCAAGCAGGCGCTGGAGACGGTGCGCGGGCTGTTGCCCGAGTTGTGCGCGCGGCCCTATGGCCTGACCCCGACGCAGGTCGTGGGCATCGCCAGCAACGGCGGCGGCAAGCAGGCGCTGGAGACGGTGCGCGGGCTGTTGCCCGAGTTGTGCGCGCGGCCCTATGGCCTGACCCCGGCGCAGGTCGTGGGCATCGCCAGCCACGATGGCGGCAAGCAGGCGCTGGAGACGGTGCGCAGGCTGCTGCCCGTGCTGTGCGCACCGCCCTATGGCCTGACCCCGGCGCAGGTCGTGGACATCGCCAGCCACAATGGCGGCAAGCAGGCGCTGGAGACGGTGCGCAGGCTGCTGCGCGAGTTGTGCGCGCGGCCCTATGGCCTGACCCCGGCGCAGGTCGTGGGCATCGCCAGCCACGATGGCGGCAAGCAGGCGCTGGAGACGGTGCACAGGCTGCTGCCCGTGCTGTGCGATCCCCTCTATGGCCTGACCCCGGCGCAGGTCGTGGGCATCGCCAGCAACGGCGGCGGCAAGCAGGCGCTGGAGACGGTGCACAGGCTGCTGCCCGTGCTGTGCGATCCCCTCTATGGCCTGACCCCGGCGCAGGTCGTGGGCATCGCCAGCAACATCGGCGGCAAGCAGGCGCTGGAGACGGTGCAGCGGCTGCTGCCCGAGTTGTGCAAGCCCCCCTATGGCCTGACCCCGGCGCAGGTCGTGGGCATCGCCAGCAACGGCGGCGGCAAGCAGGCGCTGGAAGGTGTTGTTGCCCAGTTATCCACTCCTCACCCGGCGTTGGCAGCTTTTACCAACGATCGCCTCGTCGCCTTGGCCTGCCTCGGCGGACGTCCTGCGTTGGAGGCGGTCAAGAACGGTTTGCCACGGACGGTGGCATTGATCAGGAAAATGAATAAGCGTGTTCCCGAACGTACGGCCCACCACGGAGCCGAACTCGGAAAAATACTTCGATTGCTGAGTTTCTTCCAGGGCCACTCCAATCCAACGCATGCATTTCATGAAGCGACGGCCGAGTTCGAGATGAGCAAGCAAGAGTTGTTACAACTATTTCGCCGTTTTGGCGTCACAGAACTCGAAGCCCTCAGTGGAACTATCCCCGCGGCATCCCAGCGTTGGCAGCGCATTCTCCATGCATTGATGAAACCGCCCTCTGCTTCGGTTCAAGCTCCGATTCAGGAGTCCTTGCATGAATTCGCCGATTCCCTGGAGCGCGAATTGGATGCGCCCAGCCCGATGCAGGATGCATCCCCGGCTGGGTCAAGCAGCCGCAAACGGTTTCGATCCGATGATCCAGTGCACAGGTTCCCAGCACAGCAGATGGCCGATGCGCCCATTCCCGAACATCGAGACGCTCCTCATCTCCCCTTCGCCAGCAGCAGGAGTACAAAACGCTCGCTTTCCATAGCCAGCGGCCTCCGGGATCCTGGAATGCCGACGGACGAGGATCTGGCAGTTTCCAACACTGCTTTCCAAGAATATGCGGACTTCTCCTTCTCCCCTGGAGCGGTGGAAAGTTTTCCAGTGTTCGACGAAGAGGAAACGGCATGGTTGATGAATGTCTTTTCCTAGGGCCTGTTAACACATCCGAAGCCCATCAACGACCAGGACGAAGCTGAGGAATCCAAGGAACATGGCATCCAGCTTCTCGAAGCGCGAGAAAATCCGGCGGTAGCCTTTCAGGCGACGGAACAGTCTCTCCACTTCGTTGCGCCGCTTGTACATCTCCCGGTTGTATTCCCAAGGCTCGACCCGATTGGACCGGCCAGCCTTTCGTAGACATCCGGACGCCATAATTGATGGCAATGACCGAGGTGTTTATGGGCAACAGCAAGCAGTACACGGATGAGTTCCGGGCCGAGGCGGTGAAGCAGGTGATCGAACGCGGCTTCACGGTGGTGGATGTGGCCTCCCGAATCGGGATTCCCAAGCACACGCTATACGGGTGGGTGCAGGCCGCCAGGAAGATGGCGCCGGCAGCCGGCGCTGCAGCGGCGTCGACCGACTCAGCGGAGATTCGCCGGCTCAAGGCCGAACTGAGGCGGGTAACCGAGGAGCGCGACATCCTAAAAAAAGCCGCCGCGTACTTTGCCAAGGGGTAAGGGCGAAGTACGCGTTCATGCGTGCGCACGTCCGGGAGTTTCGTCTGGCGACGATGTGCCGGGTGCTGGGCGTGCATCGCAGTGGTTACTAGGCCTGGCTGCGCAACGGCACCAGCGTCCGCGAACGCGAGGACCAGCGCTTGCTGGGCCTGATCAAGCACCACTGGCTGGCCAGCGGCGCGGTGTACGGCTATCGCAAGCTCACCCTGGATCTGCGTGAGGCCGGCGAGCGTTGCAGCCGTCACCGGGTGCGGCGCTTGATGAAGGCCGAAGGCTTGCGAGCGCAGGTTGGCTACGGCAGCAAGCCGCGTTAGCGGGGAGGTCCGGTCGGCGTGGTGGCGAATGTGCTCAACCGGGACTTCATTCCGCAGGCCCCGAACAAGGTCTGGGTCACGGACATCACCTATATCCGCACCTACGAGGGCTGGCTGTTCTTGGCAGCGGTAATGGAGCTGTATTGGCGCCAGATCGTGGGTTGGGCAACCGCTTCGACAATGACCAGCGATCTGGTGCTGCAGGCACTGGTGGCAGCGGCGTGGCGGCGCAAGCCCGGTCCTGGCGTGATGGTGCACTCCGACCAGGGCTGCCAGTTCACCAGCAGCGATTGGCAGTCGTTCCTGAAGGCGCACCGGATGGTGCCGAGCATGAGCCGACGCGGGAACTGCCATGACAACGCCGTGGCCGAGAGCTTCTTCAGCGTCTTGAAGAAGGAACGTATCAAGCGTCGGATCTACCCGACACGCGCCATGGCGGCATCGGACGTGTTCGACTATATCGAGATGTTCTACAACCCGATCCGCCGGCATGGTTCCGCTGGCGGCGTGTCACCGGTAGAGTTTGAAAGGCGCTACGCGCAGAGCGGCGACTGAGTGTCTACGGAAATCTGGCCGGTCCACCCCATATCGGCGACACTATCAAGATCTGATCGAGGGCGCGATACATGACGCAGCTTAGCTTCTCCGACGCCGAGCATGCCGGTAAGCGCAAGCGGACCCGCCGCGAGGTGTTCCTTGCGCAGATGGAACAGGTGGTGCCGTGGAGCGCGCTGCTGTCGCAGATCGCGCCCCACTACCCGAAGGCCGGTCGAGGCCGCCATTCGTATGGGCTGGAGACGATGTTACGCATTCACTTCCTGCAGCAGTGGTATGCGTTGAGCGATCCGGCGATGGAGGAGGCGCTGTATGAGATCGCCTCGATGCGTCAGTTCGCACGGCTGTCGTTGCTGGAGGCGATACCGGATGAGACGACGATCCTCAATTTCCGGCATTTGCTGGAACGGCATGGATTGGCGCCGAAGCTGCTGGAGGCGGTGAACCGGCATCTCCAAGGCAAGGGATTGTTGCTGCGGCAGGGAACGATCATGGACGCCACGATCATCGAGGCGCCGAGTTCGACGAACAACAGCAGCGGCACGCGCGATCCGACGATGCACCAGACCAAGAAAGGCCAGCAGTGGTTCTTCGGGATGAAGGCGCACATCGGGGTGGATCGGGACTCGGGCCTGGTGCACACGGTGGTGTCGATCGCCGCGAACGTGGCCGATGTGACGCAGTCGGAGAAGTTGCTGCACGGCAAGGAGCGCGAGGTCTACGCCGATGCGGGGTAGACCGGGGCGGACAAGCGCGAGGAACTGAAGGGTAAGCGCGTGTGCTGGAACATTGCCGAGCGGCGGAGCCGGATCAGGGCGCTGGCGGAGGGCGAGTTGAAGACTCTCAGCGAACTCGTCGAGCACCTGATCGCCAAGGTGCGGGCGCGGGTGGAGCATCCGTTCAGGGTGATCAAGCGGCAGTTCGGTCACCGGAAGGTGCGTTATCGGGGGCTGGCCAAGAACGATGCGCAGTTGAACGTGCTGTTTGCGTTGTCGAACCTATGGATGGCGCGCAGGCAGTTGTTGGCGATGACGGGGAAGGTGTGCCTGCGAACTGGAAAGGATGGGGTGTTTCCGCAGGTTACGGCCTGAAATGGCCTGAATGAGTGAAATATGCGTATCCATTTGCCGGTCAATCAGCCGCATCCGATCACGCCGCTTGGATCGGTGGCTTGTTCAGACCTTCCCTAGCGAAGCCGCCGTGACGCGGATATCACAGCCTGCGCGGTTCGATTCGGGCGCTGCGCGGCGACGTTCCGGCGTCGGCGCAGGTGCGCTGCTTCAGGCCGCCGCCTGCAGCGCTGCCGCGGCGGCAGCGTCCATGCACAGCATGCGCTCGCGGTCCAGCAGGATCACCAGGCGGCCCTCCAGCTTGGCCACGCCCTGCAGCAGTTCGTGGCCGATGCCGGTGCCGAACGACGGCGCCGTCTCGATCTGCTGCTCCGGGATGTCCAGCACTTCGCTGACCGCATCGACCAGCAGGCCGAACGCCTGCGTCGTGCCGGCGTCCTGCGCCGCCGCGATCACGATGCAACTGCGCGGGGTGACCTGGCTGGGCGTGCGGCCGAGCCGCCGTTGCAGGTCCACCACCGGCACCACGGCGCCGCGCAGATTGATCACGCCGCGCACACAGGCGGGCAGCGTCGGCACCGGTGTCGGCGCGCGATACGCGATGACCTCGTGGATACCGACGATGTTCAGGCCGAACAGCTCCCGTTCCAGCTGGAAAGTCAGGAACTGCGCCGGCACCGACGCCGCGTCCGTCTTCAGCGGCAGCGCCGCTGCATTGCCGGGATATGCGTGCATGGCGTGCTCCTCAGAAGCTGGCGAACTGCGATTCGTCCGGACCCGCCGCCATCGCATACGCCGGCTGCGCAATGCGCGGACGCGCGCGCCGCGCCCCGGCTCGGCCGCTGGCGAGCGGCTTGACGGCGGGCTTGTCCACGCTGCGGGGCGCGCGCGGCGCGTTCTCTTGGCCCAAATGGAAGAACGCCATCGACTGCTGCAGTTGTTCGGCCTGCGAGCTCATTTCCTCGGCGGTGGCGGCCAGTTCCTCGGACGCGGTGGCGTTCTGCTGCGTGGTCTGGCTCAGCTGCACCACCGCCGAGTTGATCTGCGCCACGCCGGAGGACTGCTCCTGCGACGCCGCGGCGATCTCCTGCACCAGGTCGGAGGTCTTCTTGATGCTGGGCACGATGGTCTCCAGCAGACGCCCGGCCTTCTCCGCCAGCTGCACGCTGCTGCCGGCGACCTCGCCGATCTCCTGCGCGGCGACCTGGCTGCGCTCGGCCAGCTTGCGCACTTCCGCGGCGACCACCGCGAAGCCCTTGCCGTGCTCGCCGGCGCGCGCGGCCTCGATCGCCGCGTTCAGCGCCAGCAGGTTGGTCTGGTAGGCGATGTCGTCGATGATGCCGATCTTCTGCGCGATCTGCTTCATCGCCGATACCGTGGCGACCACCGCCTCGCCGCCCTCCACCGTTTCCTTGGCCGCCTGCGCGGCCATGCCGTCGGTGATGCGTGCGTTCTCGGTGTTCTGCCCGATCGACGCGGTCATCTGCTCCAGCGAGGCGCTGGTCTCCTCCACGCCGGCCGCCTGCTCGGTCGATGCCTGGCTCAGCGACTGCGCGGTCGCACTGACCTCCTCCGAGGCACCGGCCAGGGACTGCGCGCTGGCGTTGACCTCGCCGACCACCTGCTGGAGCTTTTCGACCATGCGCCGCATCGCCAGCAGCAATTGGCCGGCTTCGTCCGTGGACTTGGTCTCGATCAGGATGCTCAGGTTGCCCTGCGCCAGCGCGTTGGCCACGTCCACCGCATTGCCGATCGGTTTGGTCACGCTGCGGCTGATGAAGAAGCCCAGGCCGACCCCGAGCAGCACGCCGCCGACGATGATCGCGACCAGGGTCTTGGTGCTGCTGGCATAGATATCGCCGGTCGCATCGTTGGCCTTGGATGCATTGGCTTCCTTGATCATGCTCAGGTCCGACATCAGCGCATCCAGTTCGTCGCTGCTGCCGCGCACCGCCCTGGACAACTCGGCCAATTGCGCATTGCCCACCGGCAGCGGCTGCTGCACGACCGATTCGACGAACTTACCGCGCAGTTCCAGATAGTTCTTCCACACCCGATCGAAGTGCGACAGCTTGGCCTTGGCCTCCGGCTCATCGAGCAAGGCCCTGGCCTTGTTCATGTGTTCCACCACTTCCGAGGTGTATTTGTCGAGATTGGCGATCTGCTTCAGGCGCTCTTCCTCGGAGCTGGCCAGTTGCAGGTTGAGGCGGGCGCGCCCGGCGTTGATCAGGTTGATGTTGGCTTCCTTCAGGTTCGACATGCCGACCAGTTCGCGCTCGTACAGCCGCGTCGCATACTCGTTGATCTTTCCCGAGTTGAGGATGCCGATCCAACCGATGCACGCACCGATGGCGGCGACGATAAGGAACGCGCCGGTCAACCTGATACCGATTTTCACATTGCCCAACATGATGATTCCCCCGATTGTTTGGTAACGAGCGCGCCACCACGACGCGTCCGAACGTCCTTCCCGTTGCACCAAGCCGATCGGGAACGAATCGGCAACGTCTTTCAGATGTGGCATCGACGTGGCGTCGACGCAGTGCAGATCGCCCGTTGCTTGCAGGCTATCGGCAATCGGCAAAGCCGTCTTTAACCGCGGCCTAAACTGCAGAATCGCGCATACGGACAAGCGCCGGCGAGGCTTCGCTGAATACGGAAAGAGCCTTCCACCGCAGTGGTCTCGCTTGCCTGGAGCGGTGTCGCCATGTTTCGGCCGGAATGCCGCATTTGTCCTTTGCGGCCAATTCCCACCATCACCGGCCGGCAATGAACTGGGATGCACACCGCCGTTGCTTGTAGACAAAGAGTGAAATGCGCCATCGCGCAGCGCGGCGGCAATGGCGCGGGCGCCGGACGCAGCCCCCGTCGCGATGCCGCGGCCTCAGCCGCGAACCGCGATCGTGGCGATACCGGCATGCAGGCCCGCCGCCGTCCTCAGGCGCTGCCGCGCGCCGGCGCTGTCGGCGGCGCTCAACGCCTGCAGCGGCTCGAAACGCTCCGCCACCCAGGTCGCCACCGGCACGCCATCGCGGTACAGCACCCGCGCCCCAGGCATGCGCGGCACCCGGTTGCCCGGCAGCACGCTGCCGAGCAGGTTCGCCGGGTCGGCGGCGGCGACGCACAGCCAGGCGCCGTCGTGCGGTTCGCGCCGCATCCGGCGCAACAGTCCGATCGCCTCGGCTGCGCGAACTGCTCGCCGGACAGCCCGTCGATGAAACGTCCGCCGCGGATCTCGCCGCGCGCCTCCAGCCAGCGATAGACGCGCAGCAGTTCGCGCCACGGCGGCAGCCACGCCGCCTCGCGCTCGAGCAGGCGCCAACAGACCACGCCATAGCGGCGCAGCAGGGTTCGCGCCAGATGTTCGACCGCCTCGGCGCGGGCGGCGCCGTCGCCGGCGTCCACGGCGCCGCGTAACAGCGCCCAGCGGCCCGCGTCCTGGATGGCGTACAGCGGCACCCGGCGCCGGCGCCGCGACAGCGCCGACGGCCGCTTCGATGCCGGCACCGGCAACGCGCGCAGCCCGGCGTAGCTGTCGCAATGGATGCGGCCGGCGGCCACCAGTTCCGCCAGCGCCTCTTCCAGCTCGGTGGACAGTAGCCGCGTGGCGTCGGCGATCTCATCGAAGAACGAGGCGCCGCGCGCGCCCAGGCAGTCGGCGACCTTCTGCGCGCGCGTGCCGAGCGCGCCGGGAACGACCGGCATCGACGCCAGCCGCGCCCACTGCGCCGCGCTGCGCCGCGGCAGCAGCACGATCGGCGTGCTGCGCAGCGAACCGCCGCCGGCCATGGCAGCCGCCGCCGGGCGCAGCCGCGTCCACAGCGTGCGTCCGGCGCTGCACAGCTCGTCCAGCCAGCCCGGCGCATAGTCGCGCACCCGCGCCGACAGCAGTTCGGCCTCCCGCAGCGCCGCCGGCGCCTCGAAGCCTTCCAGTTGCGCCAGCACGCTGGCCAGCGCCTCGGCGCCGGCGACCTGGCCTTCGCCGTCCAGGTGCTGCCAGCGGAACAGGAAGCGCGCGTAGTCGCGCGGCGCCACTGGCTCGATCTCGCGGCGCAGCCGGCCCAGCGTGCAGCGATGGATCCGCGCCAGCAGCTGGCGCTCGCACCACTCGGCGGCGGCCTCGGCGCTGAAGCGGCCGGGCAGCACGTAGCCGTCCTGCTGCAGCGCCAGCAACGTCGCCTGCACCTCGCGCAGCGGCAGCCGCAGCGGCGCTGCCAGCGACGCCGCGGTCACCGGCCCCAAGGCGGACAGGCGCGAGCGCAACAGCTCGCGCAACGCTCCGTCGCGCTGCCAGTCGTCGATCGCGTAGCCGTCCGGCACGGCGATGCGCGGCTGCGCGGCGGCTTGCGGATACAACGGCGCGACCAGCGCCAGCGATTCGGCCGCAACCCATAGCGCGGCGCCGTCGGCATCAATCCCTGCTAGGCGAGTGGCCCGCGCATCGGCGGCCAGTTCGGCCAGCCAGGTCGGCCACGCCGCGTGCATGGCGGCCTCGGCGTCCGCCAGCGCACCGAGCGCGACCAGCGCCTCGTGCATCTCGTCGCGGCTGCGCGGCTGCGGCCAGGCCTCGGCGCGCACCGCGGCGATCGCCTCCGGATCGAGCCGGCCGAGGTCCTCGGCGCTGTCCGGATCCTGGTAGCGACGGCCGTGCACGGCCTGGGTGCGGCGCTCTTCCAGCGGCGCATCGTCGAGGAACGCGTACGGCCGTGCGTCCAGCGCCTCGGCCGCCAGCGGCGACGGCGCCGCCAGATCGCGCGCCAGCACGCGCACGCTGCCATCCTCGATGCCGCGCAACAGCCGCAGCCAGCCGTCGCTGTCCATCGCCTCGTGCAGGCAGTCGTGCAACGTCTGCGCGACCAGCGGGTGCTCGGGAATCTCGCGCTCGCCGACCAGATTCTCGGCGCACACCACCTGGTCCGGGAACACCGTGGCCAGCAGGTCCTCGGACTTCATCCGCTGCAGTTGCGGGGCGACCTTGCGCCCGCCGGCGAAGCGCGGCAAGGCCAGCGCATTGGTGGCGTTCCAGCGCCAGCGCACGCCGAACAGCGGCGCATCCAGCAGCGCCTGCACCAGCACCTGCAGCGCCGACGACGCATGCAGGTAGCGCGCGACGTCCTCCAGCGCGAAGCTGTGCCGGGTCGACAGCGACAGCACGATCGCGTCTTCGGTGGCCGCCGCCTGCAGTTCGAAATTGAAGGTGCGGCAAAAGCGCTTGCGCAGGGCCAGGCCCCAAGCGCGGTTGATGCGGCTGCCGTGGACGCTGTGGATCACCAGTTGGGTGCCGCCGCTGGCGTCGAAGAAGCGCTCCAGCACGATGCACTGCTGCGTGGGCAGCGCACCCAGCGCGGCGCGCGCGCGACCCAGGTAGTCGACGATTTGTTGCGCGGCGGCGGCATCCAGCGCCAGTTCCGCGTCCAGCCAGGCCAGCGCCTGCGCCGCGCCGCCCTGCTCCATGCACTGTTCCAGTTGCGCGCGCAACCGCGCCACGCCGGCCGACAGTTCGTCGCTGCGCCCCGGCGCCTCGCCAAGCCAGAACGGGATGTTCGGCGGCGCGCCGCGCGCGTCCTCCACCCGCACCCGCCCCGGCTCCACGCGCAGGATGCGGTAGCTGGCGTTGCCGAGCTGGAACACGTCGCCGCTGAGGCTCTCGACCGCGAAATCCTCGTTGACCGTGCCGATGGTCTCGGCCTGCGGCTCCAGCAGCACGCTGTAGTCGCCGCTCTCGGGAATGGTGCCGCCGGAAGTCAGCGCCGCCAGGCGCGCGCCGCGGCGCTGACGCACGCGGCGATGCACCGCGTCGCGATGCAGATAGCCGGCACGCGGCCCCAGCCGCGTGCTGAAGCCTTCGCTCAGCATCCGCAGCACCGCGTCGAAGCAGACGCGCGGCAGCGCCGCGTAGGGCCAGGCGCCGCGCACCAGCGCATACAGCGCGTCCTCGTCCCATTCCTGGCACGCCACCTCGGCAACGATCTGTTGCGCCAGCACGTCCAGCGGCGCGTCGAGCAGGCGCAGCGCATCCAGTTCGCCGCGGCGCACGCAGTCGAGCAGTGCCGCGCATTCGACCAGATCGTCGCGCGATTGCGGGAACAGCCGCGCCTTCGGCGTGCCGCCGACGGCGTGGCCGGAACGTCCGGCGCGCTGCAGGAAGCTGGCGATCGAGCGCGGCGAGCCGAGCTGGCACACCAGGTCCACCTCGCCGATGTCCAGGCCCAGTTCCAGCGATGCGGTGACGACCAGCGCCTGCAGCCGACCGGCCTTGAGCCGTTGCTCGGCGAGCAGCCGCGCCTCGCGCGCCAGGCTGCCGTGATGCGCCGCCACCGCGTCCCTGCCGAGCAACTCGGCAAGGTGCCGCGCCGTGCGCTCGGCCATGCGCCGGGTGTTGACGAACACCAGCGTGGTGCGATGCGCGCGCACCAGCTCGGCCAGGCGCGCGTACACCTGCTGCCATTGGTCGTTGGACATGCTCGCGCTGAGCGGCGTCGGCGGCAATTCCAGCGCCAGGTCGCGGGCGCGCGCATAGCCGATGTCGACGATCGCGCAATCGGGCCGCCCCGCATCCACCGCAGCAGCGCTGCCGACCAGGAAGCGCGCGACCGCGTCGATCGGCTTCTGCGTCGCCGACAGGCCAATGCGCAGCGGCGGCGCCGCGCACAGCTGCTGCAGGCGCTGCAGCGACAGCGCCAGATGGCTGCCGCGCTTGTTCGCCGCCAGCGCGTGAATCTCGTCGACGATCACCGTGCGCACGTGGCGCAGCGCATCGCGGCCGGATATCGAACCAAGCAGCACGTACAGCGACTCGGGCGTGGTCACCAGCACGTACGGCGGCCGCCGCCGCGCCTGCGCGCGCTCGCGCTGCGGCGTGTCGCCGGTACGCACCGCGGTGCGGATCTCCACAGCGGGCAGGCCGAGCGCGGCCAGTTCGGCGCGGATGCCGGCCAGCGGCGCTTCGAGATTGAGCCGGATATCGTTTGAAAGCGCTTTCAGCGGCGATACGTACAGCACCTGGGTGCGATCGGCGAGCACGCCATCGCGCAGACCTTCACGCAACAGCGCATCCAGCGCGGCGAGAAACGCGGTCAGGGTCTTGCCAGAGCCGGTCGGCGCGGCCACCAGCGTGTGCCGTCCGGCCTGGATCGCGGGCCACGCGGCCAGCTGCGCCGGTGTGGGCGCAGGGAAGCGGCGCTCGAACCAACGGGCGACGGCGGGATGGAAGCGTGCTTGTACGAACGACATGCGGTCTCCTGCGACGCGCGCCATTGCAATCGGATGCGATGCGCGGAAGGCGGAACCGTCGCGATTGTCCCACGCGACATTCGCGAAAACGGCGCATGCAACAGGTACGTTACAGGCGCCGATCAAGCGGGGGTGCAGCGCACGGCTGTTTTCAAGAGGTTTTTCGGTTAATCGTTCATCCAGAACTGCGCTGTCTACCACGCAGGTGCGGAGGCGCGGTTATGTTGTCGATGACGTCACAGGAGCCACCCGGAAGCCTGCATGCAGCACGGAAGCACGATCGAACACCGGCGCACGGGTGCCTGCGCAACGCTGCCCGCATGCCTGCGGCGTTGCGCGAAGGAACCGATCCGCAGCGATGCGGACGTCCTGGATGGGTTCCATCGTTTCACTCCGTCACCACACTTCGTCACCAGCCAAGGAGCATCACCAATGGCACACAGCGACTCGAACGTCTCCACCACCCACTGGGTCCAGCACGTCAACGAATCCAGCGACGCGCTGGACCTCGCCGCCAACGTGTTCGAACGCGACGACCCGGTGTCCATCGCCCGTTCGCTCAAGCATTCCGCCGACCAGAGCGCGCGGCGCCGTACCGGGCCCTACCGCTCCGCGATGTCGATGCTGACCTTCTATATCAACCGCGCCGGCAAGCAACTGCCGGCCCAGCGCCGCGAGGTGCTGGAGCAGGCCAAGGACGAACTGCGCAGTCTGTACGGCAGGCCACGCAAGGGCGCCGCCGGTTGAAGGCGGCGACGCTGCGCCGCGCGGCGCAGCGTGATGCGCGCGGCAATTCCGCATTCCGCTGGCGCCGTCCAGGCGCGATCCGATTGCCCTGCGCCGAAACATGGGCGCATGATCGGCGCATGAGCAAGGAACCCGACGTTTCGGACTGGGTCCAGCGCCCTGCCGATGCCACTGCCGAGCGCGCTCCCGTCGCCTCGGCGATGAGCGAGGACGCGCTGCTGCTGTCGCGGATCATCCTCGCCCAGGGCGAGATCGCCGCGGCCGGCAGCGATCCGCTGCAGGTGGTGGACGTGGTGACCCGCCGTGCGCAGGAACTGACCCGCTCCACCGGCGCGGTGGTGGAGATGTGCGACGGCAACGACATGCTGTACTGGTCGGCCAGCGGCATCGCCGAACAGCACCTGGGCCTGCGCCTGCCCAGCCAGGACAGCCTGTCCGGGCTGTGCATGCGCAGCGGTCAGGTGCTGCAATGCGACGACTCGGAGGAAGACCCGCGGGTCAACCGCGCCGCCTGCCGCAAGGTCGGCCTGCGCTCGATGCTGGTGGTGCCGCTGCGCTATGGCGACCGCGGCATCGGCGTGCTCAAGGTGATGTCGCCCTACCGCTGCAGCTACACCGCACAGGACGTGCGCACGCTGGAGATGCTGGCGACCCTGGTCGGCGCGACCCTGGCGCTGGCGATGGACCGTGCCGCGCTGCAGACCGACATCGCGCGCCGCCAGAACGCGGAGAAACACGCGTTCCGCGAGAGGGCGGCGATCGCCACGCGCATCCGCGAAGCGGTCGCCAACGAGCGCCTGCAGATCGTGACGCAACCGGTCCTGGCGCTGGCCACGCAGCGCATCGTCGGCGTGGAGGCATTGTCGCGGTTCCCGTCCAACCCCGGGCAGCCGCCGCTGCGCTGGTTCGAGGACGCGAGCAGGGTCGGGCTGGCCCTGGAGCTGGAACTGGCCGCGGCGCGCAAGGCGCTGCCGTTGCTGGCGCAGCTGCCGGCGCCGTTGTACCTGGCGATCAACGTCTCCGCGCAGACTCTGCTGCACCCGCAGCTGGAAGCGCTGCTGCATGGCCACGACCTGTCGCGGGTGGTGCTGGAAATCACCGAGCAGTTGCAGGCGCCGGACTATCCGCGCCTGTCCGGGCACATCGGCGCGCTGCAGCGGCAGGGCCTGCGCATCGCTCTGGACGCCGATATCGGCTTCGCCAGCCTGCACCACCTGCTGCACCTGTCGCCGGACATCATCAAGCTGGACCTGACCCTGACCCGCGGCATCGATGCCGAACCGCGGCGCCAGCGGCTGGCACTGGCGATCCTGTCCTTCGCCGCCGAGACCGACGCCAACGTGATCGTCGAAGGCATCGAGACCGAGAGCGAGCTGGCGACGCTGCAGGCGCTGGGCGCGCGCTACGGGCAGGGCTACCAGCTGGCCCATCCGGGGCCGCTGTCGGCGCACCTGACGCGCTATCCGGTGATCGGCGACGAGCCGGGCTAGTGTTGTGTCTCACAAATAATCTGAACTATGTAGCAACTTGGCTGTCGAAGTGTTTTCCGTGTAAGAGACGATAGCGATGGCTCGCACAGGACGCCCCGTCACGAAGCTGCAGATCACTGATGCCGAGTGCGCGGAACTGAAGGGCCGCCTGCGAATACGCAAGGCGCCGGAGGACGAGAAACTACGCATGCGGATCGTGTTGGGTTGCGCAGCAGGGGAGTCGGGAAACGTGATCGCTGAGCGCTTGCAGACCACGATCCAGACGGTATCCAAGTGGAGGCGACGCTACGAGGCCTACCGATTGGCCGGGCTGACGGATGCTCCGCGTACAGGACGTCCGCGCAGCGTAGACGATGAACAGGTCCAGCAGATTGTGGACAAGGTCCGCCAGAGCGCGCCAGCAAACGCCACGCATTGGAGCGTGCGCCAAATGAGCCGGCAGACCGGCGTTTCGCCAGCCACGGTGCAACGCATCTGGCATGCCTTCGGTCTCAAGCCGCACTTGCAAGAGACCTTCAAACTGTCCACGGATCCGCATTGCGTGGACAAGGGGCGTGATGTGGTGGGGCTGTACCTGGCTCCGCCGGACCGTGCGCTGGTGTTGTGCGTCGATGGGAAGAGCCAGATCCCGGCGCTCAACCGCACCCAGCCCGGCTTGCCGCTGAGCTTTGGCAAGCCGGCCACGCGCCCCCATGACTACCGGCGTCATGGGACGACCTCGCTGTTTGCAGCATTGGATGTAGCCACCGGCAAGGTCATCGGACAGCTCAAGCCCCGCCACCGCAGCGTGGAATGTCTCCGGTTCCTGAAAACCATCGAGGCCACTGTGCCGGGCAAGCAGGAGATCCATTTGATCATGGACAACTACGGTACGCACAACACGGAGAAGGTCGGTGCCTGGTTGGCGGCCCATCCCCGCTGCCACGTCCGCTTCACTCCGACCTCGGCCTCATGGCTCAACCTGGTCGAGCGCTTCTTCAGTCAGCTCAGTGAGCAGTGGATCAAGCGTGGCGCCCACACCCGCGTCAACGATTTGGAGCAGGCCATCAAAGACTACATCGACCGCCACAACGAGAATCCGAAGCCTTTTGTCTGGCACAAGAGTGCTGATTCTATTATCACCCGCGTCGCATGGGCGGCCACTAAACTTAGTTAATATTATTTGTGAGACATCACACTAGAGCACTTTCGATCCAAATGATGCCACTTGTGGGAGCGACTTCAGGGCACCTCTAAAAACCCTTTTTTGGCATCATAAAAGGCCAAAAAAAGACAGCCGAGGTCTTGCGATGATCAGCTTGTTTGCTGGGCACGAACGCGAGTCCAAGCGGCAGCAGATGGGCGACCGGCTGACGCTGCTGTCGCGCCATATCGACTTCGCGGCGATCGCCCAGGCGGTGGACGCGAAGCTGACCCTGGGAACGGGTCAGCGTGATGGCCGTCCGGCCTTCAGTCGCGACGAACTTTCACGCCGACGTGCGCCAGGTGTTGTCCATCATGGCCACCTGGGCCTGGATCCGCACCGGATCCCCGCTGTCCCACATCTATGCGCGCCTCACCGCCGCAGGCAAGCCCGCCAAGGTCGCCATCGTCGCATGCATGCACAAATACCTGCGGTGGCTCAATGACATCGCGCGCGATCGAGCGACGTACGCGCCTCCTGCGCTCGCCTCTGCATGACAGTTGACTCCCACAACACTCCGCTGGCTGCCCGACGTCCCCCCGCTTTCAGTAGCGGGGCTCTTTAGAGTCCGGGTTTCATCGTAGCGGCTTTGGCCGCTAGCTGTTGGGCATAGGCGGCCGGGGTCAGGCCGCCCAAGATCTTCTTCGGTCGCTCCTCGTTATATTCCCGTCGCCAGGTCTCGATCTCGGTGCGGGCGTGCAGCAGCCTCGGGAACCAGTGCTCGTTGAGGCATTCGTCGCGCAGGCGGCCGTTGAAGCTCTCGATGTAGGCGTTCTGGTTCGGCTTGCCTGGCTGGATCAAGCGCAGCTGCACACCGCGCTCGTGGGCCCACGTCACCATCGTCTTGCCGCAGAACTCCTTGCCGTTGTCGGTGCGGATCACCTGCGGCAGACCCCGTGTCAGCGCCAGCCGATCCAGCACCCGGGCCACGCCGTGGCCGGAGATGGCCCGCTCCACCTCGATCGCCACCGCCTCGTGCGTGGCATCGTCGACGATGGTCAGGGCCTTGAGCACCCGGCCCTCGGCGGTGCGGTCGAACACGAAGTCCATCGACCAGACCTGGTTGGCGGTTCCAGGCCGAAGCAACGGTTGGCGCTCGCCCAGCAGCACCTTCTTCCGCTTGCGCCGGCGCACCTGCAACCTGGCCTCCTGATACAGCCGTTCCACCCGCTTGTAGTTCACCGGCCACTGCTCCTGCCGCAGCTTCAGATAGATCATCCCGACGCCGTAGCGCTTGTGCCGCTGCGCTAGCGCCAGGATCCGCTCGCGCAGCTCGACGTTGCGATCCGGACGTGGGACGTAGCGCAGCGCGCTGGCGCTCATCCGCACCACGGCCAGCGCCCGCCGCTCAGGGAGCCCGCGCTCCATCAGGTGCCGCACCAGCATCCTGCGCGCCGGTGCGGTCACCACTTTTTTCGCAGGGCGTCCTTGATGACGTCGTTCTCGAACAGCTGCTCGGCCAGCAGCTTCTTCAGCCGCGTGTTCTCCGCCTCCAGCTCCTTGAGCCGCTTGGCCTCCGGCACGCTCATGCCGCCGAACTTGCTGCGCCACAGGTAGTAGGAGGCCTCGCTGAACCCGTGCCGCCGGCACAGGTCCTTCACCGCCACGCCGGCTTCGGCCTCACGCAGGAAGCCGATGATCTGCTCTTCGGAAAAGCGCTTCTTCACGTCCAATCTCCGTCTCGTTGGGGATTGGACTCCAAATCGCCGTGCTACTCAAAACCGGGGGGGACGTCGTGCCAATAGCAAGAGTCGAAACTGCTCTAGCGCGCGGCAAGCCTCGTTAAAGCATCTGGATTGCTGTTGCAGGAGCAGCTCTGGATAGCCTTACGCGTCCCGATCGCTCACGGAGCACACGCCGCGCCAGCGCCACCCATGAAAAAAACGGGCCGAAGCCCGCTTTTTGCTGGTACAGCGATAAGCGCCGACGGCTTACTCGGCGGTCATGCCCTCGCCTTCCTCGACGGCCTTCATCGACAGGCGGATGCGGCCCTGCTTGTCGACCTCCAGCACCTTGACCTTGACCAGATCGCCTTCCTTCAGCACGTCGCTGACCTTCTCGACGCGGTCGCTGGAGATCTGCGACACGTGCACCAGGCCGTCCTTGCCCGGCAGGATGGTGACGAACGCGCCGAAGTCCATGATCTTGGCGACCTTGCCTTCGTAGATGCGGCCCGGTTCCACGTCCGAGGTAATCTGCTCGATGCGCGCCTTGGCGGCCTGCGCGGCGATCGCGTTGACCGAGGCGATGACGATGGTGCCGTCGTCCTGGATGTCGATCTGGGTGCCGGTCTCCTTGGTGATCGCCTGGATGGTCGAGCCGCCCTTGCCGATCACTTCGCGGATCTTGTCCGGGTGGATCTTGATCGTCAGCAGGCGCGGCGCGTAGTCGCTCAACTCCGACCGCGGCGTGGTCAGCGCGCTGGCCATCTCGCCGAGGATGTGCAGGCGGCCGGCCTTGGCCTGCGCCAGGGCCTGCTTCATGATCTCCTCGGTGATGCCTTCGATCTTGATGTCCATCTGCAGCGCGGACACGCCTTCGGCGGTACCGGCGACCTTGAAGTCCATGTCGCCGAGGTGGTCTTCGTCGCCCAGAATGTCCGACAGCACTACGAAGTCGTCGCCTTCCTTGACCAGGCCCATCGCGATGCCCGCGACCGGCGCCTTCACCGGCACGCCGGCGTCCATCAGCGCCAGCGAGCTGCCGCACACCGAGGCCATCGACGAGGAACCGTTGGATTCGGTGATTTCCGAGACCACGCGGATCGTGTACGGGAACTCTTCCATGCTCGGCATCACCGCCAGCACGCCGCGCTTGGCGAGGCGGCCGTGGCCGATCTCGCGACGCTTCGGCGCGCCGAAGCGGCCGCACTCGCCCACCGAGTAGGGGGGGAAGTTGTAGTGGAACAGGAAGTTTTCCTTGTACTCGCCGCTGACCGCGTCGATCACCTGGCCGTCGCGGGCGGTGCCCAGCGTGGTGACCACGATCGCCTGGGTCTCGCCGCGGGTGAACAGCGCCGAGCCGTGGGTGCGCGGCAGCACGCCGGCCTTGACGCTGATCGGGCGCACCGTGTCCAGCGCACGGCCGTCGATGCGCACCTTGGTGCTCAGCACCGAGCCGCGCATGGTCTGGTACTCCAGCTCGCCGAACTCCTTGGACAGGTCGGCGGCGACCCAGCCTTCGACCGTGGCGCGCGGCGCCAGCTGCGCCAGCACGTCCTTCTTGATCGCCGAGATCGCATCGCGGCGCTGAAGCTTGTCGCGCACCTGGAAGGCCGACGCCAGCTGCTCGCCGACCGCTTCCTTCAGCGCCGCGATCATGCCGTCGTTCTTCGCCGGGGCGACCCAGTCCGACGGCTTGGTGCCGGCTTCGACGGTCAGCTCGTTGATGATGTTGATGACCTTCTGCATCTCGCGATGGCCGAAGGTGACCGCGCCCAGCATCACTTCTTCCGACAGCAGCGCCGCTTCGGACTCGACCATCAGCACCGCGTTGGCGGTACCGGCCACGACCAGCTCCAGCTGCGAGTCCTTCAGCTCCGACACGGTCGGGTTGAGGAGGTATTCGCCGTTCTTGTAGCCGACCTTGGCGGCGCCGATCGGGCCGTTGAACGGGGTGCCGGCCAGCGACAGCGCGGCCGAGGCGCCGATCAGCGCGGCGATGTCGCCGTCGATGTCCGGGTTCATCGACATCACCGTGGCGATGATCTGCACTTCGTTCTTGTAGTCCTCCGGGAACAGCGGACGGATCGGACGGTCGATCAGACGCGAAATCAGCGTCTCCTTCTCGGTCGCACGGCCCTCGCGCTTGAAGAAGCCGCCGGGGATGCGGCCGCCGGCGTAGAACTTCTCCTGGTAATCGACCGTCAGCGGGAAGAAGTCCTGGCCTTCGCGCGCGCTCCTGGCGGCGACGGCGGTGACCAGCAGTACGGTGTCGTCCATCTTGACGATGACGGCGCCGCCGGCCTGGCGGGCGATCTCGCCGGTTTCGAGGGTGACGGTGTGCTTGCCGTACTGGAAGGTTTTGGTGATTTTTGCCACGGGGTTTCCTTGGATGATGCTGTCTTCGAATGGACCGCTGACGGCCCATGCCGCTGGCGGGTGGCCGGGAGGATCCGGCCGGCGGCGCGGAGCGTTCCCCGGGCCAGGGTATTACCCAAAACAAAACCGCGGCGCATCACTGCGCCGCGGTGGGGTGCGTTGACTCAGCGACGCAGGCCGTGCTTCTCGATCAGCGCCTTGTAGCGCTCGCCATCCTCCTTCTTCAGGTAGTCGAGCAGGCGGCGGCGGCGGTTGACCATCTGCAGCAGGCCGCGGCGGCTGTGGTGATCCTTCTTGTGGGTGCCGAAGTGGCCGGTCAGCAGTTTGATGCGGGCGGTCAGCAGCGCGACCTGCACTTCCGGGGAGCCGGTGTCGGCGGCGGCGCGCTTGTTTTCTTCGATGATTTTCTGGGTGTCGATGGGCATGAGGTTTCTCTGGGATGCGGAGCCGGCAGGAACGTGCGGATGACGCACCGCCTGGATCGCCGATTGCGAAGAGTGCGCCGAAGCGCGGGGATGCCGGAAAGGCCGCGGAATTGTACCGGTCCCAGGCATGGCGAACAAGGCGTTAACACGGCGTCACGGTTCAGCCCGACACCTGGGCGGCCCGTGCGGGAAGTGCCGGTGCGTGCGATGCAGCCCGGATCAGAGATTGAACATGCGCTGCGGCGCCAACAGTCCGCTGTCGTCGACCTGGCCCAGGCCCAGCGGCACGCCGTCGGCGCCGAACACCGCGACCGCACCCCGCGCCCAGTCGGCCCCGCGCAGGCGCTGGCCCATGCGAAAGCGCAGCGCCGCAGCATGGTCCAGGCACAGCGGCGGGAAATCGGCCAGGCCGGCGGCCAGCGGCAGCAGCAGTGCCTCCAGCGCCGCCGGGTCCTGCGCGGCCAACTGCTGCAACTGCTCCAGGGTCGCCATCTGCGGCTCCCGGAACGGTTCCACCCACAGCCGCCGCAGCCCGGCAATATGTGCGCCGCAGCCCAGCGCCTCGCCCAGGTCGCGGGCCAGGCTGCGGACATAGGTGCCGGAGCCGCAGGCCACGTGCAGGCGCAGGCGTTCGCCTGCGTGGGCGAGCACGTCGATGGCGTGGACCTCGACCTCGCGCTCCGGCGCCGCGATCGCCTCGCCGCGGCGCGCCTTCGCGTACAGCGGCTCGCCACCCTGCTTGAGCGCCGAATAGATCGGCGCGCGCTGGCGGATGCGCCCACGCAGCGGCGCCAGCGCCGCCTGCAGCGCGGCCGCATCGATCGGCGGCAGCGGCCGGGTGCGCAGCACCGCGCCGTCGGCATCGTCGCTGTCGGTGCTGACCCCGAGCACGATCTCGGCCTCGTAGGCCTTGGCCGAGCCCAGCAGCAACCCGGCCAGCTTGGTCGCCTCGCCGAAGCACAGCGGCAGCAGGCCGGTGGCCAGCGGGTCCAGACTGCCGGTATGGCCGCCCTTCTCCGCGCGGAACAGCCGCCGCGCCGCTTGCAGCGCCGCGTTGGAACTCATGCCGGCCGGCTTGTCGAGCAATACGATGCCGTCGAGGCGGCGGAAGGAAATACGGGGCAGGCGGGGGCCGAACACGGGCATGGGGGGCAATCGGAATCGGAATCGGGACCGGGACCGGGGACTCGGGACTCGGAAAAGCCGAATCGGGAGTCGGACGGTGAGGCCTGCGATGGCGCGGGCCGGGCTTTGGGATACAGCTGCCGAACGGTAGCGGACAGCGGATGCGACGACGGCAGGCGACGACGCCGAAGAACGGCCATCGATGCAAAAAACTGCTTGCCATTCGCCAATGCGGCTTGCGTGCGGCCTCGATGCTTGCGCATCGTGCCGCCGCTCAACCCTTGGACGCGGCCGGCTCGCTGTCGCCGTCGTCGTCTGCGGTCTCCTGCAGTTCCGGCATGTCGCGCAGCAGGTTGTCGATGCGCTCGCCGCGGTCGACCGAATCGTCGTAGTGAAAATGCAGTTCGGGCACGTGGCGCAGCTTCATCGCCCGCGCCAGCTCGCTGCGCAACTGCGGCGCCAGTTCCTTCAGGCCCTTGACCGCTTCGGCCGAGCGCTCCGGCAGCAACGCGGTGACGAACACCTTGGCATGGGCCAGGTCGCGGGTGACCTCGACATCGGAAACGCTGACCGACGGCAGGCCATGGTTGCGCACGGCCGAATGCACGATCGTGCCCAGGTCGCGGCGGATCTGCGCGGAGACACGATCGGTACGGTGGAAGGATTTTGTCGCCATGGTCCGGAACCTCTCTGTTCGGGACCCGGGACCCGGGTCCCGGCTATCACAGCGTGCGCTGCACTTCGATGCGCTCGAAGCACTCGATCTGGTCGCCCGGCTTGACGTCGTTGTAGGCCTTCACGCCGATACCGCACTCGGTACCGTTGCGCACCTCGTCGACGTTCTCCTTGAAGCGACGCAGCGATTCCAGCTCGCCCTCGAACACCACGGTGTTGTCGCGCAGCACGCGGATCGGCTTGTTGCGCTTGACGATGCCCTCCACCACCATGCAGCCGGCGACCGCGCCGAACTTGGAGCTGCGGAACACGTCGCGCACTTCGGCGGTACCGATGATCTCTTCGCGGATCTCCACGCCGAGCAGACCGGAGGCCACTTGCTTCACCTGGTCGATCACGTCGTAGATGATCGAGAAATAGCGCAGGTCCACGCCGTTGGTTTCGATGATGCGCCGCGCCGACGCGTCCGCACGCACGTTGAAGCCGATCACCGTGGCCTTGGACGCCAGCGCCGAGTTCGCATCGGACTCGGTGATGCCGCCGACGCCGGAGTGGATCACGTTGATGCGGATCTGCTCGTTGGACAGCGCCACCAGCGACTGCTTCAGCGCTTCCACCGACCCCTGCACGTCGGCCTTGATCACCAGGTTCAGCGACAGCTGGCCTTCGCCCTTGCCGAGCTGCGACATGATGTCTTCCATGCGGCTGCCCGCCGAGGACACCAGGCGCGATTCGCGGCGCTTGGCTTCGCGCTGCTGCGCCACGTCCTTGGCCAGGCGCTCGTCGTCGACCACGACGAAATCGTCGCCCGCATCCGGCACGCCCGACAGACCCAATACCTGCACCGGGATCGACGGACCCGCCTCGGCCGGCTGGCCGCCGGTCTCGTCGAACAGCGCACGCACGCGGCCGTACTGCACGCCGCACACCAGGTAGTCGCCGCGCTTCAGGCTGCCCTGCTGCACCAGCACCGTCGCCACCGGGCCGCGGCCCTTGTCCAGCGAGGATTCGATCACCACGCCGCTGGCGCGGCCCTCGAACACCGCCTTCAGTTCCAGCACTTCGGCCTGCAGCGAGATCGCGTCGAGCAGCGTGTCGATGCCCGCGCCGGTCTTGGCCGAGACTTCGACGAACTGGGTGTCGCCACCGAATTCTTCGGCGACCACGTCCTGCGACAGCAGTTCGTTCTTGACCCGCAGCGGATCGGCGCCGGACTTGTCGATCTTGTTGACCGCCACGATCAGCGGCACGCCGGCCGCCTTGGCGTGCTTGACCGCCTCGATGGTCTGCGGCATCACGCCGTCGTCGGCCGCCACCACCAGCACCACGATGTCGGTGAGCTTGGCGCCGCGCGCGCGCATCGAGGTGAAGGCCGCATGGCCCGGGGTGTCCAGGAAGCTGATGACGCCGCGGTCGGTCTCGACGTGGTAGGCGCCGATGTGCTGGGTGATGCCGCCGGCTTCGCCGGAGGCGACCTTGGTGCGGCGGATGTAGTCCAGCAGCGAGGTCTTGCCGTGGTCGACGTGGCCCATGATGGTGACCACCGGCGGACGCGGGCGCTTCTCGCCCTGCGTGTCCTCGGTGTGCGCCAGCAGCGCGTCCTCGGCGTCGGCGCTGCCCGCGCGCACCGGCTTGTGGCCCAGTTCCTCGGTGATCAGCGCCGCGGTGTCGTGGTCGATGGACTGGGTGATGGTGGCCATCACGCCCATCTTGAACAGCGCCTTGACCACGTCGCCGCCCTTCAGCGCGAGCTTCTGCGCCAGGTCGGCCACGGTGATCGTGTCGCCGATCGCCACGTCGCGCACCACCGGCGCGGTCGGGCGCTCGAAGCCGTGCGCGCCGCCGCCGCTGCGCGCCGGTTCGGCCTGACGGCGGCCGCCGCTGGCGCCGCCGCGCGGCTTGCCGCGCACGTTGGAACGGCGCGCGCGATCGGCCGCGGACAGGTGCAACTGGCCGGCGAAGCGGCTGGTGCTGTCGTCGTCCTCGACCCCGGCGACCATCACGTGCGAGCCGCGGGTCTTGTGCTTGTTGCCGGCGTTGCGGTCGTCGCTGCGCGGCGCGGCCGGCTTGGGCGGATGGTGCGGCGCGGTGGCCGGGCGCGGCAGCCGCGGCGCCGCGGCGCCCGCGTGCTGGCTGGCGCCGGCCGTGGCCGGCGGCGCCGACTCGGCTTCCGCCGCGACCTGCACGGCCTTGCGCTCGGCTTCCACGCGATCGCGCGCGTCCTGCTCGGACTTGCGCTTGCGCTCGATTTCCTCGGCGCGCGCGCGGTCCTGCTCGGCCAGCTTCTGCTGCTCGGCCAGATTGCGCTGCTTGGATTGCTCCAGCTTGCGCAGGATCTCGGCGCGCTCGTCATCCACCCGTCCGCCCGACGCCGTGCCCGCGCGCTCGGCGGCCAGATCCTCGGCCGTCTTCAAGTAGGTGCGCTTCTGCCGCACCTCGACGTTGACCGTGGTCTTGCTGCGACCGGCGCTGACCGTCACTTCCTGCAGCTTGCGCCGGTTCAGGGTGATCTTCTTCGGCGCGGCCTGGGCTTCTTCCTCGACCGGCTTGTCGGTCTTGCCGTGGGTACGGCGCAGGAAGCCGAGCAGCTTCATCTTTTCGGTGCTGGTCACGACCTGGTCGGGACCGCTGAACTTCATCCCGGCCTCGGCCAGTTGAACCAGCAGTTTATCGACCGGCGTGTTCACCAGTTCGGCCAGCTTGCGGATGGTGGTTTGCTGCGACATTCGGATCCTATGATCTGGTTGGCGCCCCCTCGCCGCGAGCGAAGGTAGCGCGGATTCTAAGCCCTGATCGGGTCAGGGCGGCATTCATCGCCGACTCATTCGCCGCGCTCCAACCGGGCGATCTCCTCGGCACGGGCGGCCAGGATGAGCGCAGCGGCGCGCTCCTGGTCCAGGTCCTCGATGCCGAACTCGAGGATTTCGTCGGCTGCCAGATCCGACAGGTCCTCGCTGGTGCGCACGCCATGGCCGGCCAGCGCGTAGGCGGTGGCCTCGTCCATGCCGTCCAACGACAACAGGTCCGCCGCCGGCACGCCGCTGTCGTCGCTTTCCTCGGCGGCCAGCGCCTCGTTGAGCAGCGCATCGCGCGCGCGCGCGCGCAGTTCCTCGACGATGTCCTCGTCGAAGCCTTCCACCGCCAGCAGCTCGCCGACCGGCACGTAGGCGATCTCCTCGACCGAGTTGAAGCCCTCGGCGACCAGGATCGCGGCGATCTCCTCGTCCACTTCCAGCTTGTCCATGAACAGCTGGCGGGCGACGGACTGCTCGGCCTCGGACTTGGCCGCGACCTGCTCGGCGGTCATCACATTGAGCTGCCAGCCGGTCAGGCGGCTGGCCAGACGCACGTTCTGGCCGCCCTTGCCGATCGCCTGGGCCAGGCGGTCTTCGGCCACCGCCAGGTCCATCGCGTGCTTCTCTTCGTCGACGATGATCGACTGCACCTCGGCCGGCGCCATCGCGTTGATGACGAAGTTGGCCGGGTTGTCGTTCCACAGCACGATGTCCACGCGCTCGCCGTTGAGCTCGTTGGACACCGCCTGCACGCGCGAGCCGCGCATGCCGATGCACGCGCCGATCGGATCGGTGCGGGTGTCGTGCGCCAGCACCGCGATCTTGGCACGGTCGCCCGGGTCGCGCGCGCAGGCCTTGATCTCGACCAGGCCCTGGCCCACTTCCGGCACTTCCAGCTTGAACAGCTCGATCATGAATTCCGGTGCGGCGCGGCTGATGAACAGCTGCGGGCCGCGCGGCTCCGAGCGCACCTCGGCCAGGTAGCCGCGCACGCGGTCGCCGGCGCGCAGCACGTCGCGCGGGATGCCCTTGTCCTTGGGAATGAAGGCCTCGGCGTTACCGCCCAGGTCGACGTAGATGTTGCCGCGCTCGGCGCGCTTGACCACGCCGGTGACCAGTTCGCCGACGCGGTCCTTCCATGCGTCCACCACCTGCTGGCGCTCGGCTTCGCGCACGCGCTGCACGATCACCTGCTTGGCCGCCTGCGCGGCGATGCGCCCGAAATCCGGGTTCTCGATCTGCTCTTCGATGTAGTCGCCGACGTCCACGCCCTCGGCCTCGTCAACCGCGTCCATCAGGCGGATCTGCCGGTCCGGCGATTCCATCACCACCTCGTCGGCCACCACTTCCCAGCGCCGGTAGGTCTCGTAATTGCCGTCCTTGTGATCGATGGCGACGCGGGTCAGCACGTCCTGATCGGGATAGCGCTTCTTCGCCGCCGACGCCAGGGCGGCCTCGATCGCGTCGAAGATCACCTCGCGCGGCACGCCTTTTTCGTTGGCCACCGCGTCGACTACCAGCAACAGTTCCTTGCTCATTCTTTCACTCCGCGCGCAGCCGTGTCGGCTGCCGGTTCATTGGATGGTTTCTTGTTTTTCTTGTTGGGTTTTGCGGTCTTGCCGGACGGCTTGGGGCGCTTGCCCGGCTTGGTCGGGGCCAGGCCCAGCGCCGCCCAGTCGGGCAGGATCCGCGCCTTGTCGATATTGTCGAAGTCCACCGCCAGCTCGGCGCCGTCGACCTCGAACACGATGCGGCCGGCGGCCGCGTCGACCTGGGCGATGCGCCCCTGCAGGCGGCGCCGGCCCTGCTGCGGCAGCTTCAGCACCACCTTGGCCGACTCGCCCTGGTGGCGCGCGAACTGCACTGCGGTGAACAGCGGGCGGTCCACGCCGGGCGAAGACACCTCCAGCGTGTAGTTGCCGCTGATCGGGTCCTCCACATCCAGTTGCGCCGACACTTCGCGGCTGACCCGCTCGCAATCGTCGATGTCGACGATGCGCCCAGGCTGTTCGGCCAGCGGCACGTCGATATACAGGCGCAGCGTGGCGCCGCCGGAGGCCGGCAGGTACTCCGCCCCCAGCAGTTCCAGGCCCAACGCGTCCACGGTCGGGCCCAGCAGATTCGCGATTTCGTTTGCCTTGTCGCTCACAGCCTGCCTTGCATCTGGATGAATGAAGAGCCGGTCCCGGTGGTTTCCGCGGACCCCGGAAACGACAAAGGGCCCGTTGGGCCCCTTGTCCGGTACGACTCCGGTCACGCTGGATTCCGGTTGCCAAGACGGGAACATGCGTCTTCGCGAAGCCCAGATTTCCCTATCGCAGGTAACCGCCGAAGTGGTTGCCGCCGTAGAAAAACATGGTAGCGGGGGCAGGATTTGAACCTGCGACCTTCGGGTTATGAGCCCGACGAGCTGCCAGACTGCTCCACCCCGCAGCAGAAGCGGAATTATGAAGAACCAGCGCGATGATTGCAAGCCCTGATTTTTCATCCGACCCGGCGGCGGTGCCGCCGGTCTTCGAGCGACATGATAACCGCAAGCCACCGATAGCGAAATACCGATCGCACCGCTCGACGCAGAAACGGCAACGCCGCCAGGATGGCGGCGTTGCCGCAAACAGCTTGAAAACAGCGCTTTCGCGCGCGATCAGGCCAGGTGCGCGAAGGCGCGCTGGCACCACGCCATCAGCGGGCTCCAGGCCAGGCCCAGCGCCAGCAAGCCGATCGCGTTGACCCCCAGCACCACGCCAAGCGCGCGGTCCTCGTTGCCCGGCAACGGCGCGCCGACCGGCTCGTCGAAGTACATCACCTTGATCACGCGCAGGTAGTAGAACGCGCCGATCACCGCGCACAGCACCGACAGGATCGCCAGGCCGGTCCACCACAGGTTGTCGGTCGGCACCGCGAGCACTGCGCCGAGCACCGCCAGCTTGGCCCAGAAACCCAGGAACGGCGGCACGCCGGCCAGCGAGGCCATGACGCACAGCACCAGCAGCGCCATCCACGGATTGCGCGCGTTCAGGCCCTTGAAGTCGTCGATGCGCTCGGCCTCGAAGCCCTTGCGCGACATCGCGATGATCGCGCCGAACGAGGCGGTGGACATCACCGCGTAGCAGATCGCGTAGAACAGCGCCGCCGCATAGCCGCGCTCGCCGCCGCCGGCCACGCCGAGCAACAGGAAGCCGATGTGCGAGACGGTCGAATACGCCAGCATGCGCTTGAGGTTGCTCTGCGCCAGCGCCATCAGGTTGCCGACCAGCAGCGACAGCGCGGCCAGGCCGCCGACCACCCAGTGCCACTGCCCGGCCAGCGAGCCCACGCCCACTTCCAGCAGCCGGTAGGCCATGCCGAACGCGGCCAGCTTCGAGGCCGAACTGATGAACAGCGCGACCGGCGCCGGCGCGCCCTGGTACACGTCGGGCAGCCACATGTGGAACGGCGCGGCGCCGAGCTTGAAGGCCACGCCGGCGATCATGAAGATGGTGCCGGTCAGCAGCAGGGTGCGCTCCTGACTGGTGCCGATCGCCTCGTGGATGCCGCTCAGGCTCAGCGTGCCGGTGGCGCCGTAGATCAACGACATGCCGTACAGCAGCAGGCCCGAGGCCAGCGAGCCGAGCACGATGTACTTCATCGCCGCCTCGGTGGCCATGCCGTTGTCGCGGTTCGACGCGACCAGCGCGTACGAGCACAGCGCCAGCAATTCCAGGCCCAGGTACACCATCAGCAGGCTGCCGGCCGAGACCAGGATCATCATGCCGACCGTGGCGAACAGCACCAGCACCGGGATCTCGCCCTGGTACAGCCGGCGCTCGCGCAGGTAGCTCCAGCCATAGATCAGGGTCAGCGCGCTGAGGCCGACGATCACCGTCTTCATCACGTCGGCGGCGGCGTCGCGCACGAACATGCCGTTGAACACCTCGCCCTGCCCGCCCACGCCGGCCAGCAGCATCGCGAACACCGCGACCAGGATCGCCACCGAGACGATATGGGTCCAGGCCTTGTTCCGCTCGCTGACGAACAGATCGAGCATCAGCAGGGCGAAGGCGCCGGCGGTCAGCACCAGCTCGGGGAGCAGGGGCGGCAGATCGACGGCGGTCAGGGGCAGCAGCGCAGGGGTGGTCATCATCAACTCTCTGGAATCATTTCGCTCGACGGCCCGATTACAGCTTGCTGGTGGCGATCTGCGCCGCCAGCTTTGCGATCGAGGGTTCCATCAGGTCGGTCAGCGGCTTCGGATACAGGCCCAGGACCAGCACGCCCACCGCGAACACGCCCAGCACCAGCGCCTCGCGGCCGTTGATGTCCTTCAGCTCGGCCACGTGCGCATTGGCCACCTCGCCGAAGAACACGCGCCGGTACAGCCACAGCGTGTAGGCGGCGGTGATCACCAGGGTGGTCGCCGCGGCGAAGGCCAGCAGCGGGTGCGCCTGGAAGCTGGCCATGATCACCATGAACTCGCCGACGAACCCGCTGGTGCCCGGCAGGCCGGCATTGGCCATGAAGAACAGCATCGCGAACGCGGCGAACCACGGCATCACGTTGGCCACGCCGCCGTAGTCGGCGATGCGGCGGGTATGCATGCGGTCGTAGAGCACGCCGACGCAGGAGAACATGGCGCCGGACACGAAGCCGTGCGAGATCATCTGCACCATCGCGCCCTGCAGGCCCAGGCGCGCGGCGTCGGTGCTGCCGAAGCCGACCAGGGCGAAGGCGACGAAGGCGCCCAGGGTGACGAAACCCATGTGCGCGATCGACGAATACGCGATCAGCTTCTTCATGTCGTCCTGCACCAGCGCGACCAGGCCGACGTAGATCACCGCGATCAGCGACAGCGCGATCACCAGCCCGGCCCATTCGTTGCTGGCGTCGGGCAGGATCGGCAGGTTGAAGCGCAGGAAGCCGTAACCGCCGATCTTCAGCGCGATCGCGGCCAGGATCACCGAACCGGCGGTCGGCGCCTCCACGTGCGCGTCCGGCAGCCAGGTATGCACCGGGAACATCGGCACCTTGACCGCGAAGGCGATCAGGAAGGCGAAGAACAGCCAGGTCTGCTCCTTGGAGCTCAGCGAGAGCTGGTACAGGTCGGCGAGCTGGAAGCTGCCGCCCTTCAGGTACAGGTAGATCAACCCGACCAGCATCAGCACCGAGCCGAGGAAGGTGTACAGGAAGAACTTGACCGCGGCGTAGATGCGGCGCGGGCCGCCCCAGATGCCGATGATCAGGAACATCGGGATCAGCATCGCCTCGAAGAACACGTAGAACAGCATCGCGTCAGTGGCGGCGAAGATGCCGACGGTGACGCCTTCCAGGATCAGGAACGCGGCCACGTACTGGTTGACACGCTTCTCGATC
The DNA here is from genome assembly GCF_014236795.1 of Xanthomonas theicola. Classification (NCBI taxonomy): domain Bacteria; kingdom Pseudomonadati; phylum Pseudomonadota; class Gammaproteobacteria; order Lysobacterales; family Lysobacteraceae; genus Xanthomonas; species Xanthomonas theicola. The sequence continues at coordinate 495,193 of NZ_CP049017.1, read as the reverse complement.
GAGGTCCAGGCGCCGATCAGCGCCAGCACCGTGACCAGCGTGGTCAGCACGATCAGCGCCACCGCGATGCCGTCGGCGCCGAGGTTGTAGCCGATGTCGTAGGCCGGGATCCACGCATGGGTCTCGACGAACTGCAGCGCGTCGCTGGCGTAGTCGAAGCCGGTGAGCAGCGGCAGGCTGAGGGCGAAGGTCAGCAACGCGACCAGCAGCGACGCCCAGCGCGCCGCCTTGGCGTCGCGCAACGCGAGGATCAGCGCGCCGCCGAGGATCGGCAGCCAGATCAGGAGAGTAAGCAGGGGCCAGTTCGACACGTGTTCTTATTCCGTACAGGTCAACGCCAGAAATGCATCAGCACGCCCAGCAGGGCAATGAGACCGATGATCATCGCGAAGGCGTAGTGATAGAGGAAACCGGATTGCGTGCGACGCAGCAGATTGGCCGCCAGGTCGATCACGCGCGCGGTGCCGTTGACCATGACGCCGTCCACGACATGCGTATCCACCGCACGCGACACCTTGCCGAGGCCGAGACCGGCGCCGGCGAAGCCGTTGATCCAGAGCTTGTCCAAACCGTACTTGTTCTCGAGGATCCACACCGGCAGCGAGAACGTCTTGCGCGCCTTCGCCGCCAGTGCCGGCTTCCACAGGTACAGGATCCAGGCCAGGGCGAAGCCGGCCAGGGTCAGGAAGAACGGCGGCTGGGTCAGGCCGTGCAGCGCGAACGCGACCGGGCCGCGGAACTCCTCGGCCAGCGCGCCGACGGTGTCGCGCGCCGGGTTGTAGAAGTCGATGATGCCGCTGAAGAAACCGACCGCCTGGCCCTTGATGGCCACCGCGGCATGGTGCCCGGCCCAATCGGTGCCAAACAGCATCGGGCCGATGGTGAAGAAGCCGATCGCGATCGACGGGATCGCCAGCAGCACCAGCGGCACCGTCACCACCCACGGCGACTCGTGCGGTTCGTGCGCGCCGTGGTGGCCATGGTCGTGGTCGTCGTGCGCCTGGTCGTGGTGCGCGTCGTGGGCATGGGCCTGCGCCTCGGCGTCGGTGCGCGCGCCGTCGTGGTGCGCGTGCGCCTCGTGCGCAGGCGCATCGCGGAAGCGTTCCTTGCCGTGGAAGGTCAGGAACAGCAGGCGGAAGCTGTAGAAACTGGTGACCAGCACGCCGCCGAGCACCGCCCAGTAGCCATAGGTCGCAATCCAGCTGTGCGATTCGTGCGCATGGTGCGCGGCCGCCTCGATGATCGTGTCCTTGGAGTAGAAGCCGGCGAAGAACGGGGTGCCGACCAGCGCCAGGGTGCCGATCACGCTGGTCCAGTAGGTGACCGGCATGTACTTGCGCAGGCCGCCCATCTTGCGCATGTCCTGCTCGTGGTGCATGCCGATGATCACCGAGCCGGCGGCCAGGAACAGCAGCGCCTTGAAGAAGGCGTGGGTCATCAGGTGGAACACCGCCGCCGAGTACGCCGACACGCCCAGCGCCACGGTCATGTAGCCCAGCTGCGACAGCGTCGAGTAGGCGACCACGCGCTTGATGTCGTTCTGCACGATGCCGATCAGGCCGGTGAAGAACGCGGTGGTGGCGCCGACGAACAGCACGAAGTCCAGCGCGGTCTGCGACAGCTCGAACAGCGGCGACATGCGCGCCACCATGAAGATGCCGGCGGTGACCATGGTCGCGGCATGGATCAGCGCCGAGATCGGGGTCGGGCCTTCCATCGAGTCCGGCAGCCACACGTGCAGCGGCACCTGCGCCGACTTGCCCATCGCGCCGATGAACAGGCAGATGCAGATGATCGTCGACACGTTCCACCGATGGCCCTGGAACAGCGACACCTGGGCCAGGCCCCCGACGGCCTCGTTGCCGAGCACGGCGGTGGCGTTGGCGAACACGGTGGAATAGTCCAGCGTGCCGAACCACAGCAGCACGCCGGCGATGCCAAGGATGAAGCCGAAGTCGCCGACGCGGTTGACCAGGAACGCCTTCATGTTGGCGAACACCGCGCTGGGGCGCTTGAACCAGAAACCGATCAGCAGGTACGAGACCAGGCCCACCGCTTCCCAGCCGAAGAACAGCTGCAGGAAGTTGTTGCTCATCACCAGGCTCAGCATCGAGAAGGTGAACAGCGAGATGTAGCTGAAGAAGCGCTGGTAGCCCGGATCGTCGGCCATGTAGCCGATGGTGTAGACGTGCACCAGCAGCGACACGAAGGTCACCACCACCATCATCATGGCGGTCAGCCGGTCGACCATGAAGCCGACGTGGGCCGAATAGTGGCCGACCTCGAAGAAGGTGTAGACGTTCTGGTTGAACGGCGCCGCGCCCTGCCCGACCAGCTGGTACAGGGTCCAGCACGACAGCGCGCAGCTGACCGCCACGCCGAGGATGGTGACGGACTGGGCGCCCTGGCGGCCGACCTGGCGGCCAAACAGGCCGGCGATGATGCTGCCGAGCAGCGGCGCAAGCACCACCGCGATCAGCAGACTCTTGGAGAGAGTGATGTCCATCTACGGGTCAGCCCTTCAGCGAATCGACTTCGGCCACGTTGATCGTGTGGCGGGTACGGAACAGCGTCACCAGGATCGCGAGGCCGATGGCGGCCTCGGCCGCGGCCACGGTCAGGATGAAGAACACGAACAGCTGGCCGGCGGCGTCGCCGAGTTCGCGCGAGAACGCCACGAAGTTGATGTTGACCGACAGCAGCATCAGCTCGATCGACATCAGCAGCACGATGACGTTCTTGCGGTTGAGGAAGATGCCGGCCAGGCTGATGCAGAACAGCACCGCGCCGAGCGCCAGCAGGTGACCCAGGGTGATCATGGCTGGCCCTCCTGCGGTGCCGGAGCCGGGGTGTGCAGCGTGGGCTTTTCGGCGTCCATCTTGACGATGCGCAAGCGGTCGCCGGCCTTGACCCGGGCCTGGTCGCCGGGATTCTGGGTCTTGATGCCGGTGCGCTTGCGCAGAGTCAGCATCACCGCCGCCACCACGGCCACGGTCAGGATGATCGCGGCGAACTCGAACGGCAGCAGGAACTGGGTGAACAGGGTCTTGGCCAGCCAGGTGATGTTGGAGGTGTCGGCGGCCTGCGCGGCGGCGTTGTCGGCCGGGAACGGGGTGGCGGTCCGCGCCTTGACCCCGATCAGGGTGACCATCTGCACCAGCATCGCCACCGCCACCACCAGCCCGACCGGCAGGTAGCGCACCCAGCCCTGGCGCAGCCGCGCGGTATCGATGTCGAGCATCATCACCACGAACAGGAACAGCACCATCACCGCGCCGACGTAGACCAGCACCAGGGTCACGCCGAGGAACTCGGCGCCCACCAGCAGCCACACGCAGGCGATGGAGAAGAAGGTCAGGATCAGGCACAGCACCGCATACACGGAGTTGCGCACGCTGATCACCGCGCCGGCGGAGACCGCGGCGATGGTGGCGAAGATCCAGAAAGCGATATTTACCCAATCCATGTCGGGACCTCAGCGGAAGGCGGCGTCGGCGGCGCGGCGCTCGGCGATCTCGGCCTCGAGCCGGTCTCCGATCGCCAGCAGCTGCGGCTTGGTGACGATGTTCTCGCCGCGGTTCTCGAAGTGGTACTCGAGCACGTGGGTTTCCACGATCGAGTCCACCGGACAGCTTTCCTCGCAGAAACCGCAGTAGATGCACTTGAACAGGTCGATGTCGTAGCGCGTGGTGCGGCGGGTGCCGTCCTCGCGCTTGGCCGAATCGATGGTGATCGCCAGCGCCGGGCACACCGCCTCGCACAGCTTGCAGGCGATGCAGCGTTCCTCGCCGTTGGGATAGCGGCGCAGCGCGTGCAGGCCGCGGAAGCGCACCGACTGCGGGAACTTCTCCATCGGGTACAGCACGGTGTACTTGGGACGGAACGTGTACTTCAGGGTCAGCCACAGGCCGCCGAGCAGCTCCAGCAGCAGCAGGCTCTTGAAGTAATGGGTGACTTTATTCATCGCTTACACGCCCTTGTGGATCACGCCGTAGAACACCATCAATGCCGTCACCGCGATCCACACGATCGTCAGCGGGATGAACACCTTCCAGCCCAGGCGCATGATCTGGTCGTAGCGGTAGCGCGGGAAGCTGGCGCGGAACCAGATGTAGGCGCTGGCGAAGAACAACACCTTCATCAGCAGCCACGGCCAGCCGCCGGTCCAGATCCAGTTGAGCCACGGCGACACGTCGGCAGTGACCCAGCCCTGGATCGGGCTCAGCCAGCCGCCCAGGAAGAAGATCGAGACCAGGAAGCTGACCAGGATCATGTTGGCGTATTCGGCCAGGAAGAACAGCGCGAACGCGCCGCCCGAGTATTCCACCATGTGCCCGGCGACGATTTCCGACTCGCCCTCGACCACGTCGAACGGCGCGCGGTTGGTCTCGGCCACGCCGGACACCCAGTACACGATGAACAGCGGGAACAGCGGCACCAGGAACCAGTCGAAGAAGCCGGAGTTGCCGGCCTGCGCGGCCACGATCGTGCTCAGGTTGAGGCTGCCGGCGGCGATCATGACCCCGACCAGGGCGAAGCCCATCGCGATCTCGTAGCTGACCACCTGCGCGGCCGAGCGCATCGCGCCCAGGAACGCGTACTTGGAATTGGAGGCCCAGCCGGCCAGGATGATGCCGTACACGCCCAGCGAGGTCATCGCCAGCAGGTACAGCAGGCCGGCGTTGGCGTTGGACAGCACCAGCTTGGCGTCGAACGGCACCACCGCCCAGGCCGCGAACGCCGGCGCCAGGGTGATCAGCGGCGCGATCACGAACATCGCCTTGTGCGAACTGCTGGGCTGGATGATTTCCTTGAACAGCAGCTTGAACACGTCGGCGAAGGCCTGGAAGATGCCCATGCCCACGTACATCGGCCCGTGGCGCACGTGCATCCAGCCGATCAGCTTGCGCTCCCAGACCACGTAGAACGCCACCGAGATGATCACCGGCATGGTGATCAGCAGGATCTTCAGCACGATCCACAGGACCACGCCGATCGCGCCCAGGCCGACGAACCACTGGTGCAGCGGATCGACCACGTTCAACAGCATCTCGTTCATGCAGCCACCACCGTTACCCGGCCGGCACCGATCGGCGCCGTCGCACCATGGCCGGATTCGATCCAGGCCACCCCTGCCGCGACACGCGGATCCAGCACCACCGGCAGCGTCGCGTTGCCGACGGCGTTGCCGACCTTGACCACCTGCCCGGCGGCCACGCCCAGTTGCGCGGCATGTTCGGGATGCAGGCGGATCGCCGGCGCGTCGTTGAGCGGATGCGACTGCAGCGCGGTCGCGCGGCGCACCACCGCATCGGTGCGGTAGATCGCCGGCGTCGCCGCCACTTCGATGCCGTCGCCGGCCGCGGCGGCCTGCGCCGAACCGCGCAGGCTCACGCTGCGCGGCTGCACGCCGGCGCGCAGGCCGGCCAGGTCGGTGAAGTCGAAGCCGGCCAGCTGCAATTCGCCGCCGAGCGCACGCAGCACCCGCCAGCCTTCGCGCGCCTGGTCCGGCAGCTTGCCGGCGGCACGCGCGAGCTGCTCGACGCCGTCCAGGTTGGTCAGCGTCGCGTCGATCTCCGGCAGCGCGCCGATCGGCAGGATCACATCGGCGACGTCGCGGGTGGAGGCGCAGGCGAAGTGGCTGAACGCCACCACCTTGGCCGCCCCCAGTGCGGCGCGCGCGGCGCCGGCGTCGGCGAAGTCCAGGCCCGGCTCGATGCCGTACAGCAGGTAGGCGCTGCGCGGCTCGGCGAACATGCCGGCCACGTCGCGCGCGCTCGGCAACACGCCCAGCCGGGTCAGGCCGAGCGCATTGGCGCCCTGCGGCACACGGCACAGCGCCGCGCCGGTGGCGGCGGCGAAGTCGCGCGCGGCGGCGCGCAGCACGGCGGCCTGCGGGTGGTTCTCGACCAGCGCGCCGACGATCAGCACCGCACGCCCGGCCGCGCCCTGCACCGCTTCGCGCAGCGCCGCATCGGCGAGCGCGGCGGCGAAGCCGGACGGAGCCACGATCTGCTTGCCCGCCTGGTCGAAGGCGAAATCGAAATCGACCGGATTGATCGAGTACACGCGCGCCTGGCGCTGCATCCGCGCCTTGCGGATGCGGGCGTGCAGCAGCGGCAGCTCATGCCGCAGGTTGCTGCCCAGCACCACGATCACGTCGGCCTGCTCGATCTGCGCCAGCGGCACCGCGAACGGCTCGGCCACGGCGGCGTCGGAGAAATCGCGGTTGCCGATGCGGTGATCCAGGTTGCCGCTGCCCAGCCCGTCGGCCAGGCGCGCCAGCAGGGCGCCTTCCTCGTTGGAGGTGGCCGGGTGCGCGAGCACGCCCAGCGCGTCGCCGCGGTGGTCGCCGAGGATCTGCGCGGCGGCGGCCAGGCCGTCGGCCCAGGACACTTCCTGCCACTGGCCATCGATCTTGCGCAACGGCCGGGTGGCGCGGTCGGCGGCATACAGGCCCTGGTGCGAATAGCGGTCGCGGTCGGACAGCCAGCACTCGTTGACCGCCTCGTTGTCGCGCGGCACGGTGCGCAGCACTTCGCCGCGGCGCACGTGCAGGAACAGGTTGGACCCCATCGCGTCGTGGTAGCCGAGCGATTCGCGCGCGGTCAGTTCCCACGGCCGCGCGCGGAACTGGAACACCTTGTTGGTCAGCGCGCCGACCGGGCACACGTCGATGACGTTGCCCGACAGCTCGGTGGTCAGCGGCTTGCCGTCATAGGTGCCGATCTGCAGGTTCTCGCCGCGGTACATGCCGCCCAGCTCGTAGGTGCCGGCGATGTCCGCGGTGAAGCGCACGCAGCGCGTGCACTGGATGCAGCGGGTCATCTCGGTGACGACCAGCGGACCGATGTCCTCGTCCGCCACCACGCGCTTGCGCTCGTTGAAGCGGCTGACCGAGCGGCCGTAGCCGAGCGAGACGTCCTGCAGTTCGCACTCGCCGCCCTGGTCGCAGATCGGGCAGTCCAGCGGGTGGTTGATCAGCAGGAATTCCATCACGCTGCGCTGGTACTTCAGTGCCTTCTCGCTGCGCGTGGTGACCTTCATGCCGTCCATCACCGGCGTCGCGCAGGCGGGCGACGGCTTCGGCGACTTCTCCACGTCGACCAGGCACATGCGGCAGTTGGCCGCGATCGGCAGCTTCTCGTGGTAGCAGAAGCGCGGGATCGGGATCCCGGCCTTGTCGGCGGCCTGGATGATCATCGAGCCTTTCGGCACGACCAGGGACTGGCCGTCGATCTCGACGGTCACGTGTCCCTCCGGCACCACGGCCGGGGTCACGCCAGGATTGTTGGGTTGCGCGCTCATGCGGCGGCTGCCTCCACCTTCTTGCCGTCAACCATCGAATGACCGTTGACGATGTAGTACTCGAATTCGTCCCAGAACTGGCGCAGGAAGCCCTGGATGGGCCACGCCGCCGCTTCGCCGAACGCGCAGATGGTGTGGCCCTCGATCTGGCCGGCCACCGTCTTCAACTGGTGCAGGTCTTCCATCGTGGCCTTGCCGGCGACGATGCGCTCGAGCACGCGGTGCATCCAGCCGGTGCCTTCGCGGCACGGGGTGCACTGGCCGCAGGATTCCTTGTGGAAGAACTGCGAGATGCGGCAGGCGAACTTGACGCAGCACACGCTGTCGTCGAGCACCACGATGGCGCCCGAGCCCAGGCCGGTGCCCAGCGCACGCAGGGTGTCGTAGTCCATCTGCAGGCCCTTGAGCTGCTCGGCCTTGAGCACCGGCATCGACACGCCGCCCGGGACCGCGCCCTTCAGCGTGCGGCCCGGCTTGAGGCCGCCGGCCATCTCCAGCAGCTCGTCGAAGGTGGTGCCCAGCGGCACCTCGAAGTTGCCGCCCTTGCGCACGCAGCCGGACACCGAGAAGATCTTCGGCCCGCCGTTCTTGGTCTTGCTCAGGCCCAGGAACCATTCCGGGCCGTTGCGGATGATCGCTGGCACGGAGGCGTAGGTCTCGGTGTTGTTGATCGTCGAGGGCTTGCCGTACAGGCCGAAATTGGCCGGGAACGGCGGCTTGTAGCGCGGCTGGCCCTTCTTGCCTTCCAGCGATTCCATCAGCGCGGTCTCTTCGCCGCAGATGTAGGCGCCGGCGCCCAGCGCGCCGTAGATGTCGATGTCCACGCCGCTGCCGAGCACGTTCTTGCCCAGCCAGCCGTTGCTGTAGGCATCGGCCAGGGCCTGCTCGAAGTGCTCGAACGGCTCGTGGTGGAACTCGCCGCGCAGGTAGTTGTAGCCCACCGTGCTGCCGGTGGCGTAGCAGGCGATGGCCATGCCCTCCACCACCGAATGCGGGTTGTAGCGCAGGATGTCGCGGTCCTTGCAGGTGCCCGGCTCGGACTCGTCCGAGTTGCACAGGATGTACTTCTGCGGCGCGCCCTTGGGCATGAACGACCACTTCAGGCCGGTCGGGAAACCGGCGCCGCCGCGGCCGCGCAGGTTCGACTGCTTGACCATCTCGATGACCTGCTCCGGCGCGATCTTCTCTTCGAGGATCTTGCGCAGCGCGGCGTAGCCACCGGTCTTGAGGTAGCTCTCGTACGACCACGGGGTGTCGTAGTGCAGCGTGGTGTACACCACCTGGTGCGGCAGCGGCGCGGGGCCGACCGGGCCGGTGGGAGCGTGGGGATGCTGTGCCATTGCCGTTACTCCAACCCGTCCAGCAGCGCGTCGACCTTGTCCTTGGTCAGGTGCTCGTGATAGTGGCCGTTGATCACCATCATCGGCGCGCCGGCGCAGCCGGCCAGGCATTCCTCTTCGCGCTTGAGGTAGACGCGGCCGTCGGCGGTGGACTGGCCGAGCTTGCAGCCGAGCTTCTTCTCCGCATGCGCGACCAGGTCCTCGGCGCCGTTGAGCCAGCAGCTGATGTTGGTGCAGAAGGCGACGTTGTTGCGGCCGACCTTCTCGGTCTCGAACATCGAGTAGAAGCTGGCGACCTCGTAGGCCCACACCGGCGGCAGCTCCAGGTACTTGGCCACGCCGGCGATCAGCTCGTCGGTCAGCCAGCCCTGGTTCTGCTCCTGCGCGGCGTGCAGGCCCTGCAGCACCGCCGAACGCTTGCGGTCCGGCGGGAACTTGGCCAGCCAGTGATCGATGTGCGCGCGCGTCTTGTCGCTCAGCACCAGCATCGGATCGACGTCGCGTGCCGCTTCGAAATTACCTGTCGCCTTCATCGGTCGACCTCACCAAACACCAGATCATAGGTACCAATCATCGCCACCACGTCGGCCAGCATGTGCCCGCGCACGATCGCGTCCATCGAGGACAGATGGGCGAAGCCGGGCGCGCGCAGGTGCACGCGGAACGGCTTGTTGGCGCCGTCGGAGGCCAGGTAGCAGCCGAACTCGCCCTTCGGCGCCTCGACCGCGCAGTAGGTCTCGCCGGCCGGCACGCAATAGCCTTCGCTGAACAGCTTGAAGTGATGGATCAAGGCTTCCATGTCGTCCTTCATCTCCGCGCGCCTGGGCGGGGCGACCTTGAAGTTCTCGACCATCACCGGGCCAGGGTTGGCCTTCAGCCACTTCACGCACTGCTGGATGATGCGGTTGGATTGGCGCATCTCGGCCACGCGCACCAGGTAGCGGTCGTAGCAGTCGCCGTTGCTGCCGACCGGGATGTCGAAATCGACCGCGTCGTACTTGGCGTAGGGCTGCTTCTTGCGCAGGTCCCACGCGATGCCCGAGCCGCGCAGCATCGCGCCGGTCATGCCCCAGGCATGGGCCTGCTCGGGGGGGATCACGCCGATGCCGACGGTGCGCTGCTTCCAGATGCGGTTGTCGGTGAGCAGGGTCTCGTACTCGTCGACCCGGCCCGGGAAGGTGCTGGTGAAGTCTTCCAGGAAGTCGAGCAGCGAGCCTTCGCGCGCGGCGTTGAGCCGCTTCAGCGCATTGCCCTTGTGCCAGCGCGATTCCTTGTACTTGGGCATGCGCTCCGGCAGGTCGCGGTAGACGCCGCCGGGCCGGTAGTAGGTCGCGTGCATGCGCGCGCCGGAGACCGCCTCGTAGCAGTCCATCAGCTCCTCGCGCTCGCGGAAGGCGTACAGCATCACCGCCATCGCGCCCAGGTCCAGGCCGTTGGAGCCGACCCACATCAGGTGGTTGAGGATGCGGGTGATCTCGTCGAACATGGTGCGGATGTACTGCGCGCGCTCCGGCGCCTCGATCCCCATCAGGGTCTCGATCGCGCGCACGTAGGCGTGCTCGTTGCACATCATCGACACGTAGTCGAGGCGGTCCATGTAGCCGATCGACTGGTTGAACGGCTTGGACTCGGCCAGCTTCTCGGTGCCGCGGTGCAGCAGGCCGATGTGCGGATCGGCGCGGACCACGGTCTCGCCGTCCATTTCCAGGATCAGGCGCAGCACGCCATGCGCGGCCGGATGCTGCGGGCCGAAGTTCATGGTGTAGTTGCGGATCTCCTGCCTGGCTTCGGCGGGGTTGCTGGCGAAGGCGTCATGCGCCTGCTGGTACTCGCTCACTTGGCGGGTTCCTTCTGTGCTTCGCCGGCGGCGGTCTGGTAGCGCGCGTCGTCGCGAATGACCCGCGGCACGCCCACCCGCGGCTCCACCGAGGTCACCGGCTCGTAGACCACGCGCTGCTTCTCTTCGTCGTAGCGCACTTCGACGTTGCCGATCAGCGGGAAATCCTTGCGGAACGGATGGCCGACGAAGCCATAGTCGGTGAGGATGCGGCGCAGGTCCGGATGGCCGGCGAAGACCACGCCGAACAGGTCGAACGCCTCGCGCTCGAACCAGTTCGCGCCCGGCCAGATGTCGGTGACCGAGGCCACCACCGGCAGGTCTTCGTTCGGCGCGTAGCAACGCACGCGCAGGCGCTGGTTGTGGCGGTAGGAGATCAGTTGCGCGAGCACCGCATAGCGCTGCAGCGGCGCCGGCAACGGCTGGATCTCGCCGGCGGCCTCGCCGCTGGGGAACTCGCCCCAGGCGAAGCGGCCCATGCCCTTGCCTTCGACGCCGCGGCTGAAGCCCTGCGACGACACGTCGGCGGTATCCCACTCGTCGCTGCCGTAACCCAGGTAGTCCACGCCGCACAGATCGGACAATTGCTCGAAACCGAACTCGTCGCGCAATGCCAGGCAGGTGGCGTGCCAGGCGTCGGCCGGCACTTCCAGGGTGACTTCGCCACGCGGAAGGGCCACGAACGTCTGGCTGCCGGGGAAACGGGCGCCGAGTCGGTCGCTGAAAAAAGATGCTTGCTCTGCCATGGGGGCTTGGCGTGCTCTTTGAGAAGAAAGAGGGATCAGCGCGCGATGGTCTGGGTTCGCCAGATCTTCTTCTGCAGCTGCAAGATGCCGTAGACCAGCGCTTCGGCGGTCGGCGGGCAGCCCGGGACATAGATGTCCACCGGCACGATGCGGTCGCAGCCGCGCACCACCGAGTACGAATAATGGTAGTAGCCGCCGCCGTTGGCGCAGCTGCCCATCGAGATGACCCACTTCGGGTCGGGCATCTGGTCGTAGACCTTGCGCAGCGCCGGCGCCATCTTGTTGACCAGGGTGCCGGCGACGATCATCACGTCGGACTGGCGCGGCGAGGGGCGGAACACCACGCCGTAGCGGTCCAGGTCCAGGCGCGCGGCGCCGGCGTGCATCATCTCCACCGCGCAGCAGGCCAGGCCGAAGGTCATCGGCCACATCGAGCCGGTGCGCGCCCAGTTCAGCAGCGCATCGACGCTGGTGGTCACGTAGCCCTTGTCGAGCAGCGGGTTCTCGCCTTCGGGGCGCAGGATGTCGTCGACCCGCCCTTCCGGGATCGGGTTGGTCATCAGGCGATCCAGGGTCTGAATCACTCCCATTCCAGCGCTCCCTTCTTCCACACGTAGATGAAACCGAGGAACAGCATGCCGACGAACAGGCCCATGGTGACCAGGGAGCGGGCGCCCAGGTCCATGAACACCTGCGTCCACGGCACGATGAAGATGATTTCCAGATCGAAGACGATGAACTGGATCGCGATCAGGTAGTAGCGCACGTCGAACTTCATGCGCGCGTCCTCGAAGGCTTCGAAGCCGCACTCGTAGGGCGAGAGCTTCTTCAAATCCGGACGCCGGGGACCAAGGAACCGTCCCACCGACATCAGCGCGACGCCGATGCCGGTGGCCACGATCAGAAACAGCAGGGTCGGCAGATATTCGGCCAGCACTCGCAATTCTCTCTTGACCTGTGCCCGCGCAGGCGCCGCGCAGGCATGGGATAGACGATATTCCGGGCAGGGACGGGACGTTCCTGCCCAGAAACCGTAGCCATACAATGGTGCCCAAGAGGGGACTCGAACCCCTACGACCTAAGTCGCTACCACCTCAAGGTAGTGCGTCTACCAATTCCGCCACCTGGGCTCGCGTGTCGCACGGCATCCCGCCGCGCAACGTATTGTAGCCGTCTTCAGTCTTTCTGCGACGGGGCAGGCGACTTTTGTTGTGCATTTTCCGGCGCCTGCTGCGCGGGCGGCGGCGCAGCGGCGGGCGCGGCCGCGGCCGGCGCCTGCGGGATCTGCAACTCGCCGGCGGGGGCGGCCGGCGCAGGCGCCGCGGCCTGCGACATCACGCCCAGGTTGGCATCGGCGGGGCGCGCGCTGTGACCGGCGTACCAGGCCATGAACAGGCTGATGGCGAAGAACACCACCGCCAGCCACTTGGTCGACTTGGACAGGAAGTTGGACGCGCCGCGCGATCCGAACACGGTGCCGGAGGCGCCCGCGCCGAAGCCCGAGCCCGCCGCCGCGCCGGAACCGCGCTGCATCAGGATCAGCGCGATCATCGCGATCGCCACCAACACGTAGACCACATTGAGGATGACCATCAGCATTTCGAAATCCGTCCGGACAGTACGACTTGGGTAGCGAGCGGCCGCCAGCGCGACGACCGTTCGGTCAACGGGCGGCCGCCGCGCACGCGATGGCCAGGAATTCCTCGGCGACCAGCGAGGCGCCGCCGACCAGCCCTCCATCGACATCCGGCTGCGCGAACAGCTCCGCGGCGTTGTCGGGCTTGACGCTGCCCCCGTACAGCAGCGGCAGCGAATCGGCGATTCTAGCATCGTGGGCGGCGACTTCGCCACGGATGAAGGCGTGCGCCGCCTGCGCCTGGGCAGGGCTGGCGGTGCGTCCGGTACCGATCGCCCACACCGGCTCATAGGCCAGCACGGCGTTGGCGAAGCCCTGCGCGCCGACCAGCGCCAGCACCGGCGCCAGCTGCGCGGCGATGACCGATTCAGTCTGACCGGCCTCGCGCTGTTGCAGGGTCTCGCCCACGCACAGGATCGGGAGCAGCCCGGCATGCAGCGCCGCGGCGAACTTGCGCGCGACCAGCTCACTGCTCTCGTGGTGATACTGGCGCCGCTCCGAATGCCCGACCAGGCCGTAGTCGGCGCCGACGTCGACCAACATCGCCGCCGACACCTCGCCGGTGTAGGCGCCCTTCTCGTTGCTGCTGACGTCCTGCGCGCCGAAATGCAGCGCACAGCCCTCGAAATCCTCGATCAGGTCGCCCAGGTACGGCAGCGGCGGCAGGATCACCACCTCCACCCCGCTGTCCGGCAAGCCCCTGCAGACTTCGTCGACGAGGGCGGTGGCGAACTGGCGATTGCCGTGCAGCTTCCAGTTTCCGGCTACGATCCTGCGGCGCATCGGCGCGTTCTCCGGCGAAAAGTGCCAAAAGGATAGCCGATGCGCGGTGCCGCCCGGCACCGCCGCCGCGCCCGCCCCCGTCCTGCCCCGCCTGCCGCCATCCCTGCGAGACCGCCATGCCCCAGTCCCCCGGCCATGCCCTGATCACCGGCGCTTCCAGCGGCATCGGCCGCGAGATCGCCCGCGAATACGCGCGCCGCGGCGTGCCGCTGATCCTCAGCGCGCGCCGCCAGGCGCTGCTGCAGGCGCTGGCCGAGGAGTTGCGCGCGCAGGTGCCGGTACAGATCCTGGTCGCCGACCTGGCCGACCCGGCGGCGCCGGCCGCACTGGTCGCCGAGTTGGAACGGCGCGGCCTGGCGGTGCGGATCCTGGTCAACAACGCTGGTTATGGCGTGCCGGGGCGCTTTCCCGCCAGCGACTGGGCGGTGCACGCCGCGTTCCTGCAGGTGATGGTCGGCGCGGTCTGCGAGCTGACCTGGCGCCTGCTGCCGGCGCTGCGCGCCAGCGGCCAGGGCCGCATCCTCAACGTGGCATCGTTCGCCGCGCTGGTGCCCGGCGCGGACGGACAGACCCTGTACGCGGCGGCGAAGAGCTTCATGCTGCGCTTCAGCGAATCGCTGGCGCTGGAGAACGCCGACCGCGGAGTGAAGGTCTGCGCGCTGTGCCCGGGCTTCACCTGGTCTGCGTTCCACGACGTGACCGGCACCCGCGAACAGATGAACAAGCTGCCGCGCTGGGCGTGGCTGCAGGCCGACGCGGTGGCGCGCGCCGGCATCGACGGCGCCGAGCACGGCCGCGTGCGGGTGGTGCCGGGCCTGTTCTACCACACGCTGCTGGGCCTGGTCGCGCTGCTGCCGGAGTCGGTGTTAAGGACCTTGATGGGCCGCAACAGCAAACGACTGCGGCCGCTGGACTGAGGCTACGGCTTCCACCCAGGCGGATCAGGCTCGACGTCTGGTGAAGGCGACAACATCTGGACCAGGTCCGGAAGCGACAATTCGTCGTGATAACAGGTATCGGGGATGACCGCGACCGCCAAGACAACATCCTGCGCCCCGCCCTTCCCGCTTGCGGTCTGCGCTAACAATCGTTCGACATAGTCGAGAAAATCCGCAGTATTGAGCCCGACCGTCGGCGACGTAGTCAACAGGCTGGAAAAGAACTGCTCCGAAAGCATCGTCGGCGGCGAAGGTTGCAACGAACAGACCTTCGTCCGATAGACCCAGAAACCGAGGTCGCGGGCATGGTTCTCGGAAAAGTGATGCGCCCGTTCGTGCATGCCCGCCGCAACCGGATCCGCGCGCAACCAGCGGCAGACCGAAGGCACGAGCGGCTTGTCGCGCTCGGCTGCAGCGCCTGCAGCGCTGTCCTTGAACTCGATCAATACCCAGTACCCACCTTGCTGGGCGATGAGGTCGGCCAGCAGCCTGCGATCGTTGCCATTGGTCGGTATCGACCGCGCCGCCATTCTGCGCCGCGCCGCCGCGGCCGACAACGCTTCGGCAAACATAACAAGAAAACCGGTCTCTTGCTGGCTCATCGAAGCTTGATCTCGCGCAACCGCTCCTCTAGATACCCCTGCGCAGTGATCGGCTCGGGATAGCGGCTGGGGTTGTCGGCGCTGACGCACGAGGGCAGCACGTCGATCAGGAAGTCCGGGTTCGGGTGCAGGAAGAACGGCACCGAGTAGCGCGGCTGGCGCGCCTGCTCGCCGGGCGGGTTGACCACGCGGTGCGTGGTCGAGGGATACACGTGGTTGGTCAGGCGCTGCAGCATGTCGCCGATGTTGACCACGATGGTGTCGGCGTCGGAGGTGAACGGCACCCACTCGCCCTGCTTGGACTTCACTTCCAGGCCGGCGGCGCTGGCGCCGACCAGCAGCGTGATCAGGTTGATGTCCTCGTGCGCGCCGGCGCGCACATTGGGCAGTGGCTCGCCAGAAGCGGCGTCGGCGGTGATCGGCGGGTAATGGATCGGGCGCAGGATCGCGTTGCCCGAATCGGTCTTGTCGGCGAAGTAGTGCTCGGGCAAGCCGATGTGCAGCGCCAGCGCCGCCAGCACGCGCGCGCCGAGCCGGTCCAGCGCCTGGTACAGGCCGTAGCCGTGCGCGCGGAAGCCGGGCACTTCGCTCGGCCACAGGTTCGGCGGCATCAGCGTGCGGTACCTGGAATCGTCCGCGATCTCGCGGCCGATGTGCCAGAACTCCTTCAGGTCGAAATGCTTGGAGCCCTTGGCGGTCTCCACGCCGAACGCGGTGTAGCCGCGCGCGCCGCCGCTGCCGGGCAGGTGGTACTTGCGCTTGGTTTCATCGGGCAGCGCGAAGAACGCCTTGAACACGTCGTAGGCGGCATCGATCTGCGCCTGCGCGATGCCGTGGTTGCGGATGCCGGCGAAGCCCCACTCGCGATAGGCCGCGCCCAGCTCGGCGACGAACGCGTCGCGGTCGCGGTCGAAGCGGGTGATGTCCAGGGTCGGAATTCGGCTCACGGGGCAAAGCTCCTGACGATGGTCGGCGCGGACCGCCGGAGCATTCCGGACGGCCGTCCGGCCATCTTGGCAGACCCGGTCGACTTCATGCCACAGCAAGACATACCCGCTAGAATCGCCGCCGCCTGACGCACTTGTACCAGGCGCACAACCCGGTCACGTCCCCCGCCAACGCCCCCTGTCGGCGGTGTCGTCGTGTTCCTGATCCGCACGGCACGTTCGCGCACCGCCGGCAGGAAGCGGCCGCCGCGCGCCTGTGCCCTGTGCCGGGCTTGCAAACGCGGCCGCACCGACACGCGTCTCAATCCTCCCGACCGAGCGGCCGCACCTGCCAGCACAGATGAACAAACCACTGAAGATATTACATACAGAGGCTGCAATGGAGATGGGCGGCCAGGAAATCTACATCTACCGGCACATGCACTGCATGCGCGCGTGCGGGCACCAGGTCCAGCTGCTGTGCCAGCCGGGCTCGCGTCTGGCGCCGCTGGCCCGCGCGGCCGGCTTCGAGGTCACCACCCTGCGCATGGGCGGGCCGTGGCGCCTGCTCACCGGCATCTGGAAGGTCTACCGGCTGGCGCGCCGACAACACTTCGACGTGGTCAACACCACCAGCCGCCGCGACACCCTGATCGCCGCGAGTGCGGCGCGTCTGGCCGGGGTCCCGCTGGTGGTGCGCTCCCGCCACCTGATGAGCGCGGTGAACTCGTTGCTCACCTACACCGTCCTGCCGCACCGCGTCATCACCGTCAGCCGCTTCGTCGGCACCCTGCTCGCCCACTATGGCGTGCCGGCCGTGCGCATCGGCGTAGTGCCGCCGGTCGCCCCGCCACCGCCCTGGCTGCAACACGATGCCGACCGCCTTGCGCACCTGCAGCAGGTCCGGCACGAAGTCCGCGCCGAACTGAGCTTGGACACCGACGCCATCGTGGTGGGCTGCGTGGCGGTGCTGCGCGCGCCCAAGGGCCACGCCGCCTTGTTCGAGGCGATCGCCCCGCTCTGTCGCGCCGACCCGCGCCTGCACCTGGTGGTGGTGGGCGACGGCGAACCGATGATGGGCCGACTGCGCGCGCTACGCGCGCGCCTGGGCCTGGACGCGCAGGTGCACCTGCTCGGCTACCGCGACGACGCCTGCCGGCTGATGAGCGGCTTCGACGTGTTCGCGCTGGCGACCGAGCGCGAGGCCGCCGGCACGGTATTCGTCGAGGCGGCGCAGGCGGGCCTGCCGGTGGTGGCCACGCGGGTCGGCGGCGTGCCGGAGATGGTGCTGGATGGCATCAACGCGGTGCTGGTGCCGCCGGGCGATGTGCCCGCGCTGCGCGATGCGCTGCGCGCGCTGGTCGATCATCCCGAGCGGCGCGCGGCGCTGGGCCAGGCGAGCTGGCAGTGGATGCAGGGCGCACATGCCTTCACCGAAACCAGCCAGGCGACCCGGACCGAGCATTACTACTACCAATGGTTGAAGGAAATGAGGAAATAGACCATGGCCCGCGCACATCGCGTCCCCGTTCCGACTTCGAGAGCCAGATCACGTGGCTGGCGCGGACCGGCTGGACCTCGCTGACGCTGGCGCAGTACGCCGACTTCCTGGCGGACAGGCCGGTGCCCAGAAAATCGATCCTGATCCTGAGATTTCCCCACATTTCTTCCCAGCGGATCAATCGCTCGCTGCATGAGCGCGTGGAAGAAGGTGCGCGCATGGCGCAATCTTCAAGGTGACCAAGCCAAAAAAGGTCGACGCCCATGCGCGCCAGCGAAGTATTGCAGAAGTGCCTGCACACCTCACTGTCCAGCATGCATGCATTGCGCGAACGCGCGTTGCTGCGTGCGGTTGAAGCGTTGTGACACGGACGCAGGGCGGTCTCAAGAATCAAGTGCAACACGTGATTTGAACGCTGCGATGTCCGCTTCCATTGCCTCGCTAGGCGTCTTCCAGCCAAGTGTCTGGCGAGGGCGAGTGTTCATCAGCAACGCGATGTGATTGAGGTATTCCTGGCTGACGGCGGATAGGTCCGCCCCCTTGGGCAGGAACTGGCGAAGTAGACCGTTGGTGTTCTCATTGCTTCCGCGCTGCCACGGTGCGTGCGGATCGGCGAACCAGACCTGGCTGTTCAACCGCTGCATCCGTTCCTCGTAGCAGGTCCGTTCCGCGGTCGTCGGGCAGGCTCTCACCCAGGAAGGCCGGCCGCTGCTTCATCTGCCGGGGAAACCCCTCGACCGCCGCCTGCGCCGTGCCACCGTCCATCCTGCACAGCACCACCAAGCGGGTCTTGCGTTCCACCAGTGCGCCCACGCATGAACGGTTGAACGCGCCTTCGATCAGGGCGCCCTCCCCATGCCCCGGCGCCCGGCGCTGCTTCACCGGGTCCGGGCCATGCACGATGCGCAGTTCCTCCGGCGCCCACGAGCGCACCGCCGCTGTCGTGCGCCTGCGACCTGGTGTGGGCTGGCCGCCTCTCCATGCATGGATCAGCGCCTTGTTCAGACCACCCCGCCGCTGCGTGTCGATCGCCGCAGCGATCCTCTCGTGGCTGACCCGCTGGCTGGAAGCGTCCGGATGCCTGTCCCGCCGTGCGGCCGCGATCTGCTGTGGCGACCAGCGCTCGTACACCAGGCGCTCATCGACGCACGGGAACAACGACGAACCTTCCAGGGGCCGGCGAGGGCGCACGCAGCGCGATCGGCGCGAGCGATAGGCCGCCGCCGCCGCGTGCGCACAGGACACCGGCCCTTGCAGACCACCGACCTGGCGGCTCGGCGTCGATGCACGGCGTCCCCACCGGCGACCGATCTTGCGCAAGCGCGTTCCTCGATCGCGCTCCACCTGCAGCACCGCGCGTTCCTCAACACGCAGATGACTGGACTGTTTGCCCAGCACAACCTCCTGCGCTCTGTGAGGTGTTGCACTTGGAACTTGAGTCCAAGCAGGCTGACACTGATCGACATCGCGCGCTCGTAGCCCGGCGCGGCTCGGGTGCGTGCGCCGCTCAAGGCATTCGACCGCCTGCTGGGCAATCGCACGTTGCACGTCGAGCGATCGGTCATCGATCGTGACATGGCGCACTGGGCGGCGCCCAGCCTGTGATCGTCATCGACTGGAGCGACCTGAAGCCGGACAAATCGTGGTGTCTGCTGCGTGCGGCCGTGCCGGTGGGCGGGCGCACGCTCACCTTAGCTGGACATGGTCGTCCCAGGAGCAGCAGGGGTCGCCTGGCGCAAAAAACGCTTCTTGCAGCAGCCGAGGACACTGATTCCAGCCAATGCCCGCCCGATCCTGGTCACCGATGCCAGATTGCGGACGCCGTGGTTCTGCGCCGTATCGGCCCTGGGCTGGTGTTGGGTTGGGCGACTGCGCGGGCGCACGCCAGTCAAGCCGCAGGACGTGCCGGATGAGGCAGGGCAATGGGTCGACAGCAGGCAATTGCATGTTTAGGCATCCAATCGTGCCTGCGGGTTACCGCCGATGCAGGCCAATCGCAGCGATCCGCTCGATTGCCGAGTAAATATCCCCCGGCAAAGCCGGGGGCTTTAGAGATGTGAGCCGCTCAAAGCGGCTGCGGGAGCGCTACGCGCCTCCCTTGTTAGGGCCACTGGACCGGCCAGCCTTTCGTAGACATCCGGACGCCATAATTGATGGCAATGACCGAGGTGTTTATGGGCAACAGCAAGCAGTACACGGATGAGTTCCGGGCCGAGGCGGTGAAGCAGGTGATCGAACGCGGCTTCACGGTGGTGGATGTGGCCTCCCGAATCGGGATTCCCAAGCACACGCTATACGGGTGGGTGCAGGCCGCCAGGAAGATGGCGCCGGCAGCCGGCGCTGCAGCGGCGTCGACCGACTCAGCGGAGATTCGCCGGCTCAAGGCCGAACTGAGGCGGGTAACCGAGGAGCGCGACATCCTAGAAAAAGCCGCCGCGTACTTTGCCAAGGGGTAAGGGCGAAGTACGCGTTCATGCGTGCGCACGTCCGGGAGTTTCGTCTGGCGACGATGTGCCGGGTGCTGGGCGTGCATCGCAGTGGTTACTAGGCCTGGCTGCGCAACGGCACCAGCGTCCGCGAACGCGAGGACCAGCGCTTGCTGGGCCTGATCAAGCACCACTGGCTGGCCAGCGGCGCGGTGTACGGCTATCGCAAGCTCACCCTGGATCTGCGTGAGGCCGGCGAGCGTTGCAGCCGTCACCGGGTGCGGCGCTTGATGAAGGCCGAAGGCTTGCGAGCGCAGGTTGGCTACGGCAGCAAGCCGCGTTAGCGGGGAGGTCCGGTCGGCGTGGTGGCGAATGTGCTCAACCGGGACTTCATTCCGCAGGCCCCGAACAAGGTCTGGGTCACGGACATCACCTATCTCCGCACCTACGAGGGCTGGCTGTTCTTGGCAGCGGTAATGGAGCTGTATTGGCGCCAGATCGTGGGTTGGGCAACCGCTTCGACAATGACCAGCGATCTGGTGCTGCAGGCACTGGTGGCAGCGGCGTGGCGGCGCAAGCCCGGTCCTGGCGTGATGGTGCACTCCGACCAGGGCTGGCAGTTCACCAGCAGCGATTGGCAGTCGTTCCTGAAGGCGCACCGGATGGTGCCGAGCATGAGCCGACGCGGGAACTGCCATGACAACGCCGTGGCCGAGAGCTTCTTCAGCGTCTTGAAGAAGGAACGTATCAAGCGTCGGATCTACCCGACACGCGCCATGGCGGCATCGGACGTGTTCGACTATATCGAGATGTTCTACAACCCGATCCGCCGGCATGGTTCCGCTGGCGGCGTGTCACCGGTAGAGTTTGAAAGGCGCTACGCGCAGAGCGGCGACTGAGTGTCTACGGAAATCTGGCCGGTCCAATTTACCGTGGGAGAACGGTCATAAGATCAGTTTTTTTACAGCCTCAACTCGACACTGGTAGGGCCAAAGGGGGCAGGTCAAGACGGACAAGGATTCGGCCGAGGCGGCGCAGAAAGAAGGCATTGAGCTACGTTGGTGAAACTGCAGCAGGCCAAGAAGGGGTTCGTGTTGTTGCCGCGGCGTTGGGTAGTGGAGCGCAGCTTTGGCTGGGTCAATCGCCTCCGGTGTCTGGCCCGCGACTACGAACGTCTGCCCGAGATGCTGGCAGGGCTGCACTTCGAGGTTTAGCAGTAAGCTGCCTTTGGCGAATGCCGTTAGTTTTCCCAAAAACGGTGGTTAATCGGGAAAGCAGCCGGTGCTGTCCCGATCATAGGCTAACCCGCGATCAGACTGGTCGTGGGATTATCGAGCAGGCTGGAAAAGCTCTATGAGCATTTGCTCGTTGTCGTGAACGAAGGCGAAACGGCTGCCGCCACTGTTGGGAACCTCGCGCGGCGGAGACACGACGTCGATGCCCTTTTCCCGCAACGCCGCGACCGTCGCATCGAGGTCGGCGACCTCGATTGCGAAATGGTTGATGCCACCGATTCGCAGGTTCGTCTCGGCTTGGCGACGCTCCGCGGCCATTGGCGTCGCTAGCTCGTTCTGGAACAACTCGATCTTCAGGTCGCCCCGACCTATGAAGGCGGCCTTCACCCCCGGCCAACCATAGGCATACAGGCGCTCGAAGCCGAGATTGTCGACATACCATTGCGTGCTAGCTTCGATATCCTTGACGACGATGCCGAGGTGATGAAACTTCGTGATCTCGGTCATTGGGACGGTTTGTCCGAATGTTGGTGGTGACATGAGCAGGCCGAGAACGATCCCGGCATATGAGAGTGTGCTGAATTTGGTCATGTGAGCTCTTTCCGGTAGCGCAGGTCTGTGAGGTCAGGAAGAAGTGCGGGAAGCACGTCGCGCATCGTGCAAGGTGTGCGGCCGAGCAGCTTTTCCAGTGTCTGGTCGGTGGCCGCGAAGTCGCCGCGTCGAGCGGCACGGAACACGCCGAGCAGCATGTTGGCGTAGAACGGGGGCATGCCGGCGGCGACCCGCGCGTTCCGCCACTCCTCGTCCGGGACGACCGTATGGCGCACGTAGCGCCCCGTGATCTCAGACGCAATGGCCGCCAGTTCCGCCATGGTCAGCACTTCCCCGGCGGTAAGCGGCTGCGTGGCGCCGCTCCAGTCCTCCTCGTCCGCGAGGATCGCCGCGTCCGCCTCCGCCAGGTCGGCACGTGCCGTCCAACTGACCGGGCCGTCCTCAGGCGTCAGCAACTCGCCCGCACTGAGATCGGCACCGATCATCTGTAGGCAGCTTTCGGCGTAGAAGCCGTGGCGTAGCGCTGTGTACGCCACCCCAGTCTCCGCAAGGTCCGCCTCGGTGGCCGCATGCTGATCGGCTGGCAGGAACGGCGATCCCGCCCGCGCGCCCATGTGGCTGGTGTAGAGAATGCGTCGGACGCCCGCATCGCGTGCAGCGCCGATCGCGGTGCGGTGAAGCTGTCGCGCCTCGTCACCAAGCTTGTCAGTGGAGACGATCAGAACCTGATCAGCGTTGGCAAAGGCTCGCTCCAGGCTGGCGGCGTCTGCGAAGTCGCCGGTGCGTATCCTGACACCGCGTTTAGCGAACTGGGAGGCCTTGCCCGGATCGCGGACGCTTACGGCGATCTGATCGGCCGATACGCGCCGCAGCAGACCGTCCACCACAGCCTTGCCGAGATGACCCCCGGCTCCTGTCACGACAATCATAATTCCTCCAATTGCCTAACGTTGTTAGGAAGTTCATGATATCATTGATAACAATAGTTTGCAATCGCCGATACCATCCAACGCAGAGCAATGATGTCGATGGGTATGGTTTAGTCACTGAAAAGGAGAGGCGTTCTTGAGCGAGGTAGAGGCCCCGGATCTGCGGGCGCGGGTGCTGGATGCAGCAACGCGCCTTATCGCCCGTGGAGGCATCGCTGCCTTGACGACGCGCGCCGTGGCGGCGGCTGCGTCGGTCCAAGCGCCCACTCTCTATCGGCTGTTTGGCGATAAGCAGGGGTTGCTGAACGCGGTTGCGGAGCACGGGCTCGCAGCGTTCCTCGCCGACAAGGCTGCCCTGCCGCCGCATCCCGATCCCGTGCAGAACCTCGCGAACGCTTGGGATAGCTACGTCGCCTTCGGTCTCGCCCACCCGACCGTCTTTGCGATCATGAACGAAGTTGGCGCCCCGACATCCGGATCACCAGCCATGCTGGCGGGCATTGCGATCCTGCACGAGCGGGTGGAGCGGATCGCGCGCGCAGGTCGGCTAAGGGTGCCAGTAGAGCGTGCGGTTGCGATGATCCATGCCGCTGGGGTCGGAACCGTCGCGACTCTGCTCGCAGTTCCCGAGGAGGCGCGCGACATGCACCTCTCACCTATGATGCGAGACGCCATTCTCGCATCTATCCTCATTGGCTCGTCGCAACAGGATCATACCGATCTCGCCTCATTGGCGATCGGCCTTCGCGCGCACGACACCGCCAAGCTGCTGACACCCGGGGAAGGATTGTTGCTGGCTGAGTTGCTCGACCGTCTCGCTCGATCCGATGAAGGGTAGAGAGCTTCCCGACCGGGAACGTGGAACAGGACAATCAAGGTCAAGCCACAACAGCTCCTGGAAAGCAGGAAGGATTTCCCAAAACCTGTTCCGGATTGCACTCTCTTACAAATGGCCGAGCGCAGATGGAGAAGTAGGACTCTGCCGAGAGGACTGAATGACCGCTTTCGGGCGTCCGCTTTATCGACTGCTGGACGCCGGACGGGGTGGAAAGCCTCCAGTCCGCTTCTAGAATGTGCGCCAAGAGATTGAGGCCGTAATGAAAGAGCGCGACACGCCGTAGCGCGCACCAGCGCGCGATGCGGGATTCCCGCAAGCAGAGCCGCGCAGCGCCGCAGGCACGAAGGCGTGAGCAACTGTCTTGAATGTCAAGCGCAGGCGGCTCGACGATATCCATACTCCAGACCAGTCTTGACATATGCCTCAATATGAAACATCATTAGTTACATGAAACGCGACAGCCGCCTGTCTTCCGTCCTGCATGCCCTTCTGCACATGGCCGAGCAGGATGGACCAGTCACTTCAGAAACCCTGGCGCAATGCCTGGGTACCAACCCCGTCGTCGTCCGGCGCACGATGGGGTATTTGCGAGAGGCAGGCATCGTGACGTCGGATCGAGGCCCCGCTGGTGGATGGCGCATCCATGCCGACCTGGGCTCTGTCACCCTTCGCCAGCTGCACGAAGCGCTGGGCGAGCCGGCCATGTTTGCCATCGGCAACCGCAACGAGACGCCGGAGTGCTTGGTCGAGCAGGCGGTGAATGCCGCACTCGAAGGTGCCTTCGCCGAAGCCGAGGCGCTGCTGCTGAAGCGGTTTTCGGAAATCACGCTCGCCGATCTGGCCGCTGACTTTGCGCGCCGGCATGCGGCGGTGCGAAGCCAAAGGCGTTGACCATGAACCATGACGTCATCGTCATCGGCGGGAGCTATGCGGGAATGGCCGCAGCCCTGCAACTGGTGCGTGCGCGCCGGGCCCTGCTGGTGATCGATGCGGGCGAGCGGCGCAACCGCTTCGCCGGCCATTCGCACGGGTTTCTCGGCCAGGATGGCGTCCCCCCCGGCGAGATCGCGGCGAACGCACGTCGCCAGCTCGAAACCTATCCGACGTTGACCTGGCTGGACGGCCGCGCCGAAGCCGTTTCAGGCCAAGTGGACGGCTTCACCGTCACAACCGCCGGAGGTGAACTGCACCGGGGCCGTCGCATCCTGCTGGCCGTCGGCGTGGCCGACCAGTTGCCTCCCATCGCCGGACTGGCCGAACGCTGGGGCAAGACGGTCTTCCATTGCCCGTACTGCCACGGCTACGAGATCGGCCAGGGCCGCATCGGCATCATTGGCACCGGCTCGATGTCGATCCATCAGGCCGAACTGCTCACAGACTGGGGCGACGTGACATTGCTCGCCAATGAGACCGTGGAACTGAGCCATGACGCCAGATTTACCTTGCGGCGTCGGGGCGTGACGATCGAGGAGGCGCCGATCGACAGGATCGAAGGGCGTGCCGATGTGGCGATGACCGATGGACGGCGGCTGCGCTTTGCAGGTCTGTTCACGGCAAGCCGCACCGATCCATCGGGCTCCCTAGCCGAAGCGATCGGCTGCAAGCTGGAAGAAACGCCCATCGGCACACAGGTGCGCACCGATGCCGAGAACAAGACTTCGGTGCCGGGCGTGTTTGCCTGCGGTGATGTGGCCCGAGTCCCCCATTCGGTGTCGCAGGCCGTGGGCAACGGCGCCATGGCCGGCCTCCAGTTGCACCGCTCGCTGCTCTGGCCAGACGCCGTACAGCCCCTGCAAGAGGAAGCGACCGTCCCATGATCTCGTTTTCCGGTTCGACCATCGTTTCCAGCTACGCCGAGAACGCCGCGCGGATGGTGCCCGGCCTGCGTGACTTGCCGAAGATGGCCGGTGCGCTGCTGGCCGAGCGTGCGCCGGCCAATGCGCACATCCTGGTGCTTGGTGCCGGCGGCGGGCTTGAGTTGAAGGGCCTCGCCGAGATGCAACCAAGCTGGCGCTTCGATGGCGTGGACCCGTCGGCCGAAATGCTCCGATTGGCCCGCACGACACTGGGGCCTCTCGCATCCCGTGCGTGCCTGCACGAAGGCTATATCGACATGGCTCCCATGGGACCGTTCGACGGTGCGACCTGCCTTCTGACACTGCACTTTCTTCCGCGGGCCGAACGACTAGAGACCTTGAAGCAGATGCAGGCGCGTCTCAAGGTCGGCGCGCCTCTGGTCGTCGTGCATCACAGCTTGCCCGACGAAGGCCCGGACCAGGACAAGTGGCTCCAGCGCAACGTTGCTTTCGCAGTCGCCTCTGGAATGCCTTCGGCGCAGGCCGAGAACATTCTGGCACTGAAGGGGCGACTGCCCGTGCTCTCGCCGGAGCAAGACGTTGATCTGCTTAACGAGGCCGGATTCACGCACATCGAATTGTTCTATTGCGCATTCACTTTCAAGGGCTGGGTCGCCCGCAGGCCATGAGCGATCGGGTCCACTCGGCCTTGTGGTGGCCCGCTGTCGCTCTCAGCATCGCTTCGAGCAGGTGTTGCCCCTTCTTTCCATGGCATGCCGGTTCTTGCCATGGCATTCAGAATGATCAGTAGCTTGCGCATGCAAGCCACGATGGCGACCTTCTTGGGCTTGCCTGCGGCCACCAGCCGCTGATAGCAGGCTCGGATCACAGGGTTGTGCCGCATAGCCACGATTGCCGCCATGTAGAGGGCGCTGCGCACCGTTGCTCGACCACCGCAGATCATGCGCTTGCCGCGTGACTGGCCCGAGTCCCGGTTCATTGGCGCGACGCCGACCAGTGAGGATATCCGCTTGGCCTTGAGCTGCCCCAATTCTGGAAGTTCGGAAATCAGCGCAACCGTTGTCGCTGGCCCAACGCCTTTGACGCTCTGCAGGAGCTTCGTCAGACTGGCTCGATACTTGGCGAGATGTGCTGCGATCCTCGCGTCGATGTCCTGAACCTGGCGCTTAAGGATGTTCATCATCTCAATGATCCCAGGCTGCACATCCGCGTGAGAGGCGTACTTGCGCTGACGTTCACTGACTTGCAAGCGTACAAGCTGCCTGCGGCGAGTCACCAGCGCATGCAGGCACTGCTGCGTCTCATCTGCCATCGGCTTGGTGAAACGATCCTGGTCTGGGCGTTTGTCGATCGCTTCGGCCAGCTCTGCCAGCATCAGGGCATCGACGCGATCCGTTTTTGCCAGTCTGCCCATCGCCTTTGCGAAGTCCCGTGCCTGCCTCGGATGGATCACCGCTGCTCGGAATCCTGCGGCTTGCAGAGCACAGGCGCAGGCAAATTGGTAGCGCCCAGTTGTGATATTGCCCCCGTATCCCAGTCACCGTCCTATTCGCAATAAAGCGCCTGGTCCATGGCTGGTTCCTGGCGCGCGCCGGTAGCCATAGCTTGGCAAATCGGTAATCTCCTGGCGCAGCTCAGCCAACAGGCTGGCATCGTCACGAGGTGTGCGATGACTGCGCCCGTCTGTCCAGCAGGTCACGCACAGCATAGGGCGCTGTCGCCAGCGTGATTGAATGAGATGGCCCAGCGCCGCCTCATCCCACCCTCAATTGCCGACGCAGAGCGGTTTCGTGCTGCCGCCTGCCCGGTTGGACCAGAGGATGCGAAATCCTCTCAACGATATGACAGGTTGTTCGAGGTGCCCTGAAGTCGCTCCCACAAGTGGCATCGCTTGGATCGAAAACGCTCTAGCGCAGCAGGCGGTACAGTAGGCAGAAGGTGGCGGCCTTGGCCAGGCCGACCCCGAACGCGATCAGCAGCGACTCACGCCGCGTCACGCACCGCCCCGGCCAGCGCATCCAGCGTGTGCTGGACCAGCGCCGCATCGTCGGCCTCGACGGTGACGCGCACCACCGGCTCGGTGCCCGACGGCCGCAGGAAGGCGCGGCCCCGGCCCTGCACCGCGGCCTGCGCCCACTGCAGCGCCTGCTGCACGCTGGCAGCCTCGACCGCCGCGCGGGCGCCGGTCTCTAGGCGCACGTTGACGGTCTTCTGCGGCACCTTGACCAGCCCGGCCAGCGCCTGGCGCAGGCCGACGCCGTCGCGCGCGAGCGCCTCGAGCACCTGCAAGGCGCTGACGATGCCGTCGCCGGTGCTGGCCCGGTCCAGGCACAGCAGATGGCCGGAGGCCTCGCCGCCCAGGATGCCGCCGCCCTCGACCAGCGCCTGATGCACGTAGCGGTCGCCGACCTTGGCACGCTGGAACGCGATCCCGAGGCGCGCCAGCGTCTGTTCCAGCCCGTAGTTGGTCATCAGCGTGCCAACCACCGGACCGCGCAGGCGGCCGCTGGCCTGCCAGCCACGCGCCAGCACGTACAGCAGGTCGTCGCCATCGACCGGATTGCCCTGGTCGTCGGCCATCAGCACGCGGTCGCCGTCGCCGTCGAAGGCGATGCCCAGCTGCGCGCCATGGCTGCGCACGTTGCCGGCGAGGTTGTCGATGTGCATCGAGCCGACCCCGGCGTTGATGTTGAGCCCGTCCGGCGCAGCGCCGATCGCGATCACCTCGGCGCCCAGTTCGCGGAACAGCAGCGGCGCGATGTGGTAGGTCGCGCCATGCGCGCAGTCCAGCACCACCTTCAGCCCACGCAGGTCGAAGCCGCGCGGCACGCTGGCCTTGCAGAACTCGATGTAGCGGCCGATCGCGTCGCGCGCGCGCATCGCCTTGCCCAGGTGCTCGGAATCCACCGTGGCGAACGGCGCGTCGAGCGCGGCTTCGATCGCGCTCTCGGTGGCGTCGTCAAGCTTCTCGCCCTCGGCGGAAAAGAACTTGATGCCGTTGTCGTAGTGCGGGTTGTGCGAGGCGCTGATGACGATGCCGGCGTCGGCGCCGAGCGTGCGGGTCAGGAACGCCACCGCCGGGGTCGGCATCGGCCCGAGCAACTGCACGTTGGCGCCGGTGGCGACCAGCCCGGCCTCCAGCGCCGACTCGAACATGTAGCCGGAAATGCGCGTGTCCTTGCCGATCACCACCGTCGGCCGGACGCCGCCGCCGGCACCGAGCACGCGGCCCAGCGCGTTGCCCAGGCGCATCACGAAATCGGCGGAAATCGCGCCCTGCCCGACCCGGCCGCGGATGCCGTCGGTGCCGAAGTAGGTGCGGGCGCTCATCGCTGCGGGACTCGGGACTCGGGACTCGAGACTCGGTCAAAAGCTGAGAAACTCAGGGATTGCGAGAAGCGCTCTCTCCTCGCGCAAAGTATCCGCCACGCCAGACCACGAGTCCCGAGTCCCGAGTCCCGAGTCCCGACACTCCGAGTCCCGACGATCACGCCACTACCTCCGTCTTGGCCGGTGCCGGCTGCCGCATCATCATCGCCAGCAGTTCGGACAGGCGCTCGCGCAGCGCGCGGCGGTCGCAGATCTGGTCGATGGCGCCATGCTCGAGCAGGAACTCCGAGCGTTGGAAGCCTTCCGGCAGGGTCTCGCGCACGGTCTGCTCGATCACCCGCGGGCCGGCGAAGCCGATCAGCGCGTGCGGTTCGGCGATGTTGATGTCGCCGAGCATGGCGAAGCTGGCCGAGACGCCGCCGGTGGTCGGATGGGTCAGCACCGAGACGTACGGCAGGCCGGCCTCGCGCAGGCGCCCGAGCGCGGCCGAGGTCTTGGCCATCTGCATCAGCGACAACAGGCCTTCCTGCATGCGCGCGCCGCCGCTGGCGGAGAAGCAAACGAACGGCGCGCCGATCCGCAGTGCGGTCTCGGCGGCCAGCGCGAAACGCTCGCCGACCACCGACCCCATCGAGCCGCCCATGAAGGCGAAGTCGAACGAGGCGGCGACCAGCGGCTGCGCCTTCAGCAGGCCCTGCATCGCGATCAGCGCGTCGTACTCGCCGGTGCTCTTCTGCGAGGCCTTGATGCGCTCGCCGTACTTCTTCTGGTCCTTAAACTTCAGCGCGTCGGTCGGGCCCAGACGCGCGCCGATCTCGGTCGGCGCGGTGTCCGGATCGAACAGCGCCGCCAGCCGCGCGCGCGCGCGGATCGCCATGTGGTGGCCGCACTTCGGGCACACCTCCAGGTTCTCCTCCAGTTCCGGCCGGTACAGCACGGCGCCGCAGTTCGGGCACTTCTCCCACAGGCCTTCGGGAACGCTGCGCTTCTTGCTGGGCGTGCTGTCGGTGCGGATGCCGGAGGGCATCAATTTGCTGAGCCAACTCATGCGGAATGACGATCCAGTCGCGCGGCCCGCCGGGCCGCCAAGGGGCGACAGTCTAGCGTGACGCTAGACATCGCGCCGCAATGCGACCGCGCGAGCCGCAGCGCCATGCCCTTGCCGCATCGCAACAATCCCGCCCTTGCGGCCGCGGCCCGGCGGCGCGCTCGGCCGCGACGAACAGTACCTTCCGTCAAGCCGACCGGGCGTCGCTGTGCGAGCGGACCATGCCGATGGGGCGGCGACCGGCGCCGACCAGATCGCCGCCGCCCGCAGACCCACGCGTTTTCACCCTGGGTCCAGCGCCTGCCGCAGCGGCGCCAGGAAGGCCAGCGCACGGTCGCGCACCTCTTGCAGGGTGCCCGCCTCGGCCAGCGCCGCGACCAGCGCGCTGCCGACCACCACGCCGTCGGCATCGGCGGCCATGGCCTTGGCGCTGGCGGCGTCCTTGATCCCGAACCCGGCCACCACCGGCACCGCGGAACGCGCGCGCAGCTGGCGCAGGCGATCGCCGGCGGCGCGGGTGTCGAGATGGTCGGCGCCGGTCACGCCGGCGAAACTGACGTAGTACAGGTAGCCGCGCGCCGCATCGCACAACCGGCCGATGCGGGCGTCGCTGGTGGTCGGCGAGGCCAGCACGATCAGGTCCAGGCCGGCCGCGGTGAAGATCGCCAGGGTCTCGGCCGATTCTTCCGGCGGCAGGTCGACCAGCAGCACGCCGTCCACGCCGGCGGCCACCGCCTCGTCGGCGAAGCGCGCGGTGCCGTGGATCTCGACCGGATTGAGGTACCCCATCAACACCACCGGCGTGGCCGCATCGTCGCGGCGGAACGCACTGACCGTCTGCAGCACGTAGGCCAGGCCGGCGCCGCGCGCCAGCGCGCGCTCGGAGCTGCGCTGGATGATGGGACCGTCGGCCATCGGGTCGGAGAACGGCACGCCGAGCTCGATCACGTCGGCGCCGGCCTCGACCAGCGCATGCATCGCCGGCAGCGTCGCCTGCAGCGACGGATCGCCGGCGGTGACGAACGGGATCAGCGCCTTGCGTCCGGCCTGGCGCAGCGCGTCGAAGCGCGCGGCGATGCGGTCCGAGGCGCGGCTCATGCGCAGCCCTCGACCAGTTGCACGGCGTCCCAGCGTCTCCAGTACCTCGATGTCACGGTGCCTTCTCCGGTTTCGTAGCGAACCGCGCGCCCGCGTTGCGGGTCGCGCCAGGTGAGATAGCGGTCGCCGGGACCGCCGCAGTGGTGCGGCTCGACGCCGTAGCCGGCGGGCAGGCGCGCGCGCGCCGCGGCCTCGCTGTCGCCGATGCGGACGCCGAACGGGCCGGGCGGCCCGGGGTCGGTGACGTCGGAGCGGGCGAAGCGGCCGTCCAGCACCCTCATCGCCACGTCCGCGGGCAGCAACCCGGCATGTGCTCGATCGGACCGTCGTCGTCGCGCTGCCAGGCCGCGCGCGGCGCCAGTTCGGCCAAGCGCTGGCCGATCCGCACCGCGCCGCTGCGATCCAACTCCGGTGCCGCCGCAGCCGCCGCTGCCAGCGCAGACGCGCACAGCAGCGCGATGGCGCCGCCGAGCCGGCACATGCCCTGCGCTTTCACAGCACCATGCCTTCGCGCGCGGCGATGGTGTGCACGTCCTTGTCGCCGCGGCCGGACAGGTTGCACAGCACCAGCGCGTCCTTGGGCAGCTCGCGCGCCAGCTTGATCGACTGCGCCACCGCATGGCTGGATTCCAGCGCGGCGAGGATGCCCTCGGTATGCGCCAGCAGGTGGAAGGCGGCCAGCGCCTCGTCGTCGGTGATGCCCTGGTAGACCGCACGGCCGCTGTCGGACAGGAACGCGTGCTCGGGGCCGACCCCCGGGTAGTCCAGGCCGGCGGAGAGCGAATGGGTCTGGATGATCTGGCCGTCGTCGTCGCAGATCACGTAGGTGCGGTTGCCGTGCAGCACGCCCGGACGGCCGGCGGCGATGGAGGCGGCGTGGCGGCCGCTGGCGATGCCGTCGCCGGCGGCTTCGGCGCCGTGGATCTTCACCCCGGGATCGTTGAGGAAGGCATGGAACAGGCCGATCGCGTTGCTGCCGCCGCCGACGCAGGCGCTGATCGCGTCCGGCAGGCGGCCGTAGTCTTCGAGCATCTGCGCGCGCGCCTCGCGGCCGACGATGGCGTTGAAGTCGCGCACCATGCGCGGATACGGATCCGGGCCGGCGACGGTGCCGATGATGTAGAAGGTGTCGCGCACGTTGGTCACCCAGTCGCGCATCGCCTCGTTCAGCGCGTCCTTGAGCGTGGCCGAACCGGAGGTCACCGGCACCACCCTGGCGCCGAGCAGCTGCATCCGGTAGACGTTGATCTTCTGCCGCTCGATGTCGGTGGCGCCCATGTACACCACACATTCCAGGCCCAGCCGCGCGGCCACCGTGGCGCTGGCCACGCCGTGCTGGCCGGCGCCGGTCTCGGCGATGATGCGGGTCTTGCCCATGCGGCCGGCCAGCAACGCCTGGCCGATGGTGTTGTTGATCTTGTGCGCGCCGGTGTGGTTCAGGTCCTCGCGCTTGAGCAGGATCTGCGCGCCGCCGACCTCGCGGCTGAGCCGCTCGGCGTGGTAGATCGGGCTGGGCCGGCCGACGTAGTGCTTCAGGTCCTTGTCGTACTCGGCGAGGAAGGCCGGGTCCTGGCGCGCCCGGTCGTAGGCCGCGGCCAGCTCCTGCAGCGGCCCGATCAGGGTCTCGGCGACGAAGCGGCCGCCATAGCGGCCGAAGTGGCCGCTGGCGTCGGGATAGGCGTGGAAGTCGCTGATGGGAACGGAAGACATGGCGATCGCAGGCAGCAGGATAGGTGCGCACTTTAGCGCGCGCGTCGCCCGGCAAAAACCGATAAAGTCTGCGCATACCCGTCAGGAAATCTCACATGTCCAGCCTGCGCCGCCTGCCTTCGCTGAACGCCTTGCGCGCGTTCGAGGCGGCCGCGCGGCTGCGCAGCGTCGGCCGCGCGGCGGCCGAACTGCACGTCACCCATGGCGCGGTCAGCCGCCAGATCCGGCTGCTGGAGGAGGAACTGGGGCTGGCGCTGCTGCAGCGCGAGGGCCGCGGCATTCGCCCGACCGCGGCCGGCGAGCGGCTGCGCGAGGCGGCCGGCGGCGCCTTCGCCCAGTTGCAGGACGCGGTGGCGGAACTGCGCCGCCCGGCGCGGCCCAGCGCGCTGGTGCTGGGTTGCCCGGGCAGCATCCTGGCGCGCTGGATGATCCCGCGCCTACAGGCGCTGCAGCGCGACCTGCCCGCACTGACCCTGCACCTGTCCGCGCACGAAGGCGAGTTTGGCGCCGACCTGGACGGCCTGGACGCCGCGCTGCTGCTCGGCCAGGCGCCATGGCCGGACGGCTGGCAGGTGCAGGTGCTGGCGCCGGAACGGATCGGCGCGGTGCTCAGCCCGGCCCTGCCGCACGCGCAGGCATTGGCGGCGAGCCCGCCGTCGGCGCTGTTGCGGCAACGTCTGCTGCACACCGCCTCGCGCCCACAGGCATGGCCGGCCTGGGCGCAGGCGCATGGCCTGGACCCGGCCGCGCTGCGCTACGGCACCGGCTTCGAGCACCTGTACTACCTGCTGGAAGCCGCGCTGGCCGGGATCGGCGTGGCGATCGCGCCGCAGCCGCTGGTCGCCGACGAACTGGTCAGCGGGCGCCTGCTGGCGCCATGGGGCTTCACCGACACCGGCGGGCAGTGGGCGCTGTGCGCGACCAGCGAACGCGACGATCCGCGCATCGACGCGCTGGCAGGCTGGCTGCGCATGCAACTGTGCTGAATCGCCGGGTGCCGCGGGAGCCGCCATGGCATCGCGCGGTGCGCGATGTCGCGCAGCCTGCCGGGACGCCGCGTGCCGCTGCCGGCCAGCCGATGCCGCGGCGGCGGGCTCAGCAGCCGTTGGCCAGTTCGTGGCAGTCGGCGCGGCGCACTTCCTCGACGAACTTGCGCATCTTGTGCCCGTCCTTGATGCCGGGCTGGCTCTCGATGCCACTGGAGACGTCGACGCCCCACGCCAGCGTCGCCACGATCGCGTCGAACACGTTGTCGGCGGTGATGCCCCCGGCGAGCAGGAACGGCCGGTGCAGGCCGGTGGGCAGGCGCGTCCAGTCGAAGGTCTTGCCGGAGCCGCCGCTCTCGCCGGGGGCATGGCTGTCGAACAGGAAGCCGGCGGCGTTCGGGTACTGCAGCTGCAGGGTGCGGGCGTTGACGTCGCTGCCGCCCATCGGCACCGCCTTCAGGTACGGCAGGTTGAAGCCGCGGCAGAAGCCGTCGTCCTCGTCGCCGTGGAACTGCAGCAGGGTCGGCCGCAACGTGCGCAGCACCTCGCGCACCTCGTCCTTGGGGTTGTCGCGGAACAGCGCGACCACGTCCACCATCGGCGCGGCCGCCTGCCGCATCGCGCGGGCTTCGGCCGGGGCCACCCGCCGCGGGCTGCCGTGCGCGAACACGAACCCTACCGAATCCACCCCAAGCTCGCCCGCCAGGCGGATGTCGCCGGCACGGGTCATGCCGCAGAACTTGATGCGGGTGCGATACAGCGTTCGATTCATAGGGTGACCTCGGCCGGAAGCTTGCAGATGGCGGGATAGAGGGGACCGACGAACGCCAGCCCCTGCGGTGGCGCGGTCGGGCCTGCGACGCGACGGTCGCGCCCGGCGAGCAGTTCGCCGATCCAGGGCACCGGCTTGTCGCCCGTTCCCACCATGATTAGGGAGCCTACGATATTGCGCACCATGTGATGAAGGAATGCATTGGCCTGGACCTGGACCTCGACGACCTCGCCGACCCGGGTCACCGCGATCGACTGCAGTTCGCGGCGCGCATGCAGCGCCTGGCACTGGATGCTGCGGAATGCGCTGAAGTCCTGTTCGCCCAGCAGCGCCTGCGCCGCGGCGTGCATCGCCTCGGCCTGCAGCGGCCGCCGTTCCCAGCTCAGCGTCTGCCGGTACAGCGCCGGGCGTACCTGGCGGTTGAGCAGGCGGTAGCGGTAGCGCCGCGCGCGCGCCGAGAACCGCGCATGGAAATCGTCCGCGGCCGGCACGCACCAGCGCACGCAGACCGAGGCCGGCAGCCGCGCGGTGGCGCCGAGCACCCAGCCGCGCGGCGCGCGCAGCGCGGCGCAATCGAAGTGCACCACCTGGCACTCGCCGTGCACGCCGGCGTCGGTGCGGCCGGCGCAGACCACGCTCACCGGCATGTCGGCCACCGACGACAGCGCCGCCTGCAGCGCCGCCTGCACGCTCGGCCCGCCGGATTCGCCGAGCTGCTGCCAGCCCTGGAATTGGCTGCCGTCGTATTCCACCCCCAATGCGTAACGCATCGCGCCCTACTCCGACACGACGCGCAACGCGGGCGCGAGCGTCCAGTGCCGTGCGTGACGGCCCGCGCGGACCCGCCGCGCCGCGTGCCGGCCGGCGGCCGCGGGCGGCCGCGGCAACGCCATGCAAGCTTGGCGGTCGGCCCCCCCGGCAGCACGCATCAGGCCAGCCGCGGCCTGGCAGCGCATCGGCGCGGCGGCAGGGTCGAAGGTGTGTTCGCGCATCGTCGCATTCCCTGTCGCGGCAGGGCGGCGACAGCGAAGCCGCCGCACGCCGCCCGCGCGTCTCAGCCCAGGCGTCCCAGCAACTGCACGGCCTCGGCACGCGCCGCCGGATCGCCACCGGCCGCCACTTCGGTCAGCAGAGTCCGCGCGGTTTCGTTGTCGCCCAAGTCCATGTAGGCCACGGCCAGCTCCAGGCGCTCGCGGCCGATCGGCGGATGGGTCGGCTCCCGCTCGGCGATCGGTTCGGCGGCGGCCGGCACATCCTCCTGATGCCAGGTCGGCTCGTGGCGTGCCGCAACCGCTGGCGCGACCGGGGTCGGCGCCAGCACCGGCGGCGGCTGCCGCCATGGCGCGTCGGCGTCGATCGGCGCCTGCGCCACGGGCGCAACCTCGGCCTCGGCATCGGGGCGCAATGCGAAGTGCGGATGCTCCGCTACCGGCACGTCGTCCGCGTCGTCGTGACGCGGCGCATGCCCGGCCAGCTTGCGCTCGAACGCCTGCTCCTGGTAAGCCTGCTCTTCGTACGCCTCGTCTTCGGCCACGTCGTGCGTGCGCTCGTCCAGTGGAGGCAGGTCCGGGGCATCCATGTGGCGATGCGCCACCACCGGCACCGCCGCGGCCAGCGCCGCCGTGTCGTCGTCGTGCCGCGGCAGCGGCGGCAACGGCGAGGGTTTGCGGCGGCGCGACAGCAGCAATGCGCCGACGCCCAGCACCAACAGCGCCAATCCGCCCCACAGCCACAGCGGCCAGCCGTTGGCCGCCGCCGGCGCGGGCTGCGCCGGGGCCTGGGTCTGCCCGGCCTGGGTCAGGCGCTTCTGCGCCGCGGCCAGGTCGCTGTCCTTCAACGCGATCAGTTGCTGCTGCTGGGACTTGAGCTTTTCCAGCTGCTCGACCCGCGAGCGCAGTTCCTGGACCTCGGCATCGCGTGCCGCGAGGTCTTCGCGCGCCTGCTGCAATTGTTGAGTCGCCACCATGTCTCCCTCATCGCCGGCACCGGTGCCGGACCTGGTTCCTGCGTTGTCGCGCTGCGCCGGCACCGCCGGCGCGATTTCCAGGCGTGCGCCGGCAGTCGCGGCCGGGCGGGCGGAAGCGTCCGTCGCATTCGCCACGGCCTGCTGCGCCTGTGCCGGCTGCGGCACCGGCACGCGCGCCTGACGCCATTGCGCGGCCTGCTCGCGGACGATGGCGGCGGCGGCGGCGGCATCGATGCTGGCCAATTCCTCCTGGCGTGGCGTGCGCAGCACCGCACCCTGTTTGAGCAGGTTGACGTTGCCGCGGATGAACGCATCCGGGTTGGCGCGCAGCAGCGCGAGCATGGTCTGGTCCAGCGAATGACCGTTGCCGCGCGCCAGCTGCCCGGCGATCTGCGACAAGGTCTGTCCGCGCTGCACCGGCGCCAACGCGTCGCCGGGCGCAGCCACCGGCGCCGGCACGCTGCGCACCGCTGCTGTCGGCGCATTCGGCGCGGCCGCCGGCGGCAACGGCGCGCTGCGGACGATGCGGTCGGACGGCAGCGCCGCGGCCGGTGCATCGATCGTCGGCGCATCGATCGCGGCGGCGGTGTTGGGCGCATCGACCAGCGCCGAGTATTCACGGATCAGCCGGCCCTGGCCCCAGTCGACCTCGATCAGGAAGCTCAGCGACGGCACCTGGACCGGCATGCGGCTGCTGACCCGGATCACCGCGCGGCCCTGGTTGGTCTGGGCGAACTGGAACTGAAGGTCGCCGACCAGCCCGTCGGGGCGCTGCAGCCCGACCCGGGCGAAGGTTGCGGGCGAGGCCAGCGCCACGCGCGCGTTCTCCAGTTCGCCGGGCTCGTTGGAAATCACCGGGATCTCGGCCAGGAACGGCTCGCCCGGCTTGGACAGCACGCGGATGTCGCCCAACCCCAGCGCCAGCGCGGCCTGGCTGCAGGCCAGCAACAGCACCGCGCACGTCGCGCGCCAGGCGCGGCGCAGACCGGCCGCAGGCGCGGTATGGCGACGAAGGCGATGGAAACTACGTGGTTGTAGGCGCATTACGCCTCGGCCCTTGGGTGTCGTGGCGTGCAATATATATGAAGCCGGGACCCGGGACCCGGGACCCGGAAGAGCAAAAGAGAATGGCAAGAGCCTGCATGCCTTGCCGTTGCACAAACCTGTCGCGGGGGCGCCCTCCACTCTCGCGTCAGCCCCCCCGGGTCCCCGGTTCCGAGTCCCGGCTACATCTTCAGCCTTCCTGCGCCACCAGTTCGGCCAGTTGCACCGCGTTGAGGGCGGCGCCCTTGCGGATGTTGTCGGAGACGATCCACAGGTTGAGGCCGCGCGGATGCGAGAGGTCCTCGCGGATGCGGCCGACGTAGACCGCGTCGTTGCCGGAGGCGTGGGTGACCGGGGTCGGATAGCCGCCGGCCTTGCGCTCGTCGACCACCTCCACGCCCGGCGCGGCGGCCAGCACGGCGCGCGCCTGCTCCACCGTCACCTTTCGGGTGGTCTCGATCGCCACCGCTTCGGAGTGGCCGTAGAACACCGGCACGCGCACCGCGGTCGGGTTCACCTGGATGCTGTCGTCGCCGAGGATCTTGCGCGTCTCCCAGACCAGCTTCATCTCTTCCTTGGTGAAGCCGTTGTCGAGGAAGTCGTCGATGTGCGGGATCAGGTTGAAGGCGATCTGCACCGGGAAGCGCTGCGGGTCGATGTCCTGGAAGTTGAGCAGCTGGCCGGTCTGCTTGCCCAGTTCCTCCAGCGCCGAGCGGCCGCCGCCGGACACCGACTGGTAGGTGGCCACGTTGATCCGCTCGATGTTGTACTCGCGATGCAGCGGCGCCAGCGCCACCAGCATCTGCATGGTCGAGCAGTTGGGATTGGCGACGATGCCGCGCGGACGCTGCTGCAGCGCCTGCGGGTTCACTTCCGACACCACCAGCGGCACGTCGTCGTCGTAGCGGAACGCGGAGGAATTGTCGATCACCACCGCGCCGGCGGCGGCGAACGTCGGCGCGTATTCCTTGGAGATGGCGCCGCCGGCGGAGAACAGCGCAATGTCCACACCGGTGGGGTCGAAGGTGGCCAGGTCGAGCACGGTGACGTTCTGGCCCTTGAATTCGACCTGGCCGCCGGCCGAGCGCTCGGAGGCCAGCGGATACAGGGTGGCGACGGGGAAATCGCGCTCGACGAGGATGGCCAGCATGGTTTCGCCGACGGCGCCGGTGGCGCCGACGACGGCGACGTTGAAACGACGGGGTTCGTTGCTCATGGGAGGGGGTTCGATCGGGTAGGAGAAAGGGAGAACAGCCGCACTGCCAGCTGGATTCGGGGAACCTCCCGAGCGCGCCGCTCAGGTCGCCGTAGGTTCCCTATCGTTTTTTGCCCGCGCCAATGCCGCCGCCGTTGCCGGCAGCCGCGATCGCGTCCAGGTTCAACGCATTCGGCGGACGCCCGGCGTCGGCGCCGATGCCCAGCGCGGCCAGCAGGTTGTCCACCGCCAGCGCCACCATCGCGCGGCGGGTCGCGTCGCTGGCGCTGCCGATGTGCGGGGTCAGCACCACCTTGCGCAGCGCCAGCAATTCCGGGCGCACCGCCGGCTCGCCTTCGTACACGTCCAGCCCGGCCGCGGCCAGGCGCCCGTGCGCGA
The DNA here is from genome assembly GCF_014236795.1 of Xanthomonas theicola. Taxonomy (NCBI): domain Bacteria; kingdom Pseudomonadati; phylum Pseudomonadota; class Gammaproteobacteria; order Lysobacterales; family Lysobacteraceae; genus Xanthomonas; species Xanthomonas theicola. Next base: position 456,231 of record NZ_CP049017.1, on the reverse strand, counting down.
GGGCATCTGCCAGCGCCGGCTCATCGACCAGGCCGCCGCGGGCGATGTTCACCAGCGTCGCGGTCGGCCGCATCTGCGCCAGCGCCGCGGCGTCGAGGATGTGGTGCGACTGCGCCGAATACGGCAGCACCAGCAGCAGGTGATCGGCGCGCGCCAGCAGTTCGTCGAAGCCGACGTAGTCGGCGGCGTGCGCGCGCTCCACCTCGGCCGGCAGGCGGCTGCGGTTGTGGTACAGCACGCGCATCGAGAAACCGGCGGCGCGGCGCGCGATGGCCTGGCCGATGCGGCCCATGCCGAGGATGCCCAGGGTGCTGCCGTGCACGTCGGCGCCGAGCATGGTCTGGAACGACCATTGCCGCCACTGCCCCTCGCGCAGCCAGCGCTCGGACTCGGTGATGCGCCGCGCCGCGGCCATCAGCAAGGCGAAGCCGAGGTCGGCGGTGGTCTCGGTGAGCACGTCGGGCGTGTTGCTGGCGACGATGCCGGCCGCGCTGAGCGCGTCCAGGTCCAGGTTGTTGTAGCCGACGTTGGCGATGGCGCGCAGGCGCGACGCGGCAGCGATCTCGGCCGCGCCGATGCGCTCGTTGAGCGTCACCAGCGCACCGTCCAGCGGCGCCAGGGCGGCGGCCAGCTGCGCCGGCGAATACTTGGTCACGTCCTGGGTGGTGGTCAGCGCGCAATGCGCGCTGAGCCGTGCGACGACGTCGTCGAACAGCGGCTGGCTGACCCACACCCGCGGCCTGGCGGACATCACGAAACTCCCTGCTGCCATCCATGGCGCGAAATGGTAATGCCGGCGACACCGGCCCGGCCATCCATGGCCGGGCGCTCGCAGGAACTGTGCGGCAATGCCGCGCATGGCACGTTCCCGTTCACCCAGGAATCCGCGGGGCGACGCTGCCGACGTCGCCGCACTGCGCGCGGTGGCGCAGCGCCTGGTCCATCAGCACCAGCGCCACCATCGCCTCGGCGATCGGGGTGGCGCGGATGCCGACGCAAGGATCGTGGCGGCCGGTGGTGACAACGTCCACCGCCTGCCCGTCCACGTCCACCGTGGCGCCGGGCAGGCGCAGGCTGGAAGTGGGCTTGAACGCCAGCGAGGCGACGATCGGCTGGCCGGTGGCGATGCCGCCGAGCACACCGCCGGCATGGTTGGACAGGAAGCCGTCCGGCGCGATCAGGTCGCGGTGCTCGGTGCCCTGCTGGGTCACCGCGGCGAAACCGTCGCCGATCTCCACGCCCTTGACCGCGTTGATGCTCATCAGCGCCGCGGCCAGTTCGCCGTCGAGCTTGCCGTAGATCGGCTCGCCCCAGCCCGGCGGCACGCCGTCGGCGACCACGGTGACCTTGGCGCCGATCGAATCGCCGGACTTGCGCAGCGCGTCCATGTAGCGTTCCAGCTCCGGCACCTGCGCCGCGTGCGGCCAGAAGAACGCATTGTCCTCCACCGCGTCCCAGGCGAAGCCCTGCGGCAGCAGCGGCCCGAGTTGGGACAGGTAGCCGCGCACGCGCACGCCGTAGCGCTGCGCCAGCCACTTCTTGGCGACGACGCCGGCGGCCACGCGCATCGTGGTCTCGCGCGCCGAGGAGCGGCCGCCGCCGCGCGGGTCGCGGATGCCGTACTTCTGCCAGTAGCTGTAGTCGGCATGGCCCGGGCGGAACTGGCGGGCGATGTCGGTGTAGTCCTTGCTGCGCTGGTCGGTGTTGCGGATCAGCAGGCCGATCGGGGTGCCGGTGGTGCGGCCCGCATAGACCCCGGACAGGATCTCGACCGCGTCGGCCTCGCGCCGCGCCGAGGTGTGGCGGCTTTTGCCGGTGGCGCGGCGCTGCAGGTCGTGGGCGAACGCGTCGGCGTCGAGCTCCAGCCCCGGCGGGCAACCGTCGATCACGCAGCCGATCGCCGGCCCGTGCGATTCGCCGAAGGTGGTGACGGTCAGCAGGGTGCCGAAGCTGTTCGCGCTCATGGCCGCCGGCTCACCGGCCCGCGGCCAGTTCGGCGATGCGCGCACGGTGCGCGACCAGTTCGCGGGCGTCCACCGCGAAGATGCCCATCTGCCCGACCTTGAACTCGACCCAGGCCAATTCCACGTCCGGCAGCAACTGCACCAGCGCGCGCTCGGATTCGCCGACCTCGCAGATCAGCAGGCCGTCCTCGCTCAGGTGCGCCGGCGCGTCGCGCAGGATCTTCAGCGCCAGGTCCAGGCCGTCGTCGCCGGCGCGCAGGCCCAGTTCCGGCTCGTGCGCGTACTCGGGCGGCAGCGCGTCGGTCTCGGCGTGGGTGACGTACGGTGGGTTGGTCACGATCAGTTCGTAGCGGCGGCCCTCCAGCCCGGCGAACAGGTCCGACCTGACCAGCGCGACGTTGTGGGCCAGCAACCGCGCCTTGTTCTCGGCGGCCAGCGCCAGCGCGTCGTCGCTGATGTCGGCCGCGTCCACCTGCCAGTTCGGGTTGTAGTGGGCCATCGCGATGGCGATGCAGCCCGAGCCGGTGCACAGGTCCAGCGCGCGATCGACGTGGCGCCCGGCCAGCCATGGCTCGAAACCGGCCTCGATCAGCTCGGCGATCGGCGAGCGCGGCACCAGCGCGCGCGCGTCGCTCTTGAAGCTGAGTCCGGCGAACCAGGCCTCGCCGGTCAGGTAGGCGGCGGGAATGCGCTCGGCGATGCGGCGCTCGAACAGCGCCAGCACCTGCGCCTTCTCCGGCGTGGTCACGCGCGCGCCGCCGTAGGCCGGGCCCAGGTCGTGCGGCAGGTGCAGCGCATGCAGCACCAGTTGCGTGGCTTCGTCCAGGGCGTTGTCGTAGCTGTGGCCAAAGCTCAGTTCGGCGGCGTTGAAACGGCTGCTGCCGTAGCGGATCAGATCGATGATCGTGTGGAGTTCGGCGGCCGCGTCGGCAGTCATGGCAACAGGCAAGGCGATTCGGCCCCCGATTATAGAGGCCCGACCGCTATCATGAGCGTTCGTTGCAAGGGAAATCAGTATGTTCAACCAAAACTTCGGCATCGTCCTGGTGGTCGCGCTGGCCGCCGGCCTGGGCTTGCTGCTGGCCCAGAAGCACGTCGGCGGCGGCGCTTCGGCGTGGCCGGACACCCGTACCGTGCGCCTATACCCGCAACCGCGCGCCCTGCCCGACTTCCACCTGCGCCAGTCCGACAGCACGCCGCTGGTCCCCGGCGAGCTGAAAGGCCACTGGACGCTGGTGTTCCTGGGTTTCACCGCATGCCCGGACGTCTGCCCGACCACCCTGGCCGAGCTGGCCCGGGCGCAGCGGCAATGGGCATCGATCCCCGACGCGCTGCGCCCGCGGGTGCTGTTCATCTCGGTCGATCCCGAGCGCGACACGCCGTCGCGGCTGGGCGCCTACGCCCACGGCTTCCACCAGGACACCCTCGCCGCCACCGCCGACGTGCCGGAGCTGGAACGCTTCGCCACTGCGCTGGGCTTCGTGTTCCAGAAGGTGCCCGGCAAGCATTTCCAAGAAAACCCCAAGGACTACAGCATGGACCACTCCGCCGCGATCGCGGTGCTCGACCCGCAAGGCCGCCAGGCCGGGCTGATCCGTCCGCCGTTCGAGCCGGCGGCGATCGCCGCCGACCTGCAGGCGCTGACCGAGGCGACCGCGCCATGAGCCTGCTGACCACGCTGACCTACGTCTTGCCGCACCGGCTGCTGTCCTCGCTGGCGCGGCGCCTGGCCTACTCGTCGCGGCCGGGGCTGAAGCAATGGCTGATCGACACCGTGATGCGCCGCTTCGGGGTGGACCTGACCGAGGCCGCCGAGCCCGATCCGCGCGCCTATCCGACCTTCAACGCCTTCTTCACCCGGGCGCTGCGGCCGGGCGCGCGCATCGCCGCTCCCGATCCGCAGGCGCTGCTGATGCCGGCCGACGGCCGCATCAGCCAGCTCGGCCCGATCCAGGACGGCCACATCTTCCAGGCCAAGGGCCAGGCGTTCACCGCCGCCGAGCTGCTCGGCGACGAAGCCGCGGCGGCGCCGTTCGCGAACGGCCTGTACGCCACCGTGTACCTGTCCCCGCGCGACTACCACCGCGTGCACATGCCCTGGACCGGCACCCTGCGCGAGACCGTGCACGTGCCGGGGCGGCTGTTCAGCGTCGGTCCGGACGCGGTGCGCGCCGTGCCGCGGCTGTTCGCGCGCAACGAGCGCCTGGTCTGCCATTTCGACACCGACTTCGGCCCGATGGCCTCGGTGATGGTCGGCGCGCTGCTGGTCTCCGGCGTCGAAACGGTGTGGAGCGGCGTGGAGATCCCGCGCTACGGCGAGCGCCTCACCCGCAAGGACTGGCGCGGCAAGGGCATCGTGCTGGAGCGGTTCGCGGAGATGGCGCGCTTCAACTATGGCTCCACCGTGATCGTGCTGCTGCCGCCAGGCGTAGCGCAGCTGGATCCGGGGCTGGCGGCGGAAACCGCGGTCCGGCTCGGTCAGGCGCTGGCCAGGCGGCTGCAGGGCTGACGCGCGGCGGCGCCACGGACGCACAGGCGCCTTCCTTGTCCTGCGGCGCGGCGCACTTCAACTACGGCTCCACGGTGATCGTGCTGCTGCGGCCAGCCGCGGCGACGCTCGATCCAGGCTGGGCGGCGGAAACGCCGGTCAGGCTCGGTGTAACGCTGGGCACACAGGCGCTCCCTCCAACGTCGCGGGTGTTGGGGCGGCAACAGCGCGCGCCGGCGGCCTTGCACTCCCGGTGCTGCCGTACCCTCACCCCTACCCCTACCCCGACGGGAGAGGGAAATCTTCGCTTTTGATCTGCGGCGCGGCGGGACCATCGCGACGCGTTGCGTGCGCCACACGCCCCCTTCTCCCGGTGGGAGAAGGGCGTACGGCCTACTTGTCGCAGCCGGTCATCTTCAGCGACTGGCCTGGCTTCAATGCATAGCCCGGCGCGCGCAGGCCGTTGGCCTTGGCCAATTGTTTGAGATCGCAGCTGTAGCGGTCGGCGATGCGGCCCAGCGTGTCGCCCTTGGCCACGCGGTAGCTGCGCGCCTGCTTGGGCTTGGGCTTGACCGGCGCCGGGCGCCCGGTGGCGACCGTGGTCGGCACGCCGGCCACCGGGGTCGCGTCGCCCACCGCCACGTTGCCGGTGGGATCGGCCACCGCCGGCGTGCTGCTGCGGATCGCCGCGTTGACGTCGGCGGTGATCAGCGCGCGCGCCAGGTCGGCGCGCGGGCCGCTGACGCAATAGCGGTTGTACAGGCCGACGATCTTGGTGGTGGCGTTGAGGGTGACCCCGGCCGGGATCCAGCCGTCCGGCTCGTAGCGCGGGTTGAGGTTGCGCAGCGCGCGCAGGTAGCCGTCGCGGGTGCCGTCGCTGCCCAGGCAGATGGTCAGCTCGTAGATCGTGGTCGACCTGGCCAGACGCAGCGTGGCCAGCTGCGCGTTGATCTTCGGGAACGCCACGCCGTACTGCTGCGGGTGCAGGAAGATCCAGGCCGCGGCGATCACCATCGGCACGTAGTCCTTGGTCTCGGCCGGGAACTGGTTGTACACCGAGGCCTCCCAGAAACTGCGCCCCTGCATCTGGTTGAACACGCGCGCGGCGCGGCCCTCGCCGCCGTTGTAGCCGGCCAGCGACAACTCGATGCTGCGGTTGAGCTCGGCCATGCGCTCGTTGATGTACACCGCGCTGGCCTCGGCGGCGCTGCGCGCGTCGTAGCGGGTGTCGAAGCCGGTGCCGTCCGGGCCCAGCCCGAAGCGGCGCCCGGTGGCCGGCATGAACTGCATCAGCCCGGCGGCGCCGACCCGCGAATTGGCGTGCACGCGGCCGTTGGACTCCTTGGCGATGATGCCGAACAGCAGCGCTTCCGGCAGCCCGCGCTTCTCCCATTCCGGCCACATGATCGCGCGCAGGTTCTGGTAGTTCTCGTAGCTGGTCATCAGCGACGGACGCATGTCGGTGAGCCAGCGGCGGATGCCGGCCTGCACCGCCGGGTTGTATTCGACCATCGCATCGAAGGCATGGCGCTGGTCGTTGAGCAGGCTCGCCGCGCGCGCGGCTTCCGGCACGTCGGCGGCCAGCGGGCGGATGTGGTCGGGGTCGGCCTGCAGCGGCGCGGCGTCATCGTCGGTCGCATCGGCATCGGCGGCCTCGCCTTGCGCGTCGGCCTTGGCCTTGAGCAGGCGCTTGTACGCGCCCAGGAAGGTGCCGACCTGGCAGCCGCGCTGCTTGATGCAGGCGTCGATGACGTCCTCGATGTCCTCCAGCGCCGCATCGCTTTCCTGGGCGCCCTTGGGGTCGCTGTTGCCGACCAGCACCATCGCGTCGTTGTAGCGTTTCTCGGCCGCGGCCAGGCGCTGGTCGAGTACGTCGATGGCGGCCTTGTCGCGGGCGGAGACGCGCTGGGCGTGGGCGGCAGGCGCGGCGCAGGCCAGCGCCAGGGCAGCCACGACGGGCCATCCATGGGTGAGACGGAACGAAAGAGGCATGATGGGACGCGACGACGGAAAGGCCGCAGGGTAGCCGCCGCTGTCACATCGCGGCAAGGTCGGGCGATCCCCGACACCGCGCCGGCAGAGCATCCGTTCATCGCCTCGTGCGGTCCGACCCCGCCCCGCCGGCGAGCGGGCGCCGGCGCGAACGCCTAGAATCGGCCCACCTCACCGCGGAGCTGTTCATGGACCCGATCCTGCTGGGCAAAGGCGTGACCGACGACGTCGCGGTGCTGCTGCAGCCGCGCCTGGGCAATCGCCACGGGCTGGTCGCCGGGGCCACCGGCACGGGTAAGACCGTGACCCTGATGACCCTGGCCGAAGGCTACTCGCGGATCGGCGTGCCGGTGTTCATGGCCGACGTGAAGGGCGACGTGGCCGGGCTGGCGGTGGCCGGCGACGGCAACGAGAAAGTGCTGCAGCGCGCCAGGGACATCGGCGTGGCCGACTACGCCCCGGCCGCCAACCCGGTGGTGTTCTGGGACCTGTACGGCCAGCTCGGGCACCCGGTGCGCACCACCGTCAGCGAAATGGGGCCGACCCTGCTGGCGCGGATCCTGGAGCTCAACGACACCCAGGCCGGGGTGCTCGACATCGTGTTCAAGCTGGCCGACGACCGCGGCCTGCTGCTGCTCGACCTGGACGACCTGCGCGCCCTGCTCGGCCTGGTGGTGGAGCAGCGCAAGGACGTCTCCACCGCCTACGGCCTGGTCAGCGCGCCGTCGGTGGCGGCGATCCAGCGCGCGCTGCTGCGCCTGGCGCAGGACGGCGGCGAAGGCTTCTTCGGCGAACCGGCGCTGGACCTGGCCGACCTGATGCGGGTCGGCAGCGACGACCGCGGCGTGATCGGCATCCTCGCCGCCGCGCAGCTGGTGCTCAAGCCGCGCCTGTACTCGACCTTCCTGCTGTGGCTGCTGTCGGAGCTGTTCGAGCGGCTGCCGGAAGTGGGCGACCTGGACAAGCCCAAGCTGGTGTTCGTGTTCGACGAGGCGCACCTGTTGTTCGACGACGCGCCGCCGGCGCTGGTGCAGCGCATCGAGCAGGTGGTGCGGCTGATCCGCTCCAAGGGCGTGGGCGTGTACTTCTGCTCGCAGTTCCCCGACGACGTGCCGGACGCCATCCTCGGCCAGCTCGGCAACCGCGTGCAGCACGCGCTGCGCGCCTACACCCCGCGCGACCAGAAGGCGGTGCGCACCGCCGCCGAGACCTTCGTGGCCAATCCCAAGCTGGACGTGGCCAAGGCCATTTCCCAGCTCGGCACCGGCGAGGCGCTGGTGTCGACGCTGCAGGACAAGGGTGTGCCGTCGCCGGTGCAGCAGACCCTGATCGCGCCACCGCGCTGCCGGATGGGCGCGATCTGCGAGGCCGAGCGCGCGCAGGTACGGGCCGGCAGCGTGGTCGGCCACCGCTACGACACCGCGGTCAACCGCGAGTCGGCAGCGGAACTGCTGGCGCGGCGGGTCGAGCAGGTGACGGAGAAGACCACGGCGCCGGCGGCGCGCACGCGCGCGCAGGACGATGCGCAGGACAGCGGCTTCGGCCAGGCGATCAAGGATGCGGTGTTCGGCACCAAGCGCCGCCAGGGCATGCTGGAGGCGATGGCCAAGCAGACCTCGCGCACCGTCGGCAACCGCATCGGCCAGCAGATCGTGCGCGGCATCTTCGGCAGCATCTTCGGCGGCAAGCACTGAGCGTGGCGGACGGCAAAGGCGGGCGCGCGCGCCGGCACGCGCCGCACGAGCACGGCCAACGCATTTCAACGCAGATCGATGCGCCCTTGTAGGAAGAGCCGACAAAAACGCGCTACCCCATCACCCCATGCAGCTTGGCGTACTGCAACAACATGATCGTCTTGCCGTCGGCGATCTCGCCGGACGCGACCATCGCCAGCGCAGTCTCCAGCGGCAGTTCCAACACCTCGATCTCCTCGCCCTCGGCGGCAATGCCGCCGCCCGCGCCGACCTTGTCGCGATCGAAATACTCGCCCACGAAGAAATACAGCCGTTCGGTGACCGAACCCGGGCTCATGAATGCCTCGAACACCTTGCGCACGTTCTCGATCCGGTAGCCGGTTTCCTCTTCGGTCTCCTTGCGGATGCAGGTCTGCGGATCGTGCTGGTCCAGCAGCCCGGCGCAGGCCTCGATGAGCATGCCGTCGGGATTGCCGTTGAGCAGCGTCGGCAAGCGGAACTGGCGGGTCAGCATCACCGTCTGCCTGGCGCGGCTGTAGAGCAGGATGGTGGCGCCGTTGCCGCGGTCGTAGGCCTCGCGCGACAGCGTCTGCCAGCTACCGTCGCTGCGCTGGAAATCGAAGGTGACCTTGCGCAGCACGTACCAGTTGTCGGACAGCACCTCGACCTTGCCGAGACGGACCCGCCGATTGCCTGTGACCGATGGATTCAAGCGACACTCCATGCGATGAGCCGACGCCGACAATCGCAGCGGATCGCCGCCAAGGAGTGTCGTCATTCGCCGTGGAACGGCCATTCTAGAGCACTTTCGATCCAAGTGATGCCACTTGTGGGAGCGACATCAGAGGGTGTTTACAAAATCAAGTCGTTAGCTTGCGAAGCAGGTTGCGGGCCGCGGTGAACCATGTCCATGCTTCGGATACGCACATCGAACGGTCGTGATGCATGATCAGGCGACGGGCGCGCTCATTCCAGGCATGGGAGCGTTCGATCACCCAGCGCTTGGCCAGCACCACCCGTCCCTTGGGCTCGGCCTGCACGGTGAACAGGTCTGGCTGGCGGTCGTCGATCCGCGTCCGACGTTGCGATTGGCAGGATGTCCGACCACCTGTGCCCGGAGCTTGTGGCACGGCGAAAGGGTCTGCGCACAGTGACCGGCATAGCCGCTGTCCACGCATAACGTCTGAATCGTCGGAGACTCGGCCATCGCCCAGGGGCACCAGTTGAAGGTCGCCAGCCACAACCGGATGCGGTTGGCGCGGCAGCACCGGGGCATGGTGCCCGCGCGATCGGGTGAAGCGGCCGAATGGCCGCCTCCCGCCTACATCGACGCCATCCAGCGACCGGCGATGCCCTCAGGCGGTCTGGCAGGACGCGGCAGCGGCGCCTTCGCCGCTCATCTCAATGAAATTATGAGTTGTTCGAGGCTCCCTATGGTAGTCAGCCCGATAGATGGCGTAGAGAATTTTGACAGGCCATGCCGTCCATGGCCATCGACCACCACCCCAAAGGGCGTCGCAGGCCAGCGCCTGCCGTGTCAGGTCCCAGCGATGACGTACCCTGGCGTCATCGCGAGCGGACCAACCGGTACTGGCGAGGATCACCGTAGGTGGGCCCTGCGTCTCGGTGTTGGCGCACAGGCGGCCCTCGCACAGCGTCACGTCGGCAGCGTTGTAGGCGCGCAGAAGCTCGGCGCGTAGTTGGTTGTCGCGTCTGTCCGGGCGGTACTGCATCAGCGGCCAGCCGCCGCCAGCGAGCAACAGCAGCAAGCTCCCCAACGTGACTGCGGCCCCCTTCCACAGCAGAAGGCGCTGCATGCGCTCGACGCGCTTGAGTTGGACAGCCAACGACGGCGCGCCCTCCCTGAGCAAACGGCCCGCGTGCTGTAGCCGCTTTTCAAAGCCGGCGACGGGCTCGTCGATGCCGTTCCGCACCTGCCGGATCAACGCATCGGGAACACGCTGCAGCGTCTCCTGCACCGAACGCGCGGCCGCGCCCGGCAAGGATTGCGCGACTTTTTCGAGGGGCTGTGCGAGTTGCCGTTGTTGCCGCTCCAGCTCGGCGCAGCGCCGCTCGAATTGCTCCATGAGCGTGGCGGCTTGGCTGGCCAGCGCCAGCGTGTCGCGCCGGTTCATCGTGCCTCCTGCATCCGGGCAACGCTCAGCGCGCGCGTGCTGTGTCGCGCCCCATTTCCTGCTGCTGCCTGTCCGCCTGCTGCTGCGCCTGCAAGGCTTGCTGCGCCGCCTGCTGCTGGTCCACCGTCGCGATGGCCTGGGCACGCAGGGCGCGGCCAGGTTCTTCATTGGCCAATGCCTGGGTCATCTGCCGGAACGTGGTGCGGTCGCCGCTCTGCGCCGCCGCCAGCATGCGGTCGAGAAAGGCGGCCGGGTCATCGTGCAAGGAGACGGGCGCTGCCGGCGCCGATTGCAGGCTTTCCCCCGACACGCGCAACGGCACATGCCAGCCCTGGTCCTGCGATGCGGCGCCGTGGGCCTTGGGGTCATGCAGTCGTTGCATGTGTTCGCTCCACGTCGGCACGCCAATGCTGTCACGGCCGGCGCCTGGCGCCAGCGGCCCGCGCAATGCCTCGATGCCGTCTTGCAGCAGCCCGCCCCAGCCGCGCGCCCCGAGCGTCATGCCGAGCCGCAGCGACGCCACGTCGTCGCGGTACCGGGCGATCATCGGCGCATGGTGCTGCGCCAATTGCCGCGCCGCCGGGTCCTCCAGCACCGCGTGGTGCGGCTTGCCCTGCTCGTCCTCCGGCAGCAAGTTGTTCATGCTGTGCGAGGCCATCACCAACCCGCTGGCCGCGCTCAGCGGGTTACGCACGTTCAGTCCACCGTGGTGGTGGTCGTAGCCGGCGCGCTGTAGCGTGGCGATCTCCTGGTGTGTGGCATAGAGGCGCACCTGGCCGTAGTGCTGGCTGGCGGCGCTGACCGGATCGCCCGCCATGACATGGTTGACGAGATCGTGGCCGCCCTCGGAAATGCGCCGGTGCAAGCTGACCGCGCCGTAGGCGTTGAAGGTCTCGCCCTCCAAGTCAAAGTGGTGCGCCGTCACTTGCGCCAGAGTGCCGCCCAGGGAGTGGCCGGCGACGGTGACTTCGGGAACCTTACCGTCTTTGCTGATCTTCTTTGCATACTCCAAGGCATGCTGAGTAAATTCGATGGCGTCAGCCGCCTGCGTGTTGTGACGAGTGGCCACCATGCCGCCATCGGCCAGCAAACCATCGCTTATCAACTCACGCCGGGGCTCGGTGCCACGGTGAGCGACGATCAGTTCGTTCGTATCCAGTCGCTGATAAAGGATGCCTTGATAGCCGGAAGGGCTATCCATGTAGCTGAGGCGTTTGTAAGAGGCTCCACCTATAGCAACGGGTTTACTTTTTTCTCCTGTCTCTGGCGGCTTGTAATAGGCATCAAATGCGAGCGCGGCATATTGTTTACTGGCCATGCTCATGGCGATTCCTTATGGGAAGAAAGAGTGACTTTGAAAATATTATGGCGCGCCGTTTCATTGAAATCATCAACACTTGTCCTGCCACTATCGGGGAAGTCATCCATGTCTACTTTTGGATAGCGACCCTTCCAAAAATAAGTCACTTTTGGCTCGGGGCTATAAATCTCTTTTTTGAACAACGCAGGCTCAAACCGCGTCTCGTCATGCTTGCCTGTCGCTTTCAACGCAATGCCGACGCCAGTCAACTCGAATCGGCACACGCCCTTGCCGTAATAATCCGCATCGACCATGCCATCGGCGTAGATCGTTCCCACATACGTCGTTTCATCGATTTTTTGAAAGTGGATGGGAATAACGTCCTCCTTCTGTTTTGTTGACATCCCTAATAAAGGTTCGTTTATCGGCGTACATTGCACGTGGTTGGTCATGTCATAGAACGCCGTCCCCGATACATGCGCAAACGGCCCCGGCGCATCCTCGATGGTCATGGTGATCCGGTACGCCTGCGTCGGTTGCGGGTTCTTGCGGTAGACCGGATCGCCATCGGCATCGGTCTGCTCGGTCTTGCCAGAAACAGCATTCATCGGATTGCACCCCGCCAACAGGAGAAGGAGAAGACAGCTGAAAACGGTGATTTTCATAGGCCGTGTCACGCCACCAGCGTGCGTTGCGCAGCTTGTTGGGCGGCGGGAATTGCTTCGGCCAACCGCTGGCATGCGTGCCGGATGGTGATGCGATGCATGAGCAGCGCGCCTATCAGGAACACAAACACCATGCCGACTTCAGGCACCCGTATGACGACAGGCAATGCAATCGGAAGCGCCGACGCCGCGATGGCCGGCAACAACATCAGCACCGTCACGCCGGTCACGCTGCGTATCGAGCGGCGCAACTGTTTCGATTGCGCGGTATGCTTGCCGCCGGATTGCAGGTGCTTCCTGACACGTACCGCCTGCGCTGCGAGCCTGGCCAACATGACTGCCACCGCAAAGTGCAGCAACGCGCTCAAGCCAGCTGCCCATTGCGCGAGCACGAGCGCGATGCCGCTTGACATACGGCAGGCCAGGACGGTGATGCAAGCGGTCAGCGAGACCGCCAGAATGACGGCGGTGAGCAAGCTGTAGACACGCTGGATCGCGTGTTCCCAATCCGTCTGTGGCAGCTCGGTTTTCTGCTCCATGATCCTTCTCCTTTGCGCCGTGTTCAGTTAGCGAATCGGACGGTTCGATGTGCGAGACGAACGAGGTTGTGGCGCTGCCCGGGACTGCGGAGCCCCATCGGAAAGCCCCTGTGGGCACACACGGGCATAGAGCAACGCGGAGTAGGAGTTGAAGCAGTAGGGATTGGTGACCGTGTATGTGCCGGTAGCAGGATTTACTGGCGCCCAGCAATCACTGGGAACGCCGATGGTGCAGAAGAGGAAGGGATTGTTGTTGTAGTAAGGGATGAACTCGTAGTAGCCGCCGGATTGCGCTGATGAGGACAACGCTATGCCAGACAACAGGAAGGCGGCGAACAGTCCGCGCTTTTTCATCTCCCATCTCCAAAGTTAGAATCAATACCTTTGTGCTACATGATTCGTCATTACAACGCCTACGCGAATCAGCAGCGTGCTTTTCATTCCCTAAAATCTCTGGAAAATCTGCTCCGTACAATTGGTGTAAACGACCTCGCAACTCATGTCATGGTTATTTTTCTGGCAATTCAATAAGCCATCTCGGCTGGTTTCTTCAGTAGATGGACCATGATAATAAGTGACGATTCCTAGTCCTTCTGTTTTTGGCTGTACAACCGAGACACACTGGTTTTGATAAGAAATAGCAACATGACATTTTTCTGAACTTATGCCATCGCATTTTTTTCGCGCGTCTTGTTCCGCCTCGGATTTTTTCAGTTTTCCTGTTGATACGCCAAGGTTTTCGCCACCATCAGTTGCAACGGCCCCCCACGTTTTTAGCCATTTCCCCAGAGGACGCGGTGGCGGAGCCGGCTGCTCTTGATAATACCCGGGGGGAATAGGAGCACAGGTCGCCATGTTGGAGGGATTGGCCCCTCCAGGAATTAGGCCGGGTGGACAACCCTGCTCTGCCCAAGCGTTCGCACAAAACAACGCCGCCGCCATCGGCAAAATCCAGTATGCCATATGCCTCATTATCACAATCCCTATAACCAACGATCACATTGATGGTCAATCGATCAGGCGTCCCGATCATGTTCCCGCCCCGCTTGTCCACGTGAGCCGGTTGGTAGAGACGATTGCGTTGAATCTGCGCCTGCAATTCTTTTTATCCCCGCTTGGGGCGGAAAGCTATTGCTTGCACCAGTATCTCTGTTTTCTGGCGCCTGCGGTGGCACATACGACCCCGGCGGCTGACCCTGCGGCCCTGGGCTCGATGCCGCACCGCCGCCAAAGGCCGAGAAGTGCATGAAGTTCCCCAGGTTGGCCTGCCACACCGTAGCACCAATCGTCGGCACCGTGATAATCAACAGCGTCATTACAACAGGAAGACTGCGAACAGTCCGCGATTTTTCATCTCTTATCTTCAAAGCTATAGTCAATACTTCTCAAAAATTTGCTCTGAGCAGGCTTTGTAAATAACTTTACATTCATTTCTTGGATTATCTTTTTCGCATGCTGATTTTGCAGCAGCAGCAGCCTCTTCCACTTTAGCATCTCCAACAATGTGTACATATCCGAGCAAGTTTGGCTTGCCATCAATCTGAGGCTCTCCTACGGCAACACATTGATTGAAGTAGGACAAACCAATCTTACAATCTTTCTCTCCGTGCTTTGAACAACGTGCCATTGCATCTCTTTCCGCGTCCTCTTTTGTTAGCTTTCCTTTCGATACACCGTAATTACGTTCCAGTCCCAGTGAGCCGATGGAAACCGAACCCCAAGTCCGAATCCATTTCCCCAAGGGGCGTGGTGCGGGAGCAGGCTGTTCTTGGTAATAGCCAGGAGGAATGGGAGCACAGGTCGCCATGTTGTAGGGATTACTCCCCCCAGGAATCATGCCAGGCGGACAACCTCGCTCTGCCCGAGCGTTCTCAGAAAGCACGCACAGAAAAATGCACAGCAATCTCAGTAGGTTCATGAAGATAGACCTCATCATCCTTGATGTTAGCTAATATTGCTATCTTTAGAGCCAGCTAAGCCACGTGTCCCTGGAGGTTGTGTACTTGCACCTTGCCCTCCCATTTTTGCTGTATGCGCATCAACACCAATGGCACCGCTGGTCGTCTTATTATCATTACTTGGTTGTTGTTGCGGCACATACGACCCCGGCGGCTGCCCCTGCGGCCCTGGGCTCGATGCCGCACCGCCGCCAAAGGCCGAGAAGTGCATGAAGTTCCCCAGGTTGGCCTGCCACACCGTAGCGCCAATCGTCGGCACCGTGATAATCAACAGGGTCATCAGCAGGCCGATGCCGCCCTGCTGCAACGCCTGCGAATTCAACCCTTCCGGGCTTGCCAGCGGCACGAACTTCACCAGCCAGAAGGCGGCCGCGGCCTTCGCCGTGAATTTCAGCACCATGCCCGAGACCACGGACAACAGCGACATCGAGAACAGCGTCCCGATGATGTAGAACAGCCAACGCTTGAAAAGATCCCTGGTCTGGTCGAAGGCCAGGAACAGAATGAAGATCGGTCCGATCCCGACCAGGAACGCCATGGTGAACTTGAACAGCAACAGCATCGCCCCGGCCACCATCGGCGGACTGGCCGTGCCCACTCCCGCCAGCAGGACGGCGCGTGCTTTCATCGCGATCGCCTCCGGATCGCTCGAGGTTACTCGCACCGCATCCAATGCGCTGAGTGCCAGTTGGGTGTAGGCCAGGTTCTGGTCGATCGCATCGGCCGAACCGGCATCGCGCTCTCCCGTGAACAGTTCGTGGATTTCCTTGTCCAGGTTGTCGGTCATGGCCGTGTGCAGCGAGACGCCGCTTATCCCCACCGTCGTGGCCAAGGTCACAATGAACACGATCCTGGCCGCCTTGGCGACGACTACCATCGCGTTCTCACGGGATTGGCCCGTCGCGATCCGGTACCCCACCAGCAGTACCCACAGCTGTGGTCACCGTCAGCGCGATCGCACTGACCCATTTCATCGCGCGCTGTGTCAACGCCAGGCCGAACTTGGCGATTTCGTTGCTGAAATAATCGTTGATCAACCGGAAGAAGATGAAATCGCCGATGTTCGTGTCCGCCAAGGGCTGCACCCAATGCAGCGTTGCGTGAAAGAGTCCGTCCATTGCCGCCTGCCTGTTTCAAGGTGAAGCGGAGAAGTGCTTGGGGGCTGTCAATTGGACAGAGCGGCCTTGAGGGCCACTGTCTGCACGATCTGCCCGAGCAAGTTGCCCTTGTTGCCCTCGAGGGCGCGCCGGGCCAGGCGCGACTGGTCGTCCTTGAGCGCGACGATGTAGGTGTCGTAGGCTTGCATCTGCGCCTGCCAGTAGTTCAGATCCATGGTGTTCTGCGTGGCGAAGCGCCGGACTTCGTTGTCGTTGGCGGCCAGCGCGCCTTGGCTGGTCCCCACGTTGTCGCGCTGCTTCTCCACCACGGTCTTGAACTGGTTGTTGCGATCGATCAGCCGTTTGAGCATCCGCACCGTTTCGTTGTATTGGGCGTTCTGCGCCATCACGATGCGCGCGCAGACCTTCAACTGCTCCTCGTTCAGTTTGCCCTGCATGTCGGGCGCGAGGGACTTGAATTGTTGCAGCAGCCCGGAGAGGCCGCTGGCGTTGGCGCCAGGACAACTGTCCTCCAGGCCATAGCCCTGTGGGCGTTCGGCGAAATTGTCGGCCATCGGGGATTGGCCAAGGTTCAAGCGCTGCAGTTTGATGAGTTGCTGCTGGTAATGCTGGAGTTGCTGCTGGTACTGCTTGGCTGTTTCGGCCCAGCGCTTCGCCTGCTCGGCGTATTCTTGAACTGCTTTGCCCATCGACGCCGGGTCGTTGACGAGCCACACGGCATTGGCGTTGCCGGCGAACAGCCCACCGGCGAGCAGCAGGCCGGCGGCAAGGCGTGCAAGTGCAGTGCAGGGGCGGCGTGAGGGCACGATCATGGCAGGTCTCGTCAGTCTTGGTCCGTGCAGAAGGACGGGGGTATAACAGGACGGGGCCAGGCAGGCGAGAGGGCTTGCCGGACGCAGGAGACGCAGGCGCGGGTGACATGGAGGCACTATTAGAAGCGAAAACCTTTGGTGGTCTTCGTTGGGACCAGGACAAGTCGGCAATCCGCATGAGCTGCGGCAACGTCTCGGGTTTTGCGTCTGCTGCGGCCATTGGTCTTATGTCCAGTGAGGCAGGCCGATGAGACTCTGGCACAGACACCGGCGATTTTCCAGTGCCCTGTCGTAGGGCTGACAGCGTGGGCGTGCCGTCGCGCGGCGTAACGGTCCCAGCCCCGGTCGATGTTTCGCCAGGGGTAGGGAAATTCTGACGCCAGATCGCGGCAATGCACTCACTGTGCGCTGCCGTGGTCCGCCATGGCCGGCTCGGCCGGCTATTTGTCGACCGACGATCGGTCCGGATCGCGTACCGTGGCAGCCGCCTGAGCCGCAGGCGAGCACCCTACAGGGCATAGGGACACGGTGATGCGTTACCTTCAATTAACGGTGATGGTGGCAGGACGGGTGGCGGCGGGAATCTCTGGCCGCGCGAGGGCGTGCTGTCCGGATATCGGGCACACCCCTAGCGCAAGCACGGGGCTCGGGGCCAGGCAACCGGATGCGGCAAATCTATCGGCGGTCGCGACGCTGCACGTATATGCCTTCACGCGCGATGGCATCCGCTACTTGCAGATCAACGATGCGACCGGCGACGTGCGGACCGCCATCGGATGGATCGACGGTACGCGGTGGGTCATGCCGATCGGGAGCGACGCCGATCGCACGACCATCTTGCCCGCAGGGTCCCGAGCCGATGGCACCACTGTCTACAATGGAGACGGCATCACGGTGCTGCTACAAACACTCCCCCAGGGGCGCACCTGGCTCGTCGTACCGAAACAGTGAGCGTGTCCCAACTGGCTCGGACAAGAGGAAGCTGATTTTGCGCGCATGGTGGCGCCGGTAGGCGCCGCCATGCGATTGGACGCGGCTGGCAAATTCCGCCTCGGCCTCCGTGGCGGTCCGGCTGGGGGGCTGGATGCGGATTGTTCCGGCGCAGATGGATACGGCGACACCCTGGTGCCGGCGCGTTTTCCCGATACGCGCCCTGATCGTATGTCGCGTGGCGGGCGGCAGACAGGTGACCACCCGAAGGGCGCAGCGATAGGCCGCAAGTTGAAGCCCCACGGATAAATCCATCGGCATTCCACGCAGGGCAGACTCAACTTCCAAGTGCAACACCCAACTGAGGTTAGGGTGTCGCGATGGGAAAACAGTACCGTCATTTGAGTCCAGAGGAGCGCGCGGTGCTGCAGGTCGAGCGTGATCAGGGAACGAGCTTGCGCGCCGTCGGTGGGCGCCTTGGGCGCAGCCCTTCGACGCTGAGCCGCGAGGTTCGGCGACTGGCCGCTCCGGTGTCCTCGGCAAACGCCGCGGCAGCGGGGTATCGGCTGCGACGGCAACGCAGCGTCAAACCGCGCCGTTTGATCGACGCAACTGCCTTGAGCAGCACCAGCAGCAGCGTGACCAGCGGAAAATTCTCCCGCGACAGCGGCTTGTGCAACGGCAGGATCAGCATCGAACGACGTCCGTGTGGATGGCCGCGCCAGCTTCGGCCATCGCCTGCGCGTGCGCGTGCGCGTGCGCAAGGCTGATGCACGCGCTAGCATCGTGCCCCGCTCCACCGCAGTGCAGTACCGACCCCGATGAGCCGCTGGCGCCCCCCTGCCGAGAAGAGCACCGCCCTGATCACCGCCGAAGGCCATGCCCGGCTCAAGGCGGAGCTGGACGAGCTATGGCGCGTGCGCCGGCCGGAGGTGGTCAAGGCGCTGGCCGCGGCGGCGGCCGAGGGCGACCGTTCGGAGAACGCCGAATACACCTACCGCAAGAAGCAGCTGGGCGAGATCGACCGCCGCGTGCGCTACCTGAGCAAGCGCCTGGAGGCGCTGCGGGTGATCGACACCGCCCCGTCCGACCCGCAGGCGGTGTTCTTCGGCGCGCTGGTCGAACTGGAGGACGCCGACAGCGGCGAGCTGCTGCGCTACCGCATCGTCGGCCCCGACGAGACCGATGCCGGCC
Source organism: Xanthomonas theicola (assembly GCF_014236795.1). Lineage (NCBI taxonomy): Bacteria > Pseudomonadati > Pseudomonadota > Gammaproteobacteria > Lysobacterales > Lysobacteraceae > Xanthomonas > Xanthomonas theicola. The sequence continues at coordinate 437,442 of NZ_CP049017.1, read as the reverse complement.
GCGGCTGGATCAGCATCGATTCGCCGCTGGCGCGGGCGCTGCTGAAGAAACGCATCGACGACGAGATCGAGGCACGGCTGCCCGGCGGCCGCCGCAGCTTCGTGGTGGTGTCGGTGCACTACGCGATGCAGTGAGCGCGCGGCCGTGCCGCACGCGTGGCCGGCGCGACCGGCGCCGCCGCGCCGCGCACGCGCTTAACAGGCGGGCATGGATAATCGGCGCCTCTCTCCTCGCCACGGGAACGCACCATGGGTCACTGGACCACGCTCGATACCGCTCACGGTCAGGTTTGTGCCTGGCGCGCCCTGCCGCAGGGCGCGCCGCGCGGCGGCCTGGTGGTCATCCAGGAGATCTTCGGAGTCAATGCCTATATCCGCGAGGTCGCCGACTTCTACGCGGCGCAGGGCTACGAAGTGCTCGCCCCCGGCCTGTTCGACCCGGTGCAGAAGGACACGCAACTGGACTACGACCAGGACGGCGTGCGCAAGGGCCTGGAACTGGTCGGCGAACTCGGCTTCGACCGCGCGCTGGACATCGTGCAGGCCGCAGCGCAAGTGCTGGCGCCGGCCGGCAAGGTCGGCACCGTCGGCTACTGCTGGGGCGGCAGCGTTGCGCTGCTGGCGGCGCTGCGGCTGGGACTGCCGTCGGTGAGCTACTACGGCGGGCGCAACACCCAGTTCCTCGGCGAGACGCCGAAGGCGCCGGTGCTGTTCCATTTCGGCGCGCAGGACGGCAGCATTCCGCCAGAGGCGGTGCAGCAGCATCGCGAGAAGCTGCCGCAGATGCAGACCTACGTGTATCCGGCCGGACACGGCTTCGACCGCCATGTCGACCCGAACCACTACGACGCCGACAGTTCCGACAGCGCGCGCCAACGCAGCCTCGCGTTCCTCGCCGAACATCTGCGCTGAGCCGTGCCGATGGGCGATTTCGAACTCGATCCGCGGTTGCAGGCCGACAGCGCGTTCGTCGCCGACGGCCCGCTGTCGCAGGTACGGCTGCTGGACGACGCGCGCTTTCCGTGGCTGCTGCTGGTGCCGCGGGTCGCCGGCGCCAGCGAGTGGATCGACCTGGACGGCGCCCAACAGCGCCTGCTGCTGGCCGAGATCAACCAGCTCTCGCAGTTGCTGCGCCGCGAACCGGGCGTGCAGAAACTCAATCTCGGCGCACTGGGCAACAACGTGCCGCAATTGCACGTGCATGTGATCGGGCGCCACGAAGGCGACGCGGCCTGGCCCGGGCCGGCATGGGGCAGCGGCCCGGCGCAGCGGCTGCCGGCCGATGCGCTGCAGACCCGTGTCGTGGCGTGGCGGCAACGGCTACGATAGGCGCCCTTTGTAGCGGAAGCCGTGTCTCCATGAAATCCAATGTGATCGCCGCCATCGTGCTGATCGTGATCGGCCTGGTGTTCCTGGCCAACAACCTGGGCTGGACCAACCTCAGCCTGGGCCGGCTGATCGCCACCTGGTGGCCGGCGATCCTGGTCGCGGTCGGCGTCGGCATGCTGTTCGGCCGCGGCAAATAGCCGGACCGGTGCCGGCCGTCGGCGCGCGGCGGCCGCACCGTGCCTCGCCCACGCCTGCGCCGGGCAGGCTCAGGTCCTGGGCAGGGTCACGCCGGTCTGGCCCTGGTACTTGCCGCCGCGGTCCCTGTAGCTGGTCTCGCACATCTCGTCGGACTCGAAGAACAGCATCTGCGCCACGCCCTCGTTGGCGTAGATGCGCGCCGGCAGCGGCGTGGTATTGCTGAATTCCAGGGTGACGTGGCCCTCCCATTCCGGCTCCAGCGGGGTCACGTTGACGATGATGCCGCAGCGCGCATAGGTGCTCTTGCCCAGGCACACCACCAGGGTGCTGCGCGGGATGCGGAAATACTCCACCGTGCGCGCCAGGGCGAAGCTGTTGGGCGGGATGATGCACACGTCCGACTCGATGTCGACGAAGCTGCCGCTGTCGAAATGCTTGGGATCGACGATGGTCGAGTTGATGTTGGTGAACACCTTGAACTCGCGCGAGCAGCGCACGTCGTAGCCGTAGCTGGAGGTGCCGTAGCTGACGATGCGCTCGCCGTTGGCCTGCTTCACCTGACCCGGCTCGTAGGGCTCGATCATGCCGTGCTGCTCGGCCATGCGGCGGATCCAGCGGTCGCTCTTGATGCTCATTGCGTATTCCTGATGCCTGTGGCGGCAGGCCGGAACCCGCCCGCCGGAAGCGCGGCCGACCCCGGAGCGGGCCGCAGTGACCACGATTCTAGCCGGTCGCGGATCGTTCGCGGCGGCGCTCAGCGCAGCGAGGCGGCAATCGGGATCGACGCGCGCGGCCGCTTGCGCAGTTCCTCGGCCAGGCGCTGCGCGGTCGCCAGATAGGCCTGCGCGGCGGCCGAGTCCGGCGCCGCCGCCACGATCGGGGTGCCGGCGTCGCCCTGCTCGCGGATCGCGATCGCCAGCGGCAGCGAACCGAGCAGCGGCACTCCGTACTGCTGCGCCATGCGCTGGCCGCCGCCCTCGCCGAACAGATGCTCGACGTGGCCGCACCGGGAACAGATATGCACCGCCATGTTCTCGACGATGCCCAGCACCGGCACCTCGACCTTCTCGAACATCTTCAGCGCCTTCTTCGCATCCAGCGTGGCGATGTCCTGCGGCGTGGTGACGATCACCGCGCCGGCGACCGGGATCTTCTGCGCCAGGGTCAGCTGGATGTCGCCGGTGCCCGGCGGCAGATCGATCAGCAGATAGTCCAGGTCGTCCCACAGCGTATCGGTGAACAACTGGGTGAGCGCCGAGGTCGCCATCGGCCCGCGCCAGATCATCGGCGTGTCCTGGTCCACCAGCAGCCCGATCGACATCGCCTCGATGCCGAACGCGCGCATCGGCTCGATCGACTTGTCGTCGGGACTGTCCGGGCGTCCGCTCAGGCCGAGCATGGCCGGCACGCTGGGACCGTAGACATCGGCATCCAGCACCCCGACCCGTGCGCCCTGGCGCTGCAGCGCCAGCGCCAGGTTCACCGCGGTGGTGGATTTGCCCACCCCGCCCTTGCCGGAGCCGATGGCGATGACGTTGCGGATCCGCGGCGGCGGCGCGAGGTTGGGCTGCACGGCGTGGGCGGGAATGCGGGGGCGGTCGGTCATCGGAAGAGCTCGCGGGGGAACGACGCCGCACGCGGGCGCACGGCAGACAAGCAGACCGGCGGCGAGCACCGGCAATGGCGCCACCGCGGGTCGACGCGGGGCATGACTATACAAGGACAGCGCGCGGGCCATGCGCCCGTGCGGGCGGCGCTTCGGCGCAACTGGCTCCGCATGCCCCGATCACGACCGTGGCCGGGGGACGCAGGACTTCCTGCCGGCAGACGCCGATGCGAGACCGGCACGCTTCCTCCGGCCTTGACCACGGCAGCACGCCAGTCGGCTTGGCAAGGCCCATTCCCCATTATGGCGAAACTCCAACACTAAACTGGTGCGGCACCAGAGCACCGACCGGACGGCTCACCAATCGCCCCACTCTCCGTCTCATCCCACTTCCCGCCGAGAAGCCATCGACCTCCACAAACATCTATTCATCTACATGACCAATTAAAGGTTCCGAATTGGTGCAAAGCAGCGTCCCCGGCACCTGCGCTGGCGCGCAACACCACGATGCGTGGGCGTTTGCCGGCCGATCGCGATAGATCCACGACCTAGACGAAAATGATGACAGCGTCGCGCAAAATTCGTTAATCCCATGTTACGTTTAAGCCGTTCGCATGGATGCGATCCCATTTCAAGGCACACGTCGTGGCACGAGGCCCCTCGCCTTATTTTTCATTTTTCGGTTTTCGGGATAGAGGAAAGATGACTGCTCGCCATACTCGTAGTTTCAAACACAGCCGCCTGAGCGCGGCGCTGGTGACTGCCATGGTCGTGCCGGTCGCGTTCGGCGCCTTCGCGCAGGACAGCGCCGGGACCAAGGCGACCGACCTGGAGAAGGTCACCGTCACCGGTTCGCTGATTCCGCAGAGCGAGATCGAGACCGCCACGCCGGTCACCACGATCTCCGCCGAAGACATCAAGGCCCGCGGTTTCAACTCGGTGGCCGACGTGCTGCAGAAGAGCTCGTTCGCGACAGGCGGCGTGCAAGGCGGACAGAGCTCGGGCACCTTTACTCAGGGCGCGAGGACGGTCAGCCTGTTCGGCCTGCCGCCGGGCTACATCAAGTACCTGATCGACGGCCGTCCGATGTCGAACTACCCGGCGCTGTACAACGGCAGCGACACCTTCAACAACATCAGCGGCATTCCGATCGACCTGGTCGACCGCATCGAGATCCTGCCGGGCGGCCAGTCGTCGCTGTACGGCTCCGACGCAATCGCCGGCGTCATCAACGTCATCCTCAAGAAGAAGCTGGACAGCTCGGTGTTCAGCATCCGCGGCGGCGGCTACTCCGAAGGCGGCGGCAGCAACTTCCGCGCGACCTTCGCCGATGGCTGGACCTCCGCCGACGGCCGCACCTCCCTCCTCGGCGGCGTGCAGTACGAGGAGAAGGACGCGATCTGGGCCTACGACCGCGACCTGACCAAGCAGTACAACACCCAGGGTTACTCGCGCCAGCTGGTCGGCCGCGACTTCGTGGTGAGCAGCCGCACCACCAGCTACAAGTTCCTCGATCCAGCCAATTGCGCGAATGTCGCCGGGCTGTTCGGCGGCACGATGGCGCTGCAGAGCCGCCCCGGATTCGGCGACGGCCTCTACTGCGGCTCGAAGTACTCGCCAGGCTACCGGACGCTGGACTCCGATCAGAAGTCTCTCCAGGCCTATGTGCACGGCACGTTCGACCTCAACGACAACGTGCAGCTGTACGGCGACGCGCTGTACAGCCATGACCAGGTCAAGTACCACTCCGGTTCCGACTTCCTATATTGGGGCACCGCTGCGGACTTCGGCTACTACTACGATACCGGGCTGCGCCAGTTGGTGAACCTGCTGCGTTCGTTCGCGCCTGAGGAAATCGGCATCAACGGATTCGACGACACGATGAGCCGCGACAAGAGCGATTCGGTACGCGTGACCTTCGGCGCGCAAGGCACACTCGGCCAGTCGGACTGGGACTACGACGCCGGCGTCGCCTACACCCAGTACAAGCTGCAAGAACGCAGCTTCGTCCTCTTCGCAGATGCCGTCGACCAGTTCTTCATCAACAAGGTGCTCGGTCCGCAGCAAGGCGTGGTCTCCGGCTACCGCGCGTATTCGCCGAATTACGCCGCGTTCTATCAGCCGATCGCGCTCGAGGAATTCGCCAGCTTCACCGGCCACACGACCAACAAGAGCAAGACATCCGACGGCATGCTGCGCCTGCAGCTGACCAATGCCAAGTTGTTCAGCCTGCCCGGTGGCGACGCGGGCCTGGCGGTGGTCGGCGAATACGGCAAACAGAAGTGGAACTACGATCCGGCCGCTGAAATCCTCAACGGCGAAGTCTGGGGGCTGACCTCGGTGGCCGGCGGCGGCGATCGCGATCGCTACGCGTTGACCTCGGAACTGCGTCTGCCTGTGTTCAATCCGTTGACCATCACCCTTGCCGGCCGCTACGACGCGTTCAAGGCCAGCGGCCGCACCATCGACAAGCCGACCTACAGCATCGGCGTGGAATACCGTCCGATCCAATCGCTGCTGCTGCGCGGCAAGTACGGCACGGCGTTCCGCGCGCCGACGCTGTCCGACTTGTACCAGGGCCAGAGCGGTTACTACAACAGCGTCGTCGATTACTACCAGTGCGCGCAGCGCGGCTACCTGCCGGGCAATACCGACAACTGCCCGGCGCTGTACTCGAGCGCGCAATTCTCCGGCACCCAGTCGGGCAATCTGGACCTGAAGCCGATCAATGCGGACGTGTGGAGCGCCGGCTTCGTGTGGTCGCCGCTCGACCGCATGGCGCTGACCGTCGACTACCTCAACTGGGACATCAGCGACGAAGTCACGCAGCAGAGCGCAAACGGACTGAGCCTGCAGGATTACCGCTGCCGAGCGGGCATCGACGACATCAATTCCGCGCTGTGCAAGCAGGCCATGTCGCAGGTGGTCCGCGACGAATTCGACGAACTCGTCAGCATCTCCACGCCCAAGATCAACGTCTCCAACCAAAAGTTGGAAGCAGTCACCGCGTCGTTCCGCTACGGCTACGACTTGGGCCGCTGGGGCGACCTGAGCACGGTGGTCAGCTACAGCGAGAACCTGCGCCACAAGTATGTCCAGTACACCGGCGACCAACCGGTCGACCTGCTCAACGATCCGTACTGGAGCACCGACCCGAAGCGCAAGGCAGACGCCTCTGTGACCTGGGAGATCGGCGACTTCTCGACCACCTGGTACGCCAACTGGTTCGACAAGACTCCCAACTATGCGGCAACGCTGAGCGCGGCAGGCTACGACGCGCCGCGCGCCGGCAAGCTGCCGTCGCACATCACCCACAACGCCAGCGTCTCCTACTCGGCGTTCGAAGGCATGGAGCTGTCGCTGATGGTGAACAACGTGTTCAACAAGATGCCGCCCTTGGACGCCTCCTACCCGGGCAGCTCGGGCTCGCCGTACAACTCGTACAACTTCGACGTGTACGGCCGCGCGTATTACCTGGAAATGCGCTACTCGTTCGGCAAGTAACAACTCGCAAGCAGGAAAAGCCCACCCGCGCCGGTGGGCTTGTTTCTTTCATCGCTTCCTGAGCAGGTGCTGCGCGAGCCGCGGCGCCTGGCTCCAGCCGCGCTGATCGAGCGCCGCACGAGCCGGCACACGAGCGCCGTTGCGCCTGGCCACGACCACGCAGATCCGAAGCGCCCCGATGGCGCTGAACGGCACGGCCGACCAAGCCAGCGCCCGAGCGCTGCGCCAGGGCATTTTCGACGCTGATATTTGCAGCCAGCGGAGTGTTGCGGGAGCGACTCCGGGTGGCCTCGCGTGGATCGAAAGTGCTCTAGGCGCACGCAAACGCCTCCCGCAGCGCACCAAGCTGGCGCTCGAAGGCGCGGCGAAGCGGCCATCGGCCACCTTGAGGAGCGCCTTTCTACAGTCCCTACGCGTTCCCCGGGCCGGCAAGCCTCGCACTGTCGGCTACGCGGGGAGCGCATGGCGGACGGGCACTGCGCCGCGGCAGGGCTGCTCGTGGCCCTGTAACGTTACACCTTAAATGTTTCGGGTTCTTGCAAGAAAATGCCACTTTGATGTTACCTGCACCGCTCATTCATGCTACGGTCAAGAAACGTGACAGGGATTGCGCGTTCTTTGAGAACGTACCGGTTCAGGAGGAGCTGCGTACTCGACAGTACCTGGGGGAATTTCATGTCAGTCGAAGCATCGACTCCCAAGCGGAGTCTTCTGGTCGTTGCTGTATCCATGGTTCTTGCCCTGTCCTTCGGACAGGCGTTCGCGCAAAACGCGACGAGCGAAACGGAACAACTGACCGAGGCGACCGGCGCAAAGGCGCACACCCTGGACAAGGTCACGGTCACCGGTTCGCGCATCAAGCGCACCGAGGTCGAGGGTCCCTTGCCGGTCACCATCATTTCCGCCGGGCAGATCGAGCGCGAAGGCTTCAACACCGTCTTCGACGCGCTGAACACCTTGACCCAGGCCTCCGGCTCGACCCAGAACGAGCTGTTCCAGGGCGGCTTCACGCCCAACGCCAGCGTCATCAACCTGCGCGGCCTGGGTCCCGGGCGGACCCTGCTGCTGATCAACGGCCGCCGCGCCGCCGACTACCCGCTGCCGTACAACGCCCAGAGCAATTTCGCCAACTTCGGCAACATTCCCGCCGCGGCGGTGGATCGGATCGAGATCCTGGCCGGCGGCGCATCGGCCATCTACGGCTCCGATGCGGTGGCCGGCGTGATCAACGTGATCCTCAAAACCAACTACGAGGGCGACCTGGTCAAGCTGCGCGGCAGCACGCTGACCCGCGGCGGCGGCGACACCGGCGACTTCCAGTGGATCGGCGGCAAGACCGGCGACCGCTGGAGCCTGACCTACGCCTTTGAATACACCGCCGGCGAGCCGCTGTTCGCCTACCAGCGCGACTTCATGGATTCCTCGCTGGACAACCCGCTGCCGCCGGCGTTCGTCGGCATCCAGCCGGCCGGCACCATGCGGGTACGGCGCCGCACCGGTTCCAGCGCCAATTCCTACTTCGCGCCTCCCGCCGGCGCCTGCGAGCAGCTGGGCGAGGAGTGGGTGCGCTGGAACTATCGCACCGCCAGCAGCACCGGCGCCATCACCAATCTCGGCCAGGCCTGCGGCACCTTCAAGGACCCGGGCTACCAGACCATCCGCAACCAGAACAACGACCTGTCCGGTTACGCCTACGGCACCTTCGACTTCGAAGGCGGCACCCAGGGCTGGGCCAGCCTGCAGGCCTGGTCCTCCGAAGCCAAGTACACCTCCGGCACCCAGTTCTGGAACGGCCGCAGCGGCGGCGCGCTATGGTTCGACCCCGGCTTCAACGCACTGGTCGACGCGCTGCGTATCTTCACCCCGCAGGAAGCCGGCGGCGTCGAGCGCCTGATGGCCAGGAACAAGGAGAAGTCCTACGACTTCGCCGCCGGCCTGCGCGGCAAATGGGCCGACCGCTTCGATTGGGACCTGACCCTGTCGCGCGCCGAGTACGAAGTGAAGGTCAAGTACCCGCGGCTGACGGCCTCGGCGATCAACGACTACTTCCTCGGACCGCAGCTGGGCACCCGCGTGGTCGGCGGCGTCAGCTATCCGGTGTACCGCCTGAACCAGCAGCGCTACTACACCGCGCTGACCCCCGAGCAGTTCTCGGCGCTGAGCACCTCGGTCGACACCGACGCCAACTCGCACGTCAACCAGGGCAGTTTCGTCGTCTCCGGCGACCTGTTCGAGTTGCCGGCCGGCGCGCTGGGCTTCGCCGCGATCCTGGAAGCCTCGCAACAGGAGTACAAGCTCAACGCCGATCCGCGCATCCTGCCCGACTACACCGGCGCCGATCGCCCGTACAACTTCACCGGCACCGGCGGCGGCGGCAAACGCGACCGCTATGCGCTGGGCCTGGAAATGTCGATCCCGATCCTGAGCACGCTCAAGGCGCACCTGGCCGGCCGGCTGGACAAATACGACGACATCACCGCCGTGGACGACGCCAAGACGTGGAACGCCGGGCTGGAATGGCGGCCGCTGGACAACCTGCTGTTGCGTGGCTCCTACTCCACCAGCTTCCGCGCGCCGGACCTGCACTACGTGTTCGCCGATCGCAGCGGTTCGTTCAGCGGCATCTTCGACACCCGTCGCTGCCTGGAAAGCGGCCGCAGCGCCGCGCAGTGTCCGGCCTCGGACAGCACGGTCAACTACAGCGCGTTCGGCGTGCGCCAGGGCACCACCGCGCTGAGCGAGGAGACCGGCAAGTCGTGGACCGCCGGCGTGGTCTGGGACGTGATGGAGGGCCTGTCGCTCACCGCCGACTACTACGACATCCGCCTGGAGAACGTGGTCGCCGACATCAGTTCCAGCTACATCCTCGACGGCGAAGCCGGCTGCACAACCGGGCTGACCCGCAACCGCAATCCGTTCACGCTGGGCGCGCCGGGTTCGGCGTTCTGCAACGACATGCTGTCGCGGGTGAGCCGCCTGAGCGCGCCGGGCACGCCGAACGATGGCCAGATCACCGAGATCCGCCGCGGCCCGATCAACCGCGCGTTCCTCGGTACCAAGGGCATCGACGCGTCGTTGGACTACCGCCTGGACACCGATCGCCTGGGCAACTTCCGCTTCCAGGTCGGCTACTCGCACACGCTGGAGCAGATGTCGAGCGAGTTCAAGGGCGATCCGATTCTCGACTACCGCGACAACCTGACCAACTTCGACTTCCGCAGCCGCATCCGCACCACCGCGACCTGGGAGAAGAACGACTGGCAGGCGGCGCTGTTCATGCTCCGCTACGGCAGCCTGCCGAACTGGCAGGAAACCGGCCGCATCGCACCGTACTTGGTGTGGAACGCGAACGTGGGCAAGAAGCTGACCGACAAGCTGATGGTCAACTTCTACGTCAACAACGTGTTCGACAAGACCCATCCGAAGGACAGCGGCTACAACACCTACCCGTACTTCTGGCGCGCCTACAGCCCGTACGGCCGCGAAGTGGCGGCGGAGTTCCAGTACCGCTTCCGCTGAGCGGCGACGCTCCAGGCAGGCAGGCGCCCGGCGATCCGGGCGCTTGCCGGGTGCACCATCGCAAAGGATCTGTTTCATGAAGCGACTTCTCGGCATCTGTGCACTGGGCATGGCCCTGCATGGCGGCGTGGCGGCAGCCGTCCCCGCTCCGCCCCTATCCGATTTCGTCAAACGCCCCACCTACAGCGCGGCCAAGATCTCCCCCGACGGCGAGTACCTGGCGCTGACCGTGGACCGCGGCGAGCAGGACGTGCTCACCGTGCTCGGCACCCGCGACCTCAAGCCGATCAAGGTCAGCGTGCTGCCCGACAACAAGAGCGTCGGCGCATTCTATTGGGCCGGCCCCCATCGCCTGCTGTTCACCGCGGTCAAGAAGGTCGGTTCGTTCGAACGGCCGTTGGGCACCGGCGAATGGTTCGCGGTCAACGCCGACGGCACGCAACCGCGCACCTTGATCGAGTACGGCACCCAGAGCGTCACCCAGCGCGGCAAGAGCGTGGGCCGCGAAGCGTTTTCGCTGCTGGACACACTGCGCGACGACGACCTCAACGTGATCATGCAGGTGCGCTATCCGCGCTCGTCCGAGGGCGCCGGCACCGAAGTGGTGATGATCGACACGCTCAGCGGACGGCGCAAATCGCTGGGCCGCGCGCCCAAGGAGAACTGCGCGATCGCGCTGGGCGCCGACAAGCTGCCCGCGTTCGCCTCGTGCCAGAGCGACAAGGACGAAAGCACCGGCTTCGACAGCCACAGCGAGGCCTACGCGCTGAAGAACGGCAAGTGGGAACTGATCAATTCCAGCAAGGCCGACGGTGCGCGCCTGGACATCGCCTGGTCGGCCGCCGACGGCAGGATCTACGCCACCCGCGACGACGGCAAGGCGCCGGGCGCGTTCGGCACCCTGGACCCGCACAGCGGCCGCTTCACCGCGCTGTTCCAGGACCAGGTCAGCGAGGTCGCACGCACCATCAACGCCACCGACGGGTCCGACGTCGCGCTGGCGGCGGTGACCGAGGCCGGCGCGCCGCAGGTCACCCTGCTCGACCAGGATCATCCCGACGCGGCGCTGTACACTCGCCTGGCTGCGGCGTTCCCGGGCCAGTACGTGGACTTCGCCAGCGCCACCCGCAACGGCGACCGCATCCTGGTCAGCGTGCGCAGCGACCAGAATCCCGGCGAGCTGTATCTCTACGAACGCGCCAGCGGCAAGGCGCGGTTCCTGATGAAGAGCCGGCCGTGGATCGACACCGCCAAGATGGCCACGATCAAGCCGATCCGCTTCACCGCGCGCGACGGCCTGGTCATTCACGGCTACCTGACCGTCCCCGCCGGCGCGCAGGCCAGGCGGCTGCCGCTGATCGTCAACGTACACGGCGGGCCGATGGGGCCGCGCGACAGCTGGGGCTTCAATCCCGAAGCGCAGATGTTCGCCAGCCATGGCTACGCCACCTTGCAGATCAATTACCGCGGCTCCGGCGGCTTCGGCAAGGCGTTCCAGGACCGCGCCTACGGGCAGTGGGACGGCGGCATCATCAACGACATCGTCGACGGGACCCAGTACGCGATCCGGCAGGGACTGGCCGACGCGTCGCGGATCTGCATCTACGGCGGCAGCTTCGGCGGCTATGCGTCGATGATGGCGCCGGTGCGCGCGCCCGGTCTGTTCCGCTGCGCGTTCGGCTATGTCGGCATGTACGACGCCAAGATCCAGCTGCGGCTCAGCGACACCAGCAAGCACGAGAGCGGCAAGCGCTACCTGCTGCGCGCGTTCGGCAGCAGCGCGGCCGAGCAGGAACGGATGTCGCCGATCAATCACGTCGCTGCGCTGACGCTGCCGATCTATCTCGCCGCCGGCGCGCGCGACGACCGCTGCCCGCCCGAGCACACCGAAGCGCTGGCCAGGGCGCTGCAGGCCGCCGGCCATCCGCCCGCGGGTGTGATCGTGCAATCCGGCGAGGGCCACGGTTTCTACAAGGAAGAGAACAACCTCAACCTGTACGGCAAGATGCTGGCGTTCTTCGATGCCCATCTGCTCGGCGCCGCGGCGCCGGCGCCGGCCGCAGCAACGCAAGCGGTTGTCGACGCGCCCTGAGTCGAGGCGCCCCCGGCGGCAAGCCGTCGCCGCTCGAAACATGTTCCGCGTTCCCGTTGCCCTGGCGCTGCCAGGGCTTTTTTTTGATGGCGTCGGATGCGCACTCAACGCCCCAGCAGCGCCATCGCCGCATTGTGCCCGGGCGCGCCGGTCACGCCGCCGCCCGGGTGGGTGCCGGAGCCGCACAGGTACAGTCCTGGGATGGCGCCACGGTAGGCGGCCTGGCCGAGCATCGGCCGCGCACTGAACAGTTGGTTGAGGCTCAGCGCACCGTGGAAGATGTCGCCGCCGACCAGGCCGAAGCTGCGCTCCAGGTCCAGCGGGGTCAGCGCCTGCCGGCCCAGCACCGAGGCGGCGAAGCCCGGCGCGTAGCGTTCGACGGTGGCGATCATCAACTCGGCAACCTCGTCGCGATGCGCGTCCCAGCTGCGCCCGTCCGGTAGCTGCGGCGCCACGTGCTGGCAGAACAGACTGGCCACGTGCCGCCCCGGCAGCGCCAGCGAAGCGTCCAGGGTGCTCGGGATCAGCAATTCGACGATCGGCGCGCGCGACCAGCCATGCTCGCGTGCGTCGCGGTAGGCGCGGTCCATGTAGTCCAGGCTCGGCGCCAGGATGATGCCGGCGGTGAGGTGGTCTCCCGGTCCCGGCAGCGCGCGGAACTCGGGCAATCGCGACAGCGCCACGTTCATCCGGAACGTGCCCGAGCCGCAGCGCCACTGGGCCATGCGCTCGCGGACGGCGGCGGGTACATGCGCCGGGTCGAGCAGGCGCTCGTACAGCAGCTTGGGATTGACGTTGGCGACGATGCGGCGCGCGTGCAGGCGCTCGCCGTGTTCGGTGACCACGCCGACCGCGCGTCCGTCCTCGACCAGGATCTCGCGCACGCCGGTGCCGGTGCGGATCTGCGCGCCGGCGGCGCGCGCCGCCGCGGCCATCGCCTGGGTGATCGCGCCCATGCCGCCGAGCGCATGGCCCCAGGCGCCCTTGACCCCGTTGCACTGCCCGAACACGTGGTGCAGCAGCACATAGGCCGAGCCAGGCGTGTACGGGCTGGCGTAGTTGCCGACGATGCCGTCGAAGCCGAACAAGGCCTTGACCGGGTCGCTCTCGAACCAGCGCTCCAGGTACTCGGCGGCGGAGATGGTGAACAGATCCAGCAGTTCCTGGCGCAGGCCGGGATCGAGCGCATGCAGGCGGCGGCCGAGGCGGCCGGCGCGCAGCAGTTCCGGCAACGCCTGCGCCCAACCGCCATCGGTGACGTTCGGCGGCGGCTGCAGCGCCAGTGCGCGCAGCACGTCGGCCATGCGTTCCAGCCGCGCCTCGTAGGCGGGCAGGCGCGCGGCGTCGCGTGCGGAGAACTTGGCCACCTGCGCCTGGGTGAGCCCGGCTCCGGCCAGCAGGTAGCGCTCGTCCGGCAGCGGCACGAAGTTGTTGCAGCGGCGCGGCACGATGCGCAGGCCGTGCGCGGCCAGGCCGAGGTCGGCGATCACCTTCGGCTGCAGCAACGACACCGTGTACGCGGCCACCGAATTGCGGAAACCGGGATGGAACTGCTCGGTGACCGCGGCGCCACCGACCACCCCGCGCCGCTCCAGCAGCGTCACCTTCCAGCCGGCCCGCGCCAGGTAGGCGGCACAGACCAGGCCGTTGTGGCCGGCGCCGACGATCAGGGCATCGCAGGGCGATTGGCGGGTCATGGCCGGCATCATAGGCCAGTCCCGCGCCGTGGCCCGCGCCGGTCCGGCGCAGGAATCCGCAGCGCTGGACGGCACGCGCGGCGGGGTGGTGCCGGCGCGCTCGCGGCCGACCGCCGCGCCCGGCCCATGACCTTCGACACCCCTGAAACCCCGGGCGGCGGCGTACAGTCTCGCCACGGCCCGTCGGGCCATTCCGTATCCACGCTGGCTTGGAGTTTCCTTGTGACCTTTCGCAATCCCCAGATGCTGATGTTGACCCTGGCCGTGAGCGCCGCGCTGAGCGGCTGTGGCAAACAAGAGCCGGCCGCGCCGGCCGCGGACGCCGCCAAGACCGAGGCCGCCGCGCCGGCCCCTGCCGCGGCGCCGGCCGACCTGAAGCTCGACGCCAGCAAGCTGCCGGCGTACAGCGCGTTCAGCACCAACGACCTGGACCCGGGCAAGAACGCCTGCGACGATTTCGCCGGCTACGTCAACGGCAAGTGGCTGGCCGCCAACGAGATTCCCAACGACCGCAGCAGCTGGGGCGCGTTCTCGATCCTGGACGAGCGCTCGGTGGCCGCGCAGCACCAGTTGGCCGAGCAGGCTGCTGCCGCCAACGCGCAGGGCGTAGAGAAGATCGTCGGCGATTTCTGGGCCTCGGGCATGGACGAAGCCAAGGTCAACGCGCAGGGCATCGCGCCGCTGCAGGCCGACCTGACCGCGATCGACGGCCTCAAGGACGGCCCGGCGGTGGCCGAGTACCTGCGCCAGAGCGCGGCCAAGGGCGAGAACGGCCTGTTCGGCTTCCGCGCCGAAGCCGACTTCAAGAACTCGTCGATGAACATGGCCTACGCGATGCAGGCCGGCCTGGGCCTGCCCGACCGCGGCTACTACTTCGATGCCGACAAGAAGGAAAAGCTGGCCGCCTACCAGGCGCACGTGGCCAAGGTGCTGGAACTGTCCGGCGTGGCGGCGGCCGACGCGGCCAAGCAGGCCAAGGACGTGGTGGCGCTGGAAACGCGGCTGGCCAAGGTCTCCAAGTCCAGCGAGCAGCTGTCGCGCGACGTCGAACTGTCCTACAACCCGATCGCCCCGGCCGCGGCCGACAAGCTGACCCCGAACTTCCCCTGGACCACGTTCTTCGAATCGCAGGGCGTGGCGGTGCCGGAGACGTTCTCGCTGGCGATTCCGGCGTTCCACCAGGAAGTGAGCAAGGCGCTGGGCGACACCGACGCGTCGGTGTGGCGCGCCTACCTGCGCTTCCACACCGTCGACAGCGCCTCGCCGTACCTGAGCGATGCGTTCGCGCAGGAAAACTTCGCGTTCTACGGCAAGGAACTCAACGGCCAGGCCGAGATGAAGCCGCGCTGGAAGCGCGTGCTGGGCAGCATCGAGGACGGCGCCGGCGAGGCGATGGGCCAGCTGTACGTCAAGGTCGCCTTCTCCCCCGATGCCAAGGCCAAGATGCAGCAGTTGGTCGAGAACCTGCGCCAGGCGCTGAAGGCGCGCATCGAGAAGCTCACCTGGATGAGCGAGGAGACCAAGGCCAAGGCCCTGGACAAGTGGAAGACCTTCACCCCGAAGATCGGCTACCCGGACAAGTGGCGCGACTACACCGGCCTGAGCACCCAGCGCGACAATTACCTGGACAACGTGCGCGCCGCCACCGCGTTCAACTACAAGTACAACCTGAGCAAGATCGGCAAGCCGGTGGACAAGACCGAGTGGGGCATGACCCCGCAGACGGTCAACGCCTACTACAACCCGCTGCAGAACGAGATCGTGTTCCCCGCGGCCATCCTGCAGCCGCCGTTCTTCGATCCCGACGCCGACGACGCGTTCAACTACGGCGGCATCGGCGCGGTGATCGGCCACGAGATGACCCACGGCTACGACGACCAGGGCGCGCGCTTCGGGCCGACCGGCAACTTCGAGAACTGGTGGACCCCGGCCGACGCCAAGAAGTTCGCCGCGCTCACCGGCAAGCTGGTCAAGCAGTTCGACGAATACAAGGTGGATGGCAAGCCGGTCAACGGCAAGCTGACCCTGGGCGAGAACATCGCCGACCTGGGCGGCCTCACCACCGCCTACGACGCGATGAAGAAGGCCACCGAGGGCAAGGACGACCCGAAGGTGGGCGGCATGACCCGCGACCAGAACTTCTTCCTCAACTGGGCCACCGGGTGGCGCACCAAGTACACCCCGCAGAACGCCATGGTGCGCCTGGCCACCGATCCGCACGCGCCGGCGCAGTTCCGCGCGATTGGCGCGCCGTCGAACCTGCCGGCCTTCGCCGCCGCGTTCCAGTGCAAGGCCGACTCGCCGATGGTGCGTGCCGGCGACCGGCAGGTCGTGATCTGGTAAGCGCAGCGCTCCACTGCGCGGGAACAGGCCCGGCATGTCCGGGCCTTTTCTTTGCGCGCTGCGCATGCGCGCCGGACGCAGCGTCTCCCGGGAGCGGCGATCGCCGCGGCGGCGGACGCCGGCCGGAACGGCACCGCGACGATGCCGCGCGACAGCCAGGCGCGCGCATGCGCATCCGTCTGAACCGGTTAGCGAGCGCGACGCATCGGCATGGACACAGCTGCGGGCCACGGCTTGTTAAACTCCGCCGACTTCAATCCTGACCGGATTCGCTCCCGATGCCCAATGCCCGTCCGCTTGCCCTCGCTGTCGCCCTCGGCCTGATCGCCCTCGCCTCCACCGCCGATGCGGCGCCCAAGAAGAAGCGCACCGCGACCAAGGCGCCCGTGGTCAGCGCCGCCTGCACCGATTTCTACGATTACGCCAATGCCGATTGGCTGAAGAGCAATCCGCTGCCGCAGACCGGCGCGGTCACCGCCCTGAGCCAGTTGTCGGTGCGCGCGCAGCAACAGCAGCGCGACCTGCTCGACGCGTCGATGCAGGCGCCGCAGAACGCGGTGCAGAAGGCACTGGGCGACTTCTGGGCCAGCGGCCTGGACGAAGCGGCGGTGGAGAAGGATGGTTCCAATCCGATCGCGCCGCTGCTCGGCCGCATCGACGCGATCAAGAAGGCCAAGGACGTGCCCGCCTCGATCGCCGCGCTGCACCAGATCGGCATCCCGGTGGCGTTCAACTTCGGCGCCGACGTCGACCTCAAGGCCCTGGACCGGCACATCGGCTACTTCATGCAAGGCGGCATGGGCCTGCCCGACCCGGCCTTCTACACCCGCACCGACGCCGACACCGTGGCGCTGATGGGCCGCTACCGCGCCTACGTCAAGCAGATCCTGACCCTGACCGGCAGCCCGGCGTCCAGCCTCGAGGCCGACGCCCAGTCGGTGCTGCAGATCGAGACCGCGCTGGCGCGCAGCGCCAAGTCGCTGGCCGGCATCAACAACCCGTTCAACAACTATGCGCCGATCTCCACCAAGGATCTGAACAAGCAGTACCGCAACCTGCAGTTGGATGCGTTCCTGAAGGCGCAGGGCGTCAACGACGACCTGGTGTCGCTGGCCGACCCGGAGATGTTCAAGCAGCTCGACGGCATGATCGCCAGCATCAAACCCGGGCAGTGGAAGGCCTACCTGCGCTGGCGCGTCGGCGACGCGATGGCGCCGTACCTATCCAAGAGCTTCCGCGACGCCAGCTTCGCGTTCCGCGGCCGCGTGCTGGAAGGCCAGACCCTGCCCGCGCCGCGCTGGGCGCAGGTGCTGGACGCGATCAACGTCGCCGCCGGCCCGATGCTGGGCCGCGAATACGTCGACCGCTACCTCGGCGCCGACACCCGCCGTCAGGCCGAAACCGTCGCCGGCCAGCTGCGCGACACCCAGATCGCCGCGCTCAAGCGCAACACCTGGCTGAGCGAGCAGGCGCGCGCCGAGGCGCAGGCCAAGCTGGCCGCGCTGAAGATCGAAGTCGGTGCGCCGCGCCGCGACCTGGACTACAGCGTGCAACCGATGGGCCGCGGCAGCTTCGGCGGCAACATGCTGATCGCCTCCACCTGGCGCCACCGCGAAGAGATGAAGCGCATCGGCAAGGGCAACGCCGACCGCCGCTGGGACGTGCTGCCACAGCAACCGGCGCTGACCTACGACATCGCCCAGAACCGCCTGATCGTCACCGCCGCGGTGCTGCAGCCGCCGGTGTTCGTCGCCGGCGGCGATGCCGCCGCACTGTACGGCGGCTACGGCGCGCTGGTCGCGCACGAACTGACCGGTGCGATCGACAGCAAGGGCAGCCTGGTCGACGCCAAGGGCGAACTGCGCGGCTGGTGGACCCCGGAAGACAAGAGCGCGTGGACTGCATTGAGCGCGCGCGCCGCGGCGCAGTACGGCGCCTACGACTTCCCCGGCGTCAAAGGCGCCAAGGTCAACGGCCAGTTGACCCAGGAAGAGGACCTGACCGACATCGGCAGCGTCGAACTGGCCTGGCAGGCCTACGCCGCGGCCCAGCCGGCCGCCGCCGATGCTGGCAAGCAGGCGTTCTACAAGGCCTGGGCCAGCCTGTGGGCCCAGCAGCTGTCGCCCAACGAAGCGGTGCAGCGCGTCACCGCCGACGTGCACGCGCCGGGCCGCTGGCGCGCCAACGGCCCGCTGGCCAACCTGCCCGCCTTCGCCGCCACCTTCACCTGCAAGGCTGGCCAGCCGATGGTGCGCAGCGACGCCGAGCAGATCCGCGTCTGGCCGTGATGGCGGCTGCTTATAGAGTAGAGAGTGGAGGTAGATTAGAGAGTGCATGCACGACGGCGCGGGCAACCGCGCCGTCGTCGCGTGTGGCGCCAGCGATCCGCGACATACCGCAACGACCGCAAGCACGGTTCTGAAGCGTCAAGATCCCCATGGGCATCGCCTCGCCCACCATCAGGCGACGGTCCGCCCTGCGACAACCCTTGATTGTGGACTTCCGAAAAACCGGTATACGATTCCCGCCGACAGGCATAGCGCCGGCCAGGGAGCGCCATGAACCACATTCGCGCCGCGTCGCTTCCGATTTTCTTCGCCATCGCACTGTGCGCCTGCGGCGGCACCGGGAACGACATGCATTCCAAGAATTCGCAGCAACTCACGAAAGATGGCGATCCGGTCTACCGGAAGAGCCCGCATCCCACCCAGGCGTACCGGATCACGATGACCATCGAGGACGCGCCGGGGCCGTTTGGGCATATATCGGGCACCGCGTTCTATGAAATGACGAACCACAGAGACTGCACTCCCATCGAACCCATTGCGGGCGTATGGAGCAAATCAAGCGAAGGCGGCATCCCGATCCATTTCCAAAAGATCAACGAGGTCACTTATGTAGCAACGATTTATGCTGATGGCATGGTGGATGCAGACTACTATGGCAAGGGCATCTGCCTGTTTGAGCTAAACGGGGCTGGAATTACACTGAGGGCCACCGGCAAGCATGAAGAGACGAGATTTCAACCATCGCTATTCAAAAAAGAAATTTATAGCTCCACACTTAAAACCACTTATTTTTGGAAGGGCGGATACCCCAGAAGCGACGTGGGAAATTATCCTGATACAGGTGAAGATGACTTGAACAAGTATGCCGAGCAAAATCGGAGCAACTTATTTCAAATAACATTGAAAACTGAAAAGGTGAATCCATGAGCCTGACCAGCCAGCAATACGCAGTACTTACGAACGATGCATATAAAAAACCGCGCGACACAGGAGAAGACAGTAAACCGGTTGACATCGGCGGAGCCTCCTACAAGCGCCTCGAATACGTGAACCGCCCTTCCGGCTACCAAGGCATCCTCTACCAGCGCGTGGATACCCGAGAACTCATCGTCATCCACCGCGGCACCGAGTTCGATCGCCAGCCGCTGCGCGACGGCGTGTACGCCGATGGCGGCATGGTCGCGACTCGCCACAATGCACAGGCCGCGGACGCCATTGCGTTCACCCAACACGCGCTGGAGTACGCAAAGCAGCAGCACATCAAGACCGGCCAGCCCACCCCCCGACGTCACCGTCGCCGGCCACTCCCTCGGCGGCGACCTGACCCAGGTCGCCGCGCACCATTTCGGCCTGAAAGGCGAGACCTTCAATGCCTACGGCGCGGTCAGCCTGGACCGGCGCATTCCAGAGGGCGGCCACGACGTCGTCAACCACGTGATGGCCGGCGATCCGGTCAGCGCCGCCAGCAAGCACTACGGCCAGGTGCGGGTCTATGCGACTCCGCAGGAGATCGCCACGCTGTAGCAGGCCGGGTACGACAACCGCAAGCGGAGTGGACGCGCGCAACCCGCCCGGTACCGCTGGAGGCTTGGCGATGAAACCCAGCCGGGGCAATGTTTCGTTCCTCGCGCGGCATGTGGTAGACGAATCGCGCAGTGACCGGTCCTGGACTTGCCCGTGTGGCAAAGGAGGAGTAGGTTTGGAATCCCTGAACTCAACCACTCCGTTCCGGGCGGCACGCAAGCTGGGTCCATCCAACTCGTAAACGATGCACTGAAGTTCTCGTCTTTGGAGAGCATCTAGACCAGGGAGTGTCATGCAACCGCTTCGGACCGCCTCGTTTCTGATCCTACTCGCCCTCTCACTGTGCGCCTGCGGCGGCACCGGGAACCACATGCACTCCAAGAATGGCCAGGACGTCGATGCCGATGGCGACCCGATCTATCGGAAGAACCCGCACCCCACGCAGGCGTACCGGATCACAATGACCATCGAGGACGCGCCGGGGCCATTTGGACATGTGGAAGCGGCAGCGTTCTATCAGATGACCAATCATCAGCAATGCACGCCCGTTGAGCCGATCGCGGGTGTCTGGCCAAAGCAGAAAGAAGATAGTATTCCTGCCGTCCTCCAGAAGATGGATGCGACAACCTATGTTGCCACAATCTATGCAGATGGCATGGTCGATGCCGACTACTATGAAAAGGGTATTTGTCAATGGGAGCTAATGGGCGTCGGCCTTTCACTAAAGGCAACTGGGAAAAAGGAAGAAACAAACTTTTCACCAAGTCTGGACAAAAAAGAAGTTCTTGGCTCAATGACAAAAACCACTTTCTTTTGGGATGGAGGTTATCCTCGCGACGAGATGGAGAATTTTCCTGATCTTGGTAACACGGATCCAAGTAAATTCAAAGAAGAACTACGCAATCAGCTTTTCAAAATCAGTTTATCTTCCAAGAAGGAAGCGCCATGAGCCTAACTTCACAACAATATGCCGACCTCGTTAATGATGGATACTTCAAACCCGACAAAACCGGACTAAACAGTCCCGCTGTCAATATTGGCAATGCACCTTACCAACGCATCGAATATATGGATCGCCCATCCGGCTACCAAGGCATCATCTACCGGAGGATGGATACGCAAGAATTCATTGTGGTCCACCGCGGCACCGAATTCGATCGCCAGCCAATGCGCGACGGTATCTACGCCGATGGCGGTATGGTCGCCACCCGCCATAACGCGCAGGCAATCGATGCCATAGAGCTGACCCGGCATGCCATTGAGATGGCAGAACGGGAAGCTAAACGCTCCGGATACAAACCCGACGTCACCGTCGCCGGCCACTCCCTCGGCGGCGACCTGACCCAGGTCGCCGCGCACCATTTCGGCCTGAAGGGCCAGACCTTCAATGCCTACGGCGCGGTCAGCCTGGACCGGCGCATTCCAGAGGGCGGCCACGACGTCGTCAACCACGTGATGGCCGGCGATCCGGTCAGCGCCGCCAGCAAGCACTACGGCCAGGTGCGGGTCTATGCGACCCCGCAGGAGATCGCCAGGCTGAGCAAATCGGGTTATGAAAACACCCACGACTCCCTGGACGCGCGCAACCCGCTGAGCGCCGCCAAAGGCCTGGTGATGGACTCGCACCGGATGCACAACTTCCTGCCTGTCGATGGCGATGGCCAACCGGACCGCTCGGTGCTTGAAGATCCAGCCGCGCGGCAGCTTGCGCAGCAGTACGCGCCGATGATCGACAAGTACCGCAACGACGTGGAGACCATGCGCAGCGGGCTGACCCTCGGGGCACGCGGCTGGCGGGGCCTGGTCGTCGACGGCATCGACACACTGCGTGGCCCAGAAGCGCCGGGCGCCGGCCGCCGCGCAATGGACGCGCCCGGTTGGTCCGAGCAGATGCGGCAACTGCACGAGCGCCGCGAACGCGACCATGCCCCGCATGGCTGGCAGGCGCCGTTGAGAGTGCCCGGCAGCGACAGCGGCACGCAGGTGCGCGAGAACTCCACGCATGCCGCGCTGCAGAATGACCCCGGCGCCTTCCTCGACCGCATGCTGGCCGCCTCGCAGAACGGCGACCGCGACCTGTTCCGGCAGATGACCCAGGAATTGGCGAACGCCGAACCCGGCCGCGCATTGCGCAACGAGGCCATCGAGACGGTGAACCAGCAGGAACAGCAGGCGGCGCAGCAAGCGATGCAGGCACAACGGCAACAGATGGAGATGCAGCAGCAGGAAACGATGCGCATGGGCGCACGCAGCCTGTAATCGTCGACACAGCAGACGCAGGAAGCACGATGACCCCACCCGATGCCCTGTCGCTGGCGAGCAAGGCCGCCGCGCTGATGGAGCAGTTCGAGCGCCGCTGCGCCGAGCTCGAGCGGCAACAGCGGCAACTCGCACAACAGCTCGAACAGGTTGCGCAAGCGTTGCCGGGCGTCCTCGCGCGTTCGGCGCAGGAGACCTTGCAGCGCGTTCCCGACACGCTGATCCGCCAGGTGCAAACCGGTATCGACCAACCGGTCGCAGGGTTCGAGAAGCGATTGCAGCAAGCCGGCCGTTCGATCGGCGAAGGCGCCCACGCATTATCGGCGCAGCTCAAGCGCATCGAACGGCTGCAGCGCAGCCTGCTGTGGAAGACCGCCGCCATCGTACTGGGCAGCCTGCTGCTGTTGCTCGCCGGAGGTGGCTGGCTGCTCGTGCAGTATCGACAGGACATCCGCGACAACCAATTGCGTGCGCAATTGCTGCGCGCCTACAACCAGGCCGACATGACCTTGTGCAAGGACCGCTTGTGCGCCAACGTCGAGTCCAACGGCGCTGTCTACGGCGATCGTCGGCAGTATCGGCTGGTACGCCCGCGCTGAGGCCAACTGCTGGCGATAGCACGGACGAAGCCGGTTGCGAGCGCCCTGCCCGAACGCTCAGCGCACGATGCGTGGCCGCGGCGGCTTGCGCTTGCCGAACGGCGGCTGCCCGCGCCAGTAGCGGATCAGCAGCCAGCCGAACAGCATGCCGCCCAGGTGCGCGAAGTGCGCCACGCCCGGCTGCCAGCCGGTGAAACCCATCACCAGTTCCAGCGCGCCGAATACGATGACGAAGGTCCGCGCCTTCATCGGGATCGGCGGGAACAGCAGCATCACCCGTTGGTTCGGGAACAGCAGGCCGAACGCCAGCAGCAGGCCGAAGATGCCGCCGGAGGCGCCCACGGTCGGATACGGCTCGCCGCCGTTGCTCACCGTCCACCAGCCCACCAGCAACTGGCACAGGCCGGCACCGGCCACGCAGACCAGGTAATAGGTCAAAAAGCGCTTGTTGCCCCAGGTCTGCTCCAGCGGGCCGCCGAACATGTACAGCGCCAGCATGTTGAACAGCAGGTGCGAGAAGCCGCCGTGCAGGAAACCGTAGGTCAGCAGTTGCCAGATCTGGAAGTTCTGCCCGGGCGAAAACGCGTCGAACTGGCCGATCGGCCACAGCATGAATGGCGCGAACGTAGCCTCGCCCAGCAGCATCTGCAGCAGGAACAACACCACATTGCCGATCAGCAGGGCTTGGGTGACGGGCGGAAGTCTGGGAAACATGGTCGTGTCCGTGGCAACTGTCGGCCATCATAGCCGTTCGCTACTGCGGCCCCCATAACGCCGCATCGAGGTCGCGCGCCGGCGTTGGGGCCCGCTTCACCCGTCCGCCCTGCACCACCACGCCTTCGGTGCGCAACCGCTGGCACTGCTCGCGGAAACCGCACGAGCCCTCAGGGAAGGCGATGCGCCCGTCGCTGCGCAGCACCCTGTGCCAGGGCA
This sequence comes from Xanthomonas theicola, assembly GCF_014236795.1. Classification (NCBI taxonomy): domain Bacteria; kingdom Pseudomonadati; phylum Pseudomonadota; class Gammaproteobacteria; order Lysobacterales; family Lysobacteraceae; genus Xanthomonas; species Xanthomonas theicola. Next base: position 413,552 of record NZ_CP049017.1, on the reverse strand, counting down.
GCGTCGCATCGGCATTGCCGCCGAGCACGCGCGCGACCAGGCGCGCGCGGCCGGGCAACCCGGCCAGGTGCGCGACTTCGCCATAGCCGCGCACCTGGCCGCGCGGGATCGCCCGGATCGTCGCCAGGATGCGTGCCTGGGCCGCCGCCGAGGTCTCGGCCGCCGCGGGACCGCGCCCGCTCATGCCGGCGCGGCCGGCGCCGGCCGCGACACCACCAGCACCCCGCCCAGCACCAGCAGCGTGCCGGCGATCTGCCACGGCCCCATCGCCTCGCCCAGCAGCAGCACGCTGAGCACGATGGTCGAGACCGGGCCGAGCATGCCGATCTGCGACGCCAGGCCCGAACCGATCCGCCGCACCGCCAGCATCGTCGCCAGCACCGGCACCACCGTGCACAGCGTGCCGTTGAGCAGCGACAGTGCATACATCGGCGTGGGCAGCCGCAGGGCATGCAGCGGGCGCAGCAGCAGGAACTGGGCGATGCACAGCACGCAGGCGATCAGGCTGGCGTAGGCGGTCAGCCGCACCGCGCCGATCCGCGCCACCATCTGGCCGCTGCCGACCAGGTACAGCGCATAGGCCAGCGCGCTGCCGAACACCAGCAGGCTGCCCCAGGCGGTGCGCGCGCCGCCGACCTGCAGGTCGTGGCCGAAGGCCAGCAGCACGCCGAGATAGCTCAGCGCCAGCGCCCACAGCTGGCGGCGCTGCGGCCGGCGCCGGAACGCCAGCACGCCGATCAACAGCACCAGGGTCGGGGTCAGATACAGGATCAGCCGCTCCAGCGTGGCGGTGATATAGGCCAGGCCGAGGAAATCCAGGTAGCTGGCCAGGTAGTAGCCGAGCACGCCGAGCGCGCCGATGCGCCAGCGGTCGCCACGCTGCAGCGGTGGCGCGCGGCGCGCGGCCCACAGCGCCATCGCCGCGAAGCATGGCAGCGCCACCAGCATGCGCAGCGCCAGCAGGGTCACCGCGTCCACGCCGTAGCGGTAGCCGAGCTTGACGATGATCGCCTTGCCGGAGAACGCGATCGCGCCCGCGGCGGCAAGCAACACGCCGCCCAGGTCGGCATGCGCCGTCGCCAACGGGGCCAGAGTCGAGCGACCGGGCGCGTTCATCGCGGACCGGCACCCAGGCGGAAACGGGCATCGTGCATGCCGCCCATTCTACGGCGGCAGTGCCCTGCCCAGTGCTGCGGGCGCTGAGGTGGAACGCGGCGGCGCGACCGACGCGCAACGCGCGTGCGGGCAGCGCGCCCCGACCGGCAACCCATCGCACGCATTCGCACCGGGATTGGCACAACTGCGACAACGGCGCCAACCCGGATCTGCAGCGAATTCGATACGGCGCCCTCGGCGCGCGCAACACCGGCGGCCACTAAGATCGACCGCCGCATCCCTGCCGACTTCTCGTAACGCACCATGATTTCGCACCGATGGGTCTTGACAGCGGGATCGTCCCTAATATCCGCCCCATGGCGTGCCATCCATCGCCCGCCAGACGCACACCACCATTGCTCATGCACGGTGCAGACAAGGAACGTCGGACATCACGGCCATGCCGAGCGCAGGCATCGCCGCGGACACATCGCCGCTCCGCGCGAGGCGAAAAGCGCGACGCGGTGCACTAGGCGCAGATGCCGCGCACGATTGCGGCGCGCGCCTGTGGCTTCGCCGCCCTCCCCCTCTCCCCACCAGATTCACTGCAGAGCATCCTATTCACATGCAAGCCAAATCCGCTACCGCATCGACAAGCACCACGCCGCGGGAGGTTTCCGCCGAAGCAGCGCCCGCATCGACCCATGAAACGACTGCGCCGCCGCCGGCCGATTCGTCCTCGCCCAGCCCCTTGCTGGGGCGCGCGCCACGCCGTACCAGCGACGCCGACACACCCGTCATCGTGCCTACCCCGCCTGCGCAAACGCCTGCGCACGCAGAACCGGCAACGACCAGCGACAGCGGCCGCCAGGCGACGGCTTCGTCCCTGGCGCATGTCCGCACCGCGCTGGAGGCGGGTGCGCAGCGGGTATCCGGCGTCGTTTCGCATGCGTCCAGCCAGATTGCTTCGGCAGTGCACAGCGGCTCTTCCAACATCGCATGGGCAGCCAAAGAACTATGGATGCTGAGCGACATGCGCACCATGCTGCAGTTGCAGGCGCATGACCCCGCATTCCTGGCGATTCTGCGCGGCATCGATCCGGAGCGGCCATCGGCCCACACCTTGGCCTCGTGCCGCGAGCAAGTGCAGCAGTTGCGCAACCTGTGCGAAACGGCGCAGGATCTGCAGTCGCATTTGCGCACCGCGATCCTGGGCGACATCGGCGCGGTGGAACAGGCGCTGGACCCGCTCGAACACGGCACGCCGGCGACGGGCCGGGCACTGAAGGCACTGGTCAATCTGGTCAACGCCTGGCCGCTGTTGGTTCCCAGCCCACTGCTCGCCAATCAGACCAAGACCTTTGCCTATTCCATCGCCACCGCCACCAAGGGCGTCCTCAGCCTGTCGATGTCGGCACTGCGCTCGACCGCGGACGGCCTGCCTTTTCCGCTGGCCGGCGGCGAACTGGGCCGGGAAGCCAACGAAATGCATTTCTATGCGGCGCTGCTCAATAGCATCTTTCTTGCCACCGAACTGCCCAAGAAATATGGCTCGGAATCGGTGCGGCAGAAGGCCCAAGCGATCGACGACAGCATCTATTTCCGCTCGGGCGCCGCCGTCGCCGCCGCCGCAGTGCTGTTGACTCCGTTCGTATGGAACAACGTCAAACAGTTCGCCAGTCGGGTCGGCGAGGGCGCCATCCGCGTGGCCGCCGCCGGCGCGGAACGGGTCGGCCTGGGCAATCGGGTACAGCCGTTGCGCGCCCGGCTCAGTCCCGCCCAAATCAGCGACGAACTGCGTGGACGCTTGAACGAGATCTGGCTGCAGCTGGAGAACGGACGCGCGGCGTTCGAGCAGAGCCGCCGCGACTTCACCGGAACCGACAGCGGGCACGAACTCACCCGAACCCTCAATTCCCAGTGCACCCACTTGCTGGAAACCTTGCACGATTGCACCTCGCGCTTCAGTAGTGCATTGGGGCTGGATGGCGACACGGCGGGCATCACCAGGCACCAGACGAAGAACTCCGATTTTTCTTCCAAACTGGCATTGACCATCCTGGGCGCCGGCGTCACCGGATCCACGGTCTTCTTCATCCAGCCCGACAAGATCGGCACCGCGGATTTGGTTGCCGATTCATTGGTGGTGACCGCGGTCATGGCGCAGTCGGCCTGGAACAAACAGGCGACCCGGCAAGACGCGATGGAACGCTTCAAGTCCATGAGCGCGGTCAGCATGGTGATGGCGCTCGCGCTGGGTGCGGACAAGATCTCCAAGGCCTTCACGCCCAACGGCCTGATCGCGTCGTCCCCGACATCGCCCTATTACGCAGGTCTGATCATGTCGCTCATGTCGATGACGATGCCCGGCCCGATGGCGCGCGGCGCGGAGATGGCGATGAACTGGGGCGGAGGAAAACTCCTGGGCCTATTCAAGGGGCCTGACGGCACCGCACTGGCCACCCGCGTCGCGGAGACTGTCGAAGAGCTGCAGGAGCATGCTGCCGGGGCACAGGCGTACCGCGAAAGCCTGAGCCCCGCCAAACGGGATCAGTTCGACGCGATGACGGGAGACAACATCCTGCAGGCGATCGACAACTCGGATGCACTGCGTGCTGCCGTGTCGCCGGCGGGGTCCAGCGTGACCATCACCGAGATCGCCGAGGAAGACACGACAACGCCCCCGCCCACCCCGGCAAGCGCAGCGCACGCGCCGACGCATACGCCCTCCACGTCGGCTTAGGGTTCGCCGAGCCTGCGCGTCGTGTGCGCCCGGGATGGCGCCGGGCGCCGCTCAGCGCATCAGCACCACTTCCTCGGCCGAGGTCGGATGGATCGCCACCGTGTCCTCCAGCTGGCGCTTGGTCACGCCCAGCTTCAGCGCCACCGCGAAACCCTGCAGGATCTCGTCGGCGCCGTCGCCGAGCAGGTGGAAACCGACCACCCGCTCGTCCTCGCCGGCGCACACCAGCTTGAACAGGCTGCGCTGCGGCGAGTCGGCCAGCGCATGCAGCATCGGCCGGAAATTGCTGCGGTACACCGTCACCGCCGCGCCGTAGCGCGCCCGCGCCTGCTCCTCGCCGAGGCCGACCTGGCCCAGCGGCGGATGCGAGAACACCACGCTGGGCACGTCGGCGTAGTCCAACCGCGCCTGCGGGCGGTCGCCGAACAGGCGATCCATCAGTTTGCGCCCGGCGGCGATCGCCACCGGGGTCAGGCCGACTCTGCCGGCCACGTCGCCGATCGCGTACACCCCCGGCACATCGGTGTTCTGGTAGTCGTCGACCAGCACCTCGCACTTGGCGCCCAGCCGCACGCCCAGCGCTTCCAGGCCGATGCCCTTGCTGTTCGGGCGCCGCCCGACCGCGAAGAACACCTGGTCGACGGCCGTGCCCGGCTGCGCGTCGGCGTCGTGCAGCTGCAAGCCGTCCCGGCCGCGCCGCAACGCACCGGCGCGGTAGCCGAAATGCAGGCGCACGCCCTGGTGGCGCAGGTTCTCGCCGAGCTGCCGGGCCAGCTCCGCATCGAAGCGCTCGAGCAGGCGCTCGCCCTGCACGAACAGCTCGACGCGGCTGCCCAATGCCTGCAACAGGCCGGCCAGTTCCACCGCGATGTAGCCGCCGCCGACGATCGCCACCCGCGCCGGCGCCTCGCACAGCTTGAAGAAATCGTCCGACACCAGGCCCAGTTCGGCGCCCTCGATCGGCGGCCGCAGCGCATGCGCGCCGGTGGCGACCACCACGTGGGCGGCGCTGACCCGCACCCCGTCGCCGCACTCGACCGTATGCGCGTCCAGCAGCCGGCCGAGGTACGGAATCAGCACCACGCCATCGGCGTCCAGACGCCGCCGGTAACTGCCGTGGATGCTGCCGATATAGCCTTGGCGATGCGCCACCAGTTCCGGCCACGACAGCGTGGAGCCGGCAATGGAGAAGCCGATGCCGCGCGCCAGATCGATGCGCGCGACCAGGTCGGCGGCCAGCCACATCGCCTTCTTCGGCACGCAGCCGACGTTGACGCAGGTGCCGCCGAGTTCGTTCGGCTCCAGCACCGCCACGCGGGCGCCGAGCCCGGCGGCGCGGAACGCGGTGGCGAGGCCGCCGGAACCGCCGCCGAGTACCAGCAGGTCGTAGTCGTAGACGGCCCCGCTCACTGAAAACGCTCCACGCGGTACGGCATGGGGTCGATCGCAGGCGTCTGCCCGCACATCGGGTCGGCCATCGGTTGTCCTGTCGCGCTGCTCATGCCGATGCCGAGCATGCCATGGCCGGCCGCAAGCCAGACGTGAGGATGGCGCGGCGAACGCCCGAGCGCCGGCGCACGCTACCGGACTCCAGGATCGGTACCCGGCGGCCGGCCTGCGCCAGCGCCAGGCCGGTGGCCTGCCCGATCGCGCCGGCACCGGCGATCAGGACATCGTCTTGCGCAGGCGCGCGCATCGCGACGGCTCAGCAGGGCTCGCGGCGGCGCAGCGGCTGCCAGCGCAGATAGCTCGCCGAGCGCCACAGCCATTCCGCCGGGCCGAAGCGGAAATGCCGCAGCCACAGCAGCGACAGCGCCACCTGCAGGGCGAACAGCGCGAACGCGAACGGGATCTGCCAGGCGCGCGGCAGGCGTTCGAAATAGCCCAGGCCATAGCCGTAGAAGAGCGTGGTGCACAGCAGCGACTGCAGCAGGTAATTGCTCAAGGCCATGCGCCCGGCCGGGGCCAGCCAGCGCAGCGCGCGCGCGGCGCGCAGCAGCCAGGCGGCGTAGCCCAGCGCCATCATGCCGCTGGCCAGCGTGGCCAGCGCGAACGCCGTCGCCAGGCGCAGGTCCAGCCGTGCCGGGTCCATCCACGGCTCCAGCCGGAAGCTCAACAGCATCAGCGCCATGCCCAGCGGCAGCACGCCCCAGCGCAGCGCCGCCAGCAGCCGCGGGAAGCGCTGCGGCTGCGCGGCCAGGCCGCTGCGCACACACCACGCGCCGAGCAGGAACATACCGAAGATGGTCGGCGCGTTGAACACCAGCAGGCCCAGCGCATCGACCAGATCGCGCGCGCGCTGCGCGGTGGCCGCGGCGTAGCTGCCATGGCCGAATACCCGCCGCTGCTCGGCCAGCGCCGCGGCGGCGCGCTGCGCCTGCACGGCCATCTCCTGCTGCCAGTGCGCGTCGGCCTGCGCCACCGAGCCCACCGCGCCCATCAGCAGCGACAGCAGCGGCGCGCACAGATAGACGGCGATCCCCATCCACGGCAGCCAGCGCGTCGGCGCCTCGCGGAAGGCGAGCAGCATGAACGCCAGCAAGGCGTAACTGACCAGGATGTCGCCGGACCACAGCAGCAGCGCGTGCAACACGCCGATCAGCAGCAGCACCGCGCTGCGGCGCAGGAAGAAGCCGCCGAACTCGCGCCGCGCCGCGTCGGCGCGCTGCGCCAGCGCCGCAAAGCCCATGCCGAACAGCAACGAGAACAAGGTGTAGAACTTGCCCTGCACCAGCAGGTACACCGCCGCGTCGGCGATGCGGTCGGCGCCGCGCAGCAGCGGATCCAGCCCGGTCATCGCCTGGTCGAGCGGACCGACGAAGCCCTCGATGTTCATCAGCAAGATGCCGAGCAGCGCGAAACCGCGCAACACATCCAGGCTGGCGATGCGTTCGGCGGGCGCGACGGGCTGCAGCACGGGAGCGGAGGAAGCCAAGGCGTGAGCACCGGCGAAAGACCGGCGATTATCCATCGCCGCGGCGCGCATGCACCAAGGCGCGTGCGCGAGGTGGGCGGCGGCGCGCGGCCGGCGCGGCGCCGCTCAGCGCCGCCGGTCCGGCCGGGCGGCGGTCACCACCGGTCCCGCGCGCCGGACCGGCGCGACGCTCAATGGTGGTGGCCGCCGTCGCCGTGCACGTGGCCGTGCTCGACCTCTTCGGGCTTGGCCTCGCGCACGTCGACGATCTCCACGTCGAAATGCAGGTCCTTGCCCGCCATCGGGTGGTTGAGGTCGACATCGACCACGCTCATGCCGACCTTCTGCACGGTCACCGCGCGCTGGCCGAAGTTGGTCTGCAGCACCACCTGGCTGCCCGGCTGCAGCCTGGTCGTGCCGAAATGCTTCTTCGGCACGCGCTGGGTCAGGCCCTGGCGGTACTCGCCGTAGGCGTCCTTGGCGGCCACGTCGACGCCGAAGCTGTCGCCGGCCTGCCGGTCCAGCATCGCACTCTCCAGGCCGGGGATGATGTTGCCGTGACCGATCAGGACCACCAGCGGATCGCGGTCCCTGGACGTCTCGATCGGCGCCTGGCCGGCTTCCGAGACGGTGTAATGGAAACGGACGACACGATCTTTTTCGATCTTCATGTGCAACTCTGCGCTGTGTCTGCCGGGGCGGACGGTGTGGACGGCTTGTCGGCCGCCGGGAGCGCCGCCATGATGGCGGCCATCTGAGGTCGCGCATTATCCCGGCTCCATGCACAACAAGCCACCCGTTGCATCGCCCGCGTGGCGCCATCGCCGCGGCTGGGCCGCCTTGCTCTGCATGGCCGCGCTGGCCGCCTGCGGCCGCCAGGAGGTGCGCTCGTGGCGGCCGCCGCCGGTGGCGGTGCGCAGCTGGCCGCAGGTGGCGCCGGCCGACCCGGCCGCGGCCAACGCGGTGCTGATGCGCGCGCTGGGCCTGGTCGGCACGCCCTACCGCTACGGCGGCAATACCCCCGCGTCCGGCTTCGACTGCAGCGGCCTGGTCGCCTACGTCTACCGCGACATGCTCGACCTGCGGTTGCCGCGCACCTCGCGCGAACTGGCCGCGGTGCAAGGCCCGCGGATCGATCCGCAGCGGCTGAGCGCCGGCGACCTGGTGTTCTTCGGCAGCAGCGGCAACGTCAGCCACGTCGGCATCTATGTCGGCGAAGGCCGTTTCGTGCACGCCCCCAGCAGCGGCGGAACGGTCCGCCTGGACCACTTGGACGGGGCCTACTGGCACGACCACTACACCGGCGCCAAGCGGGTTTTGCGCTGAAGTGTGGCTCTTATCACATTATCAATCACGAAAAATTAACGTTATTTGAACTTTCTCCCGTTGTGTACAAGGCATGATCGCCCATCGTTTTATTTTCGTGATCGAAGTGTGACGACCGAAGCCAAGACATCTCCAGGCATGACCATCGCGCCTCGCCGGGCCGCCTTCCGCCTCCTCTGCACCGCCTCGCTCTGCCTTTCGGCCGTTCCGGCCCTGGCCCAGTCGGCCACGGCCGACACCGTGGTTCCCGAAGCGATCGCGCCCGTCGCGGTGCCGGCCCTGGCGTCCGCCACCGCCGCCCCGGCACCCGCGGCCGCCAGGCCGGCCGCCGTCCAGGCACCGGCACGCAGCAAGGCCGATGCCGCCGCCACCGCCACCCTGGCCGCGTTGCTCCCGCACCTGGCCGCCAACGACACCATCCCGCTGATGGACCGCTCGGCGATGTTCGCCGGCGACATCAGCCGCCTGCTGGCCAACTACGACGTGTCCCAGACCCCGCTGCGCGAAGGCGTGGTACCCGGCGGCGACAAGGTCCAGTCAGTGCTCAAGCGCGCCATGGCGCTGCTCGGCACGCCCTACCGCTGGGGCGGCGAGGACACCGAAGGCTTCGATTGCAGCGGCCTGGTCGGCTACGTGTTCCGCACCGCACTGGGCATTGAGTTGCCGCGCGTGTCGCGCGAGATGGCGCGCGAGGCCGATGCCGAACTGATCAAGGACCGCGACGCGCTGGCGCCAGGCGACCTGGTCTTCTTCGGCCGCAGGGGCCGCGTCGACCATGTCGGCCTGTACGTCGGCGAGGGACGCTTCCTGCACGCGCCTAGCCGCGGCAAGGATGTGCGCGTGGACACACTGTCCAGCGGCTACTGGAGCGCCAAGTTCATGCAGGCGCGGCGCGTGGCGATGTAAGCCGCGCGGCGCACGCCGACAAACGAAGGCCGCTGGGGACAGCGGCCTTTTTCGTTGCTGCACGGCGCCGGCCGCATGCGCACCGTGCGGGCGGCGGGCGGCTCAGGCCTGGTAGTGGGAGATGGTGTCCTCGATGCCCTTGCTCAGGTCCATCACCTTCAGCGCGTACTCGGCCAGGCGGTGGTCCTCCGGCGTGTCCGGGCGCCACGACGGCACCGGCTTCGGCTGGCCTTCCACGCCATCCAGGGCCACGAACACGATGATGCAATGGGTGCACAGCCGCGAGTCGCCGCCCATCGGGTCGCGCGCACGCACGTCGATCGCGAAATGCATGCTGGTGCTGCCGGTATAGACCAGCTTGGCGCTGACCGTGACCATGTCGCTGATCCGGATCGGCGAGACGAAGCGGATCCCGCCCACCGCCACGGTCACGCTGTAGCGTCCGCTCCAGCCCACCGCCGCGGCATAGCCGACCTGGTCGATCCACTTCATCACCACCCCGCCGTGGACCTTGCCGCCGTAGTTGACGTCGATCGGCTCGGCCAGGAATCGGAACGTCAGTTCGCGTTGCACGCCACTCATCGGGGGCTCCAGGACAGAATAAGGAGCGCCGAGTCTGCCATGGCCTGGCCTGGTCTGGCCGGTGCCGAGCGCCTGGCGTTGCCGTGGCACTACCGCGCGTTCCCGTGCTGCGTCGGACGCCGCTCGCAGGACGGCCCCGCGCCAACGCATCGGCGGCGTCCTCGATGCGCATCACATCTTAATTTGATAATGAATATTATTCGCAATACAATCGCGCCACATTCGCGGCCCGCCGTCGCCCAGGCCGCGAACCGCCCGCCCCTACCCCCACGCTGCGCGCGTCCCGCATCGTGGCGCCGTCGCCGGCGCCACGATGCGGGCGCGCCGGCCGCTCTCCGAGTGTTCATGCCGCCATGCCATTTCCGTCCTCCCCGCCGCGCAGTTTCCCTCTGTGGTCGCTCTGCCTGCTGGCCGCTCCCGCGGTCGCCCAGCACGTCGGGGCCGCCGACGAGGAACAGCTGAAACTCCTCGACACCGTATCGGTCACCAGCACCCGCGCCAGCGGCCTCAATCCGCAGACCGTGGAGGCCGGCAGCTTCCGCGGCGCTGACATCCTCGACGTGCCGTCCACGGTCAACGTGGTCACCCGCCAGGCGCTGGACCTGCAGGCCGCCGCCGGCCTCTACGACGCGGTGCGCAACACCGCCGGGGTGACCCGCCAGCAGAACGGCGGCGACACCTGGGACCAGTTGGTGATCCGCGGCATCGCGGTGGAGAACCGCACCAACTACCGGCTCAACGGCTCGATGCCGGTCATGAACTTCTCGCAGGTGCCGCTGGAGGACAAGGAACGCGTCGAGGTGCTCAAGGGCGCCTCGGCGCTGTACTACGGGTTCACCTCGCCGGCCGGGGTGATCAACTTCGTCACCAAGCGTGCCGGCGCCACGCCGGTCACCACCTTCGGGCTGACCCTGGACCAGTACGGCACTGCGGTGGGCAGCGTCGACCTGGCGCGCCGCTTCGGCGCCGAGCAGCAGGTGGGCGTGCGCGTGAACGCCGCCGGCGGTGCGCTGGGCTCGTCCCTGGACGGGGTGGACGACGGCAGCCGCCGCTTCCTCTCGGCCGCGCTGGACTGGCGCGTCAACGACCGGCTGCTGCTCAAGGGCGACGTCGAGTACGACCATCGCCGCGTCACCGAGCAGGCCGCGGTGACCCTGCCCACTGCGGTCGGCGGCGTGATCACGCTGCCGCACCCGGTCGATCCCACCCGTCTGGTCGGCCCGGACTGGGCGGACTTCGAGGCCACCACCCGCAACGCGCTGCTGCGCGCCGACTACGCGCTGGCCGACGGCTGGGCGCTGACGCTGGAGGCCGGCCACTCGGAGATGGCGCGCGACCGCCGGCTGGCGATCTTCCGCTTCGCCAACAACGCCGGCGTGGCCAGCGGCGAAGGCGCGATCCGCGGCAACCAGCAGCACCACGTGGTGGATTCGGACCTGGCGCGCGCCGAGCTGTTCGGCAGCTTCGCCACCGGCCCGGTCGAGCACGAGCTGACGCTCGGCGCCAGCCGCACCGACAAGGGCCAGGACGCGATCTACCAGAGCAACTACACCATCGCCTCGCAGAACCTGTACGCGCCGCGGGTGATCACCGCGGTCGGCTACGGCGCGCGCCCGACCACGCCCACCACCGCCGCGCTGGACACCGAGGACACCGGCCTGTACGCGGTGGACCGCATGAAGTTCGGCCCATCCTGGCAGCTGATCGCCGGCCTGCGCCACTCGCGCTACCGCAGCGACCAGGGCAGTTCGCACTACGCCGCCAGCCAGACCACGCCGATGCTGGCCGGCATCTACAAGCTGGGCGAGCGCCTGTCGTTGTACACGTCCTACGCCGAGGGCCTGGAGGAAGGCGAGGCCGCCCCGACCGGCACCGAGAACGAGAACGAGCGCCTGGCGCCGGGCATCAGCAAGCAGAAGGAGCTCGGCGTGCGCTGGCAGGCGCCGAACGGCACCCTGGTGTCGGCCGCGCTGTTCGACATCCAGCGCCCGGGCTACTACACCAACAGCAACAACGTGTTCACCGCCGACGGCGAGCAGCGCTACACCGGCATCGAACTGTCCACCCAGGGCCAGCTCACGCGCCAGCTGGGCTGGCAGACCTCGGCGCAGTGGCTGGACCCGCGCTTCGCCGGGATCGGCGCCCAGTACGACGGCAAGCTGCCCGAGAACGCCGCGCGCCGCACCGGCAGCGCGTTCCTGACCTATGCCTTCGACGCGCTGCCCGGGCTGTCGGTCAACGGCGGCGCCTACTACACCGGCCGCCGCCCGGTGAACGACCTCGACCAGGCCTGGCTCGGCGACACCACCCTGCTGAGCCTGGGCGGGCGCTACGCCACCGCGCTGTTCGGCCGCCGCACCAGCTGGCAGCTCAACCTCGACAACCTGGCCGACAAGCGCTACTGGGCCGCCGCCGGCACCCGCCTGGCGGCCGGTGCGCCGCGCACCTTCAAGTTCACCTTCAAGGTCGACCTGTGAGGCGCGGCGGCCTTGCGCTGGCGGCCGCCCTGCTCGCCTGCGCGGGCAGCGCCGCGGCCGCCCCGCCGGCGGTCGATGCCGCGTTGCCGCGCTATGCGCCCCAGGCGGTGCAGGTGGACCCGGCGGCGGAGTACCTGAGCGCCGACGGCGCCGTGCGCATCGCCGGCGCCGAGCACGTGCACGCGATCGTGGAGGGCTTCAACGCGCTGTTCGCGCGCCACCACCCCGGCGTGCGCTTCGCCAGCGCGGGCAAGGGCACCAGCAGCGCGGTGCCGCTGCTGATGTTCGGACGCACGCTGTTCGCGCCGATGGGACGGGCGATCAACCCGATCGAGCAGGTGCCCTACCGCAAGATCGTCGGCGCCGACGCGCTGGACGTCCGGGTGGCGCACACCGCCGGCAGCAGCGCCGGCGGCCTGGCCACCACCCTGGCGGTGTACGTGAACCGGCGCAACCCGCTGGCGCAGCTGAGCATGGTGCAGCTGGCGCAGGTGCTGGGCACCGGCACCCCCGGCGGCGACCTGTCGCGCTGGGGCCAGCTCGGGCTCGACGGGGACTGGCGCGACCGCCCGATCCAGCCCTATGCCACGCCGGAGTACAGCGGCTTCGGCGACGCGCTGCAGCAGCAGGTGCTGCAGGGCCGTGCGCTCGCGCCCCGCACCCGGTACGCGGCGGACAGCGCGCGCCTGCTGCAGCGGGTGGCCGACGATCCCGACGGCATCGCCGTGGCCGCGATCGGGCTGGAGAACGCGCAGGTGCGCCAGCTGCCGCTGCTCGGCCTGCACAGCGGGCGGCCGCTGGCCGGCACGCCGCAGGAGGTGGTGGACGGCGACTACCCGCTCGGCCGCTGGCTGCACTTCTACGTGCGCCGCAGCCCGGGCCGGCCGCTGGACCCGCTGGTGCGGGAGTACCTGCGGCTGGTGCTGTCGCACGAGGGCCAGACGATCATCGCCGCGCAGCCGGACGGCTACCTGCCGCTCACCGCCGCGCAGGCCCGCCACGAACGCGAGAAACTCGACCGGACGACGCCCGCCCCATGATCGCAAGAACCCTGCTTGGCCTCGCCCTGCTGGGCGCCACGGTTGCGGCCGCGGCCGCCGAACCCCCGCCCGCCTACGTGCCGCGACCGGTCGCGGCGCCGGCCGGCGCCTCCTACCTGACCGGCGACGGCGCGGTGACCATCGTCGGCAACGACGGCCTGCAGGACGTCATCGACCGGCTCGACGCGCTGTTCGTGCGCCACCATCCGCAGGTGCGGTTCGCCACCGTGATGCGCGGCTCCTCCACCGGCATGCCGGCGCTGGCGGCCGGGGCCACCCTGTTCGCGCCGCTGACCCGCGACATGTGGCCGGGCGACCGCGCCGCGTTCCGCCAGCTGCACGGCTACGACGCCACGCCGGTGCGCATCGGCTACAACGGCTACGGCCCGCGCCCGCCGCACAAGACCCCGCCGGCGGTGTACGTGCACGCCGACAACCCGCTGGCCGGGCTGACGCTGGCGCAGGTGGCGCGGATCTTCACCGACGGCCAGGACGGCGGCGACCTCGCCACCTGGTCGCAGCTGGGACTGGACGACGGCGCCTGGGCCGACCGCCGCATCCACGCCTACGGCCTGCGCGACGACGGCGGCTTCGCCACCGGGCTGCGCATCGCGCGGCTGGGCGGGCGGCCGTTCGCGCTCAAGTACGAAGCGCTGCCGTCGCGCGAGGCGGTAATCCGCGCGGTGGCCGCCGATCGATACGGCATCGGCCTGCTCGGCTGGATCGACGCCGCGGCGGTGTCCTCGCAGGTGCGCGTGCTGCCGCTGGCACAGGCGCCGGGCGAGCCGTTCCACGGGCCGGACCACGCCTCGGTGCGCCAGGGCCGCTACCCGCTGTCCGCCGCGGTGCAGTTCTACGTCGACCGCGCGCCGGACCGGCCGCTCGACCCGCTGGTCAAGGAGTACCTGCGGCTGGCGCTGTCGCGCGAAGGCCAGGCGCTGCTGGAGGCGCAGCGCGACGCGGAGGAAGGCTACGTGCCGCTCAGCGCCGAGGACCTGGCGCGCGAACGCCAGCGGCTGGAAGCGCTGTAGCGCGGCGTGCCCGGCCCGGCGCCGCAGGCGCACGCCGCACGCGGGCCGGCGCCTGGGCGAGCATCCGCGCCTGCCGGCGCGGGCGGCCTCAGCGCACCTGGCCCGAGCGGTCCACCGGCGGCTCCTCGATCCCGACGTTGCTCGACGCGGCCTCGTACACGGCGCGGTCGAGCAAGCCGGTTTCCTTCGCCACCAGCACCGGCACCAGCATCTGCCCGGTGACGTTGGTCAGCGTGCGCATCATGTCCAGGATGCGGTCGATCGCGTACAGGTAGCCGATCACTTCCAGCGGCAGGTTGGCCGCGCTCAGCACCACCGTGGCCATCACCACCGCGGTGCCGGGCACGCCGGCGGTGCCGAAGCTGCCCAGCACCGAGGCGATCAGCACCACGAAGTACTGGTTGGCGGTCAGCGGCACCCCGGTGTACTGGGCGATGAACACCGCGCACAGCGCCGGGAAGATCGCGCCGCAGCCGTCCATCTTGATGCTCGCGCCCAGCGGCACCGCGAACGCGGCGTAGTCCTTGTCGACGCCGAGATTGTGGGTGATCGAGCGCAGCGCCACCGGCATCGCGGCGAAGCTGGAGGAGCTGACGAAGGCCACCTGCATGCCCGGCGCGGCGCCGCGGAAGAACTTCCACGGGTTCAGCCCGTGCGCCAGCAACAGGCCGCTGTAGACCACCAGGACGTGGATCGCGCAGGCCAGGTACAGCGCCAGCACGAAGTTGCCGAACGGCAGCAGCTTCTCGAAGCCGTAGCTGCCGACCAGCGAGGCGATCAGGCCGAAGGTGCCGAGCGGGGTCATCTCCAGCACGAAGCGGGTCACCTGGATCATGATGTCGCTCATCTGCGCGGTGAGCTGGCGCGCCTGCGCCACGCGCTCGCCGAGCTTGACCATCGCAAAGCCGAGCAGGCCGGCGAAGAAGATCACCGGCAGGATCGAGCCGCGCCCGGCCGCCAGCACCGTCTCGCCGGCGGCGTTGGTACGGGTGCCGATGCCGGTCAGCGCGTAGAACGGATTGGACGGCACCACGTCCAGCAGCACCTGGATCGGGCTGGGCACGTCGCGCGGCTTCCAGGCGCTGTCCACGCTCAGCCCGAAGTGGCCGGCGCCGGGCTGCAGCAGCGTGCCCACGCCCAGGCCGACGCCGACCGCCAGCGCGGCGGTGAGCACGAACCACAGGAAGGTGCGCCCGCCCAGCCTGGCCACCGATTGCTGGCCGTGCAGCGAGGAGATCGCGTTGATCACCGCAAAGAACACCAGCGGCACCGCGATCATCTTGATCAGGGTCACGTACAGGTCGCCCAGCGGCCCGAACCAGGTGTCCGCCGCCGGCCCCAGCGCCCAGCCGGCCAGCGCGCCCAGCACGAAGCCGGACACCACGCGCTGCCAGAACGGAATGCGCAACCAGGCGCTCACCAATGTCATCGATGCTGTCCAGAAAATGTCGGGCTCCCGCACCATAGCGCAAGCCGGCGCGGGCGACGACGCCATGGCTGGAAAAGCGCGATGTCATCGACGTGCCTTGTCGCAGCCAGCATAATGCGGGGCACTTCGTGCCCAGGGCCCGCTCCCCGTATGCGCCACCCCGTTCCCGCCTTCGCCGTCGCCTCCACCCTGCTGCTGGCCGCCTGCGCCAGCGCCCCGCGTGCACCGTCCGCCGCCGGCATCGCCCCGATCCAGATCCCCACCGTGGTCCATCCAGGCGGCGAGACCCCCGCCTGGTGGTACCGCAGCGGCGCGGCCAAGGCGGCCAACAACGGCGCGATGCGTGGCAAGGCCAGGAACGTGATCCTGTTCCTCGGCGACGGCATGAGCCTGACCACGGTCGCCGCCGCGCGCATCCTCGACGGCCAGCGCAAGGGCGCCTCCGGCGAGGAGAACCAACTGGCGTGGGAAGCGTTCCCGGCCACCGCGCTGAGCAAGACCTACAACGTGGATTCGCAGACGCCGGACTCGGCCGGCACCATGACCTCGATCACCACCGGGGTGAAGACCCACATGGGCGCGATCGGCGTGGCCGCCGGCAAGCGCAACGCCTGCGCCGACAGCCTCGGCAAGCGGCTGCTGACCTGGCTGGAGCTGGCCGACAGCGCCGGCCTGAACACCGGCATCGTCACCACCACCCGGCTGACCCACGCCACCCCCGCGGCGACCTACGCGCACGTGCCCGAGCGCAACTGGGAAAGCGACACCGACCTGCCGGAGAAGGCGGTGGCCGAAGGCTGCCACGACATCGCCCAGCAGATGGTGAGCGCGCGCTATGGCCGCGGCCCGCAGGTGATGCTGGCCGGTGGCCGCAGCCAGTTCACCACCGTCGAGCAGCGCGATCCGGAATACGACGACAAGGTCGGCCTGCGCCTGGACGGCCGCGACCTGGTCGGCGAATGGCGCCAGCGCCATCCGCAAGGCGCCTACGTGTGGAACCGCGGGCAGCTGGAAGCGGCGCAGGACGCGCCGGCGCTGCTCGGCCTGTTCGAACCGGACCACCTGCAGTTCGACCACGACCGCGACCAGAGCGCGGCCGGCGACCCGAGCCTGGCCGAGATGACCCGCGCCGCGATCCGCACCCTGTCGCGCGGCAAGGACGGCTACGTGCTGATGGTCGAGGGCGGCCGCATCGACCATGCCCACCACGCCGGCAACGCCTACCGCGCGCTGGACGAGACCATCGCCCTGTCGCAGGCGGTGCAGGTCGCGACGGAGGCGACCTCGGCCGAGGACACGCTGATCATCGTCACCGCCGACCATTCGCACACGCTGAGCTTCGTCGGCTATCCGCAGCGCGGCAACCCGATCCTGGGCAAGGTGCGCGGCACCAGCGGCGAGGACGCCAGCAACGGCGAGCTGGCGCTGGACGGCAACGGCCAGCCGTACGCCACGCTCAGCTACGCCAACGGCCCCGGCTACACCGGCGCCAGCAACCAGCAGCCGGCCGGCGTCAAGCGCTTCCCGCACGCGCCGAGCGGCTTCGAGCCGGCCAAGGGCCGCCCCGACCTGACCCATGTCGATACCGAGCAGCCGGATTTCATGCAGGAGGCGCTGGTGCCGACCAAGGCCGAGACCCATGGCGGCGACGACGTCGGCATCTGGGCGCGCGGTCCCGGCAGCGACGCGTTCCGCGGCAGCCTGGAGGAGAACGTGATCTACCACGTGATCGTGCAGGCCACCCCGAAGCTGCGCGGCCGCCTGTGCCAGGCCGGCGCCTGCAATGGCGACGGCGTGCCAGTGGAACTGCCGAAGCCGGAAGCGTTCATGGCCGCCGCCGCGGCCACCACCACCGCCAAGTGATCCTGGCGTGGCGGCGGCGAGCGCCGGCACGACGGGCATTGGCCACACTGGCCGCGATCTGCGCCGCGGCGTCGGCCTGGGCGCAGGGCGACGGCGCCTGCGGTGAGGCGATTCGGACGCCGGCAGGGACATATCGTGCCCGGCGGCAGGGTCGGCACCGACGCGCGCCCGGCGCTGTCGCCGCGGACACTGCGGCAAGTGAAGTGCGCTTCGAAGGCGCTGGCCTGGCCGTCCTGTCCGTGCAATGAACGGTCCTGTGACGTGCGCACCGACGGCGGCAGCCTGCCGGTGATCGTGCGGGACAAGGGCCCGGACGCGTTCGCCCAAAGCCTCACCCGCGGCATCTTCAATGGCCGCATCGGCTTCTACGATCGGCAACTGCGCGAAATGGTCGCGCCTGTCCACGATTTCGCCTGGCCGTTCGCGGACGGGATCGCGCAGGTCTGCGATGGCTGCCGCCCCGGCCCGCCCGACGGCGACGCGCGCACGCCGCTGCAGGGCGGACGCTGGTACTCCATCGACCACAGCAACCGCGCAGTGCCGCCACCCTCGCGCGGAACGTGCGGGCGGGCTGCGCGCGCCACGCCCCCGACCGAGGAGGCGGCCGCCGCCTATCCGAAACCCGACGCTTCGCCGACGGCCGGCTTGGCCCTACAGTGACGCGATGAATCTCCGTTCCGACGCTGCACCGCCATCGGCCGTGAGCGCCACCCTGCCCGATCCGGCGCCGGCCGCGGTGCTGGTCGGCTTCAGCGGCGGGCTGGATTCCAGCGTGCTGCTGCATGCGCTGGCGCAGCCGCCGCACTACCGCCGTAGCGGGCTGCGCGCGGTGCACGTGCAACACGGCCTGCACGCCGATGCCGAGGCCTGGGCCGCGCACTGCGCCGGGATCTGCGCAACGCTGGCGATCCCGCTGCAGGTGCTGCGCGTGCAGGTGCCGCGCGACAGCGGCCACGGCCTGGAGGCCGCCGCGCGGCAGGCGCGGCGTGCGGCCTTCGCCCAGCTGCTGGCCCCGGGCGAGTGGCTGGCGCTGGCCCAGCACCGCGACGACCAGGCCGAGACCTTGCTGCTGCGCGCACTGCGCGCCTCCGGCCCGGACGGGCTGGCGGCGATGCAGGGCCTGCGCAGCTTCGCCCACGGCATGCTGTGGCGTCCGCTGCTGGCCCTGCCGCGCAGCGAGCTGCATGCCTATGCGCAGCGGCACGCGCTGCGCTGGATCGAAGACCCGAGCAATGCCGACCCCGGCTTCGACCGCAACTTCCTGCGCCTGCAGGTGCTACCACTGCTGCGCCAACGCTGGCCGCACGCCGCGGCCGCGCTGGCGCGCAGCGCGCAGCTGTGCGCCGAGGCCAGCGCGCTGCTGGACGACGGCGACCAGACCGCACTGGAGGCGGTACGCGAGGCCGCGGCCGCGCCGCTGTCGCTGCCGTCCCTGCGCGCGCTGCCGGCGCCGCGCCGCGCGCGCGTGCTGCGGCGGTGGGTCGTACAGTCGGGCCTGCCGCCATTGCCCGCGGCCGGCCTGGCGGCGATCGAGCGCACGCTGCTGCACGCGCGCACCGACGCGTCCGCGCAGTTCGCCTGGCACGGCGCGACGCTGCGCAGCTGGCGCGACGCGCTGTACGCCGAGCGCGACCCGCCGCCGCTGCCCACCGGCTGGCAGGCGCACTGGGACGGGAGCGCGCCGCTGGCGCTGCCCGATGGCCGTCTCCTGCGGCTGCTCGGCGACGCGCCGCGGAGATTCGATGCGCCATTGCTGGTGCGGCTGCGCCAGGGCGGCGAACGCATCCTGCTGCCCGGACGCATGCATTCGCAGGCGCTGAAGCAAGTGCTGCAGGAGCACGCGGTGCCGCCCTGGCAGCGCGCACGCCTGCCGTTGCTGCACGACGCCACGCAACTGCTGGCCGCCGGCGAGCGCATCGTGGCCGCGCCGCTGCACGCCTGGCTGCAGATGCGGCGCGCGCGGCTGGCGCTGGACGCCGCCGCCACGCCATCGTCACCTGCCTCGCATTGACCCTGCCACCGGCGCCGCGCACACTGCCGCGATGCCCAAGAAGTCCCTAGACGATGCCTCCCCGGTCGCCCGCTTCGAGCAATCGCTCGAAGCGCTGGAAGTGCTGGTGGAGAAGATGGAGACCGGCGACCTGAGCCTGGAACAGTCGCTCAGCGCCTATGAGCGCGGCGTCGGCCTGTACCGGCAGTGCCAGCAGGCGCTGGAACAGGCTGAGCTGCGCGTGCGCCTGCTCAGCGATCCGGAGCAACCCGACATCGCCGAGCCGTTCGACCCCGCGCCGCTCCATGGCGGCTGACGCCGCGTTCGCGCGCTGGCGCCAGCGCGTGGAAGCCGGCCTGGACGCGCAGCTGCCCGCCGCCGCAGCGCCGCAGCGCCTGCACGCGGCGATGCGCCACGCCACCCTCGGCGGCGGCAAGCGCATGCGCCCACTGCTGGTCTATGCCAGCGGCGCGCTGTTCGGCGCCGACGAAGCGCGGCTGGACACGCCGGCACTGGCGGTGGAACTGATCCACGCCTATTCGCTGGTCCACGACGACCTGCCGGCCATGGACGACGACACGCTGCGCCGCGGCCGCCCCACCGTGCACGTCGTCTTCGGCGAGGCCACCGCGATCCTGGCCGGCGATGCGCTGCAGAGCCTGGCGTTCGAACTGCTGGCCAGCGCCGGCAGCGCCGATGCGGCGCTGCGCGTGCGCTGGTTGCAGACCCTGGCCGAAGCTGCTGGCGCCGCCGGCATGTGCGGCGGCCAGGCGCTGGACATCGACGCCACCGGCGCGGTGCAGCCGCTGGCCGAGCTGCAGCGCATGCATGCGTTGAAGACCGGCGCGCTGATCCGCGCCAGCGTGCGCCTGGGCGCACTCGGCGGCGGCGCCGATGCCGCCGCGCAGGCGCAGCTGGACGCCTTCGCCACCGCCCTGGGCCTGGCCTTCCAGGTGCGCGACGACATCCTCGACGTCGAGGCCAGTTCCGAGCAACTTGGCAAGACCGCCGGCAAGGACGCGGCGCATGCCAAGTCCACCTACCCGGCGCTGCTCGGCATGGACGGCGCCAAGGCCAAGCTGGGCGAACTGGCCGATGCGATGCGCGCCGGCCTGCACGGCCATGGCGCGCGCGCCGACGCGCTGGCGGCGCTGGCGCGGCTGGCGGTGGACCGCTCTCACTAGAGCATTTTCGATCCAAGTGATGCCGCTTGTGGGAGCGACTCCGGGTGGCCTGAGGCCACCCGGAGTCGCTCCCACAACACTCCGCTGGCTGCAAATACCCGAGTCGAAAATGCGCCAGCGACGCGGTGCTGCCGCGGAAACGCATCCCGCATGCAGCGCTGCCGCAGGCGCGGCTTCAGCCACGACAGGTTCTATCGGCGGCAGTGCCTGCCACGACTGCAGCCGCCCCTGCAGGTTCCATGTCTGCAACGACTTGCCTGCAGGGTGCAAGCGCGTTTCGGCCGGGGCAACCGCGCACTGCCGGCCTTGCTGCGCAGTCCAGACGCGGCGGCGGCGGCGCGCGATCGGCGGGTGGGCGAGCGCGGCACGGGCCTATCGCAGAACCCCAACACCTATCTCAACGGCAGCAGCACCGGCGCGCGCTACGCCTCCTGGTTCGACGCGTACAGCGCCAGCCACTACAGCACCGCCACGTCCAACTTCGTCAGCATCGACGCGGCGATCGACCAGAACGACGGCCAGGTCACCATCAACTGCGGCCGCAGCGACAGCGCCTATGCCAACCAGCCCTACCAGATCTACGTCTGCAACGCGTTCTGAAGCGCGCCGCCGAGCGGACCGGCACCGATTCCAAGGCCGGGACGCCGGTCCACGCGATGAGCCATTTCACCGTTGTCGCCGCACCCAGGACTATGCCTATGGCCAGAGCGCGACACCGCGCCTGGCCGCCAGCGACCCGGCGCGCGGTGAAGAACGCCGACAGCCACGAGTACTTCGCCGAGAACACCCTGGCGCAGAACTGAACCAGCGGTGAAGCGCGGCGAACGCGGCGGGGTGTCGCTGCCGCGATGCTCCCGTCAGCGCCGGCGGGCGGGCGGTGGACAGCCCGGGTCGCACGTCACGCCGGCACAGGACGCTCGTGGACAACAGCAGCGCCACGGAACATGCCGATCGATACATGCATGCCGCGATCCAGCGAAGTGCCGCGCGCGCCGCAATCGGGATAGTGGGCGACGGCAGATGGCCGTCGCGCCCCTCCCACACCATCCGGCATGCGGGCGCACCGGGCGGTTCGTGAGGTCGAGGTCGGGGCGGACGCGGCAGGGAGGCGATCGAAAGCAGGCCACCGTCGGCACGCGGCTCAGCGCCTCGGCACCGTTCTTCCACCAACTCCGGCGGGTTGGCCGCAATTTGTCGCGCGCGCTCCGGCGATGCACCCAGTTCGCACGGTCCCGGTACACCCTCGGAGCACCCTTCCAGTGCATCTTCTTGTTCTTCGGACCAAGGATGACGCGCCACGCTTCCTCCCCACGGTCGGTCGCCCTCCCGCAGTCCCTCGCGGTGGTCTGCTTGCCGGTGGACTCGCACCTCCAGCAATGCGCGCGTGCCGGCGCACATGAAAAAAGCCCGGCGAACATGCCGGGCGCTTGCACATGGCGCTCCTGCGCCTACTTGATCAGGCGCAGCGCGAACGGGTAGCGGTAGGCCACGCCTTCGTTGGCCTTGATCCCGGCCAGGATGCAGAACACCAGGTTCACCACCCACACCACCGGCATCAGCAGCCCGCCGATCACGATGACGCTGAGCACCACGCAGATCACGTAGGCGATGGCGACGGTGATCTGGAAATTCAGCGCTTCCTTGGACTGGTCGTTGAGGAACGACTTGGCCGGGTTGTCCTTGTGGATCAGCCAGACGATCAGCGGCACGATGAAGCCGGCGATGATGCCCGACAGGTGGGTGATCAAGGCGACCGTGCGGTCTTCCTGCGGGCCGCTGGCGGCCGGCGGCGGCGGCGGTGCGGTCACGTTGTCGAATTCGCTCATCGGTATTCCTTTCCTTAATGGTGGTGGGTGGGCAAGGCGCTTCGCGCGCCACTCTCGGTGGGCGGCGCGAGCCTGTCAAGTTGCCGCAACGCCGAGCCACGCCGCCGCGCCGCCGTGGCTCGGAGCGGTCCGTGCCTGTCGGAACAGACGGTCCGGCGCCACCCCCTCGCTGGCGGGCCACCGCGCACCCCGGCAACCGATCCGGCGCAGGCGCGGAACCGGACGACGGCGACCGCCGCCACGCCGCGTCAGGAGTTGCCGGCCACCGTCATCCTGCCGACCAGCACCGCGCCGATGTGCACGTGCGAGCGCACGTCGATGTCGCGGCCGACCGCTTCGATGCGCTGGAACATCTCGCGCAGGTTGCCGGCGATGGTGACCTCGTCCACCGGATAGGCGATGGCGCCGTTCTCGATCCAGAAGCCGCCGGCGCCGCGCGAATAGTCGCCGGTGACCGGGTTGACGCCATTGCCCATCAGTTCGGTGACCAGCAGGCCGCGCGGGATGCCGGCGGCGATCGATGCCAGGTCGTCCGCGTTGGCCGCCACCTGCAGGTTGTGCACGCCGCCGGCGTTGGCGGTGGTCTGCAGGCCGAGCTTGCGCGCCGAGTAGCTGCCCAGCACGTAGCGCTGCAGCACGCCGCCGGCGACCAGCGGCGCGGCGCGGGTGGCCACGCCCTCGCCGTCGAAGGCGGCCGAGCGCAGCCCGCGGCGCAGGTGCGGCAATTCGTCGATCGCGAACCAGTCCGGGAACAGGCGGCTGCCGACGCTGTCGAGCAGGAAGCTGGCGCGGCGGTACAGCGCGCCGCCGGACACCGCGCCAAGCAGGTGGCCGACCAGCGAACGCGCCATCTCCGGCGCGAACAACACCGGCACCTCGCCGGTGGGCAGCGAGCGCGGCTGCAACCGGGCC
This sequence comes from Xanthomonas theicola, assembly GCF_014236795.1. Lineage (NCBI taxonomy): Bacteria > Pseudomonadati > Pseudomonadota > Gammaproteobacteria > Lysobacterales > Lysobacteraceae > Xanthomonas > Xanthomonas theicola. Next base: position 390,234 of record NZ_CP049017.1, on the reverse strand, counting down.
ACGGTGCGCTCGGCGGCGCGGCGGCCGATCGCCGCCGGCTGCTCGAGATCCTCGCGCGCCAGCGCGCTGCTGTACCAATGGTCGCGCTGCATGCCGTCGCCGTGGCCGGCGATCAGCGAGCAACCGATCGAATGGTGGGTGCTGCGCTCGCGGCCGACGAAGCCGTGCGAGTTGGCGTACACCGACAGGCTTTGGCTGCTGCCGGTGGAGGCCCCGTCGGAATTGGCCACGCGCGGGTCGGCATCGCGGCCGGCGGCCTCGCAGGCCAGGGCCAGTTCGATCGCCTCGTCCGCCTCCAGCACCCATGGATGCCAGCGGTCCAGTTCGGGCGTCTGGCGTGCCATCAGCGCCGCGTCGGCCAGTCCGGCGGCGACATCGTCCTCGGTGTAGCGGGCGATCGCGCAGGCCTGGGCGACGGTCGCCTCCAGGCTGGATTCGTGCAGGTCGGCGGTGCTGGCGCTGCCCTTGCGCTGGCCGAAGTACACGGTGACGCCGATGCCGCGGTCGCGGGTGGCCTCGACGGTTTCCACCGCGCCCAGGCGCACGTTGACGTCCAGCCCACGGTCTTCGCTGCAGCTGACCTCGGCCTGGCTGGCGCCGAGCTCGCGGGCCCGCGCCAGCAGGCGCTGGGCGATGTCGGACAAGCGCTGCAGGCGTTCCAGGCTGTCGTCGCTGCGCAGGTCGGAGATGATCGCGTTCAATGCTTTATCCTTGTTGTGCGAGTCCCTTCGCGACAGCCCGGCCATCCATGGCCGGACTTGGGATCGTGCGATTCCTTCGCAGGAGCCCGGCCATCCATGGCCGGACTTGGGATCGTGCGATTCCTTCGCAGGAGCCCGGCCATCCATGGCCGGACTTGGGATCGTGCGATTCCTTCGCAAGAGCCCGGCCATCCATGGCCGGACTTTCTAATTTGATGTTTCAGACCGATTGAGTGGTACGACGATGCGCGGACGCGACGAAGACACCGGTGAATTCCGCGGCGAAAGCCGCAGCCAGCAGCGCCGCGAGGCGCTGGAGGTGCTGACCCTGGGCGAGAAGCTGGTGGCGCTGACCCCGGCGCAGCTGGCCAGGCTGCCGGTGCCCGAATCGCTGGTCGCGCATATCGCCGACGCCAAGCGCATCACCTCGCACATCGCGCACAAGCGGCAGCTGGCGTTCCTGGCCAAGCAGATGCGCCGCGAGGACGAGCAGACCCTGGACGCGATCCGCGAGGCGATGGACGCCAACAGCGACGGCGCGCGCCGCGAAGCGGCGGCGCTGCACCGGCTCGAGGACTGGCGCGGGCGGCTGCTCGCCGACGGCGACGCGGCACTGTCCGGGCTGCTGACCGAATACCCGGGCGCCGACCGCCAACGGCTGCGCCAGCTGATCCGCAACGCTAAGGAAGAGCGGCTGAAGAACAAGCCGCCGCATGCGTATCGGGAGTTGTTCCGGGAGTTGCGGGAGTTGATATTGGCGGAGGCGGGACGCGGGAGGCGGGACGCGGGAGGCGAAGACGCCGAAGACGACGCGCTCCAGGACGACGCGCGCGACTGAGCCGCGCCGCCGGGCAAGATGGCGCCGGGCAATGGAGAACCCGACACGGCGGCGGCACCTGCGGCGATGACGGCTGGACATTACGACGGCATCGCGACAGCGGCCACCCGCGATCGCCCCCGCTTCAGCGAATCCCGAATCTCCAATCCCGGCGTCACCGCTCCGGCTCCTAGGCCGTCCCGCCCACGGTCAGCCCGTCGATCAGCAGCGACGGCTGGCCGACGCCGACCGGCACGCTCTGCCCGTCCTTGCCGCACACGCCCACGCCTTCGTCCAGCGCCAGGTCGTGGCCGATCATGCGTACCTTCTGCATCGTCTCCGGACCGTTGCCGATCAGGGTGGCGCCCTTCACCGGCGCGGTGACCCTGCCGTCCTCGATCAGGTAGGCCTCGGTCGCCGAGAACACGTACTTGCCGCTGGTGATGTCGACCTGGCCGCCGCCGAAATTGACCGCGTACAGGCCCTTCTTCACCGAGCGGATCATCTCCTGCGGATCGTGCCGGCCGGCGAGCATGTAGGTGTTGGTCATGCGCGGCATCGGCAGGTGCGCGAACGATTCGCGGCGGCCGTTGCCGGTCGGCGCCACGCCCGTCAGCCGTGCGTTCAGCGCATCCTGCATGTAGCCCACCAGCACGCCGTCCTCGATCAACGTGGTGCAATGGGTCGGGGTGCCTTCGTCGTCCACGTTCAGCGAGCCGCGGCGGCCGTCGAGGGTGCCGTCGTCGACGATGGTCACGCCCGGCGAGGCCACGCGCTGGCCAATGCGCCCGGCATAGACGCTGGTGCCCTTGCGTGCGAAGTCGCCTTCCAGGCCATGGCCGACCGCTTCGTGCAGCAGCACCCCGGGCCAGCCGGGGCCCAGCACCACCGGCATCACCCCGGCCGGCGCCGGCACCGCCTCCAAGTTCACCAACGCCTCCCGCAGCGCTTCCCTGGCGAAGACCTCGGGGCGGCCATCGGCGAACAGCGCCTCGTAACCGTAGCGGCCGCCGCCGCCGGCATGGCCGGACTCGCGGCGCCCGTCCTGCTCGACGATGACCTGCACGTTCAGCCGCACCAGCGGGCGCACGTCGGCGGCGAACACGCCGTCGCTGCGCGCCACCAGCACCGTGTCCACGCCGCCGGACAGGCCGACCATCACCTGCTGCACGCGCGGATCGGCGGCGCGCAGGAACTGGTCCAGGCGCCGCAGCATCTCGACCTTGAGGTCGTTGCCCATGCCGTCCACCGGGTCCAGTGCCGGATACAGCGCCCGCCCGCCGCCGCGCAGCAGCGACTGCGCCGGCTGCGTGCCGCCGTGGCGGGAAATGGCCCGCGCCGATTGCGCCGCGGCCAGCAGCGCATCGCGATGGATGTCGTCGGAATAGGCGAAACCGGTCTTCTCGCCGGAAATCGCGCGCACGCCCACGCCCTGCTCGATGGAATGGGCACCGTCCTTGACGATGCCGTCCTCCACGCTCCAGCTCTCGCGCCGCGAATGCTGGAAATACAGGTCGCCGAAGTCGATGCCGGGGCCGAGCAGCGTGCCGAAGGCGCGCTCCAGGCTGGTGGCGTCGAGGCCGGCGGGAAGCAACAGGCGGGTTTCGGCGAGGCTGAGGGCGTTGTCGGTCATGGGCTCAAACATGGGGGATGGGAGCGCGCAGCGCAAGCGTGGCCGGAACCGCGCGCGCAGCGATTCAGGGACTGCCGGCAGCCGCCGACGGCGCGGGCGGGCGCGAGGATTCGCGCTCGATCACCTCCACCTTCGGGTCCTTCCACGGGCCGGTGACGCGGTAGGTGCGCGCGCCGATCGCGCCCAGCGGCTTGCCCAGCACCGCGTTGGCGGCCGCACCGACCGCCGCGCCGACCGGGCCGCCGGCGACCGCGCCGACCACGGTCAGCAAGTTGCCGGATTTGGGATTGACGTCGATGGTCTGGTCGAACTGCTGCGCGCGCAGATCGGCCTGCCCGCGCACCTTGATCTCCGCGGCGGGGCCGTCGATCAGCATCGCGTCGCTGCGCGCGACGCCGTCGCCGAACTGCACCTGGCCGTCGATACGGTTGAACGCGAAGCCCTTGGAGAAGAAGTCGCGGAAATCTAACATCAGCCGGCGCGGCAGCTGCGCCACGCTGAGCAGGCCGAGCACGCGGCCAGCGCCGGGATTGAGTTCCAGCAATTGGCCGTTGCGCGCGGCCACGTCGAGCTGGCCCTGCAGCGTGGCCAGCTGGAACCCGGCCGGGTCGCCGGGCCAGGCGGCGCGCAGCGTCAGCGTGCCGTCGCCGCCGCGCAGCTGGCCGCCGTAGTCCAGGTCCTGCATCAGTGCGCCCAGGTCCTGGCTGTCCACGCTGGCGATGAGCTGGGTCCGCGCGGTGGCGCCCTTGCCGCGCCAGTCGCCGCTGATGTCGATCTTCTGCTTGTCCGAACGCAGGTGCAGCTGGTCCACGCGCAGGCCGTCGGCCAGCTTGCGGGTGCGCAGCGAGGCCACGCCGAGATTCATCGCGCCAAAGCGCAGGTCGTCCACGTCCAGCGCCAGCGCCGGGATCGAGGCCGGGTCGATCGCCTCGGCCAGCGGCCGCACCGCCGCGGCAGCCACCGCGGGCGCGGAAGCGGTCGCCGCGTCGGCTGCGCTGGCGGCCACGGCCGCCGGGGCGGCCGCCAGCGCGGCGCGCCAGTGCACTCGCGCCAGGCGGCCGCCGAGCACGCCGCCGTCCTTGCTCGGCACACTGAGCTCGCCGGCCAGCGCCGGTCCGTCCAGGTGCACCGCCACCGTGTCGGCCTGCGGCTGCAGCCGCAGGCGGGTGTTGTCGAACACGCCGCCGAGCAGCAGCAGGTGGTCGGCGAGCACGTCGATCTGGCGCAGCGGCATCGGGTCCTCGGCGCCCGGCGCGGTCGATTTGTTCGGATCCGGGCCGCTGACCAGGCCGATCCAGTCGATCGCGTTCAGCGAGCCGGTGCGTCCGCTCACGACCAGGCCGCTGCCGGGCGGGTCCTCGGCCACGTGGTCGCTGCCCATCACCACCTTGACCCCGGTCTTGCCGTTCTGGCTGCGCGCGACCAGCGCCATCAGCTTGCCGAAGGCGACCTCGATGCGCCCGCTGCCGACCGGCAGCGGCATGGCGACCGAGGTCGCCAGCGGTGCGGCCACGCCCTTGTCCATCGGCGCCGGCAGCAGCAGTTCGGTGCCGACCAGGTCCGAGTGCAGCTGCAGGCGGGTCGGCGGCTGCGCCACGCCGGCGGCGGTCTTGGGCAGGGCCACGCCGATGTTCCACCGCGAGCGGCCCTGCACGTAGGGCTTGAGCCAGGCCATTTCCGGCGCCCGATCGAGCAGTTCGTCGGCATCCACCGACACGCTCAATGCCGCCTCGAACGCCTGCTGCGGATCGCTCACGCCGTCGCCGGCACGCAGCGCCAGCTCGCCCGGATGGCCGTCCTGCAGCACCGCCAGCTTCGGCGCCTCGAATCCGGTGTCGCGGTAGTCGGCGCTGCCGCGCACGTCGTCGAAGGCCACGTCCGAGCGGCTGTCGACGATACGCGCGCCGAGCAGTTCGATCCTGCCGCGCAGGTGATGGCCGCCGACGTCGGCGCGCAGCGGCTGCAGCAGGTCGAAGCTCACCTCGGCCGGGCCGGAGGCGCTGAGCGCGTCCAGGGTGTCGCCGTAGCGCTTGCGCAGTGGACTCTCGCGCAGCATCGCCAGCAGCTTGCCGGTCTCGGCGCGGCTGCTGGCCAGCACGCCGAGCTGGCCCTGCCTGTAGTCCGGCAGCGTCGCCGACAGCCGCTCCACCGGCACCCCGCCCATCTCGCCGCGGCCATGGACCTCGAAGCCGTTGCCGAGGAAGACGACGCCGGCGTCCACCTTCTCCACTGCCGGCCATTCGCGCTGGAAACGGACCTTGGCATCCTCCAGCCGCGCGCTGGCCTCGAAGCGGCCGTTGCGGTCGACGAACGGCCACTGCTCCAGGTCGCCGGACACCAGCACATGCCCGTCGCGCAGACGCCCGCCCTGCAACGCGGCGTCCAGCCAGTCGGTGGCCGCCTTGCTCATCTTCGAATGCACCCAGAACTTCTTCGCCGCCACCACCGGCGCGTCCTGCAGGTCGGCGGCCAGGTCGATCCACGGCCGCGAGCCGTCGCTCTGGAAGCGCAGTCCACCGCGGAGGTCGGCACCGTAATCGGCGCCCTGCACGCGCAGCGCCGGCGTCGCCACACGCACCTGGTCGCCGTCGCGGAACGCCACGATGCGCCCGGCCAGGCGGATCTCGTGGACCACGCCGAACCCGCTGGGCCAGTCGAGGCGCACCGGGCTGGCGGCGTCCAGCGCCAGCTCCGCGCCCTGCGCGTCGCCATCGAAACGGCCGCGCAGCCCGCTCACCCCGGGCGCCTGCCCGACCGGCGCGAATGCCAGTTCGGCCAGGCGTCCGCGCGCATACAGTGGCCCGCCGGCACTGCCGGTCAGCGCCACCTGGGTCAGCTGCAGTCGCGGCCGCGCGGCGTACAGCCAGGCCCGCAGGCGCGGCGGCAGGCGCTCATCGAGCGCGGCCACCGCCAGCAGCGGCGCCGCATCCAGACGCTCGCCGAGCAGCGCGAAGCGGCGCCCGCCGGCCACGGTCAGCCCGTCCAGGCGCTGCAGCGGCTGCCCGGCCTGGCCGATCTGCAACCGCGGCGCATCCAGCCGCCAGCCGCCGTCGATCTGCCGCCAGCGCGCCGCAGTGCGCAGCGTGGTGAATGCGGTCTGCGGCCGGGCGCCGCCAGCGGCCAGCGCGGCGCCGCTCAAGCGCAGGTCGCGCAGGGTCGCCTCGACGCTGACCCCGACGATCCGGTGCCGCTGCAGTTGCGCCCAGCCCTGCACCTCGCCGGCACCGCCTTCGATGCGGATCCCGGCGACGTGCAGCAGTCCCGCCCAGCCGGCCAGTTCGGCCGGGCGTGCGGCCACGTAGGCCTGGCCATCACCGCGCCGGCGGTCCAGGTCGAGCATCGCGGTGAGTGGAGGCTGCTGCCGGTCGACCCAGCCCTGCGCGCCGACGCGCAGGCGGTCGCCGTCCACGCGCAGGCGCAGGTCGATCTTCGGCAACTGCGCATCCGCGCCCAGGTCGGGCGCATACACCGCGAGCCGGCCGTCGATGACCTGCAACTCGCCCAGACCCTGCAGCGCGTCGAGCGGATCGCCGCCCTGTGCGGTGGGCAGCAGGCCCTGCACCGACCAGCTGCCGTCGGCGCCGCGCAACAGGGTCAGCGCCAACCCGCGCAGGCGCAGTTCGGTGAACGAACGGCCCGGCAGCACCCCCGCGTACATCGACACCAGCACTTCGGCCTGGCCGATGCGTACCCCGTCGCCGGCGCCGATGCGCAGGCCGTCCAGGCGCAGCAACGGACCGCGCCGGGTCCAGGCGGTTTCGACCCGGTCGAACCGGATTGGCCGCCCGGCGCGCTCGCTGAGCCACGCCTGGACCTGCTGCGGATGCCGCTCCACCAACGGCAGCGCCTGGCTCAGCACCCCGACCAGCAACGCCACGCACACCAGCCCGATCGCCACCGCATAGAACGCGCAACGGCGGGCCAGGCGCAGGCGGCGGCGCAGGGGGGGGGGCATTCAGGCGGAACTCGGGACTGGGCAAGCACAAGCGCGAGCGATGCCGGGTTTCCGTGCGCGGGGACGGTCCTTGCGCCGTTGCTTTTCCGAGTCCCGAGTCCCGAGTCCCGGCCTCACAACAACACCACGTCGAACTGTTCCTGCAGGTATTGCTCATCGGCCTGGAAGCGGATGCTCTTGCCGAGGAATTCCTCCAGCTCGGCCACCGCCGAGGATTCCTCGTCGGTGATCCGCGCCACCACCTTGCTCGAGGCGATCACCAGCAGCCGCGCCGCGTCGAACTGGCGCACCGCGCGGGTGATCTCGCGGAAGATCTCGTAGGTGACGGTCTCGGCGGTCTTGATCGAACCGCGCCCGCCGCATTCCGGGCACGGCTCGGACAGCTGCCGCTCCAGGCTCTCGACGGTGCGCTTGCGGGTCATTTCCACCAGGCCCAGCGGCGAGAACTCGTACACCGTGGTCTTGGCGTGATCGCGCAACAAGGCCTTCTCCAACGTGCGCAGCACCTGGCGGCGATGCTCGGCGTCGCCCATGTCGATGAAGTCGATGATGATGATGCCGCCCAGGTTGCGCAGCCGCAGCTGCCGCGCCACTGCCTGCGCCGCCTCCAGGTTGGTGCGGAATACCGTTTCCTCCAGGTTGCGCTGGCCCAGGAACGAGCCGGTGTTGACGTCGATGGTAGTCATCGCCTCGGTCTGGTCGATGACCAGGTAGCCGCCGGACTTCAGCGGCACCTGCTTGTCCAGCGCGCGCGCGATCTCGTCCTCGACCCCATACAGGTCGAAGATCGGGCGGTCGCCGGTATACAGCTCCAGGCGCTCGGCCAGCACCGGCATGTACTTGGCCACGAACGCCTGCAGCCGTTCGAAGGTCTCGTGCGAATCGACCTTGACCTTCTCCACGTCCTTGCGGATCAGGTCGCGCACCGCGCGCAGCGGCAGGCTCAAGTCCTCGTAGATGATGCTGGCCGGAGCGCCGTCGCGGCCGCGCCGCTCGACCACGTTCCAGACCCGCGACAGGTAGGCGACGTCCTCGGCCAGCGCCTCGGCCGGCTGGCCCTCGGCATTGGTGCGGACGATGTAGCCGAAGCCGCCGTGGCTGGCGGCGAGGTCGGCCACCAGCGTCTTCAGGCGCAGCCGCTCGGCCTCGTCCTCGATCCGCGCCGACACCCCGATCACCCGCGACTGCGGCAGCAGCACCAGATAGCGCGAGGGGATGCTGATCTGCGTGGTCAGCCGTGCGCCCTTGCTGCCGATCGGATCCTTGACCACCTGCACCACGATGTCCTGGCCGTCGCGCAGCAGTTCCACGATCGGCACCGCGGCCGAGACCGGCAGCGGCGTCGCCTCCTCGGTGTCGCCGTTGGCCACCGGCGCCGGGCGCACCACGTCGTTGGCGTGCAGGAACGCGGCGCGTTCCAGCCCGACTTCGACGAATGCCGCCTGCATCCCCGGCATGACCCGCTGCACCCGGCCCTTGTAGATGTTGCCCACCACCCCGCGGCGCCAGCCGCGCTCGATGTGCAGCTCCTGCAGCATGCCGTTCTCGATGACGGCCACCCGGGTCTCGCGCGGTGTGACGTTGACCAGGATCTCCTGCGACATCAAAGCACTCCGAAGGCGCGCAGCAATTGGGAAGTCTGGTGGAGAGGCAGGCCCGTCACCCCGGAATAGCTGCCGTCCAGGCGACTGACGAAACGCTCGGCGCCGCCCTGGATCGCATACGCGCCGGCGCACCCCATCGGTTCGCCGCTGGCCACGTAGTCGGCGATGTCCCGCGCGGACAGGACGGCGAAGCTGACCTGGGTCGGCACCAGCACCACTTGCTCGCGCGCGGCCGCGACCAGCGCCACCGCGGTGATCACCTCGTGCACACGCCCGGACAGCGCCGCCAGCATCGCCGCCGCCGCGGCGGCGTCGGCCGGCTTGCCGAACACGCGGCCGTCCAGCATCACCTCGGTATCGGCGCCGAGCACCAGCGCACCCGCCGCGGCAGCCAGCTGCGCCATGCCCGCGCGGGCCTTGTCCAGCGCCACCCGGCGCACATAGGCGTACGCCATTTCGTCGGCCGCGCGCACCTCCGGCACCTCGAGATCGAGGACCCGAAACGGCACGCCCAGGCGCGTCAGCAGTTCGTTTCTGCGGGGAGAACGGGAAGCCAGGTACAGCATGGATGAAGGATAACCCGGCGGGACGACTGAACGATCGCTAATTTCGGCGCCGTGGATTCGACCCCGGCAGGGATCACGACGCGTTCATCGTCGCGGCAACACCCTCGCCCCATCTTCAAGGAGAACATCCGATGCGTGCCCTATCCGTCCGTCCGCTGCTGCTGGCCCTGACCCTCGCCCTAGGAGGCACGATGACCGCCCATGCCCAAACCGCCGCGCCGGCCTACGCCGTGCCGGCCGACGGCACCCTGCTCAACATCGCCGCGCAGGCCGAGGCCAAGCGTGCGCCGGACGTGGCGACGCTGTCGGCAGGCGTGGTCACCCAGGCCAGCGACGGCGCCGCCGCGATGCGCCAGAACGCCGAGCAGATGACCAAGGTGCTGGCCGCGGTCCGCGCCGCCGGCATCGCCGACAGGGACGTGCAGACCAGCGGCGTCAGCCTCAACCCGCAGTACAAGTACGCAGACAACCAGGCGCCGCAGATCACCGGCTACCAGGCCAGCAATACGGTCAACCTGAAGGTGCGCGACGTCGCCAAGCTCGGCAAGGTGCTGGACGCGCTGGCCGCACAGGGCGCCAACCAGATCAACGGCCCCACCTTCGAGATCGACGATCCGGAACCACTGTACGAGCAGGCCCGCGGCGATGCGCTGAAGAAGGCCCAGGTCCGCGCGCAGGCCTACGCCAAGTCACTGAGCCTGCGCGTGCGCCGCATCGTCAGCATCTCCGAGGGCGGCGGCGGCGTGCGCCCGGTGCCGATGATGCGCGCGATGGCGATGAAGGCGGAGATGGACACCCCGGTCGCGGCCGGGCAGAGCAGCGTGTCGATCAACCTGGACGTGGTGTTCGAACTGGGCAAATAGCCACACGAGCATGCCTGGCCACGACGGCGCCTGCGGGCGCCGTCGTCGTTTCCGTCTCCTGAAAAGCCAGGGGCGTTCGCCGTGCGCTGCGGAGGCCGCCATCCAGGCCAGCGGCGTCCACTTGGCACCGAGAGAAACGGGAGCGGCCGACGCGCCCCCGACACACGTCGGCGAGCGCACCGAATGTTCGAATTACTAACACTCCATTCACAAACTGTTCATTTTTTTGATAAAATTTTCTTAAATATCAATAACATTTGGATCAAGCATTCAAATTCATTGACCGACCATTGACAGGACGACTTGCTCTATTTTTGATTCAGCCACCAGTCATTGAACGCGCGACGGTGGCGCCAGAGGTCAGGACTTTTCGTCAGCTTTTCAGGAGAAAGCGCAATGAGCTTCGGTCACTATCGGCCTGCCGTGGGGCGCAACCGCGATGCCCGCCGCCACCCTCTCAAGGTCAGCCTGTTGGCACTCGCGTTGTCGGGCGCGGCCAACCTCGCCTGCGTCGACCGCGTCCACGCACAAAGCACCACCGCCGGCATCTACGGCTCGGTTCCCCCGGGCGAGAACCTGAGCATCCTGGTCCAGAGCGACACCGGCCTGAGCCGCACCGTGCAGGTGGACGCGAGCGGCCGCTACAGCATCGGTTCCCTGCCGGTGGGGACCTATACCGTCACCCTGCAGCGCGGCGGCCAGGCGCTGGAGGCCCGCAAGGGCGTCACCCTCCGCGTGAATTCGGGAACCGACGTCTCGTTCGGTGGCGCGGACGCCACCACCCTGGAAACGGTCACGGTCACCGGCGGCGGCATCGCGCGGGTGGATATCTCCACCGTGGATGCGCGCACCGTGGTCACCGCCGAGCAGCTGGCACGCCTGCCGCTGGGGCGTTCGGCCGAATCGATCGCGCTGCTGGCGCCCGGCGTCGTTCAAGGCAGCGGCTACTTCGGCAACACGGTGTCGTTCGGCGGCGCGGGCATCTCCGAAAACGCCTACTACATCAACGGTTACGGCACGGGCAATCCCCTGACCAACCTGGGCGGCGTCGGCCTTCCCTACGGCGCGATCGACCAGCAGGAGATCTATACCGGCGGCTACAGCGCCCGCTACGGACGCTCCACCGGCGGCATCATCAGCCAGGTGGGCAAGCGCGGCACCAACGCATGGCACTTCGGTGGCCAGATGCTGTGGCGGCCGGCGGCGCTGGCCAGCGAAAACAGGAACGTCTTCTATCCGGATACCGCGCCGCCCCCCGGTTACAACTACACCGACGCGACGCGGCCCGGCACCCTCTACCGCAGCCGCAAGAACGACAAGGCGTGGAAGACGGTGTACAGCGCCTACGCGGGCGGCCCACTGATCGAGGACACGCTGTTCCTGTTCCTGTCGGCGGAACAGGAAAAGAGCGAAGGTACGTCCACCAACGCCATCAATTCCGCCATCCTCGGCCGCGGACATTACGCAACCGACGAACCCAAGGTCTACGCCAAGGTCGATTGGAACATCAACGACAGCAACATCCTGGAACTGACCGGGATCAAGAGCAACTACCGCGATGGCGGCACCTACAACGCGTTCGACTACAAAACGCTGACCGAAGGCGGCCGGATCGCCGCGCTGCCGGACACGGTCAAGGTCAACGATCGCTACTACATCGGCAAGTACACCAGCTACATCACCGACCAACTGACGTTCAGCGCCACCTACGGCAAGAGCCAGCGGGACAACCAGCGCGACAATCCCAGCACCGCGCCGTTCATCTCCGGCGCAGCCAATCAGGATCCCTCCATCACCGGCGGCACTCCCATCCGCAACAACCAGACCTCCACCCAGGCCCGCGACGGCGAGAGCAAGACCCACGGCCTGCGCATCGACCTGGAGTACGTGCTGGGCGACCACACCCTGACCGCGGGTGTGGACAACATGTATTTCAACGCCGACAACGAAGGCGTCATCACCACCGGCCCGGGCTATGTCTGGACATACGCACGCTCGGCGCGGCCGAACGCGCCCATCAGTTCCGCGCTCGGCGTAGGCGCTCCGCGTGGCAATGGTTACTACGCGTACCGCACGGTCTTCACCACGGCGACGTCGATGTCCGTGAAGCAGAACGCGTATTTCGTCGAGGACAAATGGCAGATCGACGACACGCTGCTGCTGTCGCTGGGCATTCGCAACGACACGTTCACCAACGCCAACAGTGCCGGGGAGACCTATGTCGAGAGCGGCGACCAGTGGGCGCCGCGACTGGGCCTGAGCTGGGACGTGTTCGGCGATTCCTCGTTCAAGGTGTACGGCAACCTGGGGCGCTACTTCCTGGCGTTGCCCAACAGCGTGGCGATCCGCGGCGCCTCGCCTGCGACCTTCACCCGCGAATACTTCACCTACACCGGCATCGACGCCCAGGGCAACGCGACCGGCCTGACCCCGCTCGGACCGGGTCCGGTGTCCTCGAATGGCGAATTCGGCCAGGCGCCGGACGCAAAAGGCATCGCCGCGCGCGATCTGAAGTCGATGTACCAGGACGAATTCATGCTCGGCTTCGACAAGACCCTGGGCAGCGACTGGGTGACGGGCGCGAAATTCACCTACCGCAACCTGGGCGCCGCGATCGACGACGTCTGCGATCCAGCGCGCATGGAAGACAAACTGACCGCCCTCGGCATCGATCCGTCCAGCGTCGACATCCCGGGCTGCATCATCTTCAATCCCGGCGAGACCAATACATTCAGCCTGGCCAACGTCGATGGCTCCGGCCGCACCTCGCTGCGCATGACCAAGGCCGACTGGGGCTTCGACAAGGACGCCAAGCGCAAGTATCTGGCCCTGGACCTGTACCTGCAGCACCCGTTCGACGGCACGTGGGAAGGCCGCATCGACTACACCGTGTCGCACAGCTTCGGCAACACCGAAGGCCAGGTCAAATCCGACATCGGTCAGAGCGACGTGTCCAAGACCCAGGACTGGGACGCGGCGGCGCTGATGCGGTATGCGGGCGGCGACCTGGCCAACGATCGCCGCCACCAGATCAAGCTCTACGGCAGCTACCGGATCGCTCCGGAATGGATGGCCTCGGCCAGCGTGCGCATCCTGTCCGGCACGCCGAAGTCCTGCCTGGGCTACTTCAGCGCGAACGGCACCGACGAGGACTCCACCGCCGGCGACCCGGTGGGATATGGCGCGTCCTACCACAGCTGCAACGGCCAGGCATCCCGTCCAGGCGACGCGGGACGCACCCCATGGACCAGGATCGTCGACCTGGGCCTGTCCTACCGTCCCGCATTCGCGGACGACAAGCTGTCCTTCAACCTGCAGGTATTCAACCTCTTCAACGAGCGCAAGCCGGTGCAGGTGAATTCGACCTGGGAGGATTCGCCCTACACCCTGTCCAACACCTACAACATGGGACTCTTCTACACCGCGCCCCGGTACGCCCAGGTTTCGGTGTCCTACGACTACTGAGCAATGCGCCGGCGCGGTCGCCGGCGCAAGCGCACGGCCCGGCCCGCGCCGGGCTGGGTGTTTCATGACGCATCGCCACCCTTCCCGGCCGCGCGGCGATCGCTTCCGGATCGCTTCCAGTCGCGGTCGCCGATCGGGTTTTCGCTGCGGTTTTCGCTGCGCCATGCCGCGGGGCATGGCGGCGGCGGCGTGCGCCGGGATCGTCGCTTAATCCAAAGTTCACTCTTTATTCACGATAAATATACCTAGATAGCGCCCAGCCGGTGCTGAACGCCGGCTTTATTTGCCCTTGCGGCCAAAATTTGCGTGCCCTGTCCAGGAGAAGAGAGCGTGAACAGTGATATCCAACGGCGTGCGACCCGCCGCCATGTTCTTTGCGCGTCCGTAGCCGGCGTCCTCGCCGCCACCATCGCGGTACCGGCTGCCCTCGCGCAGGAGGCATCCACGCTCGACCGCATCACCGTCACCGGCTCCAACATCCCCCGCACCAACACCGAGACCCCGTCGCCGGTCCAGGTCGTCACCCGCCAGGAAATCGACCGCACCGGCAAGACCACGGTCGCCGAATACCTGCAGACGCTGACCTCCGACGGCGCCGGCTCGATTCCCAAGACCTTCGGCAACGGCTTCGCCGGCGGCGGCGCCGGCATCTCGCTGCGCGGCCTGGGCGCCGGCTCCACGCTGGTGCTGTTGAACGGCCGCCGCATGGCCACCTACGGCCTGGCCGACGACGGCCAGAAGGTCTTCACCGACCTGAGCACCATCCCGCTGGACGCGGTCGAGCGGATCGACATCCTGAAGGACGGCGCCTCGGCCATCTACGGCTCCGACGCGATCGCCGGCGTGGTCAACATCATCCTGCGCAACGATTTCGAGGGCGCGATCCTGCGCGGCTCCTACGGCATGTCCGGCGACAGCGACGGCAACGCGCGCAAGGCCACCCTGACCGCCGGCACCGGCAATCTCGCCGACGACGGCTGGAATGCCTTCTTCAGCCTGGACGTGGGCAAGACCGACGCGATCAAGATCAGCGACCGCAAGGACCGCAAGTGGATCGGCACCGGCGACACCCGCCGCTGGGGCTACGGCAACGACGCGCAGTACCTGGGCGGCGCGTTCCTCAGCAACCGTACGCGCGGCGGCGTCGGCCCGAACGGCTCGGTGTACAACAGCGCCGGCCAGTTGGTCGCCCTGCCCGGCTGCGCCGGCCTGACCACCATCCCCGGCCAGACCGACGCCACCATCCAGGCCCAGGGCTGCCTGTGGGATCCGGCCCAGCAATATCGCGACCTGAGCCCGGAAGAGAAGTACGTCAACGTGTTCGGCCGCGCCAGCTTCGCCTTCGGCGAGGGCGGCGAGATCTACACCGAGATCGGCTACTCGAAGAAGGAGACCGTGTTCTCCAACACCCCGTCCGGTGTGTCCGGCGGCTGGGGCTATCCCGAAGGCCCGGTCAACGCCAACAGTGGCCCTCGCGCCACCGTGCTCGGCCCGACCCATCTGGACAACCCGATCCAGGGCCAGGCCTCGCGCCTGCGCTACAGCGCCTGGGACGTGGGCCCGCGCGTGACCGACAACACCAACGAGTTCAACCGCTTTCTGCTCGGCGTCAAGGGCAACTGGGGCGAGTGGAGCTACGACACCGCCTATCTGCACTCGGGCACCGATCTGGTCAACAAGCGCACCGGCTACCTGCGCTTCAGCGCCGTGCAGTGCGCCCTGGGCAACCCGGCCTGCCCGGGCGGCACATGGCGGATCGGCGACAATGCCGGGCAGAACTCGCAGGCGCTGTACGACTTCATTTCGCCGACCATCAGCGCGCGCGCCAAGTCCAGCCTGGACATGTTCGACTTCAAGGTCTCGCGCAGCCTGATCGACCTACAGGGCGGTCCGCTGGGCCTGGCGCTGGGCACCGAGTGGCGCAAGACCAGCAACAGCCTGACCCCGCAGACCTACACCGACCAGGGAGACATCATCGGCCTGGGCTACTCGGCCTACGACGGCACCCAGAACGTCTATGCCGGCTATGCCGAGTTGTCGGCGCCGGTGCTGGAGCAACTGGAATTGTCGGCGGCGGTGCGCTACGACAAGTACGAGAGTGGCGACGGCAAGGCCACACCGAAGCTGGGCGTGAAATGGACCCCGGCCGACTGGATCGCCCTGCGCGCCACCTACGCCGAGGGATTCCGTGCGCCGAACCCGGCCGAGAACGGCGACGGCGGCCTGGCCGCGTTCTCCAGCGCCCGTGATCCGGTGCGCTGCGCCGCCAGCGGCAACAATGCGCAGGAATGCGCCGCGAACCAGGTGGCGATCATCACCCGTCCCAACCCGACGCTGAAGCCAGAGGAGTCCAAGAGCTACTCGATGGGCATCGTGCTGCAGCCGACCTCGACCACCTCGCTGACCGTGGACGCGTGGCAGATCAAGCGCACCAACGAGATCGCCCAGGGCAGCACCGCCGACGCGATCGCCGCCGGCAACGTGCTGCGTGACAACAACAACATCGGTGGCGTGGCCAACAGCGGCAGCATCCTGGCGGTCAACACCGCCTACGTGAACGCCAATTCCTCGCGCGTACGCGGCATCGACACGGACATCCGCCAGACCTTCGACATCGGTCCGGGCCAGCTGGAACTGGACGCACAGTGGAGCCACCTGCTCAAGTTCGAGCGCACCGAGGGCGACACCACCGTCGATTACGTCGGCACCCACGGCAACTGCGACGTGACCAACTGCATCGGCACCCCGCAGGACCGCATCAACTTCGGCACCACCTGGAAGCAGGGCGTGTGGAGCGTCAGCGGCGTGGTCAACTACATCGACAGCATCGAGAACAAGGATCGCCGCGGCGGCGACTACCTGGCGTTCTACGCGGACGGCAGCCCGGTCGAGAAGATCGCCTCGTTCACCACCTTCGACCTGTCCGGCCGCTGGGCAATGACCGAGGCATTCGAACTCAGCGCCTCGGTGCAGAACGTGTTCGACCGGATCGCCCCGCTGGACCCGACCACCTACGGTGCGGTCAACTACAACCCGCTGCACTACAGCGGCGCGGTCGGCCGCTACTTCACGCTGGGCGCGAAGTACACGTTCAACTGACCGAACGCGTTGCAACGCAACCGAGCCCGGGCGCAAGCCCGGGCTTTTTTGTTTGACGATGACTCCAGCTCGGCATTTCGCTGGACTACGTCCAAGCCCGCCACAGCAGGTTTATCAAGGACTTAGGCGCGTCCATCATATGCCGGTGCTTTCCGAAACTTGACCCGGCTTCCTCTCGCGCCGCTCCTATGTGGCTCTTGGAACCGGCTGGTTCCGAGGAGTCATCATGGCAAAGATCAAACTTGCCAAGTCCGCAGTCGATGCGGCGCAACCCCGGGCCAAGGATGTCGAGCTACGGGATACCGTGGTGCCCGGCTTCCTGTGCAAGATTACCCCGAAGGGCCGCCGGGTGTTCATGCTCCAGTATCACCCCCGATTTCACGGACACGGATGTTAGCGCCGAAGTAAAGCGACCCACCTGGGACACGATGGCGGCCTTTTGAAGGCTGCTGATGTCGGCTCAGGAGCAAGCAGTGGAGAGACGAGTGATGGCCCGCAGGGACGAGCGTGTCAGAGCGATCGCCAAGCAGTTGGACTGCTCGCGCAATACCGCGCGCAGATACCTGCGCGATCAGGACGCGCAGCGGTATGGCCCGCGTGAGCGGCGGGTGGTCTCAACCGATCGATGCAACACCGTAGTCTGATCAGGACGGAGGTGGACATCATGAGCAGAACAGTCAGGGTTTGGCGCCATTTGTCGGCAGCGGACCGTGAACAGCTATGGACGCGCTGGCAGGCGGGCGAGCCGCCGAGTGTTATCGCCAAGGTGCTTGAGCGGGATGAAGCGTTGGTTCGGTACGTCCTTCGGCAGCGCGGTGGGTTTGCGCCGCGACCGTGCAAACGAGCGGCACGAGCACTCCAGCTGGCTGAGCGCGAGGAGATCTCGCGCGGCCTGTGCCAAGGCCGTTCCCTGCGCCAGATCGCTCAGGCCTTGGGCCGGGCGGTCTCGACCATCAGTCGGGAGATCGAGCGCAACGGAGGCTGTGAGATCTACCGCGCGACACACGCCGACGAGCGCGCCTGGTCGCAAGCCAAACGGCCCAAAGCCTGCCTGCTTGCCCGCTGCGGGGTGCTTCGCCCTGGTCGCCAGCAAGCTGGCCCGTCGCTGGGCGCCGCAGCAGATCAGCGGATGGCTTGTCCGCCGTTATCCAAACAACGACAGTATGCCGGTGTCGCACGAAACCATCTATCGAAGCCTGTTCGTTCAGAGTCGCGGGGTGCTCAAGAAGCAGCTCTTGGCCCAGTTGCGCACGCGTCGACTGGTGCGTTATCCGACCGCGCAGGGACGCCACGGGAAGAGCCGCAAGGGCGCCCGCAACCTGATGATAGATGCCCTGCCGATCAGCCAGCGTCCGGCCGAGGTGGACGACCGCGCGGTACCTGGGCACTGGGAAGGCGACCTACTGATGGGCACGGTGAACACGCAAATCGCCACGCTCGTGGAGCGGCAATCGCGCTTTGTGATGTTGATCAAGCTTCCTTCGCGCGACAGTGCCACTGTGGTGGACGCGGTCGCCAAGCATATCCGGCGGTTACCTGCTCAGCTGAAAGGTTCCCTGACCTGGGATCGCGGTGCCGAAATGCACAAGCACCAGCGCTTCACCCTGGCGACAGACGTGCAGGTCTTTTTTTGCGACCCGCATAGCCCGTGGCAGCGCGGGTCAAACGAAAACACCAATGGCTTGCTCCGCCAGTATTTCCCCAAAGGACAGGACAGTAAATATCCCCCGGCAAAGCCGGGGGCTTTAGAGATGTGAGCCGCTCAAAGCGGCTGCGGGAGCGCTACGCGCCTCCCTTGTTAGGGCCACCTGAAGGTGGCCGACTACCTCAGCAACTGCAATTGGTCCAAGCGCCGATCTTCCGCCTCTTGGTTCTGGATGTATGCCCCGATCAACCCTTCATCCCGACCTACCCTCGTAACGAAGTAACCTCGCGCCCAGAAGCTCTGCCCTACAAAGTTCCGCTTCCGCTCCCCATACACCCGCGCTAGGTGGATGGCGCTCTTGCCCTTGATATAGCCCACCACCTGCGACACCGCCTACTTCGGCGGAATCTTCAACAGCATATGGACGTGATCTGGCATCAGATGGCCCTCCTCGACCCGGCTCTCCTTCTGCTCGGCCAATCGCCGGAACACCTCTCCTAGATGCTTCCTCAGACCCACATACAGTGTCTTACGGCGACACTTCGGTATGAACACAACGTGGTACAGACACTCCCACCTGGTGTGACTTAAGCTCTCAAACTCATCCATCTCGGTTCCTCCGTCTCGTGTGCTTGGCCGCTCACGTTGCGGAGTCTCCGGGATGGACTCCCGGATACGTCAAACTTCTACTGCCTCCCCGGCAGAGCCGGGGGAACTCTCAGGTTGGTTTAGTGTTAACAGGCCCTAAATCAAGCTGTTGCATCGACCGGTTGAGACCGCCCAGCACATGTCAATGGCTACCCGCAACCGGAGGACGATTTCAAGTTTTTGGAGCAGACCTACGATACCAGCGCTTATTGCTCCGAGTGTGGGGCGGGAGCAGTACAGAACGCGCCATTTCGAGTTCGAAAGTCATTGAAGTGGGGCAGGAACGTGTTTCTGAAACTCTTCTGGGTGGATGATGCATATTTCATGCTCACGCCCAGTTGGCGGGAGCATCTTGCGCTCCTGGGTGTGAGGTCTTGGCCGGTGGAAGATACGAAGGGCAATGAACTGGAAGGCATCGTCCAGTTGAAGGCCGATACCCGTGTGCCGTTGGCCATGGATGACATGCATGGAATACAATGCGAGACGTGTGGACGTAAACGCTATCATTACCACCGCCGGGGGTTCTTTCCGGCGCCTGCCGAGCGACCGGACCTACCAATCTTCCGCAGTGAACAGTACTTTGGCGCGGGCCATCAATCGTCCAATGCAATCATCGTCAACTCCAAGGTTGCGGCAGTAATCCAATCCGCCGCTCTGAGAGTCATCGAGTTGTGGCCATGTGCACCACAGGAATGAGTGTCATCGTGGCTCCGACGGAGCATTTTATGTACACGGCATTTCTCAGGTAGGCTGGCCAAACGATCCGAGTGCCACGGTTCATGACAGTGCCGGGGCGGTGCTCGGGAGTGGCAGCAGTGGCGCCACGGATGTGGGCATTGGTGTAAGAACCAGCCAGTTCGCGCTTGCCGCCAACCCCTACGGTCTCCGGATCGCTGTTGCCAATCCCCGATCCCGGCTCTCTTGACTCGACACGCGGCATGCCACAAGGTGCGCGCTGGTCTCTCCCGACCCGACACCGCCATGTCCCTGTTCCGTGCCCTGTTCGTCCTCGTCCTGCTGACCCTCAGCGGTTGCGTCAGCGCCGGCGACCACTGGGTGGAACTGGGCGGGCACCGCTACCAGGTCGAACTGGCCCAGGACGATGCGACCCGCGCGCGCGGGCTGATGTTCCGCGACCAGATGGACGCCGACCACGGCATGCTGTTCATTCACGACCGCCAGGAACCGCAGGCGTATTGGATGAAGAACACCAAGATCGCCCTGGACATCCTGTACTTCGACAGCCAGCGCAAGCTGGTGGCGCAGCAACGCGACGTGCCGCCGTGCTCGGCCGGCAACGCCTGCCCGCCCTACCCCAGCAATGCGCCGGCGCGCTACGTGCTGGAACTCAACGCCGGCCAGGCCGCACAGCTCAAGCTGCAGGACGGCGCCGAACTGCGCTTCGGCCCGGGCATCCCCAAGGCCCGCTGAGCCGCATCGGCGTCGGGAAAAGCGCCGTCGCCGTCGCGCTGAACCCGACATCGCTGTCGGGAACCACCGGACTTGATCGCGCTGCGCTTTGCGGCCAGTCTTGGGCCATGGTCGACCGACTGACATTGCCGAGCTGGAATGCCCTGGCCGCGCTGGACGACGACGCGCTGCCGCTGCTGGCCACCGCGCTGCTGATCGCGCGCGACGAGTATCCGGAACTGGACGCGGACCACTACCACACGCTGGCGCAGAGCCATGCCGAACACCTGCGCCACGAGGTGGCGATGATCGACGCATGGCCGCTGAAGATGGCCGCGATCAATCGCCACCTGTTCGAAGAACTCGGCTACAGCGGCAACCACGACGAGTACTACGACCCGCGCAACAGCTACATGAACGAGGTGTTCGAGCGCCGCCTTGGCAATCCGATCTCGCTGGCGCTGGTGCAGATGGAAGTGGCGCGGCGGCTGGACATCCCGCTCGACGGGGTGTCCTTCCCCGGGCATTTCCTGGTGCGCCTGCCGGTGGACGACGGCCTGCTGGTGATGGACCCGTTCAACGGCGGCCGCCCGCTGGCGGTGGAGGAACTGCGCGAACGCGCGCGCCCGCACCTGGGCGGCGAGACCCCGGACGACCGCGCGCTGCTGCAGATCCTCGACCCGGCACCGCACCGCGCGATCCTGATCCGGGTGCTGCGCAACCTGCATGGCGTCTATGCCGAACGCGACGAATGGGACCGCGCCGCGCGCAGCGCCGACCGCGTGCTCAAGCTGATGCCGGACCAGCCCGAAGCGCTGCGCGACCGCGGCCTGGCCTACCTGCAGATGGACTACGTGCCCGGCGCGCGCCGCGACCTGGGCCGCTATCTGCAACTGAACCCGGAAGCCAACGACGTGCTGCCGATCCGCGAACGCCTGGTGGAACTGAGCGCGCGCGGGCAGCGGATGCATTGAGTGCCGGGATTGGGGATTGGCCCATCCCCAATCCCGGCCTTCGATCAATCCATCTCCACCATCTCGAAATCGTCCTTGGTCACGCCGCAGTCGGGGCAGGTCCAGGTCTCGGGCACGTCCTCCCAGCGGGTACCGGGGGCGATGCCTTCTTCTGGCAGGCCGTCGATTTCCTTGTAGATGAAGCCGCAGACGACGCACATCCAGGTGCGGTAGGTGGTGGCGGTGGCATCGTTCATTGGATAATCGTTGGTCTGCAGGCCAGGCGGAGCAGCATTGTCCCACCCCCGCCTGCGCACCGGAAGGCTCAGCATGAACGCATCATCGCCGCCCCGCGGCGTCTATCTGATCACGCCCGACGACGCCGATGGCGCGCACCTGCTGGCGCGCGTGGCGCCGCTGCTCGGCCACGGCCCGACCTGGTTGCAGTACCGCAACAAGCGCGCCGACGCGGCGCAGCGCCTGGCCCAGGCGACCGCACTGCAGGCGCTGTGCGTGCAGGCCGGGGTGCCGCTGATCGTCAACGACGACGTGGCCCTGGCGCAGGCGGTCGGCGCCGCCGGCGTGCACCTGGGCGAGGACGACGGCGACCTGACCGCCGCGCGCGCGGCGCTCGGCGCCGATGCGCTGATCGGCGCCTCGTGCTACGACGATCCCGCCCTGGCCCGCGCCGCCGCCGCCGCCGGCGCCAGCTACGTCGCCTTCGGCGCGTTCTTCCCCTCGCGCAGCAAGCACACCACGCGCCGTGCCGACCCCGGCCTGCTGCGCGATGCCGCGACGCTGGGCTTGCCACGGGTCGCGATCGGCGGGCTGACCCCCGACAACGGCCGCGCCCTGGTCGACGCCGGAGCCGACCTGCTGGCGGTGATCGGCGGCGTGTTCGATGCGCCCGATCCGCGTGACGCGCTGGCCGCCTACCGCGCCTGCTTCGGCTAGGGCGTTTTCGACGCTGATATTTTCAGACAGCGGAGTGTTGTGGGAGCGCCTTCAGTCGCCAATCGCTCTACCTGTAAAGCTCGTCGCGACGGAAGTCGCTCCCGCAAGTTGTATCACTTGGATCGAAAGTGCAAGGCGCAGCAACGGCACGGGCAGAACCCGGCGGTGCCGGGGCGCTCGTCCCTCATCCGTTGCCGGCGGCGCCGCTGCCGGTGGCGGTGTGACGCGCGGCGGGCGATGCCGGCGCAACCCGCCGGCGCGCCGGCTTGGCTCCTGCGCGCGATGGCCGCCCGGAGATCCTGTTACAGGACCTTGCCGCTGGCGGGACGGACCCAACGACCTGCCCGGGAATGGATGTCGCGGCGACGGCGGACAGCGCCGCCGCGCCGCGTTCAGAAATCGTAGCCGAGCGTCACCCGCGCCGAGCGCGGCGCCTGGTAGGCCACCGCCTGATTCCACAGCGGATTGACCTGACCTGGATTCAACTCGGAGAACGGATAGATGTTGATCGCGGTCTGCCGGTTGGTGACGTTGAACACGTCCAGGCGCAACGCCAGCTTGCCGTCGGCGAACTTCGGCGTGTAGGTCAGGCCCAGGTCGAGCTGCGCCACCCAGCCCAGGGTGCCGTGCGAGCCCGGTGGCGACGGCTCGCCGGTGCCGGTGTCCGGGTTGTAGCAGAAGTGGTACGTACCGCCGGTGATGCTGGCATTGGCGTAGCCGACGGGGTCGCGATCGCCGGCGTCGTAGTTGGTGCCGTAGTAGTAGCCAAGACACGGCCGCGGCGCGCCGGAGATCAGGCTCACATTCGCGGAGGTGCCCCATTCTTCGGTCAGCTGGTAGACGCCGTACGCCTTGAGCTGGTGGCGGCGGTCGTTGGACTGGTTGCCGTTGAAGTGCTCCATCAGCGCCGCATGGTCCCAGCTCTGCGTGGTCGAGGTCGCCGCCTGGCCCTGGTAGCTGCCCAGCGCGCCGCCGGTGCGCCACAGGTCCGAACGCAACTGGCCTTCGGTGGTGCCGTAGCTGTGCGACCACACATAGCTCATCCTGGTGTACCAGCGGCCGTCGAACGGGCGCTCCAGGCTGAATTCCAGCGCCGAGTAGCGGCGCTGGAATTCCGGGTAGCCGCCCTGCGCGCGAGTCACGGTCAGGGCGTGGATCTGGCCGTCGGTGCCGATCACCCGGTAGGTGTTGGTCGTGCCCGGATTGACCAGCGCCGCGCTGGCGTTCCTGGTCCAGTCGATGTCCACGCCCGCCGCCTGCGCCGCGGCCACCAGGCCAGCGTTGGAGTTGTCGAGGTTGGTGTCGTCGATGCCGTCGTTGAGCCGGCGATGGGTGCCGCGCACGCCGAGCATCCAGTCGTTGGGCAGCAGCTTGGTGAAGCCGAGGATGAGCTCGTCCTGGTTCTCGCCCTTGATGTCCTCGGCCACCGCGGTGCGCACGTCGGCGAGCCGGCCGAAGCGCGAGTTGGCCGAGACCGGCGGCGCCAGTTGGGTGGCCAGGATCGGCGTGCCGTCGGCGTTGATGCCGCTATAGGTGTAGTAGGTGCTGGTGGACACCGCCGGGGTGAACAGCCCGGCCGGCGACAGCGGCAGGCCGAGGTAGTAGCGGCCGATGTTGCCGTACACCTTCAGGCTGGAATCGCCGTTGACGTCCCAGCTGAAGCCCAGCCGCGGCGCCCACTGGTTCTTCAGTTCGATGTAGGCCTGGCCGAACGGGGTGTCGTTGGTGAAGCTGTCGTTGCGCACGCCGAGCGAGAGCATCAGCCTGTCGGTGGCCTGCCAGTGGTCTTCGAGGTAGTACGCGGTCTGCCTGGCGTCGTAGGAATACAGGTTGGTGGCGATGTCGCGGGTGACGTAGTAGCCGGTGCTGCCGTAGGTGGGATCGGCCAGGCCCGGGCTGGGCACGCCGAGGCTGCCGTCCTCGGCCACCGAGGTGCTGACCCGGCCGCCGCTCTTGAGGCCATACGGATCGGTCGTGTATCCATAGGTCCAACCATAGCCGGGGCCGGAGCTGTAGGTGCCGATGTTGAGCGCCTCGCTCTTCTGGTTGTCGATGCCGACGTCGAGGCTGTGCGTACCGAGCCGCCAGTTGAGGTTGAGCCGCAGGTTGTCCTTCTTGTATTCGCGATCCGGGTCGGTGATCGAGACCACGCGTTGCGCATTGGCGATCGGCGTGCCGCCGGTATAGGCCGGATTCTGGTTGGCGACGCCGACGAGGTAAGGGCCATTGCCGGCGTCGTAGCCGATCGCGGTGAGCTTGTTGGGCAGGCTCTCCTTGCCGTACAGCGCGGTCAAGGTGACGTTGTCGCCGAAGTAGCCGGTGTACTTGCCAAGCAACAGGGCTGGACCGAACGTGTTCTTGGCTTCCCGCCCGACATAGCCGCCGACCTCGCGGTCGACGTAGTCGTAGCCGTAGAGGTTGCCGTTGGTGCGCGCCTTGTCCTGCGCGCCGGTGAATTCCAGCAGGTGGTTGTCGCCGATCTGCCAGTCGATCTTGGCGTAGGCGCGGGTCTGCTTGTAGTCGTAGCGCGTCCACGGCGCCCCGGAGATGCCGCCGGAGGTGACGCGCGCATCGGCGACGCGGGTGCCACTGGAGTCGACCTGCTCCAGGGCCAGGAAGAAGAACAGCCGGTCCTGCACCAGCGGGCCCCCGACATAGGCGCTGTAGGTGGTCTGGTCGGCGCTGGTTTCGCTCAGCGGCATGTAGTTGCCGGCGCTGTACTTGGCATTGCCCGGGTCCCAGTACATGCTGTCCTTGCGGAAATACAGATCGCGCTGCCTGGCGCTGAGGCTGTCCGGCTGCCAGATCACCGCCGCGCCGACGTGCCATGCGTTGCTGCCGCGCTTGCCGACCTGGCTGATCACCCCGCCGTTGGAACGGCCGTACTGCGCGCCATAGCCGCCGGTGAAGATTTCCTGCTGGTCGATGGCGCCGTACGGCAGGGTCAGCCCGCCCAGGCTGCTGGCCGGATCGGTGGTGTTGAAGCCGTTGAGGTAGTATGCGTTCTCGCTCGCCGCCGAGCCGCCGAAGCTGGCCAGCGAACCGCCGAGCGCGCCGTTGTCGTAGCCGCCGCTGTTGGCGACCACGCCCGGCGCCAGCAGGGCGATGGCCTCGGCGCTGCGGCCCAGCGGCAGCACCGCCAGTTGCTCGGCGGTGACCACGGTGCGGCTGTCGACGCTGGCGACGTCGATCCGGGCCACGTTGCCGGCCACCACGTTGACCGCATCCAGCGTCTGCGCCGGGCCGCCGAAGCCGACCTCGGTGCCGGCGCCGACCACCAGGGTGATGTTCTCGCGCGTCTCCACCACCTGGCCGTCGCGCTTGAGCGTGACCGTGTAGGTGCCCAGCGGCAGGTTGCCCTGCGCGTAGCGGCCGCGTTCGTCCACCTTGACCTCGCGGCTGAAGCCGCTAGTGTTGGTGATCAGCACGCTGCGCTCGCCCGCGCCCGGCGGCACGCTGCCGACGATGCTGCCGGTGGTGGACTGCGCATACCCAGTGCCGGCGGCAAGCGCCAGCGCGAGCGCCAGGGCGCTCTTGCGGAGCGTACGATTCATGCTCTCTCCCCGAAGATGAAAAGCTGTTTGTTGGCAACCCAACGAAAAATGCAGACACAACACCAGTGGCGAGCCCCCATCGGTGGCCATCCCCTCGAACACTGTGGAAATGCGCCCGTTGCATGCCCCATCACCCTTGGCTGTCAGGTCATGCGCCCCCTTGGACGCTCCGATAGTAAGCAGCCGATCACACGGCGAAGCCGGCCGCGACGGGTAGGTGCCCGGCTGGCGGGTAGGTGCGCTGCTCCCCATGGCAGGCGACATGGCGCATGCAGGCGGCAGCCGCGACAATGGGCGGCATCGCTCCGCGCCCCGGCCGACCGGCCCGGCCAGCCTCGCCCAAGGATTCGCCCGCTCATGAACCACGCCCGCTCCCACGCCCTCTTCAGCCAGGCGCAGTCGCTGATCCCGGGCGGCGTCAACTCGCCGGTCCGCGCCTTCAAGTCGGTGGGCGGCGAACCGTTCTTCGTGCAGCGCGCCGACGGCCCGTACCTGTACGACGTGGACGGCAACCGCTACATCGACTACGTCGGCTCGTGGGGTCCGATGATCGCCGGGCACAACCACCCGGCGGTGCGCGAGGCGGTGCAGCGCGCGATCGGCGACGGCTTGTCGTTCGGCGCGCCGTGCCCGGCCGAAGTGACGATGGCGCAGACCATCACCCGGCTGGTGCCCTCGTGCGAGAGGGTGCGCATGGTCAACTCCGGGACCGAGGCCACGCTGTCGGCGGTGCGCCTGGCGCGCGGCGCCACCGGGCGCAGCCGCATCGTCAAGTTCGAAGGCTGCTACCACGGCCACGGCGACTCGTTCCTGGTCAAGGCCGGCAGCGGCATGCTGACCCTGGGCGTGCCCACCTCGCCGGGCGTGCCGGCGGGGCTGAGCGAACTCACCGCCACGCTGAGCTACAACGATGCCGACGGCGCCACCGCGCTGTTCGACCGGATCGGCGGCGAGATCGCCGCGGTCATCATCGAGCCGGTGGTCGGCAACGCCAACTGCATCCCGCCGCGCGCAGGCTACCTGCAGCACCTGCGCGATCTGTGCACGCGGCACGGCGCGCTGCTGATCTTCGACGAGGTGATGACCGGCTTCCGCGTGGCCCTGGGCGGCGCGCAGGCGCACTACGGCGTGGTCCCGGACCTGACCACGTTCGGCAAGATCATCGGCGGCGGCATGCCGGTCGGCGCCTATGGCGGCCGCGCCGACCTGATGCGGCAGATCGCCCCGTCCGGGCCGATCTACCAGGCCGGCACGCTCAGCGGCAACCCGGTGGCGATGGCCGCCGGCCTGGCGATGCTGGAGCTGGTGCAGGCGCCGGGCTTCCACCAGCGCCTGGACGCGGCCACCGCCGCGCTGTGCGCCGGGCTGGAGCAGGCCGCCGCCGCCGCCGGCGTGGCGGTCACCACCAACCAGGTCGGGGCGATGTTCGGGCTGTTCTTCACCACCGAAAAGGTGGAGACCTACGCCCAGGCCACCGCCTGCGACACCGCCGCGTTCAACCGCTTCTTCCACGCCATGCTGGAGCGCGGCGTGTTCCTGGCGCCGTCGGCGTACGAGGCCGGCTTCCTGTCCAGCGCCCACGACGACGGCGTGCTGGAGGCCACCCTGGCCGCGGCGCGCGAGGCGTTCGCCGTGGTCGCCACCAGCTGAACACAAACTGAGCACCCGGTCGCGACTTTGCTTTTGTCGCGGCCGTGTCATAAGTTAAACGTTCAAGGCCAACGGACGGCATCCAGGCGGGGGCCCGTGGAATCGGCGCGGCACACGGCTTTCCGCGATCTGCGCGGCGAGCCGGCATGCGTCGCTTCCGTCCCGTCACCCGAGCCGCCAGAGGGCGCGAGGGCGACCGCTGCAGACACTCATGGCGACATGCTCAAGCCTGTCACGCTGTTGAATCCGCGTTCCCTGCCGTCCGTGCACGACAGCCCTGCCGTGCCCGACTGGGTGCTGGCCGACAAACTGGCGCCGCCGCGCTGGCGCGTGGCCGCGGTGGCGCGCGAGGCCTTGCTGCAGCACCTGGACCGCGCCGCCGACCTGCCGCTGACGCTGTTGCTGGCGCCGCCGGGTTTCGGCAAGACCACCTTGCTCGGGCAGTGGCACCAGCGCCTGCGCGAGCGCGGCGACGCCGCGGTGGCGTGGCTGTCGCTGGACGAGGACGACGCCGATCCCGGGCGCTTCCTCGCCTACCTGGCGCTGGCCGCGCGCGGCGCCGGGATCGAACTCGGCGCGCCATTGCAGGCCGCGCTGCAGCAGCATGGCCAGGACCTGGAGGTGGCGTCCACCCTGCCCGGCCTGATCCGCGCGATCCGCGCCGCGCCGAAGCGCCTGCTGATGATCCTCGACGACGACGAACGCGGCCACGCCAGCGCGCTCGACGAGGTGGTGACGCGGCTGGTCGAACATGCCGGCGGCCAGTTGCACCTGCTGCTGGCGACGCGGCGCGCACCGGCGCTGCCGCTGGCGCGCTGGGCGTTGCAGGGCCAGCTGGAACGCATCGGCGCGCGCGAACTGGCGCTGGACGAAGCCGAGACGCTGGCGCTGCTGGGACCGCAGGTGCCGGCGGCGATGGCGCGCCAGTTGCGCCGGCAGACCGAGGGTTGGGCGGTGGCGCTGCAGCTGGCCGGGCTGTGGCTGGGCGGCGACGAACGCCGCCGCGACGACCTGGGCCGTTTTTCCGGGCGCACCGCCGAGCTGGCGGCGTATCTGGCCGAACAGGTGCTCAACGACCTGGATCCGGCGTTGCGCGCGTTGCTGCTGCAGCTCTCGCCGCTGGAACGGTTCAACGCCGCGCTCGCCGACGCGGTGCGCGAGCGCGACGACAGCGGCCGCCTGCTGGAACGGCTGGCGCACTTCCAGGGCCTGCTGGTGGCGCTGGACGGCGAGCACGAATGGTTCCGCTTCCATCCGCTGTTCGCCGACTACCTGCATCAGCAGCTGGAGCGCGACACGCCCGGGCTGGCGCCGCAGCTGCACCGGCGCGCCGCGCACTGGTTCGACGCGCACGGGCAATTGCCCGAAGCGGTGCGGCACGCGGTGCGCGGCGGCGCGATCGACAGCGCCGCCGACTGCATCGCCCGCGCCGGCACCTGGCAGTTGCTGCTGCGCCACGGCACCGCGCCGATCCGTGCGCTGCTGCGCCGCTTCCCGCGCAGCAGCATCGGCGAACGGCCGGCGTTGAACCTGACCCAGGCCTACCTGCACATGAAGCTGGGCGAGTTCGCGCACGCGCAGACCCTGCTGGAACGCTTCCGCGATTTCCCCGAACACGTGCGGGCGCCGTTCGAGCGCGACTACACGGTGGTCGTCGCGTTGCTGCGCGACCTGCTCGACCAGGTCTGCGCCAACCCGCGCGGACTGGCGCAGATCGCCGCGCAGGCGGCGGCGCTGGACGAGAACGACAGCCTGGGCCGCGGCACGCTGTGGTGCATCTGCGCCACCACCGCGCTGGGCCGCGCCGATTTCGCCGGCGCCGAGCGCTATGCGCGACTGGCCGGCAGCGCGATGCAGGCCAGCGGCAGCGAGGTCGGCGCCAGCTATGCGCTGATCCACCTGGCGCAGAGCCACTACTACCGCGGCCAGCTGGAACGGGCCGAAGCCACCTGCCGGCAGGCGCTGGCCATGGCCCAGCGCCAGCAGCAGCTCGATCCCACCTTGCAGGCGGTGGGCCAATGCCTGCTGGCGCAGCTGCAATGCGAGCACGGCCGCTACGACGAGGCCGCCGATTGCCTGCAGCCGGCGCTGGGCTTCCTCGAACAGCACGACGGCTGGCTGGACGTGTATGCCGCCGGCTACGAGACCGCGCTGGTGCTGGCGCGGCAGCACGACCGCAGCGGCCGCGCCGCGCTGGACCTGCTCGACCATATCGACCGCATCGCGCATGCGCGGCATCTGGGCCGGCTCGCCGACCTGGCGCTGGCCTGGCGGCTGCACGTGCTGCTCGACCAGCCGCCCTCGCCGGCGATCGACGTGCTGGTCGCGCGCACCGGCGGCGAGGCGCGGTTCGCGCACGCGCTGGGCCAGCCGCAGGATTGGCGCTTCCTCGCCGCGCTCGGCTTCGCCCTGGCGCGCTGGCATCGCCTGGGCGGACGCACCCGCGCCGCGCTGGCGGTGCTGCAAGGCGTGGAAGCGGCCTGCATGGCCGCCGACAACCAGGTGCACCTGGCACGGGTGCGCGCGCGCATCGCGCTGGTGCTGCACGACCGCGGCGAATCCGCCGCCGCGCTGCCGTATCTGCGCCATGCGCTGCAGCACGTGGCCAGTACCCAGGCCTGGCAATGCCTACTGGAACTGGGGGTGCCGGGCAAGGCGCTGCTGCGCATGGCGCGCCAGCAGGATCCGCAGGCGGCGCCGAACACCACGCTGGCGATGACCATCCAGGCGCTGCTCGACAAGCTGCGCCACCACCAGGACAGCGGCGCCGACCTGTTCAGCGAACGCGAGCTGGAAGTGCTGGCGCTGCTGGCGCAGGGCGACGCGAACAAGCAGATCGCGCGGCGCCTGGCGCTGTCGGAGAATACGGTCAAGTTCCACCTGAAGAACCTGTACCGCAAGCTCGAAGCCGGCACCCGCGAGGCGGCGCTGGCCAGCGCGCTGCAGCGCGGGCTGCTGCAGCGCGCGCCGCCACCGGATGCGGCATTGGATTGAGTGCGACAGCATCGCAATCGCGAACGTCGTCGCTATTTTGTGGGAGCGACTTCAGTCGCGACAGGCGTGACCGAGAAAGCCTGTCGCGACTGAAGTCGCTCCTACAGGTGGAGTCGGCGCGGAACCGGCCAGTAGGCGGATCGCCCCTGTAGGAGCGGCTTCAGCCGCGACGAACGCAGCCGGCAAGTCGGAGCAGGCCGACGCGGCGCCATCATGTTCGGAAGAATCCGCAGCGGAATCGCTAGTCGCAACCGATGGCGCGGCGCGACTCAACCGAACACGAACTTGCCCTTCATCATCGCCCAGTGCCCCGGGAACGAGCAGAAGAACGTGTAGTCGCCGCCCTTGCTCAACTTGGCGGTGGAGAACTTGACCGTATCCGACTGCCCGGCGCCGATCACCTTGGTGTGCGCGATGATCCGCGCGTCGCTCTTGGGCAGGTAGTTGTCGGCCAGGCTGGAACTGGTGCCGGCATTGGCCACCGCCTGGAAGTCCGGGGTCTTGGTCAGCACCCAGTTGTGGCCCATCACCGCGGCGGTGAGCTTGCCGCTGTGCTTGAGGGTCAGCGCCACTTCGGTGCAGTCGGCGGCGACCTTGATCTGGGTCTGGTCGAAGGACATCTGGTCGGTGCCGGTGATGGTCACCGCACAGGTCTTGGCCCAGGCCGACGGCGCGAACGCGAGCGCGGCGAGGACCAGCAGGGGAAACAGCGACTTCGCTTTCAAGACGGACTCCTTGGCAGTGGGAACGGCCCAGGGTCGCGCCACGCGCCGGCATGCGCTGCGCGCGCAGCGGCGTCCCACGACTGTCTGCCTTTGCGCAAATGTTTGTCAACGACGAACGCTCGTGCACTGCAGCATCGAACGCAGCACGCCGCGCTAGGCGTTGCGGAAGAATCCATGCAGCGGATCGTGCAGCGCCAGCGGCGGCGGCGGTACCGGCAGCGGCCCGCGCTTGCCGGCCGCCACCTGCGCGAACGCGTGCTTGAACCGCGCCATCTCCGCCGCGGTGCCGACGGTGATGCGCGAACGGTTCGGCCACAGCGCCCAGCTGCGGCCGACGAACACGCCATAGGTCGCCATCGCGTCCATGAATTCCTTGGCCGGGCGCTGCACGTCGACCATGAAGCAATTGCTTTCCGAGGCGGTGCACGCATGTCCCTGCGCGGCGAGCCAGCGCACCACGTCGTTGCGGATGGCGCTGTTGAGCGCGCGCCGCTGCGGCACCAGCGCCGGGTCGCGCAGGCTGGCCAGGCCGGCGGCGACCGCGGTCACCGGCAGGCTGTTGACGCTGTAGAACTTCAGCTTGGCCAGCAGCTCCGGCCGCGCCACCGCATAACCCAGGCGGATGCCGGCCATGCCGTAGAGCTTGGAGAAAGTGCGCAGCACGATCACGTCGTCGCCGGCGGCGACGCGATCGACCATGCTGCCGGCGCTGTCGGAGAAATGCAGGTACGCCTCGTCGACCACCAGCACGCTGCCCTTGGGCTTGTGCGCCAGCGCGTAGTCCAGGTCCTTGCGCGCGGCCACCGAGCCGGTGGGATTGTTCGGGTTGCAGATGTAGAGCACCCCGGCGTTGGCGTCGGCGGCGCACATCGCCTGCACGTCGTGCGCGTCGTCCTTGCGCAGCGGGATCTTGATCACCTTGGCGCCGTTGCGCGCGGCGGCGCGCCAGCCGGACTCGAAGGTGGGATCGGCGGTGACCAGCGACGCGCTGGGCGAAGTGAACGCCAGCATGGTGTAGTCCAGCGGCTCGGTGGAACCGGCGTAGGCCATCAGGTGATCGATACCCACGCCGAGCTGGGCGGCGAGGGTCTGCAGCAATTCCAGCTGCAGTTCGCCCAGGTAGCGGCCGCCGCTGGACGCGATCGCGGCGATCGCGCGCTGCGCGGCCGGCGACGGGCCGCCGGGATATTCGTTGGCGTTGATCAACACCGGCGCCAGGTCGGCGCTGGCCGCCTGCGCCGCGCCGGACGCGGCCTGCGCCAGCCATGGCGTGCCGAGGCCGGCCGCGGCGACCAGCGCCGACTCCTTGAGGAAGGTGCGGCGCGAACGCGACGGTTGCTGCATGACGGACTCCTTGGGAAACGTGGGAAAGAAGCTACGGACGCACCGCGACCACTTCGATCTCGATGCGATACAGCGGATTGCCCAGTGCAGCGATCTGGAACGCCGAGCGCGACGGCAGGTTGGGTTGCTCGGGCGTGCCGAAGAACTGCCGGTAGCCGTCCATGAACCCGGCGAAATCCATCTTCCCGCCCAATGCCGGGTCGCCGACCAGGAACGCCTGCATCTTGACCACGTCGCGCATGCCCAGGCCCATGCCTTCCAGCTGTGCCTTGATCTGCGCCAGCACGCTGACGGTCTGCGCCTTGGTGTCGCCGTAGACGGCGGGCGAATCCTTCGGCGCGTCCGGGTCGATCGGCCGCGGCACCGCGCCGCTGAGATAGACCGTGGTCTTGCCGGCCGGGATCTCCACCGCCGCGGAAATCGGGAAGTCGCTGTTGGGAATCTTGTGGCGCACGATCTCGGCGGCGCCGGCCAGGGCGGGCAGCCACAGCGCGGCGCACAGGCCGGCACGGAACGAGCGGGAAACGAAGCAATGGCGCATGCGGAACTCCTGGCGATCGAAAAGGGAATGAAGAACGTCGCGGCTCAATGCCGCAGCGTGCGCACCTCGTCGGCGCTGAGCCTGCCGGGATAGTCGTTGCCGAACTGGCTGCGCACGTAGTGCACCACCTCGGCGACCTGCTGGTCGTTGAGCATGGCGCCGAAGCCGGGCATGCCGCCGCGGCCGTCGAGCACCATCATCGCCACGTACGGCGCCGCGGCCACCTTGGGGTTGCCGGCCAGCGGCGGATACTCGCCGCCGCCGCGCGCGCCCTGCCCGCCGGGCATGTGGCAGCCCTGGCAGATCGCCGCGTACACGGTGGCGCCGGAAGCGGTGGCGAACGTGGCCTGCGGATACAGCGGGGTGGCATCGGAACTCTGCGCCGCGGCCGGGCCGATCGCCGGCGGCAGCATCAGCGCGAGCACGGCGGCGGCGACCGCCGCGGCGAGCATCCAGTGACGATCCAGCTTCATGCGCGGGCTCCGTTGACGACGCGGCGATGCAGGCGCTCGATCGCGTCCAGCGCCGAAGTGATGGCTCCTTCCTGCCAGGCCGGGATGTACGAGGCGTGCTCACCGGCGAGCGCGATGCGGCCGTCGATCCGGCACAGGTTCTCGTAGTGCTCGGCGCGCGCGGCGTCGCTCCACACGCCGAAGCAGCCGTGGGTGAACGGCACCCGGTGCCAGCCCACGGCGATGCCGTTGTCGAATTCGCGCGGATATTGCGGATGCAGCTGGGTGCCGTACTCCACCGCCTTGGCCACGCGTTGCTGCGGCGTCATCGAGGTGAACTCGAACGCCTCCAGCCCCCACACGTAGGCGCCGAGCAGCACGCCCTTGCCGGCGCTCTGGAAGCCGGTGCTCGGATAGCCGATCAGGGTGATCGGCAGGTCGGTGTAGCTGATGCCGCCGTAGATCGCCTCGTCCTCTTCCCAGAAACGGCGCTTGAACTGCAGCCCGACCTTCACCGAGGCCGCGTAGGGCACCTGGCCGATCGCGGCGGCCATCTTCTCGCCCACCGCGAGCGGGATGCGGCTGAGGATCGACAGCGGGATCGTGCACACGCACCAGTCGGCGGTGGCCAGCTGCGCGGCGCCGGCGCGGTCCTGGTAGGCGACGCGGACCCCGCGCGCGTCCTGGTCGATGCGGGTGACCCGGGCGTCGTAGCGGATCGCATCGCCGACCGCGCGCGCGAACGCCTTGCCGATCTGGTCCATGCCGCCGACCGGCTGGAACATCGCGGTCTGCATCTCGTAGTTGTCGCCGGCCGCCAGCGTGGTCCACAGCCGCGAGCGCAGGATATCCTGGGCGCTGAACGGTTCGGAGAACTGCGGCTTGCCGGACAGGCCGCCGCCGGGATATTTGGCGAAGCCGCGGCGTTCGCTGCTCTCGCGGCCCTTGACGTAGCCGAAGTCCTTGTCCAGCGCGCCCCAGTTGCGCAGCGACTCGAGCAGGATCTCCTGGTCCTCGCGCTGCACCTGCGCATCCAGCGCGCCCTGCCGGGTGCTCTTGGCCAGCAGTTCGGCCACGTGCCCCTTGTAGTCGGCGTCGATGTCGCGAAAGCGTTGCGGCTTGCCGCCGAAGCCGTCGCGGCTGTGCAGCAGCGCATTGAAGTTGACCTGCACGAACGGTTCCAGCGCCACCCCGAACTGCTTGCAGTAGGACAGCACCGCCTTGTGGTGGTGCGGGATGCGCCACGGCCCGGGATTGAGGTACATGCCCGCGTCGAACCCGCACTGCTGCTCGAAGCCGCCCAGTTCGGTGTAGCGGTCGCCGCCGCGCAGCGTCCAGTTGCGGCCGCCGGGACGCGCGTTGTACTCGAGCACCTGCACGCGGTAGCCGGCCTTGCGCAGTTCGTAGGCCGCGGTCAGCCCGGCCAGGCCGGCGCCGAGCACCAGCACCGAGGCGCCCTTGGCGTCGCCGTCCAGCCGCGGCACGCCGGCGAAGCGCGATTCGGCCGCCAGGCCCAGGCTGTGCATCGCCTGGTACATCATCGCGCCGCCGCCGGCCAGGCCGATCCTGGCGAGCAATTGGCGGCGGGTCATGGCTTCCCTGGGTGCTGCTTGCATCGTCGACATCGCCTCGCGGATGGCAGATCGACCTTAGCCGCCGTACCGGCGGCGCGGGCCGGGTGCGGCGGGTAGGTCGCGATGGAGCGGGTAGGACGGCGGATGGCGCTGTACTGCGCGAGCGGACGCTCCGCCGGCGGACGCACCCTCACCCCAACCCCTCTCCCGGGGGGAGAGGGACTCGAGCGGGCGCCGCGCCGCTCAGAAGCGGTAAGTCAGCTTGGCGTAGTAGCGCGCGCCGAAATAGCCGATCGGGCTGCCGGTCAGGTACGGCGAGTTGTAGTAGCTGAGGTAGTTCTTCTCGAGATAGTCGTATGCCGCCGACGGGATCTTGTCGGGATAGGTGTTGAACACGTTGTCGCCGCCGACGCTGACGGTCAGCTGTTCGGTGGGCCGGAACGTCAGTTCGACATTGGTCAGCGCCATCGTGCCGATCTTCTGCTTGTAGTACGGCGCGCCGTTGACGTCGACCACGTCGAGCTGGCTCAGCACGCTGTCGGGGAAGATGTCGCCATTCCACTCGTCGTAGGGCGCCACCAGCTGGTACTGCGGCCCGTATACCGCCTCGGTCACGCGCAGGCTGAACTTGCCGACGTTGAAGGTGGCGCCCAGGTTGACCCGGTACTTGGGCGCGTTGTTCTCCAGGTTGATCAGCGTCGCCGCGCTGTACATGGTGGCGCCGCCGAGCACCTCCGGCGCCGGCTTGGCGCTGAGCACCTCGGTCTTGTTGTAGTTGGCCGCCAGCATCCAGTCGATCGAGCCCCAGTCGAACTCGGTGATGTAGTTGGTCACCCAGTCCACGCCGCTGCTACGGGTCTTGAGCGCGTTGTTGAAGATCGCCACCGAGATGTTCTGCCGCGCGGTGGCGTCGAGCGAGCCGCCCGGCGCGGCTGGATCGATGCCGCCGAGGTAGCCGAAGTCGACCAGCGCCTGGCCCAGCGCGGCGTTGTAGGCGGCATCGGGCGTGCCGTCGCCATTGGTGTCGCCCGGCTGGCCGGCCTTGGAATACTCGAAGGTGCCCACGCCGATGCGGTCGGAGATGGTGATGCGGTAGAAGTCGAGCGTGCTGTCGAAGTTCTGCATCGGCCGGAACACGAAGCCGAGGCTGTAGTTGGTGCTGGTCTCCGGCTTCAGGCTGCCGAAGCCCAGCGCCGCGGCGGCCGCGCTGTTGGGCTGCAGGGTCGGGGTGGCGCTGGTCGGGCCGACCTGCACCGCCGAGTAGTAGCCTTCCTGCAGGGTCGGCGCGCGGAAGCCGGTGCTGGCGGTGCCGCGCACCGCGAAGCTGTCGGTGAGGTCGAAGCGGGTGGTCAGCTTGCCGACCACCTTGCTGCCGAAGTCGCTGTAGTTCTCGTAGCGCCCGGCCACGTCGAGCAGCCACTTCTCGGTCGGGTTGAACACCACGTCGGCGTAGGCGGCGTAGCTGTGGCGGCTGTAGGAACCGGTGTTGAACAGCGGGTTGTAGCCGGGGAAGGAGGACGCGCCGGCGCCGTAGTACGAGGCCGGATCGCCCGGATCGATGCCGTACTGGTCGCGGCGGTATTCGATGCCGGCGTTGAAGGTCAGCGGCTGCGACAGGCCGACGTCGAAGTCGTGCGTGGCGTTGAGGTTGGTGGTCCACTGGCTGGCCCAGAACGAGCCGTCGTAGAAATCCTCGGGCGAAGAGCCGTAGTCCTGCCACAGGCTGAAATTCATCGAGTTCAGCGTGTACACGTCCATCTCGTTCTTACCGTAGCTGCTGGAGAAATCCCAGGACCAATCGGCCAGTACGCCCTTCAGCCCGGCGGTCAACTCGTAGTCGACCTCGTCGGAGGCCTCGGACGGATTGAAGCCCAGCGGATACTTGTGGCTGACTTCGCCGCTCACCGGATCGACGTAGCCGCCGTCCTGGCTGGGACGGCGGTAGTTCTCCTCCGACTGCGCGGTCTTCTTGCCGTAGCTGCCGAAGGCGTAGAACTCCAGGGTGTCGCTCAGCACCGCGCCGGAGTTGAAGAACAGCGCCTTGCGATGCACTTCCGGCGGATTGAGCCAGGCGTTGACGTTGGGGAAGCGCCCGTTGAGGGTCATGCCCTCCACGTCGTCGGCCAGGAACTCGGCCATGCTCGGATTGACCGCCGAACAGTCGGCATAGTTGGCCACGCAGTCGGCGTAGCTGTACGAACCGAGCCGGTACACGGTCTTGCGGTTCTCGACCTCGGCGCTGAGGCTGAAATACGCTGCGTCGCTGCCGAAACCGATGTTGGCACCCCACGCATCGGTGCCGCCACCGCCGTCCTTGTAGCCCGCATAGCCGGCGTCCACCTCGCCGCCCTCGTGGTTCTTCTTGAGGATGATGTTGATGACGCCGGCGATCGCGTCCGAACCGTACAGCGCCGCGGCGCCGTCGGTCAGCACTTCGACGTGATCGATCGCGGCTGCCGGAATGAACGACAGGTCGGCCGAGGCCGCGCCGGTGGTGGTGTTGACGTTGGAGGTGATGTGGCGGCGCTTGCCGTTGACCAGCACCAGGGTGTGGTTGGGCGAGAGATTGCGCAGGCTGGCGGTCAGGGTCTGGCTCGCCATGTCGTTGCCGGTCTGGTTGGCGTTGTAGGACGGCACCTGGTTGGCGATGGCGTTGATCAGGTCCGGCGCGGCCGACTGCTTGAGCATCTCCGCGCTCACCAGTTGGATCGGCGCCGGGCTGTCGGTCACCGCCATGTTGGCCTTGCGCGTGCCGGTGGAGATGACGGTGATCGCGTCCAGTGTCTTGGCCTCGCCGGCCGGCTCCTCCGCCAGCGCCGGCAGCGCCGGCGCGCCGGCCAACAGCAGCGTCAGCGTGGCCAGCGCGTGGCCGTGACGCGCAGTGCACAGTGCCGTGCACACCGATTGCGCCAGACGATCGGATTGCAAACGCTTGCTCATGTCCAAGACCCCCGAGATGACGTGGATGTGGCGTGGATGCGCACCGGTCCCCGACCGGCGGCGCCGCGATCGCGGCGTGCAGGGACCATAGCCAGCGCGCAGCGCCGGGCGATCGGATCCGGCGGGTAGGTGCGCCGCGGGCGGGTGGGTGGGGGATGACCGGCATCGCGGCGCGGGTAGCGGCGTTCGCTGCCGCGGGTACTGGATTACTCTCGGTCGCCGCTGCTTCGGACCCGCCCCATGTTCCAGCCCTACCTTTCCTGCCTGCGCCAGGCGCCGTGGCCGCGCTGACCCATACGCGCCCCTGGCTGCTGCTGCTCGACTTCGACGGCGTGCTGGCGGCCTACTCGCGCACGGCGCGCATCGCGCACCTGGCCGCCCAGTGCGGCTGCGACCCGGCGCGGGTGCGGCAGGTGCTGTTCGCCTCCGGACTGGAAACGGCCTACGACGGTGGCGACCTCGCCACCGCCGACTATCTGCACCGGCTCGGCGCGGGCCTGGGCGCGCCGGTGAGCGAAGCCGACTGGATCGCCGCGCGCGTGGCCGGCAGCCGCGGCGATCCCGGCGTGGTCGACCGCGTGCTGGCGCTGGCCGGCAGCGTCGAGATCGGCGTGCTGACCAACAACGGCGCGCTGATGGCGCAGGCGATCGCGCAGATCGTGCCGGCGCTGTTCCCGCTGCTGCACGGACGCGTGCTGTGCAGCGGCGCACTCGGCGGACGCA
The DNA here is from genome assembly GCF_014236795.1 of Xanthomonas theicola. NCBI lineage: Bacteria > Pseudomonadati > Pseudomonadota > Gammaproteobacteria > Lysobacterales > Lysobacteraceae > Xanthomonas > Xanthomonas theicola. The sequence continues at coordinate 351,424 of NZ_CP049017.1, read as the reverse complement.
AGCCGCAAGCCGAGGTCTACCGGCGCGCGCTCGACCATTTCGGCGTCGCTCCGCGGCACGCCCTGTTCATCGACGACCTGTTCGTCAACGTCCGCGGCGCCCGCGCCATCGGCATGCCCGCAGAAACCGCCAGCGGCACCCGCGCCCTGCGCCGCGCCCTGGCACGGCACGGCCTGGCATAAGCACCTCGCATACGCCAACAGATCCGCCGCAGCTGAGCTGCCACGGCGGTGCCCACGGCCATTGGCTATAGCGGTTGCGGTTGCGGTTGCGGTTGCGGTTGCGGTTGCGGTTGCTGTTGCTGTTGCTGTTGCTGTTGCTGTTGCTGTTGCTGTTGCTGTTGCTCAGGATTTTGACGTTGCTCTTCGGGGTCCCCATAGAGCGCGGCGAGGTGGACGGGTACAACCCCGCAGGGGCGCCACGCAGGATGCGTGGCGTTTTCCGCTGGCACATGGATGTGCCATCGGAAAATTCCCGTCCACCTCGCGCACCCGGAGCGCAGCGGAGGGCGCGCGTCTGGGGTGTGCTTGACTAGCCTTCGGCTGTTGTAAAGCGCTTCTTTTGGTTACTTTTCTTTGCACAAGCAAAGAAAAGTGACTCGCGCAAAGCGCGAAAGCTTTGGACTTTGGCTATTGCGAACTGACCCTACCGGTAAAGCAGTTCAACGCTTGCCGACATACTCCCGCAGCGCCACGCGCAACCGCTTCAACCCCTCCGCCAACTCCTGATCCGTGATATTCAAAGAAGGCACGAACCGCAACACATCCGGCCCAGCCTGCAACGTCAACAACCCCTGCGCGGCAGCGTGATCGAGAATCGCCCCGGCCTGCCCCGCATGCGCCTGGTTCAGCACCGCGCCCAGCATCAAGCCCCGCCCGCGCACCTGCGAAAACAGCTTGAATTCCTCGTTGAGCGCGGCCAGTCCCTGCCGCAGCGCCGCCGCCTGCCGCGACACGTTCGCCGCGATCGGCGCCGAGGCCAGCTTGCGCAGCGCCACCCGCGCCACCGCCGCGGCCAGCGGATTGCCGCCGAAGGTACTGCCGTGCGCGCCGAACTGCATGGTCTCGGCGACCTTCGGCCCGGCCAGCAGCGCGCCGATCGGGAAGCCGCCGCCAAGCGCCTTGGCCAGGGTCACGATGTCCGGGGTGACGCCGTCCTGCCAGTGCGCGAACAGGGTGCCGGTGCGGCCCATGCCGCACTGGATCTCGTCCAGCAGCAGCAGCGCGCCGTGGTGGTCGCACAGCACGCGCACCTGCGCCAGGAAGCCCGGCGCGGCCGGCATCACCCCGCCCTCGCCCTGCACCGGCTCGAGCATCACCGCGGCCACGTCGCCGGCGGCCATCGCCGTCTCCAGTTGCACGATGTCGTTGAAATCCACGTAGCGGAAGCCGCCGGGCAGCGGCTCGTAGCCTTCCTGGTACTTCGGCTGCGCGGTGGCGGTGACCGCGGCCAGGGTGCGGCCGTGGAAGCTGCCGCGGAAGGTGACGATGACCCGCCGGTCCGGCGCGCGGCCCTGGCTGGCGGCCCACTTGCGCACCAGCTTGATCGCCGCCTCGTTGGCCTCGCTGCCGGAGTTGCACAGGAACACCTTGCGCGCGAAGCGCGAGGCGGCGACCAGTTCCTCGGCCAGCCGCAACGGCGGCTCGCTGTAGAACACGTTGCTGGTGTGCCACAGCTTGCCGGCCTGCTCGAGCAGCGCGGCGGTCAGGTCCGGATCGTTGTGGCCGAGTCCGCACACGGCGATGCCGGCGGACAGGTCGATGTAGTCGCGGCCTTCGTTGTCCCACACCTTGGCGCCCTGGCCGCGCTCCAGCACCAGTTGGCGCGGGCGGTAGATCGGCAGGTAGTAGTGCCGGCCCAGGGCAATGAGATCCGCGGTGCAGGAAGCGGTCATCGAGAGGAAATCCTGCGGGAAAGCGCCCCATTATAAGGCCGCCGGGGCGACGTGCCGCATGCGGCCGGCGGCGGCGGCGCGGCGAGTTCACCACCCGGCGCGCGCCCAGCGCCGGCAACCACGCCATGGCGGCGGGCACCCCCCAGGTCGGCCGGCGCCCGGGCGCGGCGCGGCGGTGCGGCCAGGAACACGAACCCGTCGGCGACCTGGCGCCAGCCCAGGCCGCGGCGGCGCCAGCGCAGCAGCGGCGGTACCACGACGCGGTCGGGGCCATGCCCGGCAGCCGCGCCAGGTCTTGCGCCAGTTGCAGCACCGTGGCCTGGTCGAGGTCGTGCACGCCCCAGGCCAGCAGCGCGACGCCGCCGCCGGCAGCCGCCTGCGCCCGCACCACCAGCCGCGCGCCGAGCCCAGCCGCCGGCCGACGCGCGGCCAATTCGTCCGCGGTGTCCGCGCACAGGCGGTGGCCGCGCAGGTAGCGACCGAAGAAATCCTGTTCGGCCAGCGTGCGGTACGGCGCGCGCGCCGGGCCGAACGCGTGCGGCAGCACCACCGGCAACCGACGTCGCGGCAGCCGGGCAGGCGCTGCACGACCGGCGCCCAGGCGCGCCGGGCCTGGTTACGTGCAGCGGCCGGCCGCAGCCACAACTGCGCGCCCACCAACGCGATCAGTAAGACCGCGGCGACGCGGCTGCGCGGGTGCGGTCCCGCCGCCTCGTACAGGCGCGCCAGCAACGCCCAGGCGAACGGCGCGGCGGTGAGCAGATCGCGCGCGGAGAACGACGGCGCGATGGCGATGCGCGCCGCGATCCCGCTCAGCCGCACGGGAACCACGGCCGGCGTCGCCGCACCGGCGGCAGTGCGGCCGCCGCGCGCGGCGCATCCTGCCCACGGCGGCGCCGGCTCACCACACGCCGGTGTTCGGCATCGATGCCCACGGCTCGGCCGGGGCCAGCGCGGCACCCTTCTGCAGCAGCTCGATCGAGATCAGGTCCGGACTGCGCACGAAGGCCATGCGCCCATCGCGCGGCGGGCGGTTGATGACGATGCCCTGCGCCTGCAGGTGCGCGCAGATGGCATAGATGTCGTCGACCTCGAACGCCAGGTGACCGAAGTTGCGCGCGCTGCCGTAGTCTTCGTCCGAGCCCCAGTTGTAGGTCAGCTCGACTTCCGCGTCCGGATTGGCCGGCGCGCCGAAGTACACCAGGGTGAACTTGCCGGCCTCGTTCTCGATGCGCCGGGTCTCGCTCAGGCCCAGGCCCTCGGTGAAGAACTTGCTGGTCTTCTGCAGATCGTGGACGCGGATCATGGCGTGCAGGTACTTCATCGCAACAACTCCAGTGGAGGGGAAATCGGCCAGGACCTGCCCGCCACGGCGCACGGCGCCCGGTGCCGCAGCAAGGTCCCGGTGGGGCGCATAGGGTAGCGCCCGCGGCGTGCAGGCCCGGGCAAGGGCGAGCGCACGGCGTGGCCCGGCGGGAGCGGCAGACCGCGCCCGCCGCGTCCCGGGCCGGCGCTGCCCGGGACCGCACTCTAGAGCACTTTCGATCCAAGTGATGTCACTCGTGGGAGCGACTTCAGTCGCGACGCGCTTTACAGCTAGAGGCCTTCGCGACTGAAAACGTCTCGGCCGTGCACCCGATCTTCCCGGCAATCGACGCGAGCGCCGCCCACGGCGAACTGTGCTCGCCTCGATGCTCCAGCACCATCCCAACTGCCCGCTCCCGCACGTCCGGGCAATACGTCACTGCCTGCTTGCTCATGAGGCCATCCTCTCAACAGTTGGAGCCTCCTGGAATCCAGGGGCGGTTCACGATCGCGGTCGCGCCTCGCCCCAGGCCATGCCGCACCCCGCCGCGCCGCGCCGCTCACTCCAGGAACAGATCCGGCAGCAACGGCTGCGCCGGGTCCAGCGCGTAGCCGGACAGATCGATCACCCCGGCCGCCGCCAGCACCTCGTCGTCGATCAGGAACTGGCTGTGGAAACCGGCCGCCGGCCGGGTCAGCACCGCGTGCGCCGCGTCGGCCATGATCTGCGGACGGCGGCCGTTGCCCGCGCTGACGCCCGGGATCATGTTCAGCGCCTCGGTGGCGATCAGCGTGCGCGGCCACAGGGCGTTGACCGCCACCCCCTGCGGGCCGAACTCCCCGGCCAGGCCCAGGGTCACGAAACTCATGCCCATCTTCGCCAGCGTATAGCCGGTATGCGGCGCCCACCATTTCGGATCCAGCGACGGCGGCGGCGCTAGGGTCAGGAGGTGCGGATTGGCGCTGCGCAGCAGATGCGGCAGGCACGCCTGCGCGCGCAGGAAGCTGCCGCGCGCATTGACCTGCTGCATCAGGTCGAAGCGCTTCATCGGCGTGTCCAGCGCACTGCGCAGCCAGATCGCGCTGGCGTTGTTGACCAGGATGTCGATGCCGCCGAACGCCGCGACCGTGGCCGCCACCGCCGCCCGCACCTGCTGCTCCTCGCGGATGTCGCATTGCAGCGCCAGGCCGCGGCCGCCGGCCGCGTCCACCGCCGCCGCCGCGCTGTGGATGGTGCCGGGCAGCTTCGGATTGGGCACCGCCGACTTGGCCACGATCGCCACGTTGGCGCCATCGCGCGCAGCGCGCAGCGCGATCGCCAGGCCGATGCCGCGCGAGGCGCCGGTGATGAACAGGGTTTTGCCGTTTAGATTCACGGGACTCGGGACTCGGGACTCGCAACAGCTTAGCCTCGTTCTGCGGCGCGCCCTGCAAATCCGCTTTTAACAGTCCCCCGTCCCGACACACTCAGGGCTTCGGCCCCTGCCCCTCGTTGTCTTCCCACTTGAGCAGGCGCCGGGTCACCACCCGGTAGAGCGGCTTGCCGGTGGCGAACCACAGTTCGCGCATCCAGGAGTGGCGCTTGAGCAGCCGCAGCTCGACCGGGGTCAGCGCCTGCCGACAGTACATGCGCTTGTGCTTGAGCAGGTGGCGCAGGTCCTCGCGCGCCAGCAGCCGCATCCAGCGCGAACGCGGCGCGCCACGCACCGCCAGCTGGAAATCGATCAGCGCCGGGCTGCCGTCCTCCAACACCAGCCAGTTGGCTTCCTTGGCCAGGTCGTTGTGCGCCACGCCACGCCGGTGCACCTGTTGCAGTAGGCGCCGCGCGGCGCGGAAGTAGGCCAGATCGCCGCGCGGCGGGCGCTGGTACATCGCGTGCCCGCCCAGATAGCTGCGGTCCAGGAAGGTGCCGTCCCAACCGCGCAGCTGCGGCGTCGCCGCCATGCCGGACAACTGCCGCAAGGCCCGCGCCTCGCGCCGCGCCAGCCACCGCGCCGGCAACCGCAGCCACCACGGCGCGGCAGTCAGGTCGCGGCGCACGAACACGCCGTCGCCGGCCTCGCGCACCAGCAGGATGCGCCCGAAGCTGTCGGACTTGAGGATCTGGCTGGAACCGGCCGGCACGCGCGTCATCACGCCAGTTTAAGCGGAACGCCATGCTCGGCCATTTATAATCCCCCAATGAATGCATCATGGATCGACGCCACGCTGGAGTGGGTCGCAGCGCATCCCCTCCTGGCCGGCGTGGTCATCTTTGCGATCGCGTTCTGCGACGCGGTCATCGTGCTGGGGGCCATCGTGCCGGCGCTGCCGCTGCTGTTCGCGATCGGCGTGCTGATCGGCCTGGGCCAGATCTCCGGCCCGTACGCGGTGGTCAGCGCCGCCCTCGGCGCCCTGGCCGGCGATGCGCTCAGCTACTGGGTCGGCCACCGCTGGGGCCACCAACTGCGCAACTACTGGCCGTTCCGGCGCTACCCGCAGTTGCTGGACCGTGGCGAAGCGATGTTCCGCCGCAATGCCTTCAAGAGCATCCTGGTGGCGCGCTACGTCGGCGCGATCCGCCCGTTCGTGCCGGCCGTGGCCGGCATGATGAAGATGCCGCTGCGCCGCTACCTGGCCGCCAGCGGCGTCGCCGCGGCGACCTGGGCGCTGCTGTTCCTGGGGCCGGGCTGGCTGCTCGGCCAGGCCTACGACGCGGTGGCCGCGGTCGCCGGGCGCCTGTTCCTGGTGCTGGGCCTGCTGGCGCTGGCGCTGGGCCTAGTCTGGGCGATCGTGCTGTACGGCTACCGCTGGTCGGCCGGGCACATCGACGCACTGGTGGCGCGCGGCCTGGACTGGTCGCACCGGCACCCGGTGCTAGGCCGCTACGCGATCGCCGTGTTCGACCCGCAGCGGCGCGAATCGGTGCCGCTGGCGATGCTGGCGGTGATGCTGCTGGCGCTGGGCTGGGGCTGGTTCGCGCTGCTGATGGTGGTGGTCGCGCACGGCGAACCGCTGCGGCTGGACCTGGCCGTGCACGACCTGATGCTGGCGCTGCGCAACCCGCTGGCCGACTATCCGATGGCCGCGCTGGCTTCGCTTGGCGATTGGCAGGTGCTGGTGCCGGCCACCACGCTCGGCCTGGGCTACCTGGCCTGGCGCCGGCGCTGGATGGCCGCGGCGCACTGGCTGGCGGCGCTGGCGTTCGGCCTGGCCCTGACCGAACTGCTCGGCACCACCGTGCACGTGGTGCGCCCGCCGGCGGCCAGCAGCGGCTTCGGCTTTCCGTCGGTGGCGGTGACCATGGCCACGATCAGCTTCGGCTTCTTCGCGGTGCTGATCGCGCGCGAGTTGCCCGGACGCTCGCGGGTCTGGCCGTACCTGCTGTCGGGCGTGCTGGTCACGCTGATCGGCTTCGCCCGCCTGTACCTGGGCGCGCACTGGCTCAGCGACGTGGTCGGCGGCATGCTGTTCGGCATCTTCTGGCTGCTGGTGCTCGGCATCGCCTACCGGCGCCGCTTCAACCGCGCGTTCTGGATGAAGCCGCTGGCGTGGCTGTTCTACGGCGGCTTCGTCGCCGCGGCCCTGTGGTACGCGCCACGCGACCTGGAGCGCAAGCTGGCCAAGTTCGAACCGTCGCCGCCGGCGGCGATGAACCTGGCGGCGAGCGCGTGGTGGCAGGACGAATGGCGGCGGCTGCCGTCGCGGCGCAACGAGTTCGACGACGACCAGCGCTGGCCGCTGGACCTGCAGGTGGCCGGGCCGCTGGCGCCGCTGCAGCGCCGGCTCGAGGCCGCCGGTTGGCGCGTGCAGCCGCAGGCCGGCTGGCAGCAAGCGCTGCAATTGCTGGACTACAAGGCGAAGGCCGAACAGGTCCCGGTGCTGCCGGCGACGCTGGACACGCAGGTGGAAGCGCTGCTGATGCTGCGCAGCGGCCCGCGCCCGGGCGAGCTCTACGCGCTGCGCCTGTGGCCGGCAGCGGCGCGGCTGCAACCGGGCGAGGTGCCGCTGTGGCTGGGCAGCGCGCAGAGCCTGCGCTACGAACGCCACTTCAACCTGATCGGGCTGTGGCGCCCGCTGCGCGGCGCCGATCCGGCGCTCAACGCGGTCACCGCCGCACTGCATGCGCTGCCCACGCGCAAGGACATGCATCGCCCGTCGGATGTGCCGGTGCTGCTGGTGCGCAGCGAGGGCGGGGCCGCCGCCGAGGCTCGGTAGCGCCTCCAGCACCATCATGCAGCGAAGCGATGCTGCACTGATCGATTCCCTGTGCGCATCCCCAATCCCGGTCCTTAGGGGATCCACCCCAGCAACTGCTCCAAGCGCTCGTGCGGATCGTCTTGCTGCAGCAGCGACAGGCGCTGGCGCTCGTCCAGCGGCAGCAGTTCGGCCAAGCGCCAGCCGACCCAGGCGGCCTGGTCGAGCAGGCGCGGGCCGGGCAACGGATACACGGCGGCGGCCTGGTCGAGGAGGCTGTCGAGCACGGTGGACAACAACGCGTGCTGCGGCCGCAGTTCGTCGTCGCTGTCCGGCGCGCGCCAGCGCACGTCGCCCACCACCAGGCCGTTGTCGCGGACGCGGCTGCGCAGCACGTGGAAGCGGCGTTCGCCGCGCAGGCTCAACACCAATACACCATCGGCGCCGACGTCGAAATCGACGATGCGCGCCTCGGTGCCGTAGGCGGCCGGCACCGCCGGCGCGCCGGTCTCTGTGCCGTCCAGGATCAGGCACACGCCGAAACCGCCGCCGCTGCGGCCGCATTCGCGTACCAGGTCCAGGTAGCGACGCTCGAACACGCGCAGCTTGATCGATGCGCCCGGCAACAGTACCGCGTGCAGCGGAAACAGCGGCAGCGTGCTGCGCGCCTGGCTCATGCGCACGCTCCGCAGCGCGGCACGGCGCTCATTGCAACGCCGCCAGGAAACGCCGCGGCGCGCCGTCGAAGCCGCCGTTGGACATGAACACCACATGGTCGCCGGCCCGCGCCTGCGCCTGCAACGCCGCCAGCAGCGCGTCCACGTCCGCCGCGGCCCGGGCCTGGCCGCGCACCGCGGCGATCACCTTGGCGGCGTCCCAGGCCAGTTCCGGCCGCTGCAGGAACACCACCGCGTCGGCGGCGTCCAGCGCCGGCGCCAGCGCCTGCGCATGCGCACCCAGCCGCATCGAGTTGCTGCGCGGCTCCATCGCCACCACGATGCGCGCCGCGCCGAGCTTGGCGCGCAGACCTTCCAGCGTGGTCCGGATCGCGGTGGGGTGGTGCGCGAAATCGTCGTAGACGGTGATGCCCTGCGCCTGCCCGATCACTTCCAGGCGCCGCTTGACGCTGCGGAACCGCGCCAGCGCCGGCATCGCCCGCCCCGGCGCCACGCCGACCGCATGCGCCGCGGCCAGCGCCGCCAGCGCGTTCATCACGTTGTGCCGGCCGAGCAGCGGCCAGCACACCTCGCCCAGTTCCCGGCCATGGTGCAGGACCGCGAAATGGCTGCCGTCGGCAGCGAGTGCACGCGCGCTCCATTCGAACGCAGGATCGAAGCCGAAGCGCTCCAGCGGCGTCCAGCAGCCCATCGCCAGCACCTCGCGCAGATGCGCATCCTCGCCGTTGACGATCAGCCGCCCGCGCCGCGGCACGGTGCGTACCAGGTGATGGAACTGGCGCTGGATCGCGGCCACGTCGGGAAAGATGTCGGCGTGGTCGTATTCGAGATTGTTGAGGACCGCCACCAGCGGCCGGTAGTGCACGAACTTGCTGCGCTTGTCGAAGAACGCGGTGTCGTACTCGTCGGCCTCGACCACGAACAGCGGCCGCTCGGCCATGGCGATGCGGTCGCCGTCCGTGGCGGCCGCCGGGCGCGGCGGCGGCGTCAGGCAGCCATGCGTGGCGCCAGCCGCAGCGCCGCCGCCCAGCCGCGCCGACACGCCGAAATCCTCGGCCACGCCACCGATCAGGAAGCCCGGCTCGCGGCCGGCGGCCTGCAGCAACCAGGTCAAAATGCTGCTGGTGGTGGTCTTGCCGTGGGTGCCGGCCACCGCCAGCGTATCGCGCCCGGGCAGCACCCGCTCGCTCAGCCACTGCGCGCCGGAGGTGTAGGCGCGGCCGGAATCCAGCACCGCCTCGACCGCGGCGTTGCCGCGCGACAGCGCGTTGCCGACGATCACCTGCTCGCAGTCGGCGCCGATGTGCCCGGGCAGGTAGCCCTGCTTCAGCGCGATGCCGAGCTGCTCCAGTTGCGTGGACATCGGCGGGTAGATCGCCTGGTCGCTGCCTTCGACGTCATGGCCGAGTTCGCGCGCCAGCGCGGCGACACCGCCCATGAACGTACCGGCGATGCCGAGAATATGGATCTTGCTCATGCAGCGATTGTCGCCGATCCCCCGACGCGCGCAAACCGGCCGTCAGTTTCGGGCAAGCAAGCGCGCGCACGATGACGGATGGATCCCCACGGTAGCTCGTCATGATCGCATTGAGCCTTGTCCTTGCCGCCCTGCTGCAACCCGCCGCCACCGTCGCCCTGCAACAGGACGATCGCGGCCGCCCCGTCATCGAGGCGCAGATCAACGACAAGGGGCCGTTCGCGATGGTGGTCGACACCGCCGCGCAGACCAGCCTGCTGGCGCCGTCGCTGGTGCAGGAGCTTGCCCTGCGCCCGTTGGAGGGCGACATGACGATCATCGGCGCGGTCGGCATGCAGACGGCCAAGATCTATCCGGTCGAACGCTTGAACGCCGGCCTGTTCGACGAGCGCCAGTTGGAAATGCTGGCGCTGCCGAACGACAGCATCACCTCGGCCAGGGGCATCATCGGAATGGAACGCTTCGCCGGATCCAAGGTGCTGTTCGACCTGACTGCCGGCACGCTGACGATCGCGCCCTCCAGCGCGGCGGCGAGCGGGCACGCGACCGTGGCCGGCACCACCGATGGCAATGGCATGCTGCATGTGCCGCTGCGGCTGGACGGGGTGAGCGTGCAGGCGCTGGTCGATACCGGGGCCGGCCGGAGCGTGGGCAACCTTGCGCTGCTCAAGGCGCTGGGCCTGCGCCAGGACGATCCGCGCGTCAAGCCGGCAGGGGAGATCCGCGGGACGGCCGATGCGGCGACAGCCGCATGGATCGTGCAATTGGAGACGGTTGCGCTGGGGCCGGTCAGGTTCCGCGACGTGCCGCTGCTGATCTCGGACATGGGCGAGGCAGGCACGCCCTCCATGCTGCTGGGCAACGACCTGCTGGGAGTGTTGCAGGGCTATGCGGTGGACTTCCCGCGCGCCGAATTGCAGATCCGGCTGCCAGCGGCGCCGGCGCCGGCCAAGCCCTGAGCGGCCACCGGCGCGGCCAGGCGACCGACGCCGGCGCACCACACCACAGGCAAGTCTACGGTGCCCGCAAGGTGTGGAAGCAACTGCTGCGGGAAGGCTGGCAGGTGGCGCGATGCACAGTGGAACGGCTGATGCGGCGGTTGGGATTGCGTGGCGTGATCGGCGACAAGGCGGTGAAGACCACGCACAGCGAAGGCGCAGCCGTGCCCGCTGGATCGGGTGAACCGGCAGTTCCAGGCCGACCGGCCGACCGCGCTGTGGGTGAGCGACTTCAGTGTGCCGCAGCAAGCGGCGTGAGAGATGAGGGTATGGCCCCTCGCCATCGGCTTGCAGGAGCAGGTGGCAAACCACCGCAAGCGGCTTGGGTCAAAAGCCCCGGTCGTGAGCGTTGCGGAAAAGGCGCCGACAGGCGTCAGGTATGAATCCGGAAGACGAACAACCGTGAACAGCCGTTCAAGCGTCGAAAGTACTCAGATGACATCGAAACCAGGGAGTGATGTTGCTCCGGGATCAGCCTGGCAGGTGCCTGCTTATGGGTCAGGCGGTGTCCGGCGTAGAGGCTGCGTGATCCGGATTCGGGCTCTTGCGTTGAAGTGCGGGAACCTTCGGTGGCGATGGCAAGGGAAAGGCGCAAGCCCGCAAGGCGAGGCCGACAGTACCGATGCGCCACCAAGGGACGGAGCGGCTCGTAGTAGCGAAGAAGTCGCTGTAATGGCGAGGGAGCGAAGGGGCCGCGTCATCTGGTCATGGTCATGGGTCAACTGCGCAAGCAGGAGGAGCCGATGGTCATGACAAAGCGGTTCGAGATTTCCAAGCAATGGGTATGGGAAGCGTATCAACGTGTAAAGGCCAATGGCGGTTCGGCTGGCATCGATCGGGAGACGATCGGGCAGTTCGAGCGTCGCCTCGGCAACCACCTGTACGTGCTTTGGAATCGCCTCAGTTCCGGCAGCTATTTCCCGCCGCCGGTCAAAGGCGTGCCGATTGCGAAGAAGTCAGGAGGCGTGCGGATGCTCGGCGTGCCCACGGTGGCCGATCGGGTGGCGCAGTCGGTGGTCAAGGATGTTCTGGAGCCGATCCTGGAGCTGTTGTTTCATCCCGATTCCTACGGCTACCGCCCCGGGCGCTCCGCGCTCGATGCGGTGACGGTGGTGCGGCGGCGGTGCTGGGATTACGACTGGGTCATCGAGTTCGATATCAAGGGATTGTTCGACAACATCGACCACGAGTTGCTGATGCGGGCGGTCAAGAAGCATTGCCAGATTCCATGGGTGCTGCTGTACATCGAGGGTTGGCTCAAGGCTCCGATGGAGATGGCAGATGGACAGCGCGTGGAACGGTCGTGCGGCACACCGCAGGGTGGTGTCGTCAGTCCGTTGCTCGCGAACCTGTTCATGCACTATGCGTTCGACCGTTGGATTGCCACGAATTTGCGCAGCGTGCGGTTCTGTCGCTACGCCGATGATGGGGTGATCCACTGCAAGAGCTAAGCGCAGGCACAGTACGTCCTGCGTAGGTTGGCCGAGCGGTTCGGTCAATGTGGGTTGGAGTTGCATCCAGAGAAGACGCGGAGGCTCACGTCCGGTTCTGCGAGGGGCTGGGGGTGAAATTCCCCCGGCCTACTCACCCGTACGTCTGGACCTGGCAAGGTTGGCTGTACGTGGCCTTCGTCATCGACGTGTACGCGCGTCGGATCGTGGGCTGGAAGGCATCGAGTTCGATGGCGACGGACTTCGTGCTCGATGCGCTGGAGCAGGCCCTGCATGCCCGGACGCGGGTCGAAAACGAGGCACTGATCCATCACAGCGACCGCAGCGTGCAATACGTCAGCATTCGCTACAGCAAACGGCTGGCCGAGGCCAGGATCGAGCCCTCGGTGGGCAGCGTCGGTGACAGCCACGAGCGCGAAGCCTGCCCTTGGGGCACAACGCGCTGGCCGAGACGATCAACGGCCTGTACAAGGCCGAGGCGATCCACCGCAGGGCATGGCGCAACCGCGAGCAGGTGGAACTGGCCATGCTGGACTGGGTGCACTGGTACCAACACAAAAACGACTGCTGGGGCCGATCGCGCACATCCCGCCAGCAGAAGCCGAAGCGGCTTACCATCGGCAGCAAGCCGGTCAGGCCGAGGCGGCCTGACTCAAACCAAACGGCCTCCAGGAAAGCCGGGGCGGTTCACACTGCCTGCGGCAGTGCGCGAACAGATGATGTTGGCCGCGTAAAAACGTGGGGAAACCTTAGCTGCCGACCCTCCAACTGGCCCTAGGACGATCAGCAACCCTGGTTGGTCCTGGGCTTATACCGGTTTTCTGTTCCACTGCGTCTCAAACCCCGCGTACTGCCGCGTGCGCCGCGTCAAAGTCAGGGCGCTTCCCAATCGTCGATCTCCTCGCAGCCTGGCGGCGCCTCCACGCGGCTGAAGGCCGCCTGCGCAGGCGCCTGCAGGTCGCGCTGATCGGCCTGTGAGGCGCCCTGAAGCTGCAGCGCAAATTTGCGCTTGTACAGGTCGTGGAATTCCTCCTTCAACTTGAAGGTGTCCGGCGTGTGGAACTGGATCTCCCAGAGCGCGCCTTCGGGGCTGCGCAGCGTGACATTGACGGCCTTGAATGCCTGCCGGTGCTTTGCGAACAGGTTGGTCAGCTTGACCCGCACATGGTTCTGATCGTCCAGCGAGGCCAGCACGCCGCGCAGGCCGTCGGTGAAGTCCTGCCGGTCCAGTACCACGCTGTAGCGCAGCATGTCGTTCACGCTGGCCGCCGCTTCTTCCAGGGTCTTGTGTTTCAAAGCCATCTGTTGCTTGAGCTTTTCCACCAGCGAACCGCGCGACTTCAGTTGATGGTGCGTTCCCTCCAGTCGCCCACGGTGGGGCTGGGCGGCGCGCGCCAGCATGTCGGTGACCGCCGGCTCCATCTCGCGGGCGCGTGTCAGCAGGGCCTGGGCCGTACGCGCGATGTCCTCGGGCCGCACGGCGCGCAGGCGCTCGGCCGGCGACGGCGGCGGGTCGATCAGGCCCGCCTGCTGCAGCGCGTGCAGCGCGTCTTGCATGACGCCCGCCGCCATCGTCGGCATGTTCTGCAGGAGCACCTTGGTCTGCTCGGCGTCGAAGCGGCCATCGTGCATGGCCCGGGCGGTCGCCTTGCCGTACGGCACGCTGAGCACCCGCTCGGCGAACGCCCGCTCGGATCGTTCGCAGGACTCCACGATCTGGGCGAACAGCGCCGTGCCGGTGTCGGATTTCAGCGCATCGGTCCCCACCTTGATCGCGATGGTGAAGAGGTTGCGCATGCTCAACTCCGGCTCGCCGGGGATGAGCCCTGGTTGCCCCTGCGGGTACTGCGTGTGCGACAACCGGCACACCGGGTAGTTGTCGAGGATGGCGTGCAGACGTGCTTCAGCATCAGGCGCGGCCACGTAGGCCTGGGCGAGCGTTGGAAACGCCTCGGCCAGCGTGTCGGGCAAGTGCGGCGCATCGGCTGAGCCAGCCGTCGCCGACTCGAGCCCAAGCAACTGCGCGTGCAACAGTTCAGCGGCTTCACGCGCCTCGGGCATGTGCGCGCGTCCGATCGCTTCGTGCGCCTGGGCGCGCAGTCCCGCCAACACCTGGGGATCCCTGAGCTGGCCTTCGAGCATCTGGCGCAATTCGTTGCGCAGGTCGCGCTCGATGCCGTCGTAAGTACCGAACATCATGTTGCGCGCCATCGCCTCGCGCAATGGGTCGGGCTGCGCCATGAAGCGCGCCGCCAGGGTGCTGGCCGCGCCCATGACTTGGCCGCCACGCTGCAGCGACATGATCTCCGACAGCCGCCCGGCCTGGTAGTGGCCGCTGTCCGGGTCGATGGCCGGCGTGGCCGTCTTCGGCGGCTTGAAGGAGCGTGGCTGGCCGCGCCGCACCTCGCGATCGGCCATCTCGCGCGCGATCAGCGCGGCCAGCCTGGGGTAGCCCGCATACACGAACGCGTCGTCGCCGTCGGTGTCCATGTTGCGCTTGCGCAGCTCCGGGATCGGCAGTGCCCCCAGACGCCCGGGCTCCACGATGTCCTTGAGCCGCAGGCTGCCGGTGCTGAGCATGTCCGGCGGCACGGCACCGCGGTCGCGCCCGGCCGTCCAGCGCGACAACGTCTTGAGATCCTCCTTGGAGCACGCCAGGTCCATGTCCGCGAACTGCGCCGGCCAGTTCTCCGGCGGCACCACGATGAGCATGCCCTTGCTGTGCAGCATCTCGGTAGCCTCGCCCGATCGGTCGTCGAAGCCGGTGTAGCTGTACTGAAGGCCGAAGCAGTGCGAGAGGAACTCGGCGGTGGCGTCGCCCTGCGCCACGGTCGCCACGCGCTCCTGCGCCACCGGCAGCAGGTTTTCCTTGTCGTAGGGCGGCTTGCCGATCAGCAAGGCGCCGCCGGCGGCGTCGAAGGCCTGGCTGCGCTCGCGCGGCAGGTGCACCTTGTCGTCGGCCGAGGGCACCGCCCGGACTCTCTGGCCCTCGTAGCCGCCGCTGGTGGCCAGCTCGTACAGCGCCAGTTGGCTCGGCTCGGGCGGCAGCGCCTGCAGCCGGCGCTGCATCGCCTCGTGCGCCTCCTGCAGCGCCGCCGCCTCGCGCGGGAAGTGCTGCAGCGCCTGCGGTGCCAGCCGCGTGGGGCCCTTGTCCTTGGCCAGAAGCTCGCGCTGCTCCTGGCTGGCCTGGCCGGCCTGCGCCGCTTCCCAGGCGCAGAAGTGCTCACGGAAGGCCGGGATGCGCAGGGCCACCTCCCGCTTCAGAAAGCCGCAGCCATCGTTGGGGCACAGCGCCAGGGGGCGCCCGTCCGCTGCGACGGGCTTGAACGGGTGCGCAGGGCCGTTGACGTCGTCGAAAAAGCCCAGGCGCAGCGTGCCCTCGACCACGTGGTCGCTCGGCACCATCTCCAGCAGCGCGCGCTGCATGCGCGACCAGTCCTCGCGCTGCGGGGCGAGCTTGGCGAGGAGCTCCATCAGGCTGCTGCCCGGCGCGGTGTCGGCATAGCGGATCGCCGGCAGCAGCGACGGCGATGCAGAGGCGCCGGCCAGCAGATGGGCCGGGCGGCTCGTGTTGCCGCGCGCGGCGCGGCTGCCGCCGAACGTGTCGAAGCGCCAGGGCTGGCCTTGGTAGGTGAGCGTGCGCGCGAGCATGAACGTTGAAATCGATCCCGGCAGCTGAACCTCCACCAGCGGCAGGCCCGTCAGCCGCGCAAACAGCGAGTAAGGCTTGTTCGTCTCGGCCGCGTTGGTCGACACTTCCTTGCCATGCAGATCGACCACGACGTGGGTCGTGCTGCCGGTGCCCGGTGCCGGCGCGACGGGCTGGCCGGGTGCCGAACGCATGCTCATGTGCCCGGCGCCCAGGTCGAAGCGGCTCGGTGGATGGGCCTGCGTGATCCTCGGCGCCTCCTTCGCCATGCGCCGGTCCAGGGCGTCGAACACCTGGTCGCCCGCCTCGATCTGCGCGATCAGATTCCAGCTCATCTCGCCGAGGTCCGCCTCGATGGCCTCGCGCGTGCGCTCCAGCGTCTGGTCGACCCATTGCGCCAGTTGCTCGCGGCGCTGGCGCAGTTCCTGGCGCGCGCCTTCGACGTGGCGCGGCTTCCATTGCCGGCTCACCATCGCGTAGGCCTTGAGCACCTGGAAGAACGTCAACGCCGGGCATCGCGTGGCGTGCTGTTCGGTCTCGGCCGATGCACGTGAGCCACCGACGGTGAGGTACAAGTCGATCTTGCGCTCTACGATCGGCTGCAACGTGTTGAACACGCGCAGGGCGTGACCCCGATGGCGAGGCGTCAGCTCAGGACTGCGGATCACCGGCAGCAGGCCCATGCACAGGTTGCCCAGCCCCTCCAGGTTCGTCTCGCGTAATCCATCCTCGCGCACGAGCGCCGCGACCCGCTCGAGCGCCGGTCGCGCCAGGGGGCGCATCTGGCGATGAAGCTGCGCCGATGAAAGGGCCTTGAAGAGCAGCGCGATTTCCGCGACCGAGGCGGACTCGAAGCGCTCGCGATGCAGCTCCAGGTGCCCGGCCAGCGCCTGCAATTTGGCGCCGCCCAAGGTCTGGAACTCGTCCTCGTCCACGCGCAGCAGGCGCGATATCGCGTTGCCCACCAGGGCGAGTGCGCGCATGTCGAACTGCTGCCATGGCAACTCGGCCGTGCCTGGGCGCTCGGCGAGCCGCAACGATGCCTGTCGACAGGCCGCCCCTCCGAGCAATTTGCTCAGCGCATTGAGCGACAAGGCCACGTGTGGCGCTCTCAGTGCTTGTCGCAAATCGTGGTCCGCCGCCAGCCGCCCGGCCAAGGCCTCCATGGCCTTCTCGCAGCTCGCGCGTCCGGGCCATTTGCTCAGGGCGTTCAATGCGTTGACCACGCCTTGCGGGTCGAGGGCGTGGCGCAAACCGCGATCGTCGGCCAACTGCGAGGCCAGCGTGCTGGCGGCCGCCTCGCAGACCGGCGTGTCGGGCCATTTGCTCAGGGCGTTCAACACGTTGGCCACGCCTTGCGGGTTGAGGGCGTGGCGCAAATCGCGATCGTCGGCCAGCCGCGAGGCCAGCGCGCGGGCGGCCGCCTCGCAGAGCGGCGTGTCGGGCCATTTGCTCAGGGCGTTCAACGCGTTGGCCACGCCTTGCGGGTTGAGGGCGTGGCACAAGTCGCGATCGTCGGCCAGCCGCGAGGCCAGCGCGCGGGCGGCCGCCTTGCAGAGCGGCGTGTCGGGCCATTTGCTCAGGGCGTTCAACGCGTTGGCCACGTGTTGCGGGTCGAGGGCCTGGCGCAAATCGGGATCGTCGGCCAGCCGCGAGGCCAGCGCGCGGGCGGCCGCCTCGCAGAGCGGCGTGTCGGGCCATTTGCTCAGGGCGTTCAAGGTGTTGGCCACGCCTTGTGGGTTGAGGGCGTGGCGCAAACCGCGATCGTCGGCCAGCCGCGAGGCCAGCGCGCGGGCGGCCGCCTCGCTGACCGGCGTGTCGGGCCATTTGCTCAGGGCGTTCAACACGTTGGCCACGTGTTGCGGGTCGAGGGCATGGCACAAACCGGGATCGTCGGCCAGCCACGAGGCCAGCCACGAGGCCAGCGCGCGGGCGGCCGCCTTGCAAAGCGGCGTGTCGGGCCATTTGCTCAGGGCGTTCAACGCGTTGGCCACGTGTTGCGGGTTGAGGGTGTGCCGCAAACCGGGATCGTCGACCAGCCGCGAGGCCAGCGCGCTGGCGGCCGCCTCGCAAGCCGGCGTGCCGGGCCATTTGCTCAGGGCGTTCAACGTGTTGGCCACGCCTTGCGGGTTGAGGGCGTGGCACAAACCGCGATCGTTGGCCAGCCGCGAGGCCAGCGCGTTGGCGGCCGCCTCGCAGATCGGCGTGCCGGTCCATTTGCTCAGGGCGTTCAACGTGTTGCCCATTTCTTGCGGGTTGAGGGCGTGGCACAAACCGCGATCGTCGACCAGCCGCGAGGCCAGCGCGCGGGCGGCCGCCTCGCAGACCGGCGTGTCGGGCCATTTGCTCAGGGCGTTCAGCGCGTTGGCCACGCCTTGCGGTTCGAGGGCGTGGCGCAAACCGCGATCGTCGGCCAGCCGCGAGGCCAGCGCGCGGGCCGCCGCCTCGCAGACCGGCGTGTCGGGCCATTTGCTCAGGGCGTTCAACGTGTTGGCCACCCCTGGCGGGTCGAGGGCGTGGCACAAACGGGGATCGTCGGCCAGCCGCGAGGCCAGCGCGCGGGCGGCCGTCTCGCAGACCGGCGTGTCGGGCCATTTGCTCAGGGCGTTCAACACGTTGCCCACTTCTTGCGGGTTGAGGGCGTGGCACAAACCGGGATCGTCGGCCAGCCGCGAGGCCAGCGCGCTGGCGGCCGCCTCGCAGACCGGCGTGTCGGGCCATTTGCTCAGGGCGTTCAACGTGTTGCCCACGCCTTGCGGGTGGAGGGCGTGGCGCAAACCGCGATCGTCGGCCAGCCGCGAGGCCAGCGCGCGGGCCGCCGCCTCGCAGGCCGCCGTGTCGGGCCATTTGCTCAGGGCGTTCAATGTGTTGCCCACGCCTTGCGGGTCGAGGGCGTGGCACAAACCGGGATCGTCGGCCAGCCGCGAGGCCAGCGCGCGGGCGGCCGCCTCGCAGACCGGCGTGTCGGGCCATTTGCTCAGGGCGTTCAACACGTTGGCCACGCCTAGCGGGTTGAGGGCGTGGCGCAAATCGCGATCGTCGGCCAGCCGCGAGGCCAGCGCGCGGGCGGCCGCCTCGCAGACCGGCGTGTCGGGCCATTTGCTCAGGGCGTTCAATGTGTTGGCCACCCCTAGCGGGTCGAGGGCGTGGCACAAACGGGGATCGTCGGCCAGCCGCGAGGCCAGCGCGTTGGCGGCCGCCTTGCAGATCGGCGTGTCGGGCCATTTGCTCAGGGCGTTCAACACGTTGCCCACTTCTTGCGGTTTGAGGGCGTGACGCAAACCGGGATCGTCGGCCAGCCGCGAGGCCAGCGCGCTGGCGGCCGTCTTGCAGATCGGCGTGTCGGGCCATTTGCACAAAGCGTTGAGCGTGTTCGCGATGTCCTGCCCATGCATCGTATGACGCAAGCGGCTGTTGCTGGCGAGCAGCGCGGCGAGCGAGTGCGCCATGGACTGGCAGTCCGGGTTATCGAACCACTTGCTGAAGGCATTGAGCGCTAGGTTGATGCCCTGCGCGTTCAGAGAATGCCGGGCCTGGCTGTCTTGCAGGTGACGTGCCAGGCGAGCCACCGCGCGTTCGCACCTGCCGCTGTCGGTGTTCTTGGCAAAGGCGTTCAGGAGTAGGGCTGGCAAGTGGCCATCCAGCCCCAACGGATCATCGGCCTGCTCCACCTGTCCGGCGATCCAGGCGATCGCCTGCATGCACGCGGGCTGGTTGGGGTGCTTGCTCAGCTTGTTGCCCACATGGGCCAGCTGTCTCAGCGAGGCACCGTCGAACCAGTCGGTCTTGTAGAGATACTGCGCCGCGAGGTCAGTGCAATGATCGAGATCGTATTGATTTACGCCTGCGGCCCGTCTTGCACTGGCAATCATCTGGAGATAGTTGTCGAGCCACTGCGCATTGGCTTGCGCGTTGGCGCCTCCATCCAGGAAAGGCAGGGCCAGCTTGCAGTCGATGCGCCGCGCCAGCTGGTTGTCCTGTGCCATGGAGATGCACAGGCGAGCATTGTGTGTCTGAGCTATCCGGCTGGGCGCACTCAACTGTCGCCGATACAGCTCTCGCTCTTCCTGCAGTCGTTTTTTTGCCGCCGGGTCAAGTTGTTGTTCGATCAGGCCAAGCGCCTCCGTCGTCAGCTCCAAGCCATGCCTTGGCCGCTGTGGCCGTCGATGCGACGACGAGGCGCTGGCGTAAGCGGGCATTCTGTCCGGGCGCCGCTCGGGCGCGGTACCGCGCCCGTCGGTGGGAATATTGCGCCGGTACGAGTGGGTCGCCGGCGGTTGCTGGGCGCGCCCGTCCCATGCGCCGCCACTTGCTCCGGTTTGCGCATTCACGGGCAAGGGCGCCCTGCACTGCGGCGCCGTCCCAGATTCATCCTGCTCTACCCGTCGCCGTTTGGGCGGCGGCCGTCGAAGCGGCGGCTCACTGCCGAGGGTGCGCGTGCTGGCCGCAACCTGCTCCCCGGCCTGCCTGAATGGCTGATCCTCTCGAGGGAGAGACCAGTTTGTGCCGGATGAGCCCGGATTGAAGTTGACGGGTGCCATCCCGCCAATTTGGTCGATCCACCTGCGAAGCGGCCTGCACGACGCGAAGTCTTCCCATCGTTGGCGAATGCGCTCGCTGCAGGTGGGCAGGCTGCACTCCACCTGCAGCTCTTCACATGCTGCGAGTGATGTAGCGGTCGTTCTTGTTAGGAAATCTCTGAACAGGCACCTCCAGATACGCGACACTAATCACCTCAGAGTGAGGAGTCATTCATGCAACTGACGTTCGGTGATGCAGAAGGGCTGGGCAAGCGCAAGCAGACCCGCCGAGAGATATTCCTGGCCAAAATGGAACAGGTGGTGCCGTGGAAGCACTTGCTCGCGTTAATCGAGCCGCACTTCAGTCGCGAAAGGCTCTACCTGTAAAGTTCGTCGCGACTGAAGTCGCTCCCACAAGTGGCATCACTTGGATCGAAAGTGCGCCAGGATCTGTCATCAATTGCTAGAATAGTGGATGCTTGTCGCCCCTTTACTCTCCGGCCCTGCAATGGCACGTCGCTACGCCCTGCGAGACGATCAATGGGATCGCATCCGCGATCTGCTTCCCGGCCGAGCCGGCCATGTCGGCGTGACTGCCAAAGACAACCGGCTGTTCGTCGAAGCCGTGCTGTACCGCTACCGAGCCGGCATCCCCTGGCGCGATCTGCCTGAGCGCTTCGGCGATTTTCGCGTGATCCACCTGCGACATAGCCGCTGGAGCCGGTCCGGCGTCTGGCACCAGGTGTTCCAGGCCTTGTCGAAAGACGCGGACAACGAGTACGCAATGATCGACAGCACCATCGTCCGGGCGCATCAGCACAGCGCCGGGGCAATAAGGGGGAGCGGCAAGCCATCGGACGCAGCCGCGGCGGACTGAGCAGCAAGATCCACGCGGTGGTCGATGCACTGGGCAATCCGCTGGCGTTTCATCTGACCGCAGGCCAGGCGTCGGATCTGGAAGGTGCAGATGCCTTGTTGCCGCCCTTGTCGGTGGGCGCCTTGCTCGCTGACCGAGCCTACGACGCCAGCGCGCGCGTCATCGAGCCGATGCAGCGACAGGGGACCCAGATCGTCATCCCCTCCCACCCAACACGCAACGTGCAACGTGACTACGACCGGGTGCTGTACAGGGATCGACACTTGATCGAGAACTTCTTTGCCAAACTCAAGCAGTACCGAGCCATTGCGACCCGATACGACAAGACCGCCTGCAACTTCCTCGGCGCCATCTACTGGGCCGCCTCCGTCATTTTACTTAATTGATGACACGCCCTAGGGAAGGTCTGAACAACTCCGGCTGATCCTGCGACAATCGCACTGAGTCCAAGGGGATGACGACGATTGCAGTTTTCTTTCGGCGACGCGGCGTACAACGGCAAGGGCAAGCAGACGCGGCGCGAGGTGTTCCTGGCGCAGATGGATCAGGTGGTGCCGTGGAATGGCCTGCTGGCGCTGATCGAGCCGCACTACCCGAAGTCGGGCCAGCCGGGGCGGCCGCCGTCCCCGCTGGAGACGATGCGGCGCATCCACTTTTTGCAGCAATGGTACGCACGGAGCAATCCGTCGGCGGAAGAAGCCCTGTAGGACACGGTGTCGATGCGCCGTTTCGCGAAGATCGGCGGCCTGGATGAGGTGCCGGAGGAGACCACGATTCTCAAGTGCCGCCACTTGCTGGAGCAGTACGATTTGGCGCGCACGCTGTTGGACCGGGTCAATGCGCATCTGTCGCGCAAGGGCCAGAGCTTGCGTGGTGGCACCATCGTGGACGCCACGATCATTGCCGCGCCCCGTTCGACCAAGAACCAGGACGGCGAGCGTGATCGGCAGATGCACCAGACCAAGAAGGGCAATCAATATTTCTTCGGGATGAAGGCGCACGTCGGGGTGGACGACGAGTCCGGCCTGGTGCACCACGTGGAATGCACGGCGGCCAACGCGGCGGACATCACGCAGGCGCCCAAGCTGCTGCACGGCAAGCAGGACACGGTGTGCGGCGACAGCGGTTACACCTGCCTGGTGGAGAAGCGCGAGGAGAGGACGAGCAAGCGCAAGCGGCGCTACCTGATCGCCGAGAAGCCCTCCAAGCTCAAGCAGATCAACAACAAGCGCGAATTGAAGTGGGCCCGACGCTGGGAGCATGCCAAGGCCAGCCTGCGAGCGAAGGTGGAACACCCGTTTCGGGTGATCAAGCGCCAGTTTGGCTACGTCAAGGTGCGCTATCGCGGCTTGGCGAAGAACACCGCGCAGGTGCTGACGCTGTTTGCGCTGTCGAACCCGTGGATGAAGCCAAAGCAGTTGATGCCTGTCGTGGGGAGGGTGTGCCTGTCACCCGGGCAATACCCCGAAAATGCGCCGGAGACGGCGAAAACCAAGGGGCTGAGTGCCGTCAGCGTGGCCGATTTGGATTGCCTCATCCTCTGACGGCGTTGATCAGACCTTCCCTAGAGCCAGCCGGGCCGCTTGAAGTCCCTGATGCCCGCCTGCTGCTGCGCGGCTTCCTGGCCGATGCTCGCCTCCAGCCAACGCCAGCTTGCCAGGGCGGCGTCGCGGTCGGGCCAACGCCCGAGGGACTCGGCCAGGGCCTCCAGCGCTTCCTGCGGGCTCTGAAAGAGGATCTCATCGTCGCCACCGCCGCTGCTCGGATGCAGCAGCTGTTGCGTCGCGGCCTGGATCAGCAAGGTCGCCTCGCCGGTGGCGCCCGATTGCGCGAACACCTGCGCGAACAGCACGCGCTGGGCCGGCGCCAGCAGCGGCATGCGCGCCAGGGTCTGCCGCAGCGCCTGCAACCCGGCGTCGTCCAGGCCGCTGCCCTGCTGCGCCAGCAGCGTGGCCAGCAACTGCACGCCATGCCCGTCCAGCGCGCCCTCCCGCAACCGGGCGCGCAGTTCCGTCGCCCGGGCCGGCAAGCCGCCGGTGGCCTGCAGGCCGGAGGCGATCAGCGCGTACAGCGGCTGGGCGCGCTGGCGCTGCGCCGTTGGCATCGCGCGCAGGTATAGGTCCAGTTCTTGCGCGACGCCCGGGTCGGCGGCGATCGCCGGCAGCAGGTCCGGCCCGTCGTTGGCCTTGGACATCGGGGTGCCACGCAGATGGCCGTCGCTGTCGTAAGGCTGGCTCAGCAGGGCAAGGCGAGTAGCTGGCGGCGCATTGCGCCAGAGCCCGCGCAGCACCTGGCGAACCTGGGCCGGTGCGCTGGCGTGGGTACGCGCCAGGGCCACGCTGCCGCCGCGCTGGCCATCGTCATCGGCAAGCGCAGCGGCGGCCTGTCCCTGGCGGATCACCGCCTGCGACAGCGCCGCCTGCGGGCGGGCCTGCTGGAAACGGCCGAACGCGGCTTCGAGCAACGCGTTGAGGTCCGGGCCCTGCGCCTGCTGGAGTTGCGCGCGCGCCTTGTTGATCAGGTCCAGCATCGCGTCGGTGTTTTCGCTGTCCAGGCCGGTGGCCGTTTCCACCCGCCTTGCGGCGTCGTCCTGGTTTGCCGCGTACAGATCCAGCACCAGCGCGGCCGCGGCGATCGACTGGTCCGGGTTGGCGTCCACGTAGGCCTGCAACCGTTGCAGGTACTGCGCCTGCCGGGCGTGCTTGAGATCGTCTTCCAGCAAACCGGCGAGATAGCCTGGGTTCGCCGGCTCGACCGCGACCAGCCGCTCCAGGTAGCGGGTGGTCGCTCGCGGCGCCGGGGCATCGTCGCCGTAGCCGGCATCGAGGACGAACTCGCGATGGAAGGCGGCGGTGGTCGCCGGGTCCGGCGCCGGGTCGGCGAAGAACGCATCGATGCGCTGCTGGCGCTGCTCGGGGAACCATTTGCTCACCAGTGCCTGCGCATAGTCGCCGGCGGCCTGGCCGGTATCGGCAGACAGCGCCTGCAGTTCGCCCAGCGCCCGGGTGCGGTCGCCGTCGAACCAGGCGCGCAAGAAGCCGGGGAAGCGGCGGCCGTCGGGATGGCGGCGGGCGATGCGCGCGGCCGCTTCCTGCAGAAGCGGACGGTTGCCCTCGTCGGCATCCAGCACCAGCAACGGAATGATCGCAAAGGCGGCGCTGCCCTGCTCGAAGTCCAGCGGGTGGTCGATCTGCGCCGCCACCACCCGCGACAGGCGGGTGCGCTGCTCGCCGGACAGCGGCTTGCGCAGCAGATCCTCCACCAGCGTGGCCTGCAGCATCGAGCGCCCCTTGCCGGCCTGGGCGGCGGCGTCGAACCGCTCCAGCAACGTCAGGCGCTGGGCGGTGTCGAAGCGCCCGACCAGGCGTTCGCCGTACTCCTGCTCCGAGGCGCGCTTGCGCACCGTGAACGGAATCGGCTGGTTGGCCTGCTCCACCAGCAGGCGCATCAGGGTGGCATCGTCCAGCAGCGCGTGGCCGACCCGCTTTTCCAGCAGCGCGTACTGGTCCGGCGCGCCGCGGTAGACGTTGAACAGGACCTGCGCCCGGAACGGCGCGGCAGCGATCGGCGCGTACACCTGCTGCAGGAACTGTTCGCGCGGCAGCTGCTCGGCGCCCTGCGCCAGCAGCACGTAAAGGGTGTCGGGACCGGGGCTGGCCTGCGCCTGCCCTGCATTGGCGGCCTGCCACGCCGCCTCGGCGGCGATGGCGTCGGCCACCAGCGCGTGCACCCGCGCCTGGTCGTTGCCGCTGGTTGCCAGCGCCAGGCTGGCGTTGCCGCTGCGCTCGGCCTGCTCGGACAGCCCGGCCCGCACCCACGCACCGGTACTGTCCGCCGCCGTCTGCGGCCCGCGCCCGGCGCGCAGCCGGCGCGTCTGGATGGCCTCGCGCACTGCCGGATCGGCGGAGAAACGCGCGATCACCGCGTCTTCGGCGCGCGCCACCGCGGCATCGTCGCCGCGGTAGGCGCCGAGTTGCTGCTGCAGCGACAGCAGCGCGCGCAGCCGCGCCTGGCGCGCGAACGGCACACTCGGGTCGGCGAGCGCCAGGGTCTGGTTCCACAGGTCCTGCAGCGCGCGCCATGCGGCGATGGCTTCCGGCGCGTCGTCGTGCCAGGTCAGCAGCAAGCCCTCCAGTAAGGCCGGCTGGAACCGCTGGCTGTCCAGCGCCACATCGTTGACCAGGCCGTTGTCCTGCAGCGGCTGGCGCAGCAGCAGGGCGCGCAGGCCGTGCCAGTACCAGTGATTGGCCTGCCCGTCGTCGTCGCGGCGCTCGCGCAGGATCGAGGTCTTCAGGATCAGCTCCGGATTGTCCTGGTCGCGCGCCAGGGCCTGGCTGTAGTTGATGAGCGCCTGCTCGACCCGGCCCTGGCTGGCGTAGCTGTCGCCCTTGAACTGGGCGACGTTGACCAGCCCGCCGAGGTCGGACATCGCGGCGAACGCGCGCTCGGCGCCCAGGGCGTCGCCGCCGGCCAGCAACGAACGGCCAAGGTCGGCGAAGAAGTCCGGCGGGAACTCGCGCTTCAGGGCGAGCAGCCGCCGGCCGTAGCGCAGCTTGCGCGCGTTGTCGCCGATCGAAGCGCCGGCCTGGCCGTCGCTGCCGTTGCTGCCGGACAGCAGCGTCACCAGTTGCCGCAGCAACAGGCCGCGCTGCTCGCCGGCCGCCGCCAGCGCGTTGTCGTAGGCGCGCAGTTGCAGTGGGAAATCGGCCTGGGCCTGGCCGAGATCGGCCAGCACCGCATACAGCGGGTAGGCGTCCGCGTCGGTGCCCAGACGGGCCAGCAGCTGCCGCTGCAGCCACGCATTGACCACTGGCGCCAGCGCCTCGCGCGGATCGCCGCGGCGCGTGGGCGCGTCGGGATCGGCCACCAGCAGCCCGCCGATGGCGTCGGCCAGTTGGATGAAGCGCGCCTGGCTGCCGCTGGCCGCCGCGGCCGCCTGCAAC
The DNA here is from genome assembly GCF_014236795.1 of Xanthomonas theicola. Taxonomy (NCBI): domain Bacteria; kingdom Pseudomonadati; phylum Pseudomonadota; class Gammaproteobacteria; order Lysobacterales; family Lysobacteraceae; genus Xanthomonas; species Xanthomonas theicola. The sequence goes on along the minus strand of NZ_CP049017.1, from coordinate 325,457 downwards.
AGCGCCACCGCCTCCGGCACGCGCTGCTGCCGCTTGCGCAGCTCGGCCAGTTGCAACAGGTTGTCCAGCCCGTCCGGGGCCAGCACCATGGCGCGCTCGTAGGCGGCCGCCGCGGCATCGTCCAGGCCGGCGATGGCATACAGGCCGGCGGCGTACTGCACCGACTGCCCGGCGTCCGTCTCGCGCGCCTGCAACTGGGCCAGGATCGCCTGCAGGGCCTGCAGCCGGGCGGCCTCGTCGCCGGCGCCGGCGCCCGCGCGTGGCCCGCGGGCGGTGTTCAGGGCCAGCTTGCGCAGGTAGATCGCGGCGTTGTCCGGATCGGCCTTCACCAGTTCGCGCAGCACCCCATCCACCCGCGCGCCGTCGCCCAGGCGTGCGTACAGTCCGCCCAACTGCCGCAGTTGCGCGGTGCGCCCGCCGCCGCCCCGGGCGCGCGCCTGGCGCGCAACCGCTGCCTCGGCGCGCTCGGGCGCTTCCAGCGCCAGTGCCAGGGCGACCAGCAGGTCCAGGCCGGCCGCTGGCAGCGTGCCTTGCGCCTGCTGCGCCTCCAGCGCGGCGGCCAGCGGCTCCAGCTCGCCGCGGGCGCGGGCGACCTTGACGATCTGCCGTTCCAGGAACGCGCGGCGCGCCGGCAGCTGCGCCTGCGTCCACAAGGCGCGCCAGCGCGCCAGCGCCTGTTGCGAGTCGCCGGCCACCATCGCCAGCGTGGCGATGCGCACCTGCAGGTCGTAGTCCAGCGGCTGCGCGCGCGCGCGTTCCATCGCCAGCAGCACCGCCAGTGCCTGCGCGGGCTGCTGCAGGCGCTCGAAGCCGTCGGCCACCTCGGACTGCAACGGATCTGCGGCCGGCAGGCGGGCATGCAGGGCCGCCAGCAGCCGGCCGGCAGCGGCGTCATCGCCACCCGCCAGCAGGCCATCGAACGCATACAGGTCCACCGCGCCGCGGGCAGCGGCCGGCAGCGCGGCGGCGCGCAGCAGCGGCATGGCTTGATCCTGCAGGCCCATCGCGGTCATCTGCCGCGCGGCCGGCAGCAGCACCTCGGCGCGCCCGCGATTGGCGGCGAACAACTGTGCGAAGGTCGCCAGCGCTTGCGGCCGGCGCCCGGCCGCCAGTTCCTGCGCGGCCAGGCCGATGTAGGCGGCCGCAGCATGCGGCTGGCGACGGATCTCGCCGCGGTATTCGCTGGCCACTTCCTCGCTGCGGCCGGCCAGCTCCAGGATCCCGATCAGGCGCTGCCGCATGGCCGGGTCCTGGGAACGCTTGACCTGGGCGATGGCCTCGTCGAACCGGCCCAGTTCCAGCAACGCGTCCACCAGCGCCTGCTGCAGTTCCGGCTGCGGCGGCTGCCGCTGCAACCACTGCACGGCCTGCTCCATCTGCTGCGCATCGCGCCAGGCTTCCATCCACAACGCCAGCGCGTAACGGCGATCGCCGGCGTCGGCGGCCGCGTCGAAGGCGCGCCAGGCGTGGGTCCGCGCACGGCTTGCGTCCCCGCTCTGCAGCGCCCAGGCGGCGCGTTGCAGGTCGACCACCACGCCGCTGCCGGCGCTGGCCGCCGACAGCGCCAGATCGGTGCGACCCAGCATCGCCAGCAGCACCGCCATCCGTTGCCGCGCCGGCCCGGCCAGTTCCAGCGCCGCCAACGCCGGCGCGGGGTCCTTCGCCAACAGCGCCGCGTGCACCTGCAGGGTCCAGCGTGGCGCGCCCTGGCTGGCAAGGGCGGCGGCGGCATAGGCTTGCTGCGCCGCCGCCAGGTCGCCGCCGGCATCCAGCAGCGCCGCGCGCAATTGCAGCCCCGCCGCCTCCGGGCTGTCGCGCAGGCCCGCCTCGACCGTGGCCAGCGCGGCGCGGGCATCGCCCTGCCGCCACTGCTGCCATGCCTGCGCCCAGGCGGTGTGGGCGGCGGGCAGATGCCGGCCGGCCGCCGCTGCCGCTGCCGGGGCCGCGCCGAGCGGGGCGGCGCCGACCAGCAGGGCCAGCGCGAGCGCCAGGGAGAGCGAGGTGCGTTCAGCAGACATCAGCGCGGTCTCCGGAAAAACGAAGGTGTCCGCCAGGCCCAGCGACGGCACAGCAGTTCCAGCAGGTACAGGCCGATGGCCAGCAGGGCCAGCGCGCTGCGCAGGTCCAGCACGCGCCAGCCGCTCGCCGCCGGCGCGCGGCTGGTCAATGCGACCAGCCCGGGCAGCGGCAGTTGATAGCGCAGCGCGGCGGGCAGCGCGTCTGCGGCGGTCCAGGCGGGATCGGTGGCGCGCACGGCCACCCCGCCCGCGCGCAGCAGCAGGCGTGTCTGAGCGGCGGGCCGTTCGATGCGCGCGGCCAGGATGGCGGGGGTCATCGCCTGCAGCGCGATCGCCTGCTCGCCGCCGTCGGCGTCCACCGCGAGCAACCGGGTGTCGGCGGCCGTCGCCGCACCGCTGCGTTCGACCACCACCTGCAACGCGTCACCGTCGCGCGCCACCTCCAGCGCATGCGCCGGCCGCTGGCGGGCGGTCCCGGCGACCAGGCGCGCCAGCCACGGGCCGTAGCCCGGCCACGCCTCCCAGCCGCGGGTGCCGGCGCCCAGCGGTTCGGTCATCAGGCTGGTCACCCGTCCGGCGCCATGCTGCCAGCTGGCCACCACCGGCTGCGCGCCGGCCCGCGCCATGATCTGTGCGCCCTGGCGCGGCATCGCCGTGGCCAGGCCCTGCAACGGCGGCATGCCCTGCAGCGTCTGGCCCTGCCACCAGGCCTGGCCCGGCACCGCCTGCACGGCGAAGCGCCCGTTGCGGTAACCCGGCGACGGCTGCAGTTGCGGCTGCTTGAGGTTCACCTCCACCATGCTGGCATCGTTGCCCACCTGATAGAAGCGGCCGCGGCCCCAGTTCGCCAGTTCGGCCATCTTCTCCTCGCCCCCGCCCTCGCCCTCGCCCACCAGCGCGGTGGAGACGTTGATGCGGTCCTGCGCGATGTGCCGCAGCAGGCGCTGGTAGTTGTCCTCCTCCACGCCGGCATCGGTGATGATCAGCATGTGCTTGAAGCGGGTATCGGTGTTCTTCAGGCCGAAATACGCCTCCTGCACCGCCGGGAAGAGCTGGGTGCCGCCCTGCGCCTGCATCCGGCCGATGGCACGCTCGACATCGCCGGTGTTGCGCGCCGGCTGGATCGGCACCGACCACTGCCGGGCGCCGTAGAACTCCACCACGCCCACCCGGTCCTCCGGCTTGAGCCGGCGCACCGCCAGGCGCGCGATCTGCTTGGCCAGGTCCATCGGCGCGCCGGCCATCGAACCAGACGAATCGATGATGATCACCAGTGCCACGCTGGGATCGTGCAGTTGTTCCTGCGGTTGCCCGCTCACCGGCAACAGCCGCGCCAGCGGGCCGGCGCCGGCCGGATCGCGCGGAAGCGTCGAAAAGGCGCTGGCGCCGCCGCTGAAGACCAGTCCCATGCCGTCGCGGCCGACCTCCTCGGCCAGCGCGGTCTGCGCGGGGGCGGGCAGATCGATCCCGACGCCATCGAGCACCGCGATGTCCTGCCCGGCGAAGCTGGCGGCGGCGAGCGTGCCCGGCGCCTGCTGCCGCACCTTGAAGCCCTCGCCCAGCAGGCGTTGCAGGTGGGCGCCGGCGCCGGCATCGGCGGCCACGTAGAGCAGCGCGAGCGGGTCCTGCACCGCCAGCGTTCCGGTCAGGGCGCCGCCGTCGCCCTCCGCGCCGCCGCTGCGCAGCAGTACCCGCAGGCGATGAAAGCCGGCGCTCCCGGCGGGGAACTGCAACGCCACCTGGCGGGGGCCGTCCAGATCCAGCGGCGGCGAACGCACCACTTCGACGCCCTCGTACAGCAACGCAACGGATACCCCGCGCCCGCGCCCGTCCAGCCGGACCTGCGCCGTCGCCAGGCCACCGGCCCGCACCGGCGCCAGTTCCACGTCCACCAGGTGCGGGGCGCGCGGCGCCGGCGCGTCCGGCGCCATCGTCACCTTGATTCCGCGCTCCAGCAGTGCCGCCACCGCGCGCCCCCACTGCCGGTCCGGCGAGCCGCCGTCGCCCAGGTACAGCACCTGCCCGCCCGCGCCGGCCGGCAGGCGCTCCAGTGCCAGCGTCAGCGCCCGTATCGGCGACTGCTCGCCGAGCGGCAGATACTCGGCCACGTCCAGTTGCAACGGCTCACCGCCCAGTTGCAGCACGCTGCTGCGCGTGCCGGATCCGCTGGCAGCCAGGTGCCGCCGCAGTTGCTGCAGCCACGCGGCGCGCTGCGGCGGCGGCAGCGCCGCGCGCTGGTCCAGCACCACGACCTGGGCCGGCGCGCTTGCGCGCAACAACAGCGACGGCTGGGCCAGGGCGAGCGCCACGCAGGCCAGCAGCGCCGCGCGCAGCCACCGCTGCCAGCGTGGCAGCCGCGACGAGCGCCACCATAGCAGCGGCAGCAGCACCAGCAGCGCGACCGCCCAGGGCGATTGCAACACCATGTCCATCGGCATCCTCAGGGTATCCGGCCGCGCACATGCAGCCGCCATTCGACACAGCACAGCAGCAGCGCCAGCAGCAGCGCCGCGCTGGCCAGATCGCCACGCGCGAACGCGGCCGGCGCCGCGCCGCCGCGCGCGGCCGGCGTGGCGGGCGCGGCGACGCCGCGGGTGATGGCGCGGTCGAACAACCCCACCTGCAGCGGCTGGCCGGCGACCGTGTGCAGGCCGGCGGCGGGCAGCACCACGCGGTCGCCCAGCGCGCGCTCCCGCACCGCCGCGGACTGGCCCAGGCCCTGCAGCAGCAGCGCCTGCTGCAACGGCTGCCCGGCAACCGCATACGGCACCCACGGCGCCTGGTCGGCCAGCCAGTGCAGGCTGCGGTCGACGAACAGCGGCATGGCCGGCGACTGCGCAAAGCCGCCGTCGGCCGCGAACAGTTCCTGCCAGGCCTGGACTTGGCGGAACGCCCCCTGGGCCACGTCCACCCCGACCGCGCGGCCGAGTTCATCGGCGATGGCGGTGTTGCGCGCCTGATCGATGCCGAGCGCGCCGAGGTGGTCGGCGAGCGCCTGCTGCTCGGTCGCCGCGCGCACGGTGAACCGGAACGCCGGCGCACCGCCGCTGGCGGCGGCCAGCCGCAGCGCCGGAACGCCCGCGCCCGCCGCGGCGTCGGCGTCGGCGTCGGCGTCGGCGGCGACCACCAGCACCTGCGCCTGCAGCGGCGCCACCTGCTGCAGCGACGGGTCCAGCGCCAGCACGTCGCGCAATGTCGGCGGCAACGTGCCCACCACGCCGACCCGCAACCGCCTGCGCATGGGCAGCACCAGCGCGGCGGCATCGTCGGCCGCGAAATGGTCACGCTGCCGCAGCGCCACCTGCAAGGTGCCGCCGGCGGCCGGCACGTCGGTCAGCAACATGCCGGTGGCATCGTCCACCGTCCGGATCCCGGCCGGCAGCGGCCGGCCGTCGAGTCGGACGTCGAGCGCGTCGCGTCCGGGCGGCGGGCCGCCGACCGCGTCCAGCGCGACAAGCACGTCCACCGCGTCCCAGCGCCCGGACGCCGCCGGCGCCGCGCCCAGCGCCACGATGCCGCGGTTGCCGGCCAGCGGCGGCGCCAGGAACGACGCCTCCACCTGCACCCCGGCCGGCCGCGCGCCGCGCGCCGCCGCCAGCACCGGAGCGGCGCCGTAGTAATGGACCAGCGTGTCGGAACCCTCCCGGCCCGCCGACGCCAGCCAGGCCGGGAAGCCGGACGGCCGCGCCCGCGCGGCGCTGTCGCGCAACCTTGCCCGCAGCAGCGCCGTGCGCTCGTCGCCGGCCAGCAGCAGCGACGGCATCCCGTCCCCCAGCAGCACCTCGCGCTGCGCGGCCGGCCGGGCCGCGACGTCGCGTTCCAGCGCCGCGCGCGCCGCATCGAAGGCGCCGGCGCCCAGCAACCACGCCGACGCGTCCAGGTAGTACACGTGGCGACGGCCGTCGTCGGCCAATGGATTGCGCAGCCCCGCCGCGGCCAGCCACAACAACAGCACCAGCAGCAGCGACAGCAGCCAGGCCAACGGCCGCCGCCAGCGTCCGCCCAGCCGCCGCGGCGGCAGCTGGCGCACGGCCTGCTGCCACAACGTGGCGCCGGCGAGGGCGACCGGCGTCCTGCGCACCCTGAGCCGATACAACAGGGTGACCAGCGCCAGCAGCAGCGCAGCACCGACGGCCACCACCCAGGACGGGAACGTCGCGAACGTCACAACCGCAGCGCTCCGCTGCCGAACATGGCCTGCAACGGCGGCAGCACGTCCGCGGCCGCGTCGAGGCGCAACAGGCCGCCGCCGCGCCGGGCGAACGCGGCAAGGCGTTCGTTGAAGCGCGCATGCACCTGGGCATAGGCGCGCAGCAGGTCCGGCGACAGGCTCACCGGCACCGCATGGCCGGGTTCGCCATCGTCGATCAGCACCTCCCCGCGCAGGTCCGGATGCAGGTCGGGGTCGGCGTCGTGGGCGCGCGTCAGCTGTACCAGCAACACCCGGTGCGGCAACGCCTGCAGGCCGTCCAGCAGCGCCTCGACACCCGCCGGATCGAAGAAATCCGACAGCACCACCACCAGCCCGCGGCGCAGGCGGCTGGCCGCCACCTGCCGCAGCGCACCCACCAGCTGGGTGCCTCCGTGGCCCTGCAGGTCCGCCAGTTGCGTGGCCAGCCGCAGCAGGTTGGCGCGCCCGGACACCGCGCGCGCCTGCACCTGCATGGCCTCGGCGAACGTCAGCAGGCTGACCGCATCGTGCTGGGACAGCGCGATCGCCGCCAGCGCGAAGGCCGCGCGCTGCGCGGCCGGCAACCGCGCCGGCCGTTCGGCGACCATGCTGGCCGAGGCGTCCACCAGCAGGTAGACCGGCAGGTCCTGCTGCTCCTCGAACACGCGCACGAACACCCGGCCCAGGCGCTGGTAGACGTTCCAGTCGATCGCCCGCAGATCGTCGCCCATCGTGTACGGCTTGAAATCGGCGAACTCGCTGCCCTGGCCACGCGCGGTGGTGCGCTGCTCGGCCAGCCGGCCACCGCGCTGCGCCTGGGCGATGCGCAGCGACAGCGCCTGCACCGCCTCGACGAATGCCGGGTCGAACAGCGCCTGCGTGGTGGCCGTGGCCCGACTCATCCGCGCAGGCCGGCCATCACGTCGGCGACCAGGGTGTCGGCGGTGACGCCGTTGGCGTGGGCCTGGAAATTGGTGACGAGGCGATGCCGCAGGACCGGCAGCGCCACCGCGCGGATGTCCTCCTCGGCGACCGCGAAGCGGGCGCTGCGCAGCGCCCGCACCTTGGCCGCCAGCATCAGGCCCTGGATGCCGCGCGGCGACGCCCCCAGCGCCACGCTGGCGTTGACCTGGGCGGTGGCGTAGGGGCTGTTGGGCTGGGTGCCCATCACCAGCCGGATCGCGCAGCTGCGTGCGCTCTCTGGGACCGGCACCTGGCGCACGATCCCGCGCATCCGGCGCAGGGTCGCCGCGTCGGTCACCGCCGACAGCCGGACCTGGCTGCCGCTGGTGGTGCGCTCGATGATCGCGTGATAGTCCTGCTCGGTGGGATAGCCGACCACCAGCTTGAACAGGAACCGGTCCAGCTGCGCTTCCGGCAGCGGGTAGGTGCCTTCCTGGTCGACCGGGTTCTGGGTGGCCATCACGCAGAAGGGATCGGGCATGGCGATGGTGCGGCGGCCCACGGTCACCTGCTTTTCCTGCATCACCTCCAGCAGCGCCGCCTGGGTCTTGGGGGTGGCGCGGTTGATCTCGTCGGCCAGCACCAGGTTGGCCACCACCGGCCCCTGCTGGAAGGCCAGTTCGTGGCCGCCGCCCTCGCGCTCGGTGAGCACGTTGGTGCCGACGATGTCGGCCGGCATCATGTCCGGTGTGAACTGGATGCGCGAGAACGGCAGGTCCACCGCCTGGCTGATCGAGGACACCAGCATCGTCTTGCCCAGCCCGGGCACGCCCTCCAGCAGCACGTGGCCGCCGGCCATCAGCGCGGTGAGGACGCCGTCGACGACCTCGCGCTGGCCGACGATCATGCGCCCCACTTCGCCGGCGATGGCCTCGAAGACCTGGCGGAACTCGGCGGCGGCGGACCGCGCGCTGTCGGCGTCGTGCAGTTGGGTGAGGCTCATGGCTGTGATTCCTTGGTGGCGAGGTCGCCGCGCTTGCGCTGCAGCAGGAAATAGTCGCGGACCAGTTGCTGGTCCGCCGCGGAGGCCGGACGCGGGCTCGACGGCCCGCTGTCGCCGGACTGGCTGCCGCGCGCACGCGCGCCGCCGGGAGCGGCCGGCGCGCGCTGCGGCTCGCCCGGCCGGGTGATGCTGCGGACCCGGCCGCGATTGGGGGTGCCGGTCAGTTGGTCCTGCATCGGCACGCCCAGCAGCAGGCCGGTCAGGCCGCGGGTGCGTTTGAGCGCGTCCTCGCCGCCTTGCCCCTGGCCCGTGCCCCGACTCTTGTCTTGGCCATTGCCCTGGGATTGCCCTTGGTCGCCCTTCTCGCTCGGCCCCCGGCGCGGCGGCTGGCCCGGATCCTTGCCCCCCTGCGGCGGCGCCGGCGCGCCGGCGCCGGGTGGCTGCGCGGATTGCGACGACGGCGAGGATGCGGGGTTCTCATGCGCGGCCGCACCGGCCTCGGGCACCCCGTCGCTGCTGCCGTCGGTCGGCGCGGCGTCGCTGGCCGCCATCGGTGCGCCGGCCGCCTGCTGCGGCTGCGCGCCCGCCGATGGCCCCGGATGGCCGCTCGGGCGTGCGGGCGGCGGCAGCGACGCTTTGCCCTCACCGGCGCCGGCGCCGCCGGCGGTCGCGGCTGCCGGCTTGCCCGACATCCCTGCCGCCGACGCGCCCGGGCTCAGCGCCGCACCCGCCGCGCCGGCAGCGTCGGCCACGGCCTGTCGATCGCCGCCGGCGACCGCCCCTGGCCGGATCGCCGGCGGCGGCGCGGCCACCAGCGCCGGCACGTTCTGTCCCGGCCCCACGACCGCCAGCGCGGCATGGCCGGCGGGCGCCGGCGGGTGGCCGGCGATTGCACGCGCGCCCACACCCGGCGCCGGGATCGACCACGCGGCCGCCAGCGCCAGCACGGCCAGCACCGGCATGGCCATGCGCCAGCGCTGCAACGGCAGCGCGCACGCCGCGATCTCGCGCTCGCCGGCCTGCCGGGCCGGCGCCAGCCACGCCTGGGCATCGGCGATCGCCGCTGCACGGAAACCATCCCGGGCCGGCTCGGCCAGGAACTGATCGGCCGCCAGCAGGCGGTCCTGCGCACCGGCGCGGCGGTCCAGCAGGGCCAGCGCAGCGCGCCGTTGCGGACGCCAGCGCGCGCGCAGCGACAGCGGCGCACCGGCCGCCAGCAGCAACGGCGCCGCCACGCTGGCCGACAGCCACACCGCCATCGGCAGCAGTCGCCACGGTGCGCTGGCGAGCGCCAGCAGCGGCACCACCGCGCAGCCGGCCAGCGCCATGCGCAGGCCGCGCGCCCAGGCACCCCGCGCGGCCGCCCGCTGCAACAGACGCTGCCCTTGCCCGGCGAGCGCATCCAGTTGCTGGGCGAAGATGGCAGCGGCGCTGTCGGGAAGCAAAGCCATGGTCCTGGGACGCATCGATGGGGCTGACCGGCATTCCACATCACGACACTTGCATGGACCTTACACTGCTGCATGGACCTTGCCCTGCGTGGCGTTTGCCGATGCTTTCCGCCGGTGGTTGCGCGCGGCCAGGCGCGCCATGGGCATGCCAGCCCGGTGCAAGCTTGGCGTGCGTCAATTCCCCGGTCCCGCCTGGCCCGTCCCGGAGTCCGCCTTGAGCCGTCTTTCCCACTCCCTGCTCGCGGTCGCCGGACTGCTGTCCGGCGCGACCCCGGCGCCCGCGCTGGCAGCGGCGCCGCGCACTGCCGCTGCCGCCCCCGCCCGCATCGCCGCAGTGGACATCGACCACCACGTCTTCACCCTGCCCAACGGACTCACCGTGGTGGTGCACAGCAACCACAGCGTGCCCAACGTGTTCGTCGGGGTATGGTACCGGGTGGGTTCCAAGGACGAGCCGCAGGGCAAGACCGGTTTCGCCCACCTGTTCGAACACCTGATGTTCCAGGAGACGGTCAATCGCAAGGGCGAGTATTTCCTGCCGCTGGACCGGGCCGGCGCGTCGGACATGAACGGCAGCACCGACCTGGACCTGACCCGCTACTACCAGACCGTGCCGAGCAATGCGCTGGACCTGGCGCTGTGGATGGAATCGGACCGCATGGCGTGGCTGGGGCGCAGCATCACCCAGGCCGCGCTGGACGAACAACGGGCGGTGGTGAAGAACGAGAAGCGCGGCGAAGAACTCGGCGAGCAGGACCGCAGCGAGGACATCTACCGCCAGAGCTACTTCCCGCTCGGCCATCCGTACCGGCACAGCACCATCGGCTCGATGCAGGATCTGGACAACGCCTCGCTGGACGATGTGAAGACCTGGTTCCAGGACTACTACGGCGCCTCCAACGCGGTGCTGGTGCTGGCCGGCGACGTCGACCTGGACACCGCCAAGCGCAAGGTGGCGCACTACTTCGCCGATGCGCCCGCCGGCAAACCCGCCTCGCGCATGGACCAGTGGCTCCCGGACTTCGCCCAGGTCAAGCGCGACATCGTGCAGGGCGACGGCCCGCTGGCGGGCATCCGCCGCAGCTGGCCGGTCTCCGGCGACGTGCCGCGCGAACTGGCCTTGCTGCAGCTGGCCGCCGGCACCCTGGCCGGCGCCAGCGACGCCGTGCTGTGGGATCTGCTGGTGAACGATCTGCAGTTGGCGACCCAGGTCACGGCCGGCCTGTCGAGCAACCTGCTCGCCAATACGTTCTCGATCGACGTGACGCTCAGGCCCGGTGTGGACCCGGCCCGGGTGGCGCCGCTGCTGGACCGTGCGCTGGCGGCGTATTTCGCCCACGGGCCGGACAATCCGGAGCGGATGCAGGCGATCGTGGTGGGCAGCCAGAACAACCTGCTGCGGTCGCTGCAGAGCAACGCCGCGGTCGGAGCGATGCTCGCGCAGGGCCAGCTCTACCATTGCGATCCAGTCGGCGGGCTGAAACAGCTGGAGTGGGTGCGCACGGCCACCGCCGAGGACCTGCGCGTGGTCGCCGGCAAATGGCTGGACCGCCCCTATTACGAACTCGTCACCCGCCCGGCGCCGCCCAATCCGCCCGCACCCGGCCAGGTCGACCGTACCGCACCGCCGCCGCCTGGCCCGTTCACCGGCCAGGTCAGGTTCCCGGCGATCACCGAAACCACCCTGTCCAACGGCATGAAACTGGTGGTGGCCGAGCGCCGCGGCCTGCCGCTGATCGACGCCAGCCTGCAGTTCGACAGCGGCACCGAGGTCGAGCAGGGCTACGGCCAGGGCATCGCCGCGCTGGCCATGAACCTGCTGCCGCTGGGCACCGACGGGCGCGACGGCAACGCCATCACGCGGGAGATCGCGCGCATCGGGTTCTATCAGGGCTCGGCGGTGGGCGAGCGCGCGATGGGCTTCAGCTGGAACACCACCAGCAACCGCCTGGACGACAGTTTCGCGCTGGCCGCCGACCTGATCCGCCACCCGGCCTATCCGCAGGCGGAGATCGACAAGCGCCGCGCCAACGTCGCCATCGACGCCGGCTACGATGCCTACGAACGCTCGCCCATCCAGTCGGCCGGGCAGGTCTTCGCCAACGCACTGTGGGGCCGCGACCATCGCAATGGCCGCATCGTCACCCGCGCGCAGGCGCACGCCGATTTCGCCAGGCAGAACGATCGCGACGTCATCGCCCGCTTCCACGACCGCGAAATGGGCCCGGCCAACGCCACCCTGTACGTGATCGGCGACGTCACCGTCGCCGCGGCCAAGGACGCCGCCGAGCGCCGGTTCGGCGACTGGCCCCGCAACGCGCCCACGCCGCTGCCAGACCCGGCGCACGCGCCGGTCGCCGCCGCCGGCCCGCGGGTGATCCTGATCGATGCGCCGGGCGCATCGCAGAGCAGCATCGTCGCCGGCCATCTGGTCGGCGCGTTCGACCCGCACACCGCCGCCGCCGAAGCGCTGATGGGCGAGGCGCTGGGCGGCAGCTTCCACAGCCGCCTCAACATGAACCTGCGCGAGGACAAGGGCTGGACCTACGGTTTCAGCGCCGGCATCGGCAGCAACAGCCGCGGCCCGCGCCCGTTCACCGCCAGCGGCACCGTGCAGACCGACAAGACTGTCGAGGCGCTGCTGGAGATCCGCAAGGAGATCCGCGACTACATCGGCGCCCGCCCGATCGGCGCGGACGAACTGGAACGCGACCGCAGCGCCTCGATCCAGGCCATCCCGTCTGGCTTCACCACCAGCGGCGCCTTTCTGGCGTCGATGATCAACTCGCACAGCCTGGGCCTGCCCTACGACCGCGCCGAAGGGGCGATGCAGCGGCTGGCCGCGGTCGACCTGCAGCAGGTGCGCGCCCTGGCGCGCGCCACCTACCGCCCGGACCAGATGCTCTGGGTGGTGGCGGGGGACCTCAAGCGCATCGAGGCCGGCATCCGCGCCGTGGACCTGGGTCCGGTGGAAGTCCGCGATGTCTACGGCAACACGCTGCGCTGAGCCACCGCCAGCGCCCTTGGCGGCCGCTCCCTCGGTGGGCGCGTCGCCCCTTTCATCGCTCCAGGCACACCGCCCGTGCTGTCCCCTTCGGCCGCTGATCGCCGCCGTGCCGGCAGGCGCCGGACCGGCGATGCGCTGGCCGCGGTTCGCGGCCAGCGCGGCCGGCGTCTGCGCGGGAACACCGAGACCACCGCCTCGGTGCCGGAATCGATGCAGGGCAGCGTCCGCTACCGGCGTCCCGGCGGCCGCGCGCAGACCCTGCCCGCGCGGCTGCAGCGGGCGCATGCCAGGCAGGCGCCACGGGCGATCGGCCACCGCGTGCGGCCTGGCGCAATGACCTCGGTCATCGTCGGCGACCGCCGCAAGGCGCAAGCGCCGCTGCGCGCGCTGGGCTCGGGCCCGGTCCAAGCGCTGGACAGCGACGGTCGCCGCCGCGACCAGGGCTTGAGGTCGGTGCGAAGCGGCCCGTGGCGCATCGCGGCAAGGCGCACAGCCCCGGCCTTGCGCCGCTGACGGCCGGCACATCCCATCGCAACTGTATACGGCGCCCAGTCGACGGCGTGAGCGCCCGGCCGCGCGGTCAGTCCTGCAACTGCACCGGCGGGAACGCCAGGGTGAAACAGGCGCCGCCTGCCGGCGCATGGCCCGCCCGCACGCTGCCTCCGTGCAACTCGGCCACCGCCTTGACGATCGCCAGGCCGAGCCCGTGCCCGTTGCGGTTGGGCGGGAACTTGGCGAACGGCTCGAACACGGTGGGCAGCAGGTCGGCAGGGATGCCCGGGCCGGCGTCCTGCACCGAGACCTCGCCACCGGCATGCACCTCCACCCCCACCCGCCCGCCCGCCGGCGAGAAGGACATGGCGTTGTCGATCAGGTTGGCCAGGGCCACCTCGAGCAGGCCCGGATCGCCCAGCACCCGCAGCGGCAGTCCATCGCCGCGCAGTTCCAGCCGCAGCCCGCGCAACTCGGCCAGCGGCTCGCGCTCGGCGATGACCCGCCGGCAGGCCGTGGCCAGATCCACCAGGCTGTCCAGCCTGCGCACTCCGCTGATGCTCATCAGCTTGAGCAGCTGGTTGGCGAGCTTGGTCAGTCGCCCCACATCGCCGACCAACTTGTCCTTGACCGGCCCGTCGGACAGCATTTCCAGCCGGGTGCGCAGCACCGTCAGCGGCGTGCGCATCTCGTGGGCGGCGGTGGACAGGAAGAACTCGCGACGCTTCTGCGCCTCGTCCACCTTCTTGATCATCTCGTTCACCGCCTGCACCAGCGGCACCACTTCGCTGGGCAGCCCCTCCTCGGGCAGCTGGCGGTCCAGGTGCTTGGGATCGAACGAACGCGTCACCGCGGTGATGCGCCTGATCATGATCACGTTGATGCCGACGATCAGCACGAAGATCAGGAACATGCCGGCACCGGTCATGATCAGCCCACGGCTGGAATCCCAGACCCATTTCGGATAGTACCGCGCCAGGCTGGCGTCGATGTCCAGCGGCGTGCGGATCCCGGTATGCTCGTAATAGGAGAGCAGGCCATTGCAATCGAAGTAACTGAGATACCCGATGCCCTTGTCGTCCTGCAGGCTGCGGCTGGCCTGGGTGCACGCATCGGGCACCGCGCTGGTCGCGCGGGAGTCGGCCAGTGCGTCGAAATGCAGCGAGCGGAACAGCGGTTGTCCCTTGCCGCTTTGGAAGACAGCATCGCCCACGCGCACGTACCAGCGGAAATCCGGATTGCGCGCCTTGACCTGGGCCAGGAGCGGATCGCGCTCCAGCGCGATGCCGTCGGCCGGCGCGTTGCGCGCGCGATCGATGAAGTCGCTCAGCCGCATGGTGACCTCGCTGGAGGTGCTCTGCAGCGGATCGCTGGAACGCATGGGCGCGCTCTCCACCAATGGCCGGATGCCCACCCAATAGAACAGGCTGCCCAGGAACAGCAGCGCCAGCAGGGCCATCTGCCCCATCATCGACCGGTACAACCACGGCAACGCTCGCGCTTTCACTGCCTCGTCCTGGCTGGGGATGCGCACATCCGCCGCGCGAGCGGGGCCGATGCAGACGCACGGTCGAAGTGGGGCCGCCGCAGAGGCGTCGCATCCGGCTGCAGCGACGTCGCGCAGAGGGCCATACGGTTGCCGTGGCGCCCACCCCTGCGCAGCGCCGGCCGCGCGCACCGGGATCGATGTCGCGGTGCCGGCTACGTTGCCACAGCCCATGCCCGCCGCGCCAGCCGCTCATCGCATCGCCGCGGTGGGCGGCGGAACCCAAAAGGTTCGCGCAAGGTTCGTGCAAGCTTCATGACATACACATGACGTGCCGGCCGCCGCGAGGGGAAACGCGCGGCGGCCGGAAGTCCCGGAAATCCATTCCAGGCAGGGAAGTCATGCCGTCGCTGGGGACAGCGCGCAGCGCCGCGGCCGGCGCGCGGACATGTGGACGTGGGAGGCGTCCCCGACCCCGGCTGCAACGCAGGGTTTTACCAGCAATCCATCCCATTGTGCCTGGACCGAGGAGACCACCCGTTTGAATACGCATTCGTTCCCGTCGTCCGTGCTGGCGATCGCCCTGGCCACCGCCGTGTCGCCCGCCTGGGCGCAGGAGCGCGAGGGCGCAACAGCGACCGATACCGATCCTCAGGACAGCGACGCGTCCGCCGCCGCCGCCGCCGCCGCGATGCAACGCATCGAAGTGACCGGCAGCCGTCTGCAGAACGGCGACGTCACCTCGCGCCTGATCGTCATCGACCAGGAAGAGATCAAGGCGCGCGGCGTCAGCAGCGTCGAGGACCTGATCCGCACCCTGCCGCAGAACCTGGCCACCATCGGCGCCATCACCAACGAGCGCAGCAAAGGTCCGCTGCAGGACAAAGAGGGCCGGGTCAACGTCAGCACCATGGGCAGCCTGGGCGTGTCGGCCGCCAATCTGGGCGGCATGGGCGCCGGGCTTACCCTGGTCCTGGTCAACGGCCGCCGCATGGCCGGTGCGGCCGGCATCCAGCAGGGTTTCGTCAATCTCAATGGCATCCCGCTGAGCGCGGTGGAGCGCGTGGAGATCACCACCGATGGCGGCTCGTCCATCTACGGCGCCGACGCCATGGGCGGCGTGATCAACTTCATCCTGCGCCGCGACTACGTCGGCACCACGGTCAACGCGCAGTACGAGCATTCCAGCACCGATGCCGACGGCAAGCGCTTCAGCGTCTACTCCGGTTACAACTGGGGCAGCGGCAGCGTGTCGGCGACGCTGAGCCACGCCCGCAGCCGCCCCGTCAACAACTGGAAGAGCGGTTACACCACCGAGGATTACTCGGCCTACTTCAACGGCGACCCGAACTACGACTTCCGCAGTTTCTCCCGGGGCCTGCAGCCGGCGGTCTTCCCGATCAGCGAATACATCCAGGATCCGGACACCTTGATCACCACGCGCATCGATACCGCCCTGACCGTGCCGACGAGGCTGGGCCGGGCGCCGACACTGGCCGATCTGATCGTGCTCGATGCCAGCGCCAAACCCGACCGTGTGCCGGAACTGGCCGGCCCGGACGTCGAATCCAGCGCGATCAACCTGAGCTTCGAGCAGAAACTCACCGACAAGCTGACCTTCACCGCCGACGGCCTGTTCGATCGCTCCACCAATTCCCAGGAAGAGCGCTACGACCAGGGACTGGCGATCACGCTGGCCCCGGGCCAGTACTACAACCCCTTCCCGGCCTATTACGCCGGCCGCTTCAACCCCGGCACCACGGTCTACTACGATCCGCGCGCGGAGATCGCATCCGGTCGCCTGCCGACGGTGACCGTGTCCAACACCACCAAGGCATGGACTGCCAACCTCGGCCTGAGCTATGCGTTCAACGCCGACACCAAGCTCGATGCGATCTACACCACCTCGCGCACCAGCAATGTCGGCGCCAGCCGCACCTTCGGTTCGCTGGCGTTCTTACAGGCCGACCCGGGTTCGCCCAACGGCGTTCGCTGCTCCAATTTCGATCTGGACGAAAACCGCCTGAGCGGCCGTCGGCTCGAGCAGGTGCAGGCGATCGTCGCCCGCCAGTGCCAGGCGTTGACCAGCGCCGATCCGGCGCTGGCGTTCAACCCGTGGAACGACGGCACCGACAGCGCCGGCGCCGACATCAACGACTTCTACTACCTGCTCGACAACGAGGATCGCGCCTCGCGCCTGCAGAACCTGGAACTGCGCATGAGCGGCAGCGCCTTCGCATTGCCCGCCGGCCGGGTCTACTACGCGGTGGGCGCCGATTACAACGAGGATGGCATCGACAGCCGCGAAGTGCGCAACCTGTCGGTGCTGGCCACCAGCCGCGACCGCCATGCCCTGTTCGGCGAAGTCAGCATCCCGGTGTTCGGCCAGGATTTCAACTTCCCGCTGGTGCGGGCGCTGACCTTCAATCTGGCCGCGCGCCGCGACGTCTACACCAGCGAAGGCGCGGTGGGCACGGTGGACAACGTGCCCTACTCCGAGGGCGGCAAGATCCTGTTCGGCAAGAGCGAGTTCGGCAAGACCACGCCGAGCCTGGGCGCGCTGTGGGAGATCACCGACGCCCTGCGCCTGCGGGCGCGCTGGTCGCGCGGTTTCTCCGCGCCGCCGCCCACCAATCTTTTCAGCATCTACGGCACACAGGCCTCGGTCGACTATATCGACAACGATCCACTGTATACCTGCAGCACCGATTGCATCGCGCCCAATTCCAATCGCTACCAGGCCCGCAGCACCACCGCCCCGAACCCCGACCTGAAGCCGGAAACCTCGATCCAGCGCGTCTTCGGCCTGTCCTGGATGCCGCAAGGCGCGCTGGCCGGGCTGACCCTGGACGTGAACTACAACCAGTCCAAGATCAGCAATCAGTACGCGGCGTTCGGCACGCTCAGCCGCTACCTGTCCACCAGCGACCAACTGCGGCAGAGCGCGTTCTACCAACGCGACGCGACCGGCAAGGTCGTCAACGTCAACAGCACGACGTTCAACCTGCAAGGCTCCGAATACGCGTCCATCACCTACGAACTGAGCTATCTGTGGGTCAGCCGCTGGGGCAACTTCCGCCCCAAGCTCACCTGGCTGGACAACCTCAAGGCCGAAACGCGGTCGTTGCCGGGCGCGCCGGTACTGCGCAGCATCGGCACGGTGCAGGGCGTGGACGACTACAAGGTGGTGGGCGAGCTGGGCTGGCAGTATGGCGATGTCACCGCCACACTGTGGGCCTACTACACGCCCACCTACATCAACGATTACGTGCTCACGATGTATTCCGGCAGGATCGACAATCCCGATTACGCCAAGACGGTCGAATCGTTCACCACCTGCGATCTCACCGTGAGCTGGCAGCTGCGCAACGACTTGCGGCTGAACTTCGCCGGGCGCAACATCCTCGATGCCACGCCGCCGTTCGCGGTCATCCAGAGCCGGCCCTACGACACCGCGCGCTACAACCCGGCCGGACGGACCTTGTCGCTGGAAGTACAGTACGAGTTCTGACCCTCCCCCTCCCCGGTCCCGACAGGGCCGGGGCACCGCACTCCGAGGACCGCATGCGCCTGCTGCTGGTGGAAGACGAGCACGAGATCGCCACGACCCTGACCCATTTCCTGGTCAAGCAGGGCTTCGTGGTGGACCTGGCGCCCACCCTGGCCATCGCCCGCACCCTGGTGCTGGACAACGACTTCGACCTGGTCCTGCTCGATCGCCGGCTCCCCGACGGCGACGGGCTGTCCCTCATCCCCCATGCCCGCGCCCACAAGCGGCTGCAGCGTTTCATCCTGCTCACCGCGCTGGCGGACCTGGACAGCAAGGTGACCGGCCTGGAATCGGGCGCCCACGACTACATCGCAAAGCCCTTCGAGCCGCGCGAACTGCTCGCGCGCATCCGCAATGCGCTGCGTCACGAGGTGATGACCGGGCGCGAGCTCAAGCGCTTCGGACCATTGAGCTACGACGCCGACAGCCGCGCGTTCTGGATCGACGACGAGCCACTGCCGCTGCGACGCACCGAGGCCCTGGTGCTGGCGGCGCTGATGGCCCGTCCGGGCGTGCTGGTGCCGCGCGATTCCCTCGAGGCCCGCGTCTACGGCTACGACCGGCTGGTGAGTTCCAATTCGCTGGAGTCGCAGATCTCGCGCCTGCGCCGCAACATCGGCGAAAAGACCCGACGCATCCAGATCCATTCGGTACGCGGCATGGGCTACAGCCTGGTCGCGGAATGAGTGTCGGCGCGTGTCGCCGTTTCCGGTCCGCCGCGCGGGCTGTCGCATTCAGCGGATCGGATGGTCCGGCAGCGTGAACCGGCTGTCGTCGGCGTCGGCGTCGCCGCCGTCGGCCGCTGCCGCCGTGCCGCCGCGCGGCCATGATCCGGCGCCACGGTGGCATGCGGCGCACGGCCAGGGACGCGCAGCGCTACGCGCCGCCCGGCGGCAGCGCCTGCCCGCACTGCCAGGCGCTGAACCGGGTCCCGGCGCGCGCCTGGCGGCAGCGCCGACTGCGGGCGCTGCCATCGCGCACTGTCCGGCGCCGCGCCGCTGGCCTTGAGCGCGGACACCTTCGCCGCCCACCCCCAGCGCAGCGACATTACCGTTGCGGGTGGATTTCCGGGTGCCGTGGTGCGGCCCATGCCGGACCATGGCCCCGCCGTTCGACGCCGCCGCCGCCGCCGCTGGAGCCGCACATGCGCCTGGGCAAGCGGGACACGCAGGCGCCGCCGGCACCGGCGGCGCGCTTGGGCATCCGCAACATGCCGACGTTGGCCTTGCTGCGGCAGGGCCGCGAACGGGCGCGGCGCAGCGGCGCGATCGGCGGCGCCGACCGCGTGCGCTGGGCGCAGGCGCATGCCGCCAGTCCAGTGTGTGCAGTCCCGGCGCGCCGCCAGCGGCGATCTGCAGGGGGGTAAGATTTTCCCTACAGACACGGGCACGCCGGCGCATCACAATAGATCGCACAGGGGGCCGACGCCACGCGTCGGTTGCAGGCGTTCCATCAGTTCAGGCGGCAGTTTTCCGTGGAGACAGGGGCTGAGAGAACGGCGCGCGCGTGCGCTGCGTGGTGCATCGTGCTGTCGATGGGCGTGGCCGGGCAGGCTTGGGCGCAGCAGGGGGACGATCCGGCGACGCAGGCGCTATTGCGTCAGCAGGAGCGCGAGCGGGCGTTGCGCGAGCAGCAGGAAGCGCGTCCGGACGTGCGCCTGGAGCGTGCGCCGAGCGCAGGCATGGAGCGGCTGCCGCAGAACGAATCGCCGTGCTTCCGCATTGCGCGCATCGTGCTCGACGGCGCCGCGGCCGACGCCTTCCGCTGGGCGCTGAAGGCGGCCGATCCCGCGTCGGATCCGGCGACCGGGCGCTGCCTGGGCACCGACGGCATCGACCTGGTGATGAAGCGGGTGCAGAACGCGGTGGTCGCGCGCGGCTATGTGACCACGCGGGTGCTGGCCGCGCCGCAGGACCTCAACGGCGGCACGTTGCGGCTGTCGCTGGTCGCCGGGCGCGTGCATGCGATTCGCTTCACCGATCCGGGGTCGGCGCGCGCGGCGATCGCCAACGCGGTCCCCACGCGCAGCGGCGGGCTGCTGAACCTGCGCGACATCGAACAGGGCCTGGAGAACTTCCAGCGCGTGCCGACGGTGACCGCCGACATCCAGATCGCGCCGGCCGACGGCCAGGGCGCGGGCCCCGGCGAGAGCGACCTGGCGATCGCCTGGCAGCAGCGCGCGCGCGTGCGCGCCAGCCTGAGCCTGGACGATGCCGGCAGCGAGGCGACGGGCAAGCTGCAGGCCAACGCCACGCTGTCGCTGGACAACCCGCTGGGCCTCAACGAGCTGTTCTACGTCAGCCTGGGCAAGGGCGTGTTCAACGGTGGCGGCAAGCACACCGGCAGTTGGACCGCGCACTACGACGTTCCGTACGGCTACTGGTTGTTCGGCGCCACCGCCAGCGCCTACGACTACAGCCAGCGCGTGGCCGGTGCCTTCGAGCGTTACGACTACAGCGGCCGCAGCGGCAACGCCGAGGTGCGGATCGACCGCCTGCTGCTGCGCAACGCCAAGCGCAAGTCCGGTGCCTATGCCCGCGGCTGGTGGCGGCAGTCGAGGAATTTCATCGACGACACCGAGATCCAGGTGCAGCGGCGGGCGACCGCCGGCTGGGAGTTCGGCCTGACCCATCGCCAGTTCCTGGGCGCGGCCACGCTCGACGCCAGCGTCGCGTATCGACGTGGCACCGGCGCCTTCGGCGCGCTGCGCGCGCCGGAGGAACGGGCGCATGCCTTCGATCCGCGGATCCCGCTGGAAGGCACCTCGCGGATGCAACTGATCGTCGCCGATGCGCAACTGGTCGTGCCGTTCCGGTTCGGCAGCCAGCGCCTGCGCTACAGCGCGTCCTGGCGCGCGCAGTGGAACCGCACGCCGCTGGCGCCGCAGGACCGTTGGGCGATCGGCGGGCGCTACAGCGTGCGCGGCTTCGATGGCGAGCTGTCGCTCAGCGGCGAGCGCGGCTGGTGGCTGCGCAACGAACTGAGCCTGTCGGTGGGCGGCGGGCTGGAGGCCTACCTGGGCGCGGACGAGGGCCGCATCGGCGGCCCGTCGGCGCGCTGGCAGGCCGGCGACCACCTGGCCGGCATCGCGCTCGGCCTGCGCGGCGGCTGGCGGCATTTTTCGCTGGACGCTTTCGCCGGTTCGCCGCTGCGCAGGCCCGCCAACTTCCCCACCGCCTACACCACGCTCGGCTTCAGCCTCTCCTGGCACGACTGATCGCACAAAGGACAGTGACATGAATCGTCTCTACCGTCTGGTCTTCAACCGCGCGCTGCGGGTCTGGCAGGTGGCCTCGGAACTGGCGCACGCCCCGGGCGCGAACGCCGGCGCCGGCGGCGCGGCGGTGGCGCCGCCGGCGATCGCCCCGCTGCGCATGGCGGTGTGGTGCGCGCTCGGCTGGGGCGCTGTGGTCGTCAGCGCCCAGGCGCAGTCGGCCGGGCGCCTGGTCGGCGATCGCGCCGCGCCCGGCAGCGAACGTCCGGCCGTGCTGACCGCGCCCAATGGCGTACCGCTGGTCAACGTCACCACGCCCTCGGCGGCCGGCGTGTCGCGCAACCGCTATGCGCAGTTCGACGTCGGCCGCGAAGGCGCCATCCTCAACAACGCGCGCGGGCAGGCCCAGACCCAGCTCGGCGGCTGGGTGCAGGGCAATCCGTGGCTGGCCACCGGCAGCGCCAAGGTGATCCTCAACGAGGTCAACGGCCCGGCCAGCCGGCTCAACGGCTACATCGAGGTGGCCGGTCAGCGCGCCGAGGTCGTCATCGCCAACCCGGCCGGCATCCAGGTCGACGGCGGCGGCTTCCTCAACGCCAGCCGGGTGACGCTGACCACCGGCACGCCGATCCTGGCGGGCGGGTCGCTGGAAGGCTACCGGGTGAGCGGTGGCGCGATCCGGATCGAAGGCGCCGGCCTGGACACCCGCCGTGCCGACTACACCGACCTGATCAGCCGCTCGCTGCAGGTCAACGCCGGGATCTGGGCCAATGGCTTGCAGGCCAGCCTGGGCAGCAACGAGGTCGGCGCCGACCAAGGCCGGGTCGCGGCACAGGCCGCCGCCGGCCCGGCGCCGGCGTTCGCGCTGGACGTCGGCGCGCTAGGCGGCATGTTCGCCAACAAGATCTGGCTGGTCGGCAACGAAAATGGGGTCGGCGTGCGCAACGCGGGCAACATCGGCGCGCAGGCTGGCGAACTGGTGGTGACGGTCGATGGCCGGCTCGAGAACACCGGCGCGCTGCAATCGCAGCAGGACACGCGCATCAGTGCCAGCGGCGGGATCGCCAACGCCGGCACGCTCAGTGCCGCGCGCGAATTGCGCGTGGCCACGGCGGCCGATCTGGACAATCGCGGTGGCAGCTTGAACGCGCAGCGGTTGCAGATCGACGCGACGGCACTGCGTAACCAGCGCGGCAGCATCGAGCAGACCGGCGTGCAGGCGCTCGGGTTGAGCGCAGGCAGCGCGAGCAATCGCGCAGAGGGCAGCATCGGCGCAGTGGGCACTGCTTCGACCGGTGCGGGCACCGCGCCCGCGACAGGCGGCAACAACGGAAGCGGAACTCCCGATAACAGTGGCAGCAATGGAGGAAGCGGCACCGTCACGCCTCCTGGAAACGGCCAAGCGCCGGTCGTCGCCCCGCTGGCGGCGGGCGTACTGAACATCGCCGGCCTACTGGACAACGATGGCGGCCGCATCGGTGGGGGCGGCGATGTATCGGTGTCGGTCGCCAATGGCCTGGACAACAGCGGCGGCCGGCTTGGCGTGGCCGCGCTGAGCGCGCGCGGCGATCTGCTCAACCGTGCCGGCACGCTCAACGTCTCTGGCGATGCCGACCTGCAGCTCGGTGCGCTGGCCAACGATGCAGGCCGCCTCAACGTGGCGAACGCGCTACGCCTGGACACCCAATCGCTGAGCAATCGCGGCGGCGAGCTGCGCCATGGCGGTCTTGGCGCAGCGACATGGCAAGTGCGCGGACTGCTGGACAACACACGCGGCGTGCTCTCCAGCAATGCGGCGGCACTGCAGCTCGCGGCGCGGTCCGTCGCCAACGCGGGCGGCCGCATCGAACACGCAGGCACGCAGGGGCTGGCACTGGCCGCGCAGGACTGGTCCGGTGCCGGCGGCAGCATCGCCACGCTGGGCGCGCTCAGCTGGCGCGCGGGCGCGGTCGAGCATCGCAATGCCGCGTTGAGCACCACGCAGTTGACCTTGCAGGCCGGCAATTTCGACAACCGCGGCGGCTCGCTGCTGTCGACCGGGCCGCAGGCGTCCACGCTGCAGGTCGGCGGGCGTCTGGACAACGGCGATGGCGGCACCATCGCCGGCAATGGCGACCTGAGCCTGCGCGCCGGCACGCTCGGCAATGCCGGTGGTCAGATTCAACACGCCGGCACCGGCCTGCTGAGCATCGCTGCCGACGCGCTCGAAGGACGCGGTGGCCGTCTGCGCAGCAACGGTGGATTGGCCGTGACCGGCGGCGGTGTCGATCTTGCCGATGGCACCACCTCCGCGCAGCAGATCCAGATTCAAGCCGACGCACTCACCACCGCCGGCGGCAACCTTGTCTCACTGGGAAATCAGGCGCTGCAACTGACGGTGCGCGATCGCCTGGACAACCGCGACGGCAGCCTCGCCAGCAATGCCGGCGTCCGCATCGAGGCCGGATCGCTCGACAACCAACGCGGCTCGGTGCTGGCGGCCGGTCGCGAACCTGCCAGCGTGATCGTGGGCGGCAGCCTGGACAACAGCGCCGGCACGATCTCCGGCAATGGTGCGGTGTCGCTGCAAGCCGGCGCCCTCATCAATCGCGGCGGCAGCGTCCTGGCCGCCAATGGCGCGGCATTGCAGGTCCGCGCAACCACCCTGCTGGACAACCGCCAAGGCGGCCGCGTTGCCACCAGCGGCGACCTCAGCGTGCGTGCGTCCACACTGGATAACCGTGCAGGCGCGATCGAACATGCTGGCAGCGGGATGCTGAGCATTGCCGCAGATACGCTACAAGGCGCGGGCGGCAAACTGCTCAGCCTGGGCGCGTTGCAACTGCGCGGCGGCGGCTTCGATCTGGGCGCAGGCAGCACCACCCAGGCCGAGCACATCGATATAGCCGCCGACAGCCTGCGCACCGCTGGCGGCAGCCTGAGCGCGACCGGCAACGACGCCTTGAACGTGCGCTTGCGCGGGACGCTGGACAACGACGGCGGCAGCATCGCCGGCAATGGCGCGCTCGCGCTGCGGGCCGCGGCGCTGTCCAACCGTGGCGGGACCCTCACCGCTGCCGGCAGCGCCGACAGCCGCATCGAGGTCACCGGGCCACTGGACAATGCCCGTGGCCGGATCGCCAGCAACGGCACCACGCTGCACGTCGGTGCAGATCACCTGATCAATGCGGAAGGCACGCTCAGCCACTCCGGGACACAGGGCCTGGAGATCGTGGCCGCACGCGTGGATGGCAGCAAGGGCACGATCGCCAGCACCGGCGCGCTGTCCTTGACGGCCACCGATGTCGATCACCGCCAGGCGAACATCGGCGCCGACCGCGTGGACCTGCAGGTGCAGACCCTGGACAACCGCGGCGGGCGCATCGTCGCCAGCGGCAACGGCGCCAGCAACATCCACGCCACCGTCTTGAACAACGCCGGTGGCACACTCGCCGGCAATGGCGACCTGGCGCTGAACAGCACGCTGCTCGACAACACCCAAGGCACGATCCAGCACGCCGGCAGCGGCCTGCTGCAGATCGACGCGCAGACACTGACCGGCAATGCCGGCAAGCTGATCAGCAACGGCACGCTGCGCGTGACCGGTCAGCGCACCGACCTGCGCAACGCCGCCACCTCGGCACGCACCATCACGGTCGACACCGGCACCCTCACCACCGCTGGCGGCCAACTGACCGCCAGCGGCGATCAGTTGCTCAGGCTCACCGTGGGCGGCACGCTGGACAACGCGGGCGGCAGCATCGGCGGCAACGGCCTGCTGGCGCTGACTGCGCGGACGCTGATCAATGCCCGGGGAACGTTGCAGGCCGCTGGCCGCGGACATTCGGCGCTGACCATCGCACAGGCGCTGCAAAACCAGCAAGGCAAGATCCTGCTCGCCGGCGCCGGCCGCATCGATGCGGCCGGCGTCGACAACCAGGCCGGCACGCTGCACGCGGCCGGCAGCGGCTTGCAGCTGGACGTCGATGGAGTGCTCGACAACCGCGCGCAGGGCGTCGTGTCCAGCGCCGGTGCACTCACCGTGGACGCCGGCACGCTCGACAACGCGGCCGGCACCGTCGTCGCCGGTACCGACCTCGCGATCGTCACCGACAACGCGATCGGCAACAACGGCGGAACCCTCCAGGCCACAAACGCACTGCGTCTGCAAGGCGCGGGGCTTTCCAACCGTGCCGGCAGCGTGATCGGCGGCAGTGCCGTGGTCGATACGCGCGCGCAGGCGCTGGACAACACCAGCGGCACCATCGGCAGCCAGGTCGGCACACTCGACATCCGCAGCGGCGCGCTCGACAACGCCGGCGGGCGCCTGCAGTCGCGGGCCGAGCTGCTGCTGCACACCAATGGCCAATCCATCACCAATACCGGCTCGGGCGCCAACGGCGGCATCCTGGCGGGCGGCCGCCTGCAAGTGGACGGTGGCGCCCTGGACAACCGCGGCGGCGCACTGTTCGCACAAGGCGATGCGCGCGTGGCGGTGGCCAGTGTCGACAACGGCGCGGCAGGTGCGTTGAGTGCAGCGGGCAACCTCGTCTTGACCGCTGCGGCGATGAACAACGCGGGCGGCCGGCTTCAGGGCGGCCAGAACCTGGACCTCACGCTGGGTGGCGCACTCGACAACCAGGCCGGCCTGGTGGCTGCTGGCCGCTTGCTGACCTTGAACGCATCCAGCGTGGACAACCGCAACACCCGTATCGACGGCGCCGCGCTCGGCCTGCAGGCAGGGCAACTGCAGTTGCAGGCGCAGACGCTGGACAACCGGCAAGGGCAGGTCGTCACCGACGGGGCGGCCAACCTGCAGTTGGTCTCGGGACTGGACAATGCCGGCGGCCAGATCTCGTCCGGCGGCAGCCTGGACATGCGTGCCGATACGGTCGCCAACGGCGCGGGCCTGCTGCGCTCGGACGGCAACCAGCGCCTCACCGCACGCAACCTGAGCGGCGACGGCCAGGTGCATTCGCAGAACAACCTCACCCTGACCCTGCGCGAGGGCCTGACCAACACCGGCCAGATGATCGCCAACGGCACGCTGGCCATCCACACCGATGGCGACCTCGGCAACCAGGGCATCCTGCGCGCGGGCAACATCGACCTGTCCGCACGCAACGTCGACAACGCCGCCAGCGGCGAGATCACCAGCCAGGGCGTCACCCATGTCCAGACCGGCGGCCAGTTGATCAACCGCGGCCTGATCGACGGCGCGGTCACCCATCTGCAAGCGGCAACCCTGGACAACGTCGGCACCGGGCGCATCTATGGCGACCATGTCGCGATCGCCGCCGGCACGCTGCAGAACCGTGCCGAGACCATCGCCGGCGCCACCCGTGTCGCCACCGTGGCCGCACGCGAGCGCCTGGACCTGGGCGTCGGCCAACTGACCAACACCGATCGCGGCCTGATCTACAGCGATGGCGATGCCGCCATCGGCGGGGCGCTGGACGAGCATCGCCGCGCGACCGGGGTGGCACGCCAGATCGACAATCTCGGCTCCACCATCGAGGTGGCCGGCGATCTCGACCTGCAAGCCACCGCGATCAACAACCTCCGCCAGAACGTGGTGGTCACCCAGACCACCACGACCCTGGCGCCGGTGCGCCTGGACCAGCCGAACTGGCGCCACAACGGCAAGAACGCCACCTCCAACATCCGCTCGACCAGCAACTACAGCGCGTGGGAGGTCTACTACCTCAGCCCCGAGGACATCCTGGAGGACACGCCCTACCTCACCCCCGACGGGTACAGCGTGCGGCGCGCGGTCATCCGGGTCACCCCCAAGACCAGCGCCTACCTGTTCGGACGCGGCGGCCTGTACAGCGCCAGCGGCGAGCGCACGCGGCTGGATCCGCGCACCGGCACGCTGACCGTCTACTACGTCGGCCGGCGGGACCGGCAGGCCAACCCCGACCAGGTCGGCGCCGGCGCCGGCGATCCGTTCGCCGAGCTCGCCAAGATCGAACCCGGCTCGCCCACATTCCGCTACGTCAGCGACACGCTGAGGTACTCCAACACCTACGGCACCTGCACCACCAACTGCGTGCAGTTGTGGGCACAGTTCACCTACACCGATCCCGACCGCATCCTCAGCAACCCGCAGGGCACCGGCGGCGGGGGACTCGGCGACAACGAACACCATCGCATGGCCACGCGCAGCGTGGTCGAAGACGTGCTGCAGCCCGGCGCGGGTCCCGAAGCGGTGATCCATGCCGGCGGCGCCATGCGCA
The DNA here is from genome assembly GCF_014236795.1 of Xanthomonas theicola. Classification (NCBI taxonomy): domain Bacteria; kingdom Pseudomonadati; phylum Pseudomonadota; class Gammaproteobacteria; order Lysobacterales; family Lysobacteraceae; genus Xanthomonas; species Xanthomonas theicola. Next base: position 297,944 of record NZ_CP049017.1, on the reverse strand, counting down.
TCGGCACCGATGCCCTGCGCAACGCCTACGCGCGCATCGCCGCCGGCGGCGACCTGGCCATCGGCGGGCTCACCCGCCAGGCCAGCGTCACCAACCTCGCCTACACGCTCTTCAGGACCCACCACTTCAGCAACGTGTCCACGGCCTACAACGGCACCACGCGCCACTGGAGCAACCCGTCGATCTCCGAGCAGATCGGCCAGGTGGGCGGCGCCATCACCAGTGGCGGCACGCTGCGCATCGACGTGGGCGACCTGAGCAACCTCAACCAGGGCCGCGACGCACCCAACGTCCAGAATGGCGCAGCGCTCGCCAACCTCAACCTGCACGGACCGCAGACCGCGCCGACCGGCACCGGCGCAGGCGCTGTGCGTGGTCCGGGCGGCCTGGCGGCCAATGCCGCCGATCGCGCCATTGCCGCAGGCACGCAGGCGGCCAGCGGTGGCAGCACCGGTACCGTCGGCAGCGTCGGCAGCAGCGGCCCGGTCAGCGGCGCGCGCGTGGTGGAGGCGGCCGGCGGTTCACCGGATCGCATCGCCATGGGCACACCCGATACACGCGCCCCCACCGGCAGCCTGTTCACGGTGAGACCCTCTGGCGGCAGCTACCTGGTCGAGACCGACCCGCGCTTCACCGACCACAAGACCTGGCTGAGTTCGGACTATCTGCTCAACCAGATGGGCCATTCCGCCGACACCCTGCAAAAACGCCTGGGCGACGGCTACTACGAACAAAAACTGGTGCGCGAGCAGATCGGCCAGCTCACCGGGCGGCGCTTCCTGGAAGGCTACAAGAGCGACGAGGCGCAGTACCAGGCGCTGCTGGAGGCTGGGGCCACCGTCGGCAAGGCCTGGAACCTGCGCCCGGGCGTGGCGCTGAGCGCAGCGCAGATGGCGCAGCTGACCAGCGACATCGTCTGGCTGGTGGAGCAGACCATCCCCCTGCCCGACGGCCGCACCACCACCGCGCTGGTGCCGCAGGTGTACCTGCGCCTGCGCCCGGGCGACCTGGACAAGGGCGGCGCGCTGCTGGCCGGCGCCAAGGTCGACCTCGCCCTGGCCGGCGGCCTGGAGAACACCGGCACCATTGCCGGACGCCAGCGGGTGTCCATCGACGCCGGACGCATCGAACACCTGGGCGGCCGCATCAGCGGCGACCAGGTGGGGCTGCGCGCGGCCAGCGACATCCGCATCGAAGGCGCCACCGTCACCGCCGTCGACGCGTTGAGCGTCCAGGCAGCCGGCAACGTCACCGTCGCCTCCACCGTGGAAACACTCACCGGCGACCACCAGGTCGCCACCACCCAGCTCGAGCGCGTCGCCGGCCTGTACGTCACCGGCAGCCATGGCCATGGCGTGCTGTCGGTGGCGGCCGGCGGCGACGTCACCCTGCAGGCCGCGCAACTGCGCAACGCCGGCACCGACGGCGTGACCCAGCTCGTGGCGGGCAACAACCTCAACCTGAGCACGCAGACGCTCTCCCACAGCACCGACACCACCGCCAACGACCGCAACGTCCAGCGCAGCCGCGAGGTCACCCACCTCGGCACCACCGTGCAGGGCGCCGGCCGCGTGGTGCTGGCCGCCGGCAACGACCTGACCCTGACCGCCGCGCAGGTCAGCGCCGGCCAGGCCCTGGCCCTGCAGGCCGGGCGCGACCTCAACAGCGCGGCGGCAGTAGACAGCAGCTCACGCGAGCGCAGCACCGTCACCAAGCGCAACGCACTGGCCACCGCGACCTACGACGAGACCGTGCGCGGCACCCAGCTCGGCGCCGGCGGCGACATCGTCATGCAAGCCGGCCGCGACCTGAGCCTGGCCTCGACCGCCGCCGCCAGCCAGACCGGCGGCATCGCCCTGGCCGCCGGCCGCGACATCGCGCTGCTGGCCACGCAAGAGCAGCATGATGCGGTGGTGGACAAGGAAGTCCGCAAGAAGGAAGCGCTGTCCGGCAAGACCGTCACCACGCACGACGAAACGCACGACCGCCTGGCGATCACCGGCTCGCTCAGCGGCGAGCAAATCTCAGTTGCGGCAGGCAACGATCTGTTGTCGCAGGGCACCCAGATCGTCGGTACCGGCGATGTGGTGCTCGCGGCCGGCAACAACCTGACCCTTGAAACGGCACAGAGCACGCATAGCGAAGCGCACGACAAGAAGACCGTGAAAACCGGCCTGTTCGGCAGCGGCGGCATCGGCGTCACCCTCGGCAAGCAGACGGTCAAGACCGAGGCCGACATCGCCGATGTGAGCCACACCGGCACCACGGTCGGTAGCCTGGCGGGCAACGTCACCCTGATCGCCGGCAACACCCTGGCGATCACCGGCAGCGACGTGCTGGCCTTGCAGGGCGACCTCACCGCCAAGGCCAAGGACATCGCCATCACCGAAGTCCATAACACGTCCAGCTACGACCAGCGCACCGCGTTCAAGCAGGGCGGCCTGTCGGTCACCTTGAGTGCGGCCGCGCTCAACCTGGCCCAGGCCGCCGTGAGCAGTGCCGACGCCGGCAAGCAGGCCGCAGGCGACCCGCGCCTGCAGGCCCTGGCCGGTGCGTCTGCCGCCTACAGCGCCTATGGCGCCGGCCGGGCCGCCAGCAGCGCGTTGGCCTCCGGCAGCGCCCAGGGCGCCGCGCAAGCGGCCAATGTCAGCATCGCCGTCACCGTGGGCGGCAGCCAGAGCCAGAGCCAGACCCAGCAGCGCAGCTCCACCGCCAAGGGCTCCACCCTGCAGGCCGGCGGCAACGTCCACCTGATCGCCACCGGCGGCGGCCAGGACAGCAAACTCCTGGTACGCGGCAGCGACGTCAAGGCTGGCAACACCCTGCTGCTGGCCGCCGACCACGACATCACCCTGGAAGCGGCACAGAACACCGTCGAGCAGCACAGCACCAGCAAGAGCAAGAGCGCGGCAGTGGGCGTGGCGGTCACCTATGGTGCCGGCGGCGCCGCCGCCGGCCTCACCGCCAGCGCCAGCGGCGCCCACGGCAAGGCCGACGGCATGGAGGTCACCCAGCGCAACAGCCACCTGTCGGCAGGCCACGCCGCCACCATCATCAGCGGCCACGACACCACGCTCAAAGGCGCCGTCCTCTCCGCCGACACGGTGCGCGCCGCCATCGGCGGCGACCTGGCCATCCAGAGCCTGCAGGACACCCGCACCTACGCCAGCCAGGACAAAGCGGTCGGCGGCAGCGTGACCGTCGGGGCAGGCGTCAGCGGCAGCGCCAGCTACAGCAGCAACCAGGTCAACGGCGACTTTGCCAGCGTCACCGAGCAGAGCGGCATCCAGGCCGGCAAGGGCGGCTTCGACCTGCGCGTGGGCGGCAACACCGACCTGAAGGGCGGCGTGATCGCCAGCGCCCCGGCGGCGGTGGCGGCCGGCACCAACCGCCTGCAGACCGGCACGCTGACGGTCAGCGACATCACCAACACCAGCCGTTACGACGCCAACGGCATCAGCCTGTCGGGCGGCTACGCTGCCGGCGGCGGCAAGACGGGCGGCGAGAAGACCCAGACGCCGCCGACCACCAACAAGGGCAGCACCTGGTCCTGGCAGAACCAGGGCAGCGGCGCGCAAGGTGCGGGTGCCGGCTATGCTAGCAAGAGCGGCAGCGACACCGCGCTGACCACCAGCGGCATCAGCGGCGGCGCGGTGGCGATCACCGACCAGGCCGGGCAGCAGGCCAGGACCGGGCAAAGCGTCCAGGACACCCTGGCCGGATTGCACCGCGACGTGCTCACCGGCGATAGCGCCAACGGCCTGGTCAAGGGTTGGGACGGGCAGAAACTGCAGCAGCAAGTCAGTGCCGGGGCCGAGATCACTGCGACGTTTGGGCAGCAGGCGGGCAAGGCGGTGGGCGACTATGCCTCGCACAAGGCATCGCAACTGCGCGCGCAGGGCAACGCGGCGGAAGCCGCCAAGTGGGACGAGGGTGGCCAATACCGCGTCGCCGCGCACACGGCGATGGGGCTATTGGGCGGTGGCGTCCAGGGCGCGCTGGGTGCGGGCGCAGGCGCCTCCGCGGCGCGGGGGCTGGATGCGATCACCAAGGATTTGCCGGAAGGGGTAAAGCAAGCCGTCGGCGCAGGTCTAGCGGCGGGCCTGGGCGCGGTCGCCGGCGGCGCCGGGGGAGCGGCCGGTGCGTTCAACGAAGACACCAACAACCGGCAGCTGCATCAGGTCGAGATCGACTGGATCAATCAAAACGCCGAGGCATTCGCGAGCCAGGAGGGCATCAGCGTCGAAGACGCGAAGCGGCGTTTGACGGTTGAAGCGGCCGCGCAGGTCGATGCGACCATCGCCAAGCAGGTTGGCCGAGACACCGTCGACACGCAGGCGCTGTATTTCCTGCACGGCAATCACAGTAGTTACGATTGGGGACAGGCGTTTCGAGCCACGGACAAGGAGTACAACGACGTCCACCAGTTTGGGACGACGCTGGCAAGAAACCCGGCGCAGTTCAAGCAGGTCTACGACGCGCTCGGCTCGGCGGGATTGAGCAAGAACACATTGCAAGAGCTCTATCACCCTGAACTGCTGGCCTACGCGTCGGCCGGGATTGGCCGGGATGGCCAGGCCATCGTCGAAAGCTTTACCGGCGATATCGGGATGGGGATCGGTATCGCGCGTCAGCTTGCACAAGGCGACACCCAAGGCGCTGGCACCGATATTGCGCTTGCGGCGCTGCCGGCGATCGTCGCCAAACCGATCGGCTTGATCGTGCGTCCTGTGGTCAAAGCCGCGGGAGAGACGCTCTGGCTGAATGGCAAGGTCATCAGCGGCAGTTGGGCGAATGCGAAGAACGAACTGACATGGATCAATCCGTTGACGGGCGCCAGAGAGGTGGTGCCGGCCACGGCGAAGGTGCATGTTGATCATATCTTGCCGAAGAATGCGATTGGAGCGATCGACGGATTCAATGATTTGCCCAAGAGCCTCAAGAACGAAATATTGAACGATCCCGCAAATCTGCAACCGATGCTGGCATCGCCGAACTGCTCCAAGGGGTGTAAGGTGGAGGGCCTTGGAGAGGGATGGAGTACGTGGAATGGGAGGCCGGTGAGTGCGGAGTATAAGAAATACTTGGATGATTCTCAGGCTGCATTCAGAGGCAAGGTTAGGCGTATTGTTGCGCGATATCGTGCGGAAGGAGAGGTCAAGTGAAACGAGGTGTTGACGAAAATAGTGTGGATTGGGAAAAAATGGGAGTTTCCGCCATTGAGTTCAATGAGGCATTTAACGGGGGCAGGTATTCACGTATCAAGGACGTTCCGGAGGGCTACGATTTCTTAAAGGAAGTGAACAAAAAAGGCATTACAAACGATGACATCGCTGGAATGCTGTCGCGCGGGAAGGATTGGGTGCTGGATCCGCTAAAGCAACTTCAGCCACAGTCATATGCTGCTTTCCAGGAAGGCTCGGGGCCGCTGCTGCTTGGAATCATGCTCATCAAGGATCTGATGAATCCCGAAGAGCCGCGTATTCCAGTTACGGTCCTTTTTTTCGATATGCATGATCGTATGGTGGAAGTGTCTCCAACATTCCCCGGTGATACGTATGAGGATGGCAACGACAGCTTCGGTTCCCTGCTCAGCCTGCCCGATGGTCTGGCAAAGTCCTGGCTGTGGCGCACCGATGGCTGGCGCATCCCGGGGCGCGTGGGCGAAAGTTACCTGGCCAATCGTCAGCTGATCGGCCATCCGTCTTCCAAATGGAAGGATGCGGACAGCTACCTGGAGACGCTCGGCAAGGGCTGGAAAAAGAAGTGGCTGCCCAAGATCGTCGAGCTGTTTCCAGATGCGGTGGAAAAAAAGGATGGCATAAAAAGAATAAAGTTCAGGTGTTTCCTGGACACCAGACCCGTCGGCGTTGGCGGTCCTGTGGGAGACCAGTTCTTCGTCTGCTCCACACGTCGGGATCAGGTGGTTTACCATGTTCACGAGGGTGATATTGGTAACCTGCGGGTATTGCACGATCCAGTGGATGCGATCGATCGCTACTGCGCGCATGTGTTGCGGCGCAATCCCGGCCAATTCGATTTTAGCCAGTGGAGCGAAACATTCATCCCATAAGGTTCGACCCTGCGCCTGGAAGGCGCCGGCCTGTCCAACCGCGGCAGCGCGGTCGGCGGCACGGTCGCGGTCGACACCCGCGCGCAGGCGCTGAACAACGCCGGCGGCACCGCGGCGAACGGATCAGCGCCGTGGCCGGCCACGACCTGCTGGCGCAAGGTGCGCAACTCGTCGGCAGCGGCAACGTGGTGCTGGCCGCCGGCCACGACCTGACCCTGGCAACGGCGCAGAGCACGCACCGCGAGGAACACGACCAGCAGGTCAAGAAATCCGGCCTGTTCGGCAGCGGCGGCATCGGCGTCACCCTCGGCAAGCAGACGGTCAAGACCGAGGCCGACATCGCCGATGTGAGCCACACCGGCACCACGGTCGGTAGCCTGGAGGGCAACGTCGCCCTGGTCGCCGGCAACACGCTGGCGATCACCGGCAGCGACGTGCTGGCCTTGCAGGGCGACCTCACCGCCAAGGCCAAGGACATCGCCATCACCGAAGTGCATGACACGTCCAGCACCGACCAGCGCACCGCGTTCAAGCAAGGCGGCTTGTCGGTCACCTTGAGCGCGGGCGCGCTCAACCTGGCCCAGGCCGCCGTGCGCAGTGCCGACGCCGGCCGGCAGGCCGCAGGCGACCCGCGCCTGCAGGCTCTGGCCGGCGCCTCGGCGGCCTACAGCGCCTATGGCGCCGGCCGGGCCGCCAGCAGTGTCATGAACGCCGACACCGCCAAGGGTGCGGCGCAGGCGGCCAATGTCAACGTCGCCGTCACCGTGGGCGGCAGCCAGAGCCAGAGCGAGACCCAGCAGCGCAGCTCCACCGCCAAGGGCTCCACGTTGCAGGCCGGTGGCACCGTCAACCTGATCGCCACCGGCGGCGGCCAGGACAGCAAACTCCTGGTGCGCGGCAGCGACATCACCGCCGGCAACACCCTGCTGCTGGCCGCCGACCACGACATCACCCTGGAAGCGGCACAGAACACCGTCGAGCAGCACAGCACCAGCAAGAGCAAGAGCGCGGCAGTGGGCGTGGCGGTCACCTATGGTGCCGGCGGCGCCGCCGCCGGCCTCACCGCCAGCGCCAGCGGCGCCCACGGCAAGGCCGACGGCATGGAGGTCACCCAGCGCAACAGCCACCTGTCGGCAGGCCACGCCGCCACCATCATCAGCGGCCACGACACCACGCTCAAAGGCGCCGTCCTCTCCGCCGACACGGTGCGCGCCGCCATCGGCGGCGACCTCAACATCCAGAGCCTGCAGGACACCCGCACCTACGCCAGCAAAGACAAATTCGCCGCCGCCGCTCAGCTCCAGCCCGCGTCCACCACGAATTCCTGCGCAGTGATCGCGCGCGATTCGTCCGAGGCCAGGAACAGCGCCATGCGCGCGATGTCCTCGGGCATCACCTTGTCCGGCAGGCACTGGTTGCGCGCCAGTTCGCGCTCGCCGGCCTCGTCCAGCCACAGCGCGATCTGGCGCTCGGTCATCACCCAACCCGGAGTCAGCACGTTGATGCGGATCCGCGTCGCGCCCAGTTCGCGCGCCAAGCCGCGGGTCAGCCCGTTCACCGAGGACTTGGCGGTGGCGTAGACCGGATAGCCGCCGGTCTTGGTCTGCCAGCCGGTGGAACCGAGGTTGATGATCGAGCCGCCGCCGAGCCGCTGCATGCCCGGCACCGCCGCCTGGATGGCGAAGAACGCGGCGCGCTGGTTGATCGCCACGCGGTGATCCCAGTACGCCGGGGTCACCGCCTCCAGCGTATGCCGGTCGTCGCTGCCGACATTGTTGAGCAGCACGTGGAAATCGCCCAGCGCGGCAGCGGCCTCGCCCAGCGCCGCCTGCAGCGCGGGCACATCGGTGACGTCGCAGCGGCGCCACCACGGCCGGCCCAGGCCGGCCGCGGCCAGCCGCTCGGCCAGCGCCGCGCTGGCCTGTTCGGCGATGTCGATGAAGGCGACCTGCGCGCCCTGTCCGGCGAACGCCTCGACCAGGGCCGCGCCGATGCCCGAGCCGCCGCCGGTGATGAAGACGCGGCGCCCGTGCAGGCTGCCGTAGGTTGCATTGCCGGTGCGGGGAGGGGCCACACTTGCCGAGTTGTCCATAGCCGTTTCGCTCTAGGTGGAGAGGTATTCTACATACGAAAAAGAATATCTTTTGGCAGATATTTGTTATTTTTCATGTATCAATATGCCCGCTAGCATCGCCAACGTAAAGTCCCCGGGCCCGGTTGCGCAGGCACCGCTCCGGGCCGACCAGGACGCGAGGATTCCGCCAGCATGGGCTCACCCACCAAACCGGTCCGCCGCAGCCAGGCGTGGTTCGGGCGCGAAGGCAAGCAAGGGTTCTACTACCGCAGCTGGCTCAAGAGCGCAGGCCACCCGCACGACATGTTCGACGGGCGCCCGGTGATCGGCATCTGCAACACCTGGTCGGAGCTGACCCCGTGCAACGGCCACCTGCGCGAACTCGCCGAGCACGTGAAGCGCGGCGTCTACGAGGCCGGCGGGTTCCCACTGGAATTCCCGGTGATGTCGCTGGGCGAGACGCAAATGCGGCCCACCGCGATGCTGTTCCGCAACCTGGCCAGCATGGACGTGGAGGAGTCGATCCGCGCCAATCCGCTGGACGGCGTGGTGCTGCTGATGGGTTGCGACAAGACCACCCCCTCGCTGCTGATGGGCGCGGCCAGCGTGGACCTGCCGACCATCGGCCTGTCCGGCGGCCCGTCGCTGTCGGGCAACTGGCGCGGGCAGCCGCTGGGCTCGGGCACCGGCGTGATCCAGATGTCGGAGATGGTCCGCGCCGGCACCCTGACCCAGGACGAGTTCGTCGAGGCCGAAGCCTGCATGCAGCGCTCCAAGGGCAGCTGCATGACCATGGGCACCGCCTCGACCATGGCCAGCATGGTCGAAGCGCTGGGCCTGTCGCTGCCGGAGAGCGCGGCCATCCCCGCCGTCGATGCGCGCCGCGCGCGGCTGGCGCGGCTCAGCGGCCGGCGCATCGTGCAGATGGTCGAGGAGGACCTGCGCATGTCGCAGGTGCTGACCCGGCGCGCGTTCGAGAACGCGATCAAGGTCAACGCCGCGATCGGCGGCTCCACCAACGCGGTGATCCACCTGCTGGCCATCGCCGGGCGCCTGGGCGTGCCGCTGCGCCTGGACGACTGGGACCAACTGGGCTCGCGGCTGCCATGCCTGGTCAACCTGAAACCGTCCGGCCAGTACCTGATGGAAGACTTCTACTACGCCGGCGGGCTGCCGGCGGTGATGCGCGAACTCGGCGCCGAACTGGACCTGGACGCCCCCACCGTCAACGGCCGCACCCTCGGCCAGAACGTGGCGCAGGCGCCGTGCTGGAACCGCGAGGTGATCCATGCGCTGGACACCCCGTTCCGCGAACACGCCGGCATCGCCGTGCTGCGCGGCAACCTCGCCCCCGACGGCGCGGTGATCAAGCCCTCGGCCGCCTCGCCGCACCTGCTGCGGCACCGCGGCCGCGCGGTGGTGTTCGAGAGCATCGAGGACATGAAGGCGCGCATCGACGACGCGGCCCTGGACATCGACGCCGACTGCATCATGGTGCTGAAAAACTGCGGCCCGCGCGGCTACCCGGGCATGGCCGAGGTCGGCAACATGCCGCTGCCGCCGAAGCTGCTGCGCGCCGGCGTCACCGACATGGTGCGCATCTCCGACGCGCGCATGAGCGGCACCGCCTACGGCACCGTGGTCCTGCACGCCTCCCCCGAGGCCGCCACCGGCGGCGCCCTGGCGCTGGTGCGCGACGGCGACATCATCGAACTGGACGTGCCCGGGCGCTCGCTGCACCTGGAGGTCAGCGACGAGGAACTGCTGCGCCGGCGCAGCCAATGGACCCCGCTGCCGCCCCCCGAGCGCGGCTGGAGCAAGCTGTACGTGGAGCACGTGCAGCAGGCCCACCTGGGCGCCGACCTGGATTTCCTGGTCGGCGGCAGCGGCGACCGCGTGGGCCGCGATTCGCACTGAATCGCGCAGGCCATCGCCCGGCACTCACGCCGGCGGTGCATGCAGATGCGCTGCCTGCGGCACGGCGCGCAACCCCGGACATGGGTCCCGCCTGGCACCGCCGACCGCGGCAGCGGCGGTGGCCGACCGGCACGCTCAACATGCAGCGAGATCCGCAAACAGGCAGCGGTCGTCTTCGGGCGGTGGATGCTGCCGCAGCATGCGTTCGGCGATCTGCAGCGGATCGCCTGCCGCCGGCGCCCGGCGTGCCGCCGCCGGATGCGCTGCCGCGCCCGGCGGGCCGTCGGCACGCGCGGTGCGCCAATCCGGCGCTTGCGGCAGCGGTCCGGCCTGCTCGAAGCGCGCGAACCGCTTGTCCGATTCCAGGATCTGGCGCACCGAGCGTGCATAGCGGTCGCGCTCGCCCGGCGTTTCGGAGTGGTAGGCCCCGACCGCCGCCCAGCTATTGCCGTACTTGTTCATCATCTGTCGCAGATGCCAGGCCGCCACGTAGGCGCTGGCGCACGGATGCATCAGCTCACGCACGGACACGCCGTAGCGGGACAGGCGCGGCAGGTGGATCGAATTGATTTGCATCTGCCCGTAGTCCACGCTGCCGTTGGCATTGTGGTGTATCGCCTGCGGCCTGCCGCGCGATTCCTGCCATGCGATGGCCTTGAGCACACGGGCGTTGACCTGCTGGTAGTCCGCGGCCTGCTCGAAGCACCCTGCATGTGCCAGCGGCGTGGCGAACCAGACCACCAGCAAGACGACTGCGCCACGCATGCGGCTACGCCCTATGCAACGCCGCCGAACCGCCGCCGGCGACGGACAACGAGGCCACACCGGCAAGCACCTCCAGGCCGACGTGCCCTTCCTGGCCGGAATCGTCGTCGGCCGCGGTCAGCACGCTGTAGCCGCTGGCACCGCCGGCGATCGACGCTCCGCCGCCCGGCGCCAGCGCCGCGAGCAGCGGCGCGGAATCGCCAGTGGCCTGCGCCCCGGTCCCGGCCTGCTCCCCGGCGTCCGCGCGCGGCGACACCGCGCTGGAGCGGCCGGCGGCCGCCCTCTGCAACAACGGATCGACCACCGGCGCGGCCACGTCCTCGGCCACCGTCGAGGCCGTGTCCTTCAGCATCTGCATCGGCTTGCGCGCCAATGCGTCGCCGGCCACCGCGCTGAACTGCGCCAGCGGCGTGCCATGCAGCACGGAGCTGGCGACATTGGCCCCGACGCTCTCGGCCACGCCTTCCGGGGTCAGGCACATGCCCACGTTGAGCGCATCGCCGGCCACCGACAGACCGTCCTTGCCCAGCCGGTCGAAGTGCCCATGCACCACGTCGCCGGCGCAACGCAGGCCGCCGCTGACCACGCCTTCGCTGGAATCGACGAACTGGTTGACGGTCTGGTCCAGGCCGTCGCGCGTGTGGTCCACGACGCCCTTGGCGCATTGGGCGAGCTTGGTCAACCCCTTGCTCAAATGCGCATCGGCCAAGCTGCCCAGGGTGAGGTCGACCATCGCGGTGCCGGCGGTCAAGGCCAGCCTGGCCTCGGCCTTGACCGTATCGGCCACCGACTGCCCGGCCTTCCCCATCTGCTTCAGGGCATCCTTGAAATCCCCGTGCAATGCATCGTCGATGGCGCCGGCGCCATGCTCCACGACGCCTTCCACGCCTTTGGCCACATTCTTCGCGGCAGATTCGACATCGTGCGCGACCTCGTGCGCGGCATGGCTGATGCCATGCCCGATCTTCTTGAAGAAACTCGAAAAACTCATCGCAACGTCCTCGCATGTTGGGGCGGACCGGTCGCGGTCCGCGGCGTTGCGGTCGACTACGCCGCTGTCGTCCAACATAGGACGATGCACGCGCGCGGCGGCGGCGGCTTACGAACCAATCGCGTCATCCGCGAAGAAACAAGCGAGCGCATCGATTGCTCGCCGCCAGCGCTGCGGTTTCTTCGCTGGCGGCGGTCCAGCTTCGTTCGGTGGCCGCCCGATCGCCGACGCGATGCCTAAGGTAGCTCACGGGCAGGACGCCCAGGCCATTGCGGCCAACCAATCGACCCTAGCCACGAGATAACAGTCATGAACATCACGCTCCCCAGCTACACGATCACCAGCAACACCGCGTCCGACAGCGCCTTTTCCAGGGACTCCAACTACGACGCCAGCCAATACAACAATTCCTCGCAACTGGACCAGATGATGGCGCTGATGATTTCCATGCTGCTGCAGATGCAGCAGAGCCAGGGCCAGACCGATGGCGCCAACAGCGCGGACGGTTCGCCGTTCACGGGCGTGGCCAACGGCAACCAGGGCGGCAACGACATCAGCAGCGAACTGATGCAGGTGCTGATGCAGTTGCTGATGCAGATGATGTCGAGGATGGGCGACGGCAACGGCATCAACGGCATCGGCCCGCAGGCGTCGTCTTCGCTCGGCATGTCGTTCAACTGAGGGTCCGCGCCTGGCTTGCACCCGCGAGCGAGGCGCCTCCGCCCGCCATTGCTCAGGGCGAGACCACATGGGGCGTCAGCAGGAATAATCGTTGCACGCTGCTGCGCTGCTTGGAGCGGTGCTGGAACAGCCGGCCCAGCACCGGCACATTGGACAGCCCGGGCACGCCGCTCACCCGGTTCTCGTCGTCGTTGCTCTCGTAGCCGGCGACCAGCAGGCTCTCGCCGTCGTTGACGAAGGCTTCGGTATTGATTTGGCTGGACGAGATCACCGGAATCTGGTCGACCGTCTGCGAGGTCAGTTGCCCATCCTCGATGTGCACGTCCAGGCGGATCTGCCTGGCGTCCGAATCCGGCACCACCGTGGGAAGCACGCGCAGCGAAACGCCGGCGGACAGCCCGTACAGGTCGGCGCTCTGGTAGCCGGCCACGCGGACGAAGAAGCGCTGCCGTTGATCCATGATCGCCTCGACGTTGTCCAGGGTCGCCACCTTCGGCGTGGAGACGATCTTGGCGCGGTTGCTCTGCTCGAGCGCCGACACCCGCGTCATCAGGAACCGCCCGGCATCGCCGAGCACGGCGGTGAGCACGCCGCCGCTGGGACTCAGGCCGTCGGACGTATCGCCCAGCCCCGGCGCGCGGTAGTCCAGCGCCGCTGCCTTGCCGTCGCCGGTCTGCAGATCCAGGTGGCGGTTGCGCAAGCGCCAGTCCACGCCGAGATCGCGCAATGCGCCGTCCTGCACCTCGATGATCGTCGCATCGATCTCCAGCAGTTGCGGGCGTGCATCCAGTCGTTCGATCAGCGAGGCGTAGCCGGCCATGCGCTCCGGGCGGTCGCGGATCACCACCGCGTTGATGCGCGGATCGGCCTGGATGTAAGGCAGGTCCGCGGCGGGGCCGGCGTCCTGGTCCGCGGCGCGCGCGGCGGCGCCGTTGCCGGTGCCGGCACTTGCCGGCGCCGCCGCGTCGGCCACCGCCCCGTTGGGCAGCGGCGGCCTGACCGGGGCCTGGGCGCCACCGCCCAGCCCGAACCAGTTGCCGGGCAGCCCCACGGCGGACGAAGCGCCGCTGCCGCCGCCACTGGAATCGATCCGCGTCACACCCGGATCACCACGCTCGCCCAGCGGGCGCATGCGCCGCTGCTCGGCGCCGGCGCCGCCATCGGCCTGCGTGGCGCCGGCGCGCCCGTACATGCCGCGCAACAAGGTGGCCAGGCCGGGGATCTGGCTGCTCTGGCCGTCGATCTGCGCGGCGCGATCGGCGGCACGGGCATAGCGCAGCGGAAACACGCGCGTCTCGGTGGCTTCGCGCAACCCGCTGCTGCGGTCCACCGAGCGCACCACCGCCGACACGGCGTCCACGTACCCCGGCGGACCGGACACGATCAGCGTGCGCACCGCCGCGTCGTAGCGGACCGGAAAGCGTCGGTCGACCACGCCCATCCGCTCCAGCGCGGCCTGTACTTCGTCGGTGCTGGCCGCGGACAGGGCCAAGGTCGCGCTGGTGACTTCGTTGCCGCCCCACACGCGCAGCACGGTGCCGTCGTAGTACCAGACGAAACCGTAGCTGGATGCCAAGGTGTCCAGGAACGTCTGCGGCAGAGTCGCGAACTTGCCACTGACCGTGCCGTTGACCTCCGGCGAGATCCAGGCCATGACCCCCTGGCTGGAAGCGAAGTCGCGCAGCACCTCCTTCAGATCCTTGTTCTCGACGGCGTACTGGAAGTTGCCGTGGCGCCATGGCACTTCCGTCGCCGTCGCCGGGCCGATGGCGGCGTGCGCGCACAGCGCCAACACCGCCGCCAGAAATGCGCGCGGGCCCTTTGCCGCGCGCAAACGATGCTGTTCCATTCTGCCTCCGGGTTAGCGCTGCAGGGTGTCGGCGGGGACTTCGTCGAACTGCTGGCGGTAGCCCTTGACCAGCGCCGAGCGGCTCACCACGCCCCAATGTTCGGCCGCCTGCAGCACCCCGCCGCAGCCGGATTCGGACAGCAATTCGTCGCGGATGCCCTGCATGCGATAGCGGCGCAGCACCTGGGTGGGCGACATGCCGGTGGCGGCCTTGAACGCCAGCTGCAAGGCACGCCCGGTCACTCCGATCTGCGCGGCCACTTCGTTGATCGACAGGTCCGGCCGATGGACGTTCTCCAGCATGTAGGCATATGCCCGGCGGTACTTGGCCGGCAGCCGGGCCGAAATGTCGTCGCTGCACGGCGTCGCGGCGCCGTACTCCAGCGATCGCGCCACCTGCACCTCGCTGCGAAGGCACTGCACCGCATCCAGGGCATAGCGGTTGTACAGGCGCAGGGCCTGCTCGGTACGCCCGGCCGCATGGCAGATCTTGGCGCGGCAGTACTCCAGCTCCAGATCCCAGCGCATCGAGGTCTGCCCGGCCACGCCGGCCAATGCACGCTCGGCCAGGTCGGCGCGTCCGGCGGCCAGCGTGGCCAGGGCCAATTCCAGCTTGGCGCCATGCCGCGGGTTGCGCCCGCCGGCAGGCGCAACGTGCGACAGCGTATCCAGGACCATATCGAAGCTTCGGACATCACCGGCGGCCATGCGCAGCAAGGCGCCGACGAATTGCAGCCGCCGCGCCAGCATCGGCATCGGCCCAGCCACCTCGGCGGTGCAGCGCTCGATCTCGTCTGCGTCGAAGGCGCCGGTCCATTTTTCGTTGCAGACCGTGACCTGCCAGAACACGTGGTCCATGAGGCGTTCGGCGCGGCGGATGCTCAGCTGCGCGAGCATGTCCAGGCGCAACGCGCGCGCGACAGGCACCAGGCGATCGCCGATCGCGCTCTCCGCCGCCGCCGCCTGGGCGCGCTCGGCGACCTGCAGCGCCAGCATGCTCTGGCCCAGATGGAAGTGCGACAGCGCCTTGCCCATCAGGCTCTCCGCGCGCAGCAGCGGATCGGCGTCGCGGTCGGCCACCAGTTGGCTGAAACAGTTCAGCGCCGCGCTGAGCCTGCGCAGGTGCAGCATCTGCCAGGCGGTATTGCGGCAGGAATGCAGCCGCAGGCAGGCGCCGTCATGGCGCATCCGTTTCTGCGCCAGGCGGTAGGCCTCCTCGGCCTCTTCCTCGTATTCCATCGTCAACAGTCCGTCGCCGATGGCGCACAGAAGGTCCGGATCGTAATCGCCATCGCCACCTTCCCGATCGCGACGACGTTGCAGATAGTGCAATGCCTGCGGCCAGGCTCCACGCAGCATCTTGCCGGAGTAATTTGGCAACGTTTCGGCATGGGCCAGGGCGGATAGCGCTGCGATATAGGTTGACAGAAACATGGCGTTGTCTCTCCGGGGGGATGAGAGTAAATGACAATAAAAACATTCGAATCAGCGAATGAAGCGGCGCTATATTATTATAGATAGACGCGCCGCGGGAATTTCTCACTTAAACTCACAGCGATGATCAAAAAATCTCATCCCTCCGAAAACGGAAATTAGTACAAAAATATATTATTCAATCATGGTGTTTTCCATGATCGAGACCGGCGAGCCGGCGTCGGTCCATTCGGCGGCAAACATCGAAATGGCGCTGGATTGGCCCATCGACGCGCTCCGCAGCGCATCGGCGCCGGCGTCACGCGGCGATCGAAAGCCTGCTCCCGCTCGGCCGACCGGGAGCAGGATCGCGTCTGCGCCGCTACGTGCCGGCCGGCGCGACCACGAACTGGCCGATCTTGGACTGGAAATGGACGAACGAGAGTTCGTCGAGCAGTTGCGAGAGGAAGACCTGGACCAGCAACGCCAGCATCAGCAACGCCAGCGCGCCACGCACCGGCTGGCTGAGGTTGGACGGTTCCAACTTCTCGGCGCTACGCGCGACCAGGCCGAAGCCGAAGTCCACGAGCACCAGGACCAGCATCACCGGCGCCGACAGCTTGACCGTCGCGACCATCATGCTGTCGGTGTTCTGCAGTACGAACTGGGCCGCCCATTGGCCGGCATCCGGCTGCAGCGTCGCCAGCGGCCACCAGCGATAGGATTCGAACACCGCACCGAGCAACGTCACCATCCCGCCCAGTACATAGAACAGCGTGATCGTGGTCCGCAGCATGGTGTTGGATACCGGCGTGCTTTGCTCGCCGTGCAACGGGTTGCTCATCTGCACGTTGTTGAAGCCGGCCAGGTCGTCGATCACCGTGCCCACGTTCTGCGCGACCCAGAAGATGCTCGATGCGGCGTAGCCGATCATCAGCCCGACGAACGCCTCCTTCCCGACCAGCGCGAACAGGGTCAGCGGATCGATCCGCGCCAGCAGGCCGGACGGCTGGCCATAGGCGACGAAGCCGCCCAGCAGATAGACCATGCCGTTGCGCGCGACGCCCGGAATGGCGTCTTCGCCGGTCGCGGGCAGCATCATGAACAGCACGAAGCAACGCACGCTGGCCAGGGTGAGCAAAACCAGCAGGGCAACGCCTTGCGCATGCAGCCAGGCCAGCGCCTGGCCGGCATCGAGCGCGTTCATCCGCGCCTCGCGCGTACACCGGCGTGCAGGCGCATGCGCGCCGCCGCGGTTTCCCCGGCCTCCTCGTCCTCGGCCAGCTCGCGCCGTTCGGCGCGCTGCCGCTCAAGGAGATCGGCGCGCATCCGGTACTGTTGCGCCTGGCGCATGTGACGGGCCCAACGCGCCCGCGCCGCCGCGACCTGTTCCTGCTGCGCGGCACAGGCCAGCTGCGCGCGTTCCAGCACCTGCTGCGCAGCGCCCAGCTGCCTGCCCAGATCCTCGCGATGGCGCTCGCCGTCCAGCCACGACGCGATGCACAGGCGCGGCGCCGCGCTCAACCAGGCCTGGCGCCGCATCTGCTCGTCGCACCGCTGCTGCAACTGCGCGTGCCGCCCCCGGCATGCCTGCACCGCGTCCTGCGCCGATTGCAGTTCGCCCAGCGCCTGGCGCAATTGCGCTTGCGCCGTTTCGCCGCGGCGGCGCTGCAGCGCCGCCAAAAAGCTCCATGGCGCGCATCGTTCACTCATGCAGCGCCTGTTGCAGTTGCCACACCGACTGCTGGAGGTCGGCGACATCGCCGGCGTCCTGCGCAAGGAAGGCGCGGATGGCATCGATGCGCAGCACCGCCTCGTCCGCCAGCGCGTCGCTGCCGGGCTTGTATTCGCCGACCTGCAACAACGGCTCGATTTCCTGATACTTGGCCAATAACCGACGCAGCCGCCCGGCCAGCTGCACATGCGCGCGATCGACGATCTGGGCCATCACCCGGCTCAGGCTGTTCAACACGTCCACCGCCGGATACTGGTTGCGCGCAGCCAGCTCGCGCGACAGCAACAGGTGGCCATCGAGCAGGCCGCGCACTTCCTCGGCCACCGGATCCGAGCCGGATTCGTCCTCGGCCAGGACCGTGTACAGCGCGGTGATCGAGCCGCGCTCGCCCATCCCGGCGCGCTCCACCAGCCGCGGCAACTCGGCGAACACCGATGGCGGGAAGCCGCGCCGCGTCGGCGGCTCCCCGCTGGCCAGGCCGATTTCGCGTTGCGCTCGCGCGAAACGGGTCAGCGAATCCATCAGCAGCAGCACGCGCAGACCACGGTCGCGGAAATGCTCGGCGATCGCGGTGCCGACATAGGCGGCCTTGGCGCGCTCCACCGCCGAACGGTCGGAGGTGGCGCACACGATCACGCTGCGCGCCATGCCCTGTTCGCCCAGGATGAACTCGATGAACTCGCGCACTTCGCGGCCGCGCTCGCCGATCAGCACGATCACGTTGACGTCGCAGCGGGTGCCGCGGGCGAACATGCCCAGCAAGGTGCTCTTGCCGACGCCGGCCGGGGCGAAGATGCCCAGGCGCTGGCCTTCGCCCACGGTCGCCAGCGCGTCCACCAGGCGGATGCCGGTGGGCAGCGGCGCATCGATGAGGCGGCGCCGCATCGGATCCGGCGCCTCGGCGTGGATCGGCACCTGCGCCTGGCAGCGCAGCGGGCCGCGGCCGTCGGCCGGCTCGCCGAGACCGTCCAGCACCCGCCCCAACAGGGTGTCTCCCACCGGCACCGACAACGGTCGCCCCTGCCCCACCACGCGGGTGCCCGCAGACAGGCCGAGCATCGCCCCGAACGGCGCCAGCAATGCCTGATCGCGCGCGAACCCGACCACCTCGGCCCGCTGCAGCAAGCGCCCGTCGGGGTGGCGCACGTCGCAGACCTCGCCGATGGTGGCGGCCAGCCCTTCCACGCGCAACAAGGTGCCCACCAGCTCGACCACCTTGCCGTAGCGCACCCCCGGGGCCAGCGCCGACAGTTCGCGCTGCAACACCCCTCGGTCCACGCTCAGCATGGCGCGTCCTGCGTTTCGCCCCCCTCGGCAACGGCGCCTGCCGCCGCGGCGTGGCCGCCCAGCACTTTGCCGAACACATTGCGCAAGCATTCCAGCTGCAGTTGCAGCCCGGTCTCGAAGATCCCGCTGTCCCACTCGCAACGGCATTCGCCGGGGGCCAGGGCCGGGCATTCGGTCACCTCCACGCGCAGCCCGCCGGCCTGCGCGACCAGCCGTTCGAAGGCCTGTTGCGCCGCCGCGCCTTCCCCGGCCGCCACCTGCACCTGCAGGAACTTCGCCTCGGCGCAGGCCTGCTCCAGCGCGCGCGCCGCCCGTCGATAGAGCGCGCCGCGGTCCTCGTCCAGGATTTTTGCGCAGGCGTCGACGATCACGTGCAGCAGGCGCTCGCGGCTGCGCAGCCATTGCGCGCATTCGTCATGCGCAGCACGTACCGCGCGCATGTTCCAGTCGCGCAAGGCGCCGCGCTTGCCGGCAGCGAAGCCGATGCGCGCAACGCGCCGGAAGCGCGCGCGGGCCGCGCTGCGCAGCCGCTGGGTCTCGCACTGCGCGGCGTGCACCAGCGCCTGCGCGTGGTTGTGCGCGCGTTCGGCGTCTTGCAGCAGCCGCGCATGCTGCTGCGCCTCGGCCCGATCCAGCTCCAGCACCGTGGCCAATTCCTCGCGCCGCACGATGTCGTCGTCGATGGCGATGTCGCTTCCCTTCCGTAACCAGATCATGCCGCGCTCTCCCCTGCCGTGTCCGGCTGCGCGACGGCGCGCCATTGCGATACGAAGTCGCGGCTGCGCGCGTCGGCCGTCAGCGCCGCATCGCCCGGGTCCACGCCGGCGCTGGCGGCGGCCAGCCGCGCCAGGCCCGGCCAGGGCCACACGCCGTCGGCCACCAGCCGGCACCAACCGTCCAGATGCCAGGCAGAGGCGTCCGCGTCGCGCGCCAGCAGCGGCATCCGCGAAGGGGCGGCTACACAACCGCGCAGCCACTGCCACACGGGCTGGCCGAGGCGCTCGGCAAACCACTGCCGCGGTGCGCGTTCGACGCAGTGGCGCAAGGCATCCAGCCGCGAATACAGCGCGCGCGCCAGCAACATGCGCCGCAGCGGCTCCGGGTCCAGCAGCGCCAGCTCGCTATCGGCATCGCCGAAGCACGCCGCCGGCAGCGCGTCCAGCCCCAGCGCGGCGACGACCGCGTCGTGCCGGCGCATCGGCGCTGCACCGGCCCAGGCCCGCCGCAGCGCCGCACCGCGGCACAACGGCGGCGGCGGGTCGGCCTGCCGCGCCAGCGCGAGTACCCGCTTCCGATAGTCCAACAGGCACTGCTCGGGCGTCGTCGTTGCGCTCATTGCACCGCGTCCGGCAACCCGGGCGGCCGCAGCCGCCGCAGCAGCGCACGCCAGCCGCCATCGCGGCGCGCGACCCACAACGCGATGGCGCCTGCCGCGGCCAGCGACAGCAACGCCAGGACCAGCGGCAACCACACCGTGCGTTCCACTGCCATGACCGCCGGCCCGGTTTCCAACAACTGCGCCGCCACCATGGTGACGCTGACGTTGTCGTAGCTGAGCCCCTCGACGCTGTGCACCACCAGGTTCTTGATGCTCGGCACCAGCGGCGCCACCTCGGTGCCGGGCCGATACTTGACGAACACCGCGGCACTGGAAGGCTTGACCATGTTCGACAGGGGATCGTTGTTGGGCAACACGATCTGCACGTCGGCCGCGACGACGCCATCGATCTGCGACAGCGTCTGCGCCAGTTGCTGCGAGATGCCGTAGATGAAACGCACCCGCTCCTCGGTGGGCGTGGAGATCAAGCCATCCTTCTTGAACATCTCGCCGAGATTGGCGTGCTTTTCCCGCGGCAAGCCGTGCGCGCGCAGCACATCCAGCGCATCGGCCAGCTGGTCTTGCGGCGCCGCCAGCGACCAGGTCTTGCCGTCGTCGGGGCTCTCCTTCTCGACGTGCACGCCCTTGCGCAGCAGCACCACCAGCATTTCGTTGGCATCGGCCTCGCTCAAGCCGCTGTACAGCGTGGCGCTGCATCCGCTCAAGCCCAGCACCAGCGCCAGCAGCAGGCACAGCCGGCGGCAAACGCCGGAATGGCACATCGCCGCGCGCCTCATTGGTTCTTGAACAAGGTCTGCACGGCAGACTTGCCGCCTTGCGCGACGGCGGTGCCGATGTTCAGCTGCGCCATCGCCACGGTCATGCGGTCCATCATCTGCATCTGCGCGGTGACCAGCTCGTTCAGGTCCATCGTCGGCGCGCGCGCGGCGAAGTCGTCGGCCTGGGCGAAGACGCTGTGCAACGCCTGGTCCTCCGCACTCACCAGCCGACCGATCGCGGTGGGATGTGCCGACAGTTGCAGTTCCGGGGCAACCCGATGGCCCTGCTGCAGCAATGCCTGGAACTGCTGCACCGACGCGGCCGATGGCGCGGCCGGCGGCGCCGCGGCGGCGCCCGCCTGCGCGACTGGCGCCACGGGGGCGATTGGCGCGATGGGAGTCATCCGGATTCTCCTCAGCCGCGCAGATAGCCGAACGTCGCGAGGTCGGCGGTCGCGCCGCTGTGCCCGCCGGCATCGGCAGCGCCGGCGCCGGTACCGTCCGCAGCGGCTTGGCGCGGCTCTGCCGACTGCCCGCTGAGCATCTTGACCAACGCCACCGCATCCGGATCGGCGTTCTCCGAGATCACCTCGTTGGCGCTGACGGTCCATTCGGAATCGCCGATGGCGAACAGGCAGCAGGCACGCAGGGCCTTGCTCATCGCCGGCGCGCCCGGCGTTCCATCCAGGCTGCGCAGCATCCGCGCCGCATCGGTGAACCGGCCGCGCTTGATCGCCAGCCACGCATCGAAGTTGTCCAACGCGGTGAGATTCGGGCGCAGCACGCGCAGTGCCGCCAGCAGCGTCTCGGCCTCGGCAAGGCAGTTCTTCTGCATGCCGACCGTAATGATCTCGATCAGTCCATTGGTCAACTCGTCTTTGGCTTGAAAGGCATGCATCGTCGTTATTCCCTGCGAGGACTTTTCAGGCGTGCAGGCTAGCGCGGCTGCGTCGCGGCGCGTGACGGGCCGGGCGAAATCCACGACGCGCCCGCGAAGCGGCGCGGCCTGTGCCGGCAACCTCGCGCTTCGCGTGCGCGGCAGGACATTCGTGGCAGGCGCCGCCTCGTCCGGCGGCTCGCCACACAATGCTTCGCCCCAGCACGGTGCTTCACGGCGATGTCCGACGAAAAGACCGAACAACCGACCGAGAAAAAGCTGCAGGACGCGCGCCGCGACGGCGAGGTGCCGTTCAGCCGGGACATCGGCATGGCCGCAAGCATGATCTGCGCGGTGCTGGCCATGCAGGTGTCCGGCGGGTGGCTCGGCGCGCATCTGCGCGCCTTGCTGCATCTGGCGCTGGACATGGGCAACACCGGCGACTACGCCGCCACGCGCCGGGGCATGCTGCTCATGGGGATCGAGGGCGCATGGCTGGCGCTCCCGCTGATACTGGCGATCGTCGCCGGGCCGCTGTGCGTCGGCCTGCTGCAGACGCGCTTCAACCTCTCGTTCAAGAAGCTCGAACCCAAGCTGGATACGTTGAATCCGGTGAACGGCACCAAGCGCATCTTTTCGGCGCGCACGCTGACCGACCTGGTCAAGATGCTGGTCAAGGCCGTGGCGATCGGCGCGGTGCTGTGGAAAGGCGTGGAGTCGCTCATGCCGCTGCTGCTGGGCACGGCCTACCTGCCGCTGCTGGACATCGCCCAGATCGGCTGGAACGTGCTGATCCGCCTGTTCGGCGTCACCTGCGTGGTGCTGCTGGTCGTCGGCGGCGTCGACCTGGGACTGCAGTACTGGCTGTTCGTCCGCGACCACCGCATGAGCAAGGACGAGGTCAAACGCGAACACAAGGACGTGGAAGGCAATCCCGAGATGAAGGGGCAACGCAAGCAGTTCGCGCACGAGCTGCTGTTCGCCGATCCGCGCGAACGCCTGTCTAAGGCCAAGGCGCTGGTGGTCAATCCGACCCACTACGCGGCGGCGATCGCCTACGTGCAGGAATTCGGCGTGCCGCAGGTCGTCGCCAAAGGCGAGGACGCCGGCGCGCTGGCGCTGCGCGAAGCGGCGCTGGCGCAAGGTCTGCCGATTATCGCCAATCCGCCGCTGGCCCGCGCGCTCTACAAGGTCGAGCTGGACGCGGCCATCCCCGAGGAACTGTTCTCGGTCGTGGCGGCCGTGCTGCACTGGGTCGACGGCCTGCAGGCGGCGCCCGACGCGGCCTCCCCCCCTTCTCACGACCCGGGACCTTCCGCATGCAATTGAGCCATGGACTGCGCTACGGCGGCGAGGCGGCGATCGCGCTGCTGGTGGTCGCCGTGGTGGCGCTGATGATCCTGCCGCTGCCGACCGCGCTGATCGACGCGCTGCTCGCGGTCAACATCGGCCTGAGCGTCACGCTGTTGATGGCCACCATGTACGCGCCGGACTCGCTGGCCCTGTCCGCGTTCCCTTCGCTGCTGCTGTTCACCACGCTGCTGCGGTTGTCGCTGAACATCGCCTCGACCAAGTCGATCCTGCTGCATGCCAATGCCGGGCACATCATCGACAGCTTCGGCAAGCTGGTGGTCGGCGGCAACCTGGTGGTCGGCCTGGTGATCTTCCTGATCATCACCACGGTGCAATTCATCGTCATCGCCAAGGGCTCCGAGCGCGTGGCCGAGGTCGGCGCGCGCTTTACCCTCGACGCGATGCCCGGCAAGCAGATGAGCATCGACGCGGACCTGCGCAACGGCAACCTCAGCGCAGACAACGCCCGCGTCAAGCGCGCACGGCTGGCGCTGGAAAGCAAGTTGCACGGCGGCATGGACGGCGCCATGAAGTTCGTCAAGGGCGACGCCATCGCCGGCCTGGTCATCACCCTGGTCAACATCGTGGCCGGCATCGTCATTGGCATCACCTACCACGGCATGAGCGCCGCCGAGGCGGCCAATCGCTTCGCGATCCTGTCGATCGGCGATGCGATGGTGTCGCAGATCGCCTCGCTGCTGATCTCGGTCTCGGCCGGCATCATGATCACCCGCGCCGGCGACGACGGCGAGGGCGGCGACAGCTCGCTCGGCGGCGACATCGGCAAACAGCTCACCCGCAGCACGCCGGCGCTGTTCTGTGCCGCCGCCATGCTGGCGTGCTTCGCCCTGGTGCCGGGCTTCCCAGCGCCGCTGTTCCTGCTGCTGGCGGCGGCGATCGCCGCCGCCGGCTATTGGCTGCGGCGGCAACGGCATGCCGCCGGCGGTCCGGTGCGCGCGCCCGTGGCCGGTGCCGCGCGGCGCGGCGGCAAGGGGCAGGCGCCGACCATCGGCGACCATGCGCCGGACTTCGCCGCGGCGTTGTCGGTACGGCTCGCACCCGAGCTGGCCGACCGCCTGCAAGCACAGACGCTCAGTCGCGCCATTGAGCACGAGCGCACCAAACTTGTCGAGGAGTTGGGGCTGCCGTTCCCGGGCGTGAGCCTGTGGCGCGCGCCGGACTTGCACACGCAGCAGTTCGAGATCCTGGTGCACGACGTGCCGCTGCAATGCGAATGCCTGGCGCCGACGACCGAACAACCGGAAGTGGAGTTGGCACGGCAGGCGACGCGCCCGCTGCGCGAACGCGCGCACCAGTTCCTGGGCCTGCAGGAAACCCAATGGGTGCTGGATCAGATCAGTGCCGACTTCCCGGGGCTGGTCGCGGAGGTGCACAAGGCGGTGCCGCTGCAGCGCAGCGCCGATGTGCTGCGGCGTCTGCTCGAGGAACGCGTCCCGATACGCAACATCAAGCTGATCCTGGAAAGCCTGGTGGTGTGGGGGCCGAAGGAGAAGGACCCGGTGCTGCTGACCGAGTACGTCCGCGGCGACCTCGGTGCGTTCCTGGCGCACCGCGCCGCTGGCGGCGCCGCGCACGTGCCGGCCGTGCTGCTGGAGCAGGCGCTGGAGCAGGCGATCCGCCAGGCGATCAAGCCGACCCCGGCCGGCAACTTCCTGACCATGGCGCCGGAAGACGCCAGGCAGCTGACCGACCGCATCGTCGCGCTGGCGGGGGAAACGCCGAACGCGCCGCTGGTGCTGGTCACCTCGATGGACATCCGCCGCTACGTGCGGCGCATGATCGAGGCACGGATCGGCTGGCTGCCGGTCCACTCCTACCAGGAGTTGAATGGCCACATCGAACTGGCGCCGGTCGGGCGCATCGGCCTGTAGCGGTGCACCGTCCGCTCCGCCCCGCCATCATCTGCGACGCCCCGCCGGTGGCGCCGGCCAGGCCGCGCCCCGTCGACGCCCACGCACGCGCGCAGTGGCTGCTGTACGGCGCCAGCCATCGCGGCGCACGCCTGGACGGCCAGCAATGCGAGGACCAGCACGCCGGCGAATGCCTGCCTGCGCCGGAGCCGTGGACTGCAGGCGGACGCGACCATGCCGAAGCGGCCGACGCGCAAGCGCACGACGCGGCGGCCGCGCCACAGGAGGCCGCGCCTGTCCTGGCCCGGCCGCCGCCGGCGACCACGGCGCATCTGCAGCGGCGCATCGCCCATGCGCTGCTGCACGACCGGCATGCGCGCCTGGCGATGCAGCGGGTCGCCGTACACGTGAGCGACTTCTGCAATGCCGCGCCGGTACGCGAGGGCGGCCCATGGGAGGCGCAACTGGATCTGCGCGAGGACGTGCTGCCGGCCACCCGCCTGTGGATGCGGCTTTCGCCTGGCTCGCTCTTACTTCGCTTCCGCTGCGGCAGCCCGCTCGCACAGCAGCTAGTGTGCAGCGGTCGACACTGCCTGCACACAGCACTGGACGCCGTCCTGCACCAGCCTTGCGCGGTGGATATAGAAGTCGTTTGACCCCTTCCCCTTCGACGCCCATGTCCAGCACACCCGCCCGCCTTTCACCGCTGCGTCCCCGCGTCCCGCACATCGCGCAATGCGCGGCGCGGCTGGCGCGCCTGCTGTGCACGCAGCCGCTGGCCGCGGCCGCGGAGCTGTCGCTGCGGCATCGGCTTTCCGCAACAGGGATTCATGCGTGCGTCGGCGTGGAGCTTGGCAATGGCGGCCGGCTGTCGCTGTGCATGGATGTGAGCGCCGACCCGGGCTTGCGCGCGCTGTTGGTCGATGGCTGCGCAGCGCAATCCGCACTGGCGGCGCTGTTGCTGGACGCGCCGCTGGCGGCGCTGCAGCGGCTCGGCCTGGGCCGGCCGCAGGTCACCGAGTTCCGTGCATGGCCGCACGCCTTGCCGCACCCCTGCGGGCCGCTGCTGGTGTTCGGCGATGCCGAGCTGCCCTTGCCCTGCGTGCCGGTGGACGCCTGCACCGACGCCGTGCAGGCGCTGGAGGCGGCGTGCACGGCCGTCGCCGCAGCGGCCGGCCCCGCGCCCTCGCTTCGGCTGTTGGCCTACCCCTGTCTGGGCGCGCGGCGCTACCCCAGCGCACGGCTGGCCTCGCTGCGCCCCGGCGACGTGCTGATCGCGCCGCTGCAACGCCGGCACGGCGGTTATCGCGCGTGGCTGTGCTGCGGCGCGGCCAGCGGCCGGCAGTGGCGGTTGCATGGCCACATAGATCGCCACACCTTTCATTTGGAGGACATCGCCGACATGAACACGGTCACCGCATCCGAACAGGTCGCCACCGCGTCCGCGCCGCGCAGCATCGACCAGGTGGACGTGCCGGTCCAACTGGAACTGGACCCATTGCTACTGCCGCTGGGCGAACTGGGCACGCTGCAGCCCGGCCATGTGCTGGAACTGAACACCTGCGTGGAAGACGCCTGCGTGCAGCTGATGGTCTATGGGCAGAGCATCGGCAGCGGCCGCTTGATCGCCGTCGGCGACCATCTCGGCGTGCAGCTGGTCAGCGTGAACGGGCGCCTGCATGCAGACGCCTGACTTCGGCACGCTGCTGCTGCTGGTCCTGTTGCTGGCGCTGCTGCCGTTCGCCGCCATGGTGGTGACGTCCTACACCAAGATCGTGGTGGTGCTGGGATTGCTGCGCAATGCCATCGGCGTGCAGCAGGTGCCGCCGAACATGGTGCTCAACGGCATCGCCCTGATCATGTCCTGCTTCGTGATGGCGCCGGTGGGCATGGAAGCGATGCGCATCGCCCGCAGCGGCGGCGGCGCCGCGCCCGGCGCCAATCAGATCGTGGTGCTGATGGACGCGGCGCGGCAGCCGTTCAGGCGCTTCCTGCTGGCGCACGCGCGCGAGCGCGAAAAAGCCTTCTTCATGCATTCGGCGCGACAGATCTGGCCCAAGGACCAGGCCGACGCGCTCAAGCCCGACGACCTGATCGTCCTCGCCCCGGCCTTCACCCTGACCGAACTCACCGATGCCTTCAGGATCGGTTTCCTGCTGTACCTGGCCTTCGTCGTGATCGACCTGGTCATCGCCAACGCACTGATGGCGCTGGGCCTGTCGCAGGTCACGCCGAACAACGTGGCGATCCCCTTCAAGCTGCTGTTGTTCGTGGCGCTCAATGGCTGGTCCACGCTGCTGCACGGCCTGATCCTGACCTACAGGTGAAGCGATGGGTGCCGACGATCTGGTCCGTTTCACATCCGATGCGCTGCTGCTATGCCTGATGGTCTCGCTGCCCGTGGTCGTGGTCGCCGCGGCCTCCGGCCTGGTGATCGCCTTCTTCCAGGCCGTGCTGTCCCTGCAGGACGCCTCGATCTCGTTCGCGTTGAAGCTGATCGTGGTCATCGTCACGTTGATCGTCGCCGCCCCCTGGGGAGCCGGCGCCGTGCTGCAGTTCGCCAAGACCATGTTCGGAGCCGCATTTCCATGATCAAGCCCAATATCGGCCGCGCCGGGTTTTCCACCTCCCCGCTCGACGTGGATTGCGTACCGACCTGCTGCGCGTCAGCGCACGGGAACGCATCGGCGGCAGAGGAGGAGACCGCCTGGCCGGGCGCCGCAGCCGCGGCGCAGTTCCCGCCGAGCTGGCGGCGCAGGCGCAAGCGATCGACCGGCAGGGACGGGCAGTTCGACGACGACGAATGGCCCGCGCCGCCGCAGGCGACGCCCGATCCGGACCAGGCGATCGATGCCGCATCGCGGCAGGCGCACGCCGGCGCCCAGCAGCAGCCGCAGCATGGGCAATCGGAGGCGCGGCACGACCATCTGGGCGGCGGCCAGCCAGGCGATGCAGCGCCGGCGGCGCCCGAGCCCGCCCACGCGGCGCATGCGCCGGCAGCGGCGGCAACGCCTTCCGGCGCCGCCTCGGCCCTGCTGGAAGAGATCCTGCAACGCTACCGCAACCAACCTGCCGAGCAGGCCCAGCCGGCGCTGGCCCGGGCGCTGTCGCAACTGCGCGACGGCGTGCTCGATCGCGCACTGCCGGCGTCATTCAGCGTCGCCGGCTGGATCCTGCTGCGCGAACACCTGTTGCGCGCCAGCCAGGCCACTGCCACGCCGGCGCCCGCGCTGCAACAGTTGCGAGCGCAGTTGGTGGACGCGGTCAGGCCAACGCCGGACATGCCGCAACCGGCCGTACAGACCTTGCACCTGCTGCTGCCGCTGCTGTTGTTGCACGCGGAACGGCCGCGTCTTCCGCGTCACCGGCAACGCGCCATCGCCATGCTCGACACCTTGTGCGCCGGCATGGGAGGAGTTCGCACATGAATGCCGAGCTTCGCGTCCTGACCGGGCGCCATGCGGGTACCCGCGTACCTTTGCCGCCAGGCAGTTACCAGCTTGGCCGCGGCGAGGATGCCGATCTGCAACTGACGGACTGGAGCGCCCCCCCGCTGATCCTGGAGATCGATGCAGATGCAAACGTACGCTACGCCAGCACGGATCCGGCCGACGCCGCACGGCCGCTGCAGCGCTTCGCGCCGGTGTGCTTCGACGCCATCGTGCTGTGCGTGGGAACCCAGGGCCAGGCATGGCCGGACGAGTTGCAACTCTTGCGCGCAGCGCTGCGACCGCAGCCCGCGCGCGGCAGCGCGGCGGCCTCCGCCGCACGGTCCACGCCGCGCAAACGGCATCTGGTCTGGACCGCGCTGGTGAGCGCGTTCGCCCTGACATTGACCGCATGGGGCTACGACGCGCCGGATACGCACGCCGGGCGCGCGGCGCCGGCCAGGATTGCACAGGCGCGGCAGGCGTTCGCCCGGCTCGGACAGACGGAACTGCGCCTGCGCGATGCCGGCGACCACGTGGAGATCGACGGAATGGTGCGCAGCGAGGCCGATGCGCAACGCGTGGAGCATTGGCTGCAAGGGCATCCGGGACCGTGGCGGATGCGCTTCGGCGTTGCCGAGACGCTGATCGAATCGATGAGCGAATCGCTGCACGAGCCGAACCTGCAGATCCGCTACCGCGGCCATGGCGTGTACGACGTCGTCGGCGCCAGCGAACACCGCGATGCGGTGGCGCGCAGGCTCGAACAACTGCGCCGCGACATGGGATCGCAGGTGGTGCGGATCGACGCCAGGCTGCGCACGCTGGACCCGCGCGATGCGTTGCCCGACACCTACGACACGGCCCTGTCGGTGGACGCACTGCACTACGTCGAGACCCCCGACGGCTCCAAGCATTTCAGCAGCTTTTCCCAATGACGACCGAAAACGCCATGTTCGAGACATTCGATTCCAGCATCGCCAACGACCTGAACACCCTGCTGCAGACGCATCGCGAGGATCCGTCCGGGCAACGCCTGGAGCAGGCCATCGCCGCGCTCGGCGAAGCCGCCGAGCGGGCGCGCCAGTGCTGGGCAACGTCCGCGGACGTACACGAGCGCAATCAGGCGCTGGTCCTGCACGAGGGGTTGCAGGCGGCCGCGGTGGTGGTCGCCCATGTCCGCGATAGCCCACCGTAACCATCCGGACGGGCTGCGGAGGCGCATGCCGCGCCGGCGCGCGGCGGTGGCTTCCAGGCGACGTCCGTCACTCCATCCCAGGCCGCTTTGGGCCTGCAACGCTCCATGCGGCGCCGCCGCTGGTCCCCACGCACAAGCGTGGCTTTCAACAACCATCCAGTCCAGGAGAAATGACATGCCCAACATTAACTCGCTTAGCAGCCACAGCCCCTCTTTCATCAACACCCTGGGAACCACCGCCAGCTCGGGCCTTTCCAGCATGAGCTCCAGCGCGCAGTACGGTGCCGCTGGAGCTGCGATCGTCGCCGACGCCGGGAAGCAGATCGCGTTGCAGAACACGATCACCACCGCGGAAAACGAGATCAACCTGAACATGGCCGTGGATCAGGTCATCAAGCAAGGCGGCACCAACGCCAAGCAGCTCGCCGGCTGATGGCTGCCAGATAACCGCGACACACGCTGGCGACGGCGGCGGGGCATCCATCGCCTGCCCCGCCGTCGCTCCCCGGCCCCCGACTTCCTTGGCGCGCCACGATGGCCCATCCGGCTTTCTCCGCGCTGATCGACGATCTGTGCGATGCGCTGGGCATGGTCCCAGCCCAACCGACCGGCGACCATTTTTCGTTCGAGAGCGGCGGGTTCCAGATCACGCTGCGCTATCCGGACCAGGCCAAGCTGGCCCAACCGGATCCGGCGATGTACATGCTGGTCGGTTTCGGCATGCTGCCGCCCGGCCGCACCTTGCAGGTCTTCCGGCTGATGCTGGAGGCCAATCTCTCCGTCTATGCGCAGGACCAGGCACAGCTGGGGCTGGAGCCGCTCAACGGCGAAGCCATCCTGATCGCACGCGTGGCGCTGGATGCCGATGTCCACGGCCATTGGCTTGCCCAGCTGGTGCTGCACTACGTGCAGCACGGCCGCTACTGGCGCGACACCATTCTCGCATGCACGGACGAAATGTACGCGGCCCTGTGCAGCGGGGACTATCTATGGATTCGCGCCTGATCCAGTGGCGCAAACCGTGCTGGAGAATGCGCTGCCGCGCCGCGCCGCGACCGGGCATGCCCGTGCGCCCCCATGCCCACGCGTGCCCCCGATACCACACAGCCACATCGCAGGGCTGAATCCATCCTGGCTAGCACCCTGTGCAAGTGGACGGAGAATGACCGCAAGATGAAGACGCATCCGGCAGTCACCGCGATTTGAGAACGGAGTATTGCTAATTTCTTGAAGTTCTCGTGATGATGCCGACGCAGGAAATGCCTGGCTCCTTGCTTGTTTCCTCCCCCGATAGCGACCCCGGTATTCGTATGCGCCAAGACATGATCGTACCCCTCGCCTGTTCCGCCTGCGCCATCGCCGCCGCGCCTTGGGCCACGTGATGACGCGCTACGCCCTGCTCAGCCGCGACCCTGCCCTCGTCGCTCAAGTCACTGAAAGCCTGCACCCCCTGTGTCCGCAACTGTGCGTGTTCACCGACGAGCTCGACGTGCTGCGCGCGCTGCGCCATTACGCCTGCGAGTTGATCCTGTTCGACGCGAACTGCGCCTCGCCGCTGGACAGCGCGGTGCTTGCCTGGCAGAACTGCCACCGCGGCCGGCCGATCCCGCTGATCGTGATCGGCCGCTTCCTGGACTGCACGGCCATTTTCGATTGGTACCGCGCCGGCGCCCTGGATGTGCTCAGCATCCCGTTCGACAACAACGAGTTGCACGTCCGCGCCACCCTGGCCACCCGCAGGCGGGACCCGGCCGCCAAGGACGACCAGCAGATCGTGCTCGGTCCCTATCGCCTGGACCGCGCCACCAGCATGACCTACCTGCACGACGAGCCGATCAAGCTGACCGCGCGCGAGTGCTGCATCGCCTGGCTGTTGTTCTCCAACCCCGGCGTGTGCCTGCGGCGCTGCCAGTTGGCCAAGACGATCTGGGGCAACAACAGCGACTTCACCGACCGCACCCTGGAGCAGCACATCTACAAGCTGCGCAAGAAGTTGCGGCTGTGCAGCAGCGGCAGCGTGCGCATCCATACCATCTACGCGCACGGCTACCGGCTGGAACTGAGCGGCGGCGACGGCGCGACCGAGTCCTCCATGCCGGCCGCGTGTGCCGGCGCCTATGCGCCTTCGCGGAATGCCCCCGCGCTCCCATCGCGGGTAGGGGCGTAGTTCCGCGCGGCCCGGCCCGGTAGCTGCGGCCAGGCCCGCGCAGCGCCGGCGCCACTGCGGCAACCGCGCCGCCGCATGCATGCGGCACCGCATCGAACCCGCCCATCCCCCAGGACGAAGGCGCCCGCGCCCGTCCACGGCGCCGGGCCGCCACTGTGTCGCCGCACGCAGCGCGGCAACGCCGGCGCGAACGTGCAAGAGCGCGCCCGTGCCGCAAGCGGCATGGTTCACACCCTTCCCCCCCCGCCGCCTCGGTGCGCTTCGCTTACATGGCATTCGCTTCGCTTGCCCCGGGTCCGGTCCCGGGGCGACGCCTTCAAATGCACATTGCGGCCGCTTCATGACGCGCCGCCTCGCAATGCCCCCTCTGTCATCCCCTGTGAACATCCCATGCCCATCCGGACCGACGCTTGCCCCTTGCCCGCCTCGCTCTACGCCTTCTTCTCGCAGATCGGCCTGCAGCTCGGTGCCGACGCTGCACTGATGCAGGCGGCCGCCGGCGGCGAACCGTTCCTGGCCCCCTGCGGGCTGCTGTGCCGCCTGCACGCCGAACCGCATGACGCGGCATGGCGTGTCTACCCCGAACTGTTACTGCCGCTGGCCGGCGTCGAACTGGGCGGCGAGGACGTCGAACGCCTGCTGGCGATCCAGGACCATGCGCTCACCGGGTACGGCTGGCGCCTGGGCCTCGCCCCCGAAGGCCTGTTGTCGTTGCGCCCGTTGTTCTATCCCGACGGTGCCGAGCAGGTCGCCGCGCACCTGGACCAAGCCCAGTTCCTGGGCCGCGCGATTCTCTCCGCGCTGCTGGAGGCGCCCCCAGCCGCACCGGCAACGGAGACGGCGCGATGAAAACGACGACGCCAGGCACCTCCAGCACCCCCTTGCTCGCGCGCTTGGCGCGCGGCGACGACGAAACGGCCACGGCGCGCGCACCCGGCACCCGGCAGCCA
Organism: Xanthomonas theicola; assembly: GCF_014236795.1. Classification (NCBI taxonomy): domain Bacteria; kingdom Pseudomonadati; phylum Pseudomonadota; class Gammaproteobacteria; order Lysobacterales; family Lysobacteraceae; genus Xanthomonas; species Xanthomonas theicola. The sequence continues at coordinate 265,218 of NZ_CP049017.1, read as the reverse complement.
GCGGACGGCACCGACGCCGATCCGCTCAAGCAACTCGCATCGCCCCCTCCGCAACGGCCGCGCAGCCGCCGCGAGCAGCCGAATCCCCGGCACGTTCCAGGCGACCCATCGCTCCCGTCCGTATCGGACGCCATGGCGGAAATACGCCTGCAGATCGACCTGGAAAGCGCCGCGATCCACTCCGATCGCTCCGACCGCGCTTGGGCCACGCGCAGCGAAGCGGCGACATCGTCCTTTCACTCCGCCGTCGACTCCCCCTCGCGCCTGCAGACGTCTCCCTCGCCGTCGCGCGCGGGCCACGGGCGCGCCGAGCAAACGCCGGCGTCGCATCAAGAGTGCGCGGACCAGATACGCGACCACTTGAGCCGCTATGAGGCGACACCGGATGCGCCCGATGCAACCGAGACCCAGGCGCACCTGGAGCAGGAATACATCGACTGGGCCGCCGAGCGGCAGCTGCAGCGGCACGCGGCGTTCGGCCCGAATGGCGGCTACCGATTCAATGTCGACATGCACGCCACTGGCACCGACGCGTCGCTGCCGGTGGCCTACGAGACACTCAAGGGCTTCCTGACCTCGGCGCTGCGGGTTCCCCCCGGAAGCGCGGCAGCCGCGCAATTCGACAAACAGGTCGGCGAACTCACCTCCAAACTCGGTCCCACCGTCGCCGGCGGAGCGGTGTCCGGATTGGGCTCCGGCTTCATCGAACAAATCCTACTGAGCGCGATCGACCGCCGCGCGCGCCTGGCCAACATGCCGGCGTTCAAGCCGGTGCCGCCGACCGTGCTCAGCCCCGCGCCGGGACCGGTACAGATGGAGATCACGCCGCAAGGGCGCAAGCACTTCTGGCGGCCGCTGCGCGACCACCAGGTCTCGCACGTCGGGGCCAACGGCGACCACCCCACCCTGGATGCGTTGCAGGGTGTGGCGCACGATCGGCAACGGCAGTTGCTGCAACGGCAGAAGCTGATGGAAGGCAAGGCGGAAGCGACCTTCCTGCGCCCACTGCTGACCGGCACATTCAACGGCATACGGCGCCGCCTCAGCAGCGTGAGCACGTTGCTGTCGCCGACAAAACTGCTCGGCACCTCGATGCTCAGCGCCGGCGGCGCCGGCGCGCTCACCAGGGCGATCCTCGAGACCGGCAAGGCGCTGTCCAGGACCGGCCAGACCCAGATCGACAACCTGGTGGGCGGGAGGCAAACGGTCAACCTCTTCCGGCTGGCGCGCCTCGACGAGTCGACGGACGCGCTGCGCTGGAGCGACGCACGGCGGCTGCCCGACACCCTGCTCGACATCGCCCGGGAAGCCGGCGCGCTGGCGGCGCAGCCGTTGACCTCGCCGCGCATGGCGATGCAGGTCGCGCGCGACCTGTTGCTGCGCCATATCGGCGGCAACATCTTCACCGGCTGGGTCGCCACCGGGGGAGGCACGCTCCTGGCATCGGTGGTCAGAGGCGGCTACGGCACGCCTGCCAGCGGCGAAGCGCCGTCCTCGGCCGGCAGCGTCGTACAGCAATACGGTCAATCCTTCTCCAACGACACGGTCTGGAACTCGCTCAAAAGCGCCCTTGGCGATACCAGACAGGATCTGGCCGCCAACCTGGACAGGCGCCGCGACGACAAGCAGGCGAGCCTATGGTCGAAGGCCCTGGCCATGCAGAACCGCTTGCGACTGCAGATCAAGGCCGTGCGCCAGCCCGCCGATGGCGCGCAGGACCCCGGCCTGCAGGACGCCATCGGCGCGCTGGCGCGATCGCTGGAGCAGGGTGCAGGCATGATCGAACGCAGCGACCTGGATGCGGCGCTGGACGCGATCGAACGGGTGCTCGGCGAGCCAGGCCGCACCGATGGCGCCACCCTGGAACGACTGCGCACGCTGAAAAGCGGTGCCGGGCAGCTGCGCGCCCTGCTCGTGCAGCGCCAGGCCTTGCTCGACTGGCGCGGCGGACGCCAGCAAGCATGCGCGTAAGCCGGACGCCCGCCCATGCGCCATCGAGTGCGAACCGCCTGCGCTCCTTCTCCACCAGAAAAAGGAAAAGCCCATGCACCCTTCAAACCGGATCGCGAGCCCATCGTCCTCCACTCCGTTCGCCCTGCCGCCGCCGTCCGCGGACGCGGGAGGCGAAGGCAGCGACCGTGCCGCCGCGCCTTGCGCGCCTGCGACAGCGCCCTTTCCGCCGGCGCCGGACGGCCTGCCGCAAGCGCACCGGCCCCGCCGTCGTCGCCCATCCTCCGACGTGAGCACGGCGGTGCGATCGCACGCGAGCGACGCCGCCACGCTCCCCGGCACGCCAGGCTCCGCATCGCCTGCCTCGTACACGACCGCCCTGGACAGCACCGTCGCCAGCGACGGCGAATCGGACATCGGCTCCATCCCCACGCCTTTCGCATCCATCGACGTCTCTTCCGAACCGGATTCCGCAGCGCAGAGCGGCTACGTGCAGCGGCTCCTGGCGCACTGGCGCGATGCCGGCGCCGACGCGGGCAGATGCGCAACGACGGTCCGCGATGCGGTTTTCCATTGCATCGCGCAATCGAGCGTGGCATCGGGATTGCGCGTGTTCGCGGTCGACCGCACCTTCCTGGGCGCGGCGCTCGGGCACTTCATCCACCAGTCCACGTCGGTCGGCACCACGACCTTCCTGCGCGAGATGGGCGGCGAGGCGCTGTTCGCCGCCCTGCGCCGGCTGCCTCCGGAAGCCATAATCCCCCTGCAGGTGGCGGCCGGATCGGCGACCATGGCGCTGCATCGATTGCGGCAGAAGCGCGAGCAGCGCAATCCCGACGCCGCCGCACGCGGCTTCCACAACCTCAGCCCCGCGCAATGGAATGCGCTGTCGGCGCCGCAGCGCGATGCGAAGCGGCAGGACCAGCGCCGCTATTCCGATGCGGTCTCGACCTTGGCTCTGGCCAGCGTCGCCAGCAACATCGCCATGGGCGCGGCCGGCCCCTCCTTGGGCTATCCGGAAATGGCCGCGCGCCTGCTCGCCTCGGACCTCAAGATCGCCGCCTATGCGGTCGCGCGCGACGCGATCCAGGCCATGTTCCGCATGGTCGGCACCGCGCAACAGACCAACGGCGGCGTCAGCGGCGCGCATATCACCGCGGCCGGCCAGTTCTACTCGATGGCCAACATCATCGCCAACAACAGCGCCGCCGTCTTCGTCCCGGCGGACCTGGACCAGGCAAGGCTGGCCTTCGCCGGGCTGTCGCCGACGCTGTCCAGGATCGATTCCATCCAGACGCTGCTGCGCTCCTGCGCAATCAAGGCCACGATCAATACCCTGCTGGAGAGCGCCGACTGGATCAACGTCACCCAGGAGGAGGCCAACCAGGCCGGCACGCACCAGCACTGGGATCCGGCGCTCAAGGGCAGGCGCGAAGACCTCATGCGCGTGCTGGATCAATCGATCGCGCGCAGCGCCGCGATCGACTCCAACATATCGCTCGGCACCGCGCTGGCCCTGATCGCCGAAATGGCGGAACTGTCCTTGCCGGCCACGTCGCTGCTCAGCAACACGCTGGCCGGCGTGGCGGCGGGCATGCAATACAAGGTCATCGGTGGCACCTGGCAGGCCGAGGCGGCGGTCAGAGCCGAGGAAGACCCTCGCCGGCCGGCAAGCGAAGCCGACGAGACCAGGCCCACCTAGAGCACTTTCGATCCAAGTGATGCCACTTGTGGGAGCGACTTCAGTCGCGACAAGCTTTACAAGTAGAGCCATTCGCGACTGAAGTCGCTCCCACAACGCTTCGCTGGCCGCAAATATTCAGAGTCGAAAATGCTCTGGCCGCCGCCACGCGGTGCCGCCTGCGCGCGCCGCGCTGCCGGCGCACTCGGCGACCGGCGCATCGGCCGTGGTCCGGTCACGTCGCCACGCGGTCGGGGCACGAAGGGAGCCAGACGCCAAAGGGCGCGGCCTGGGGTTGCGCAGCCAGCGCAACCCCAGACGACGCGCGGGGCGATCCCATCGTGCTTGCAGCAAGAGCGGATGCGCTGCTGCCGGCACGCTCGGGGGAGCGCGCCGCTGCAACGTCGGGCATGCGCATTGCTCCCCTTTCCGCATGCGCCTTGCTTAACGCCGCTCACGGGACCACCGGACGCATCCTGCTGGATCGACATCCCGCGGCCGCCAGCGACAGATCGGTGGCGGCAGAACGACTCAGCGCGGCTGCAAGGGATTGCCAACCAGCTCCCCGCTGTATGCGAGGTTCTGCGACGGGTCGATCGCTGCTGAATTGATCGCATTGAAATCCCGGCGGATACTGTCGATTTCCTGGCGATAATCGTCGGCGCTCGGTTGCCCATCCGCGCCATTCAAGCTTGCCCGTACGCTCCCGAGCGTATGATCCAAATTCTGCAGCAGGGGTTGCAGCGTCGCCCGGTTGAGCGCATCCCTGCTCTCCATATCTTCAACGATCTGGTTCCTCAATTCGTTCCCCGAGTCGCACACCTGCTGCATATCGCTCCCGACCGCCTGGCCTATCTGGTTTGCCGGCACATCGTCGAGCTGCTCCTGCAGATACAGAGCTTCCATCAAAAAATCCTGTAATACCCGCTCTATCGGCACGTCGCCGCGCACCACCCGCCGACCGCCCATGAGCATGGCCTCGCCTCTCTGGTTTGCCCGCATGTCCACCAAACCAGACCGATAGCGGTGTGACAGACCGGCAATCGGCGAGCCTTGCAGCGGCAGGTCGGCAATCGGCGAGTTTTGCAGCGGCAGGTCGGCAATCGGCGAGTTTTGCAGTGAAGTCGCCTGGTAGGGATCATGCGCGTGTTGCGCCGGCGACGACGCCGGCGCTCGTAAAACGTCATCTTCCTCGTGACGCGCACTGGACCTACCGATACGACTACAACATACGATGTTTCCCATTTGTTTTCTCCTTCGTGGACATCACAACGGAAAGTCGATCGTCAAGCAGCTTGACATCGCCCGCGCCATGAAACACGAAGCTTCGGAAAGCAGCGCGAAACCGGCGGCGATCTCGGGACGAGGCAGTGGGGTGCTTGCCGAGATCCACGCCTGCCGGGCGCGCCGAGGCAGGGGTTCGCCTGTCCGCCCGGGAACTCGCCTTTGCGCGATCGGCGCATTCCCGCTCCGGCAACGCTTGGATCTTCCGTTCCTGTCCGGCATCCTGATGCGGGCCCACCATCGCAGCCACGCTCTCCTCGATCGGCAAAGCGCCGCCATTCCCACCGCGTCGGACGATCGCCCGGCCCAAGCGGCTTCCTCGCGGCCGGCCGATCGCGATCGCGCGGGGAACCGGCCCAGCCCATTGCAGGCGGGGCTCGCATCCCGCCCGCCGTCTCCCGCAGGCGCGAGCAGTTCGGGCAACGGCCGCCAGCGCCGCATGGTCAATGCATCGAACCGGGCGCCGCGAGCGCCCAACCCGCGGCCGCTCTCGCATATTCCGGACATCGCGCGCCTGCTGCAAGCGCACCAACGGCAAAATCCCGAACTCGCGGCGAGGCCGAGGGATCTGGTCGACCAGTGCAGCAGTCCGCCGCCCCGCGCAAACGACACATGATCGCCGGCACGCGGGCGCATGACGCGGCGGGGTCGGTCCGCGCCGTCACGTCATCGTTTTGTCACCTGCGCCAGCGAGTCTGACCCGCCAGGCGCCGAACGCTGACGATGACCGGCAACGCCAAACGCGCGTGGACGCAGATGTTCGCCCAGCACGGTCCGGTGCTGCGCGGTTTCTTCGTGCGCCGCGGCGCCAGCGAGGACGCCGAGGACATGGTGCAGGAGACTTACCTGCGCCTGCTGCGCGCGCACCAGCACCAGGGCGAGGCGATCGCCAATCCCGAGGCCTACCTGTACACGGTGGCGCTGAACCTGGCGCGCGAGCAGGCCGCGCGGCGCAAGCGGGCGCCGCTGCGCATCGACGAGATGGAGCAGTTCTCGCAATTGCTGGCCGCCGGGGACGACGTGGAAGACACGGCACAGCGACAGCAGCGGCAGCAGCGCCTGCAGGCCCTGCTGACCGGCTTGCCGGACCGCACCCGCGCGGTGCTGGTGATGCAGTACCGCGACGGGCTGAGCTACAGGCAGATCGCCGAACGCATGGGCGTGTCCGCGCACATGGTCAAGAAGCACGTGGTGCGCGGGCTGTCGGCGTGCCGGCGGGCGCTGGCCGACAGCGGGGAACGCTGGTGAGCGCGGCCGCCTTCCCGACCCGCAGCGCCACCGCCGAGGCCGCGCACTGGCATGCCCTGCAACGCATGCAGGCGCTGGACGCGACCCAGCAGGCGCAATTGACGGACTGGCTGACCGCCTCGCCGCAGCACCTGCGCGAATACCTGGCGGTGCTGCGCGTGGCCGGCGAACTGGGCGCTGCGTTGCGCGGCATGGACCTGGACGTGGACGCGCTGCTCGACGCCGACCGCCGCGCGGGCGCCGCTCCTGCGCCGCGCAACGTGATCGCGCTGCCGCTGGCGCTGCGGCCGGGGCCGCAAGCCGCGCCGGCATCCCCTGCGGTGCACCGGCGCAGCGCGCGCCTGCGCGGCTGGGGCCTGGGCCTGGCCGCGGCGCTGTGCGGCGTGGCGGTGCTGGCCGGCTGGGCCTGGCCGCGCACCCAGACCTACAGCACCGCGCACGGCGAGCAGCGCAGCGTGCAGCTGGCCGATCGCAGCACGGTGCATCTCAACGCGCAAAGCGCGCTGCGCGCGACCATGACCCCATGGAGCCGGCGCCTGCAGCTGCTGCGTGGCCAGGCCAGTTTCATGGCCGCGCCGGACCGGCGTCCGCTGCAGGTACGGGCCGGCGCGCTGCGGGTCGAGGACATCGGCACCACCTTCGACATCGCCCTGTACCAGAGACAGGCGCGGATCGAGGTGGCCGAAGGCCGCGTGCACGTATGGCATGCCGACCGCCAGGGACAACCGATGCTGGCCGATCTGGGCGCCGGGCAGAGCGCGCGCATCGACGCCGCCAGCGGGCGGGTCGAGCTGGGCAGCGAAGACGTCGCCGCGATGCATGCCTGGTGGCGGCGCCGCATCGTGTTCCGCGACGCGCCGCTGGCGAACGTGGCCGAGGACTTCAACCGCCTCAACCGCACGCGCCTGCTGATCGACGATGCCGCCGCCGGTGCGATGCGCCTGACCGGCAACCTGCGCGGCGACGACATCGCCTCGCTGCGCGCGTTCCTCGCCGACCAGCCGACGCTGCGCGTCAGCGCCAGCGCCGACGCCATTCGGGTCGGCAGCCGCGCTGCGCAGCCGCCGGTCGCGCGCTAGCCGCAAGCACTGCGACCATCGCGCACGCGCGTCTTGCGACGCAGGCGCGCAGCGGCGAACGGCACCCGCATTTCTGCTTACCCACACGTATCGCGTGCCGCCGCTGCGCACGCCCGGCAATGGCGCCGTATCCGTCCGAGCGTGCAGTGCGGACGCCAGGGAGAACATCCGCTCACCCTCGCCGCGCCGCACGTGTCACAGAAGATTCATCGAAAAGCGGTGCCCGATCGTCGCTGTCGATCCTCGTAGTCCAGGCACAACGCAGCATGGCGCCGTTCGCGGCGGCGCTGCGCAGCCCCTCCGCTCCCACTGGACAACGACGATGCGCCGTACCCTGTTCCTCTCCATCGCCCTCGCCCTGCATGCCGGCGCCGCCGCCGCCCAGACCACGCCCGTCGTGGTCGATGCGATTCCCGCGCAACCGCTCGCACGCGCGCTCAACACCTTGTCGCGGCAGACCGGACTGCAATTCGTCTACGCGGCGAGCGTGGCCGGCAATCCGCAGACCCGCGGCGCCCGCGCCGGCGCGGCGCCGGAACAGGCCCTGCAGCAATTGCTCGACGGCACCGGCCTGCGCTACCGCTACCTCAACCCGACCACGGTGACGATCGAGGCCGCGAGCGCGGCCAGCGACGCGGCGCAGGCGATCCCGGCCGCCACCTCCGCCGCAACACCGAGCGCAATGCCTGCGGCCGACGCACCGGTGAAGGAACTGGACAGCATCCAGGTGCTGGGCAGCTATGCCGGCAGCCTCAGCGCCGCGTTGCGCGAGAAGCGCTATGCCGACAGCGTGGTCGAGGTGATCGCCGCCGAGGACATCGGCAAGCTGCCGGCGCAGAACGTGGCCGAAGCGCTGCAGCGCGTGCCCGGCGTGTCGATCGTGCGCGATCGCGGCGAGGGCGTGTACGTGCGCGTGCGCGGCCTGGGCCCGAACTTCCAGGTGACCACGCTCAACGGCCAGACCATGGCGGTCAACGAGAACGTGCGCACCTCCGGGCAGACCGGCCGCCAGTTCCGCTACGACACGCTGCCGGCCGAACTGGTGTCCGGCCTGGACGTGATCAAGAGCCCCACCGCCGACCTGGACGAAGGCGCGATCGGCGGCATCGTCAACGTGCGCACCTTCCGCCCGCTGGAACTGGGCAAGACCCTGACCAACCTGTCGCTGGAATCGAGCCAGGCGCAACGCACCCATGCCAACGACCCGCGCGTGTCCGGCCTGTTCAACTGGGTCAACGCCGACGGCAGCTTCGGCATGCTGATCTCCGGCGCCTACGCGCAGCGCAGCCTGCGCCAGGACCGGGTCAACGAAGTGAGCTGGGACTACTACCCCAACGGCGTGCCGGGCGCGCCCGGCGCCTATTACGCACCGACCGGACTGCGCCCGACGCTGGAACTGGAGCAACGCGAGCGCACCGGCGTGGCCGCCTCGCTGCAGTGGAAACCGAGCGCGGCGTGGGAGACCAACCTGGACCTGCTCTACGCCAAGCAGACCGTGCACTACGACGAATACAGCATGGGCGTGGGCTTCGACAGCCTGGCCAAGCTGAGCAACATTCGCGTCGAGCACGGCGGCATCACCGGCTTCGACTACCGCAACGGCCAGGTGCAGATCTCGCGCGAGACCTCCGGCATCACCGACGACAACCGCAGTGCGCGCCTGTCCAGCACCTGGAGCGGCGATCGCTGGACCCTGGGCGCGGTGGCGTTCCACTCGCAGGCGCACAGCTACGATTCGGACCCGATCCGGCGCACCCGCCTGCGCAGCGGCACCAACCTGTCGATGCGCGTGGAGATGCCGCAGGCCGACGGCGACAGCGTGCCCGACTGGAGCTTCAGCAACGGCTTCGATCCGAACAACCCGGCCACCGTGGCCGGGCGCCGCCTGGAATGGCGCGAGATCGATGCGCGCGACAAGGAGGACGCGCTGCAGTTCGACGCCAAGCGCGCGCTCGACGGCGACTTCTTCCGCGACCTCAAGGTCGGCGCCAAGTACCGGCAGCGTTCGCGCAGCTACGACCGCGCCGACCTGCTGCTCAACAGCATCGCCGGCGTGCGCTTCCCGGCCGGCAACTTCACCGCGCTGCCGGTGGACGACATGCTCGCCGACGCCAACGGCACCCTGCCGCGGCAGTGGCTGGCGCCGGTCGAATCCACCTTCTGGGGCAACTGGCCGACCGCCGCGGACCTGGTCGACACGCCCAACAGCGCCGACCTGCAGAACTCCTATGAAGTGAAGGAGAAGATCGGCTCGGCCTACGCCATGGCCGATTTCGGCAGCGAACTGGCCGGCCGCGAGCTGCGCGGCAATCTCGGCGTGCGCCTGGTGCGCACCGAACAGACCACCGACGGCCACGCCGACGTCAACGGCACCGCGCAGCCGGTGCATTTCGAGCGCAGCTACAACAACGTGCTGCCGTCGTTCAACGCCGCCTGGGACGTGCGCGAGGACGTGGTGCTGCGCGGCTCCGCGGCCAAGGTCATCACCCGCCCCGACCTCACCGACCTGTCGTCCAAGCTCACCTTCAACTCCAGCGGCGAGATCCTCACCGCCAGCGGCGGCAATCCCGGGCTCAAGCCGTTCGAGGCGTGGCAGTACGACCTGACCTTCGAGTGGTACATCGACGGCACCTCGGCGCTGACCGGCGGCGTGTTCTACAAGGACATCTCCAGCTTCATCCAGACCCAGATGTCCAACCTGGTCTACCAGGGCCAGACCTATCTGCTGTCGTCCAAGACCAACGGCAGCGAGGCCAAGGTCAAGGGCGCCGAAGTGGCCTACCAGCAGGTGTTCGCCGGCCTGCCGGGGCCGCTGGACGGACTCGGCATGCAGCTCAACTACACCTGGACCGACAGCGAGGCCGGCTACCGCGACGGCACCCGCACCTTTACCGACCGCCTGGAAGGCGTGGCCAGGAACACCTACAACGCAGTGCTGTTCTACGAGAAGGGACCGCTGATGGCGCGGGTCAGCCACAGCTGGAGCGACGACATCCTCAACGCGGTCGGCACCGCCAACGTCGCCACGCTCAACAGCGACACGTTCGGCAGCCTGGACGCGAACGTGGCCTACAAGGTCGACGACACCCTGTCGGTGTTCGTCAACGCGATCAACCTCACCGGCGAGGTGCAGCGCCAGTACGTCGGCGACCACCTGTTCGGCGGCTACACCGACTACGGCCGCACCTGGTCGGTCGGCCTGCGCGCGCGCTTCTGAGCTGCGCTGCCGCGGTCGCCGCCGCCGTGCGGCGCCGCGCGCAATGGCGACAGCGTCCTGCGCGGCGCTGTCCGCGCAATGCCCGCTCGGCCGTTGCCACGGCCTGCGCCACGTCACGCCTTGCGCTCCCGTACCGCCTCTTCCGGACCATGCCGATGCCCTCGATGCCCCGCCTCACCGCCGCCGCGCTGCTCGCCCTGGCCCTGTTGCTGCCGTTCGCCGCCGCGCAGGCCGCGACCGCGACGCCGGAGACCCTGGAAAAAGTGCTGATCCTCAAGCGCCACGGCGTGCGCTCGGCGATGTCCAGCCCGGAACAGCTGGGCCGCTACTCGGCACGCCCATGGCCGCGCTTCGGCGTGCCGGCCGGACACCTGACCGAGCACGGTGCGCGCCTGGAGCAATTGTTCGGCGCCTATTACCGCGCGCTCTATGCGCCGCAGGGGCTGTTCGCCGGCGACGCCTGCGCCAGCGCCTACTACTGGGCCAACCGCACCCAGCGCACCATCGCCTCGGCGCGCGCGCTGGCCAGCACGCTGACGCCTGGTTGCGAGAACGTGGTGCACCACGTCGCCGACGGCGCATCGGATCCGCTGTTCGACGGCGCGCCGGCATTGCGCACGCCCGCCGCCCGCGCGCTGATGCGCGCGGCCATCGCCGGCCGCATCGGCGGCGACGCCGCCGCCTGGAACGCGGCGCAGCGCGATGCGATCGACACGCTGCAGCAACTGCTGTTGCAGTGTGCGCAGCGGCCATGTCCACCGCAGGCCGGTACCGGCAAGCAGCGCCTGGATGCGGTCGCCGCGCGGATGGGCGATGCCGAGGACGGGATTCCCGGCGTCGAAGGTCCGGCAGCGGCCGCCTCCGGCATCAGCGAAAGCCTGCTGATGGGCTGGGCCGACGGGCAGGACTTCGCGGCGCTCGGCTGGCATGGCCTGGACGAGGCCAGCCTGCTGCGCGCGTTCGCCCCGCACCAGGCCGAGTTCGCGCTGCGCCTGCGCGCGCCGGCGGTGGCGCGCATGGCCGGTTCGCCATTGGCCGCGCGCGTGCTGGCGACGCTGCTGCAAGGCAGCGACAGCGCAGCGCATGCCGCAGCGATCGGCGACGACGCGCGACTGGTGGTGCTGTCCGGACACGACGGCACGCTGACCCTGCTGGCCGGCATGCTCGATCTGCACTGGCAATTGCCCGGCTACCAGCCCGACCAGACCGTGGCCGGCGGCGCGCTGGTGTTCGAACGCTGGCGCCGCACCGATGGGCAACGCGTGATCCGCCTGCGCTACACCGCGCAGAGCCTGGCGCAACTGCGGCAACGGCATGCGCTGACGCCGCAGGCGCCGCCGCCGTCCGCGCCGGTGTTCATTCCCGGCTGCAGCAGCGCCACGCCGGGCTACGACTGTCCGCTGCCGACGCTGGCCGCGCTGATCGACGCGGCGATCGACCCACCGTTCCTGGGCGAATGACGCCCTGCGCACGGCCGCCGGCCGGCGCCATGGCGGCTGCATCGGCGCATCCCGCGCCGTTTGCCTGGCCATCGCGCCAGCCGCGGTTTCCCACCACCGCAAGAGGCGATTGACGATCCAGCATCGACGCACCCTCGCGCGCTTCGGCATCGGAGTGAGCCTGGCCTGTGCCTGTGCCGCGCACGCGCGATCGGACCTCGGCATGCCGAGGTCCTCACCTACAAGGTCGCCGGCCTGCCCGGGAGCCTGTCCAGCGGACATCCAGCCACCCGCACCCCGCTACCGGCATCGGCACCGCGGTCGCCACCGGCAACACAGGAGAAGCCGCCGCCAGCGCGCGCCGCCACGGCCGCTGCGCCGGCGCTACTCGCTCGCCGCTTCCAGCGCCTGCGCCAACCGCTCCACCGCGATCACGTCCATGCCCTTGACCACAGCGGTCTTCGGTGCATTGGCCTTGGGCACGATGGCGCGCTTGAAGCCGTGCGTGGCCGCTTCGCGCAGCCGGTCCTCGCCGTTGGGCACCGGGCGGATCTCGCCGGACAGGCCGACCTCGCCGAAGGCGATGGTCTTCGCCGCCAACGGCCGGTCGCGCAGCGAGGACAGCACCGCCAGCAGCACCGGCAGGTCGGCCGCGGTCTCCTGCACGCGGATGCCGCCGACCACGTTGACGAACACGTCCTGGTCGCCGACCACGATGCCGCCGTGCCGGTGCAGCACCGCCAGCAGCATCGCCAGCCGGTTCTGCTCCAGGCCCACCGCCACCCGCCGCGGATTGGACAGCGGCGAGGCATCGACCAGCGCCTGCACTTCCACCATCAGCGGCCGCGTGCCCTCGCGCGTGACCATCACGCAGCTGCCGGGCTGGTGCGCGCTGCTGCCGGACAGGAAGATCGCCGACGGGTTGGAGACTTCCTTCAGCCCTTTTTCGCCCATCGCGAACACGCCCAGCTCGTTGACCGCGCCGAAGCGGTTCTTGAACGCGCGCAGCAGGCGGAAGCGGCTGCCGCTCTCGCCTTCGAAATACAGCACCGCATCGACCATGTGCTCGAGCACGCGCGGCCCGGCGATGCCGCCTTCCTTGGTCACGTGGCCGACCAGGAACACCGCGGTGCCGGTCTCCTTGGCGTAGCGCACCAGCCGCGCCGCGCTCTCGCGCACCTGGCTGACCGAACCGGGCGCGGCGGTCAGCGATTCGGTCCACAGGGTCTGCACCGAATCGGCCACGATCAGCCTGGGGCGCGCGGTGCTGGCATGCTGCAGGATCTGCTCGATGCCGGTCTCGGCCAGCGCGTCGAGGCCCTCCAGCGGCAGGTCCAGGCGCACCGCGCGGCCGGCGACCTGGGCCAGCGATTCCTCGCCGGTCACGTACAGCACCGGCAGCGTGCCGGCCATCTTCGCCAGCGCCTGCAGCAACAGCGTCGACTTGCCGATGCCGGGGTCGCCGCCGATCAGCACCACCGCGCCTTCGACCAGGCCGCCGCCGAGCACCCGGTCGAACTCGCCGATGCCGGTGGACACGCGCGCCTGGTCGCGATGCTCCACGTCCTTGAGCGCGGTGATCTTCGGCGTCTCGGCCTTGCCGGCCCAGCCGCCGCGCCGCGCAGCGGCCGGCGCCTTGGCCGCTGCACTTTCCAGCACGATCTCGCTCAGCGAATTCCACGCCCCGCACTCGGCGCACTGGCCCTGCCACTTGGTGTATTCGGCGCCGCACTCGCCGCAGACATAGGCCGTCTTCGCCTTCGCCATCTCGCTCTTGCCCGCTGACAGAATGCGCCAGCATAGTGGCTGGCGGTCTCAAGGTCCGCGACAGGCGCAGGGAGAGGCCGGTCCGATGCCGCCCATGGCGCTGTTCCCCAGCACCGGCGTGCAGACAAGCCTGCTCTCCGCCTGTAGGAGCAGCTCCTCCGACTGCAAGCAGCCGAATCGATCTCTGCCGTCGCGCGCTCCGGCGCCGACTCGGCGCGATGCAACCGCATGGAGCCGATGGCGATGGCGTCACACCCTCCCCGGCTCAGCGCGCCTTGTACAGCGCGCTCAACCGGTCCGGCGTGCCGGCGATGCGCTCCAGGTGCGGATACTGCAGGCCGCCGTGGTAAGCGATGCGCAGCGTGTCGTAGCGGTTGCCGCGCTTGACCAGCAGTTCGATCGGCGCGCTGCCGCCCTTGGCCGCGGTGATCGCGTCCTTGATCGTGTCGGCGCTGTACTCGCGGCCGTTGACCGCGACGATGCCGTTGCCGGCGATGATGCCGGCGTCGAACGCCGGGCCGTCCCACAGCACGTCCTGCACCGCGCCCTTGTCGTCCAGGCTCAGGCCCAGCGAATAGGTCAGGCCGATGCCCTTCTTGGTCGCCTCGTAGGCCTTGACCGCCTCGTTCGGCTGGTCGGTGTAGACCAGCTTCCAGCCGCTGGCCTCGATGCCGCCGACCAACGGGCCATGGCCGTCGAGGCGGCTGCGCAGGAACCTCGCCCAGTCGTACTTGGCGATGCCGTCGAGCGTGGCGACGATGTCCTCGAAGGTATACGGGTTCACGTCCCAGGCGCCGTCGTGCATGCCGAAGAAGGCCTTGGCGAAGTCGTCGATCGAGCGCTTGCCGCCGCTCAGTTCGCGCAGCTTGGCATCGGCCTCCAGCCACAGCATCTGCCCGCCGGCATAGTAGTCCTCGCTCATCTGGTAGCTGCGATAGGCCTTGGGCCGGCGCATCGACATGGTCGGGTCGTTGGTGGTGTCCTGCAACGTCCGCCAGACCAGGCCCGGGCGGCCGCGCTGGTAGGTCGCGGCGACGTCGGCGAGCGCGTCGCGCGCCTGGTTCTGCGTCCACAGGCCCGAGCGCGCGGCCAGCACTTCGCCCCAGAACTGGGTCTGGCCCTCGTACAGCCACAGCAGGCTGTCGCCCATCGGCACGTTGAAGTTCGGCGTGGCCAGGTCCGCGCCGCGGCGGTACTTGCCGTTCCAGGAATGGTTGAACTCGTGCGGGAGCAGGTCGCGCCGGTCCCAGCTCTTGTCCCACTCGGTGAAGTAGTTGAGCGGGCCGCTGTTCTCGCTGGAGCGGTGGTGCTCCAGGCCGATGCCGCCGAGCTTCTCGGTCAGCGCCAGCAGGAACTCGTAGCGGTCGAAATGGCGCGCGCCGTAGAGCTTGTCCGTCTGCTGCACCAGCGCGGCGTGCGCCTTGATCTGCTCGGGCTTGGCGTCCAGCGACTTGGCCTCGTCGGCGAACACGTTCAGGTACACCGGCGCCTTGCCGCCGGCGTCCAGCGCGACGCGCTTGTAGTACTTGCCGGCGAACATCGGCGAATCGACCAGGTCCTCGAAGTCGATCGGCTTGAACGTCACGGTGTCGCCGACCCGCGCGGCGGTCTCCAGCGCGGTGGCGTAGCTCCAGCCCGGCGGCAGGGTCACGCTGGCCTGGGCCTTGATGTTGCGCGCGTAGTAGCCGGCCGGGTACAACGCGGTGGTGTTCCACTGCAGGTTGAGCATTTCCGGGGTCATCATCACCCGGCCCTGGCCGTCGCCCTGCGAGGACAGGAACTGGAACTCGGCGACGACCTCGCTGGCGCCCTGCGGCACCTCGACCTTGAACGCGTACACGTCTAACTGGTCACGCTTCCACGGCAGCACCTGACCGTTGGCCTTGACCACCAGCCCGGCCAGCTTGTCGATCGGCCCGGTCGGCGAGTGATTGCCGGGGATCCACTGCGGATACAGCAGGGTCAGCGGACCCGGCGCGGCCGGGATGGTGGTGCGCACGCGGAAGATGCGGTGCGTCAGGTCGGTGGCGTCGACATCGATCTTCAGCGTGCCGGCGAACGGCACGTCCTGCGGCGACGCAGTCTGCGCCGCGGCCTGGAAGGCGGCGGTGGCGGCCAGCAGCAGCGCCGCCATCCAGGCGGTGGACTTGGTCATGGGGTCTCCAGTGGGGGCGGCGGACGGGCGGCCCACAATCCTATGCCCGCCGACCGCCGAGGCGCTATGCCATTGGTCATGCCCGTCGCAATCGCCGCCTGCGCGCCCACCGGCGCGTGCGCAACACCATGCCATTGCGCACGCCCTCGACTCAACGTCCGCCCAACTGGGTGCGGTGTTCGACGATGCGCGACACCAGCCCGTACTCGACCGACTCCTCCGCCGACATCCAGCAGTCGCGCTCGATGTCGGCCTGCACCTTGTGCAGCGGCTGGCCGGTCTCGCGGGCGATGACCCGGGCGATGCGCTCGCGCGCCTTGATGATCTCGCTGGCCTGGATCGCGATGTCGCTGGCCGGCCCGCCGGCACCGCCGCTGGGTTGATGGATCAAGAACCGCGTCTGCGGCAGGCACACCCGCCGTTCGCGCGGCGCGCCCAGGAACGCGTGCGTCGCGGCGCTGCCGACCCAGCCCGAGCCGATCATGTTGACCGGCGCGCAGATGAAACGCAGCGCGTCGTGGATGGCGTCGCCGGATTCGAGATGGCCACCGGGCGAGGACACGATCATGTCGATCGGCGCGCTGGACTCCGCGTCCAGCGCCAGCAGATGGCGTACCGTCTGGCAGGCGCTGGCATCGGTGATGGTGCCGAACAGCAGCAGCGTCCGCGCGCGGAACGCCTTCTCCTCCAGGAACGCGGCGGCCGCCTGCGGGGCGGCCGCCGCAGCGGGGTGCGGATCGTCGGAAAACATCATCGGCATTTCTCCATGTATGGTGGGGTTTCCTTCCCAACGAACGACGGGGCTGCGACGTGACATCCGCGACCCACTCCCACCCCCTGGCCGACGGCGATGGACGGCGCCGGCAGTTGGTGGCCCTGGCGCAGCGCTGGCTCGGCCATGCCCAGGACGCCGAAGACCTGGTGCAGGACGCCTATCTGCGCACCGCGCAGGGTCCGCTGCCGTCCACGGCCGCGGGCCGCGACGCCTGGTTGACGACGGTGCTGCGCCACCTGTGCATCGACCGCCTGCGCCGCCGCGGACGCTACCGTGCGTTGTTGGAGCGTGCCGCGCAGGAAGACGCGCAAACGCCGACCGGCGACGCGGAAGGGCCGGCACAGCAGGCCGCGCGTGCCGAAGCGGTCGCGCAGGCGTTACTCCACCTGGTGCGCACCCTGCCTGCGGGCGACGTGGCGATGTTGCTGCTGGCGGAAGTGTTCGACTTCAGCCATGCCGAACTGGCGGTGCTGTCGGCACGCAGCGAAAGCACCTCGCGCCAGCACCTGCGCCGTTTACTGCAGCGCGTGCGCGCGGCGCTGCCCGACGCGCCCGGGCCGAGCGCCCGCGCGCCGCGCGAGGACGACGCCTGTCTGCTGGCGCTGTGCCGCCACGCCGTGCTGCACGGCGACCCGGCCGGCCTGGTCGCCACGCTGCGCGCGGCGCGGCCGCAGACGCTGCTGGCCGCGGCCCTGGCCGTCTCCGCCACGGTACCGGCGCGCGCCGCACCCGCGCCGGTCTACGCCCAGCCCCTGCAACAGCACGGGCGACTGGGCCTGCTGATCCGCGACGACGACGGCGTGCTGATCTGGCTGCCATTGTGCGAACTCGCCGACGCGCCCTGCCCGGCCTGACGTCGGGTCACGCCCGGCGGCCGCCGGCGTCGCGCGCGGCTCGCCAAAACGCCACGGGCCGCCAGTCGCCTGGCGGCCCGTGGTCTGCACGGCGGAGGTGCCCGCTCAATGCATCATGTTGACGTTGAGGTTGTGCATGACCCACAGCGAGCCAACCACCACGATGCCGATGATCAGCAGCGAGAACAGGCCCACGTGCACGTTGGAGCGCTGCTCGGCGGAGCGGTCCATGTGCAGGAAGTAGATCAGGTGCACCAGCATCTGCACCGCGGCCAGCACCGCGATGACGATGACGGTCACGCCCTTCGGGAAGGCGCCGCTCATGACCATGCCGAACGGGATCACGGTGAGGATCACCGCCATCGCGAAGCCGATCAGGTAGGACTTCAGGCCGCCGCCGTGCGAGGGCTCGGCGTGTGCGTCGGAGGAGTGGTGGTTGGCCATTACAGCGCTCCCAGCAGGTAGACGATGGTGAACACGCCGATCCAGATCACGTCCAGGAAGTGCCAGAACAGGCTCAGGCACGCCAGGCGGGTGGTGTTGCGCGGGGTCAGGCCGTTCCTGGCGATCTGAATCGCCAGCACCGCCATCCACAGCAGGCCCGAGGCCACGTGCAGGCCGTGGGTGCCGACCAGGGTGAAGAACGCGGACAGGAACGCACTGCGGCCGGGACCGGCGCCTTCGTGGATCAGGTGGTGGAACTCGTAGATTTCCATGCCCAGGAAGCCCAGGCCCAGCGCCGCGGTGACCGCCAGCCAGCCGTACAGGCCGCCCAGGCTGCGCTTGTGCGCGGAGATCATCGCCAGGCCGAAGCTCAGGCTGCTGAACAGCAGCAGGAAGGTTTCCACCAGCACGAACTTGAGGTCGAACAGTTCCTTGGCGGTGGGGCCGTCCACCGTCGCGCCGGCCAGCACCGCATAGGTCGCGAACAGGCCGGCGAAGATGAGGCAGTCGCTCATCAGGTAGACCCAGAACCCGAACACGGTGTTGCCGCCGCTGTCGGGGTGCGCGTGGTCGTCGCGGCCGTCGGCGTGGGCGGCGTGATGGTTGTCGAGCGTCGTCGAGGACATGGTTCAGACCGCCTTTGCGGCATGCGCCGCCTGTTGCTGCTCCAGCAGGGCGAAACGCCCATTCTCGATGCGTTCCACTTCCTCCGCCGGGACCCAGTAATCGACGTCGTCGTCGAACGTGCGCGCGATGAAGCTGCCGATCATGCCGACCAGGCCGATGATCGCCATCCACCAGATGTGCCAGATCAAGCCGAAACCCAGCACCACGCTGAAGGCGCCGATCCAGACCCCGGCCGCGGTGTTGCGCGGCATGTGGATCGGTTCGTACTTGGCCGGGCGCGTCCAGCCCTTGCCCTTGAGCTTGTCTTCCCAGAACTGGTCGCGGTCGTCGATGTGCGGCAGCACGGCGAAGTTGTAGAACGGCGGCGGCGAGGACGTGGCCCATTCCAGCGTGCGGCCGTCCCACGGGTCGCCGGTCAGGTCCAGGTTGTCCTTGCGCTTCCACAGGCTGTAGCCGATCTGCACCAGGTTCAGGAAGATGCCGATGCCGATGATCGCCGCGCCGGCCGCGGCCACCATCAGCCACGGCGCCCATTCCGGGTGGTTGTAGCTGTTCATGCGCCGGGTCATGCCCATGAAGCCGAGCACGTACAGCGGCATGAAGGCGATGAAGAAGCCGACGATCCAGCACCAGAAGGACGCCTTGCCCAGCGTCTCGTTGAGCTTGAAGCCGAACGCCTTCGGGAACCAGTAGGTCAGGCCGGCCAGGTAGCCGAACACCACGCCGCCGATGATCACGTTGTGGAAGTGCGCGATCAGGAACAGGCTGTTGTGCAGCACGAAGTCCACCGCCGGGATCGCCAGCATCACCCCGGTCATGCCGCCGATGGTGAAGGTGATCATGAAGCCGATCGTCCACAGCACCGGCGCGGTCATGCGCACGCGGCCGCGGAACATGGTGAACAGCCAGTTGAAGATCTTCACCCCGGTGGGGATGGAGATGATCATCGTGGTGATGCCGAAGAAGGCGTTGACGTTGGCGCCCGAGCCCATGGTGAAGAAGTGGTGCAGCCACACGATGAACGACAGCACGCCGATGCACGAGGTGGCGTAGACCATCGAGGTGTAGCCGAACAGGCGCTTGCGGCTGAAGGTGGCGATCAGCTCGGAGAAGATGCCGAACGCCGGCAGGATCAGGATGTAGACCTCCGGATGGCCCCAGATCCAGATCAGGTTGACGTACATCATGGCGTTGCCGCCGCCGTCGTTGGTGAAGAAGTGCGTGCCCAGGTAGCGGTCGGCGCCCAGCAGCGCCAGCGCCACGGTCAGGATCGGGAACGCGGCGATGATCAGGATGTTGGTGATCAGCGCGGTCCAGGTGAAGATCGGCATGCGCATCAGGGTCATGCCCGGCGTGCGCATGCGCATGATGGTCACGAAGAAGTTGATGCCGGTCAGCAAGGTGCCCAGGCCGGAGATCTGCAAGGCCCAGATGTAGTAGTCCACGCCGACGCCCGGACTGTATTCCAGCCCCGACAGCGGCGGATACGCCAGCCAGCCGGTCTGGGCGAACTCGCCCACGCCCAGCGAGATGTTGACCAGCGCCGCGCCGGCCACGAACAGCCAGAAGCTCAGCGAGTTCAGGAACGGGAAGGCCACGTCGCGCGCGCCGATCTGCAGCGGCACGATCAGGTTCAGCAGGCCGGTCATGAACGGCATGGCCATGAAGAAGATCATGATCACGCCGTGCGCGGTGAAGATCTGGTCGTAGTGGTGCGGCGGGAAGATGCCTTCGTTGCCGCCGTGCGCCATCGCCTGCTGGGTGCGCATCATCGCCGCGTCGGCGAAGCCGCGCAGCAGCATGACCAGCGCCACCACGATGTACATGACGCCGATGCGCTTGTGGTCGACCGAGGTCAGCCACTCGCGCCACAGGTAGCCCCACTGCTTGTACTTGGTGATCGCCGCCACGACCAGCAGGCCGAGCAGGCCGGCGCCGCCGAGGGCGGCCATGATGATCGGCTCGTGGTACGGAACCGCCTCGAGCGTGAGTTTGCCTAGCATCACTTGTCTCCAGAAGTGCACATGGCGACCGGCTCAGCAGCCGATGCCGGAGGGTCGTCGTGGCCTTGCATCTTGTGGCCCTTGCCCATCATGTATTTGTCGATCAGCGACTTGAACAGGCCGTCCTGCACCGACGCGTAGTAGGTCACCGGGTACTGCGCCTTGTCGTTGCGGTTGGCCGCCAGGATCTGGAACTCGGCCTGGTCCAGCGCCTTCGGCGCGGCCTTGACCTTGGCCACCCAGGCATCGAAGCCGGCGCGGTCGGTGGCGTGCGCGGCGAAGCCCATCTTCGAGAAGCCGTGGCCGCTGTAGTTGGCCGACAGCCCGAACAGCTCGCCCGGCTCGTTGGCGATCAGGTGCAGCTTGGTCTCCATGCCGGCCATCGCGTAGATCTGCGTGCCCAGATGCGGAATGAAGAACGAATTCATCACCGTGTCGGAGGTGATCTTGAAGTTCAGCGGCGTATCCACCGGGAACGCGATCTCGTTGACCGTGGCGATTCCCTGCTCCGGATAGATGAACATCCACTTCCAGTCCAGCGCCACCGCTTCGATGGTGATCGGCTTGACCTTCGAGTCCAGCGGCTTGTACGGGTCCAGCGCATGCGAGGAGCGCCAGGTCAGCACCGCCAGCACCAGGATGATCATGCACGGGATCGACCACACCACCACCTCGATCGCGGTGGAATGGGACCAGTTCGGCTCGTAGCGGGCCTTGGTGTTGGAGGCGCGGTAGCGCCAGGCGAAGGCCAGGGTCATCACGATAACCGGGATCACCACCAGCAGCATCAGCACCACCGAGGTGATCAGCAACGTCTTCTCGTCGTGGCCGATCTGTCCCTTGGGGTTGAGGATGGCCGCGTTGCAACCGGCCAGCGACAAGGCGGTCAGCAGCAACAGGCCGGAGCGCAGCGAGCGCCGGAGTTGTTTCAACGGAATCATCGAACGATCCAATTGCGTAGGGGATGCGGACCGCGCGGTAGGCGAAACGGGAGCGGCGCAGAGCGGCCTTTCCGCGTTTCCTGCGGCATCCGGCCGGCATGCGCGATCGACGACGCATTTTATGCTGCCGTGCGGCAACTGCGAAAGCCATCGACAAGACCGAGCATGCGCGCAGGCGTGTTTTTGTGTGCGACACATTGCCGCACCCGCCTGCGACGGACGGCCGCAACCGGCCGGCCGCACGCGCCGGGCACGACGGTCTCGGCGCAATCTGAGATCGGGCGAGAACCACACAGATCCTCATCGAGGCAGCGTCGTTCCCGCCACAGGCCGCCTGACAGGCGTTCGACCGGGCGGCGGCGGCTGGCCCGGCAGAGGCCCGGGCTACTGTCGCGACGCGGCCTTCTTCTGCTTGATCTGCTCGATGTAGTTGTAGATGGTGAAGCGGCTGACCCCGAGCGCCGCCGCCACCTGCTCCACGCTGTTGCGGATCAGGAACAGGCCGCGGTGCATCATCGCCTCCACCGCGTACATCTTCTCTTCCTTGTTCATCAGCGCCGGCGGCTTCATGAAGCGCTGGACCGCGTCGTCGATGATCTCCTGCATCATCGCCTCCAGGCCGACCCCGGCGGCGGGCGCCTGGCTGCGCGGCGGCTTGGGCTTGCGATGCAGCATCTGTTCCAGCCAGCCATGCGCCATCTCGAACACGGTCATGTCGGCATTGAGGCACAGCGCGGCCACCGGCAGGCCGACGCCGTCGCGGAACAGCAGCGTGGCCGAGCGCAGCTGGCGGCCGGCAGCATTGGTGGTCTGGTACGCGTCGACGATCGACCAGCTGATCGTGCCGGTGCCGGCCACGTCGCGGTAGAGCTCGCTGAAGCCGGCGTCCTCGCGCGGACCGCTGAGGATCGGGTCGCCGAGGTTGCGCCCGGACACATGGCCGTTGGCGATCGCCCGCACCGAGGACCCGGGCGCGGACAGGTCGTGCAGCACCACTTCGATGTTCTCGCCGACCACCCCGCCGAGCAGGGTCACCACCGGCTCGAGCAGCGCGAACAGGTCGCGCACCTGCACGCCCGCCCCCAGTCCCTGCGCCGGCGCCGCCTGGCCGCGCTTGCGCCTGGCGGCCGGCGCCGCGCTCTTTTTCGCTGTTGCCATCGAATCGTTCCGTCCTGAGGAATGCCCGGCGAATGCGCACCGGCCATCTTGCCGTCTGCGCCGGCAGGCGTCGAGACGGCAGCGTGCCGGCACGCAGGCGGATACGAAGATCGCGACGCGGCCTTGACATACAAATTATTTTTATATATCAACAAACTGTTTAATCAACATCGGATCGCGGCCAGGGGGTCGCCGCCGCCCATGCATCGGGCGTCCAGCCACGCTTCGCCAGGGGAAACACCGTGCTGTCCATGCCGTCCGCCAGATCGTGCTGTCGCGCCAACGCCTGGCTGCGCCCGTTCGCGGCCGCGGCGGTGCCGGTGCATGCCGACGTGCAGCTGCGCTCGGCCGGCCGCGTGGCCGTCGACGGCCACGGCACGCTGCGCTACAGGGCCGAGGCCGGCCTGCGGCCTGCTGCCGATCCACGAGGACGCGACCGGCCGACTGCTGGCGTCGGTGTTCTTCGTCGGCTACAGCGTCCAGGCCGGCGCCGGCGCGACGCGGCCGCTCACCTTCCTGTGGAACGGCGGCCCCGGCTCGAATTCCGCGCAGTTGCACATGGGCGTCGGCCCGCGCGCCTGGACGCCGCCGCGCGCCTGCCGGACTGGACGCCGGCGCAAAGCGAACGGCCGCTGGTCGACAACGCCGACAGCTGGCTGGGCGCCAGCGACCTGGTGTTCGTCGATGCGGTGGGCACCGGCTACGCCGCGCAGCGCAGGCCAGGGACCTGCCCACGCTGTACACCGCGCATGGCGATGCGGAAGTGGTCGCCGAGGCGATCCGGGTCTACCTGACCCGCCACGACGCCTGGGACCGCCCGCTGTACCTGGCCGGCGAAAGCGATGGCGTGACCCGCGCGATGCTGGTCGCCGAGGTACTGGAGCACCGCGGCATGCCGGTGCGCGGCGTGGTGCTGGTGTCCTACAACCTCGACCTGGGCACGCCGCCGGCGGCATACCCGGAAGACGCGTTGGACCTGCCGCAGTTCACCGCCGCGGCGCACTACCACCGGCTGCGCAAGGCGATGGACCAGGACCCGCAGTTGTGCGTGCTGACCCTGCGCGGCCGCTACGACGGCTGGCCCTGCGAAAGCTCGGTGGAAACCACCCGCGCCGCCGGCCCGCGCTACGCCGCGCGGGTGACCCACCTGTGCCTGCAGGGCGGGTACAGGTGGGTCACCGAAGGCACCGCCGAGTTCTATTCGCTGCTGCTGTCGCTGCGCGCCGGCGTATACGCCAAGGACGCCTTCCTGCAGGTGATCAACCACCGTGCCGACGGCTACTACGACAACCCGTTCGGCGCGCTCGACAACCGCGCCGCCGGCGAACGTTTCTGGAAGGACGCGCGCGCCCAGCGCGTGCCGTACGGCCGCGGCTTCATGTACCTGGTGAGCGTGGATGCGCAACTGCGCCAGCACGGCCGGCAAGCGCATTCGGTGGACGACCTGGTGCTGGAAGTGCTCAAGCGCCAACGCGCCGGCGAGACCATCGGCGTGCCCGAATGGCGTGCGATGGTGGTGCGCGAACTCGGCGCCGACGCCGGCGCCGCGTTCGACGCGATGGTCGCCGGCAAGCCGATCGTGCCGGCCGCCCCGGCGTTCGGCTGCTACCGCGTCGTACCGGCGCCGCATCGGCCGTTCGAACTCGGCTTCGATCGCATGCGCATGGGCGTGGTCAAGAACCTGCTGCCCGATTCCGCCGCCGCCCGTGCCGGCGTGCAGGAGAACGACCGCATCGTCGCCTACACTCCGCTCGAGCAGGTCATGGCCGACGAGCATGCTCGCATGCAGCTGAAGCTGGAGCGCGACGGCAAACCCTTGCAGGTGGACTACCTGCCGCGCAGCGCACGCGTGGACGCCTGGCGCTTCGCCGTCGATCCGGCGCTGGCCGCCCGCTGTTCGCCCTGATCCCCACCTGCCGCGCCCCCTGCCGATGAAGATGCCCCGCCACCGCTGCCTGTTCCTGGCCCTCGCCGCGGCCGCGCCCCCGGCCCTGGCCGCGACCGATGCGCCGTACGCGCTCGCCATCCACGCGCAGGCCAGCGCCGGCGAGAGCCGGATCGAGGCACTGCTGGTGGACGAAGCGATCCCGCTGCCGACCACGCCGGCCGGCGCCGTCCTGCTGGCGATGCCGCACGTGACCAGCAACGTGCCCACCGTCGCCGCCAGCGTCGGCGAGCTGGCCGCGCGCGACGATCGCGGCGCCGTGCAGCTGCGCTACCGCGACCAGGGCGAAGGCCCGGCCCGGCAGCGCCAGTGGTACGCCGAGCGCGAGGTCGCCGGCATCCTGCGCTTTTCCTACCGCGCGGCGATGACCGAAGCCCTGGCCGCGCGCGGCGCCGCGCCGCCGATCGAACTGCGCAGCGAGGAAGGCGCCTTCTCCGGCGCCGGCGCCACCTTTCTGTTGCATCCGCCAAGCGGCCAGCACGACATCGCCTTGCAGTGGGACTTGTCCGCACTGGGTACAGGCGCGCATGCCGTGAGCAGCCTGCAGGACCGCAACGCCCGCGACGTGGACATGGAAACGCTGGACAGCAGCTACTTCATGGCCGGGAAGATCGGCCTGTATCCGCAGGCGCCCGACGCCACCGGCTTCTTCTCCGCCTGGCAGGGCAGCACCCCGTTCGACGCGGCCAAACTGCTGGCCTGGACCCAGCAACTGCGCCAGCACTACCAGGCCTTCTTCGCCGTGCCGGCCACGCCGTACGGTGTGTTCCTGCGCCGCAACCGGGTCAACCCCGGCGGCGGCATGGGCATGTACAACTCCTTCGTCGTCACCTACGACGACGAGCGCGGCAACGACCCGCAACAGTTGCAACTGACCCTCGCCCACGAGATGTTCCATACCTTCCAGCCGCACATGAGCTCGCAGTACGACGGCCAAACGCTGGCCGACGCGTGGTTCAACGAAGGCATGGCGATGTTCTACCAGGCGCGCCTGCCGTTCCGCTACGGCATGATCGATGCCGACGCGTTCCTGAAGGATCTCAACTTCAGCGCCGCGCGCTACTACACCAACCTGCTCGGCAACGCGCCCAACCGCGACGTGCCCGCGAAGTTCTGGCAGGACACCCGCATCCGCACCCTGCCCTACGACCGCGGCTTCCTGTACTTCGTCAGCGTGGACGACGCCGTGCGCAAGGCCAGCGGCGGCCGCAAGTCGCTGGACGACCTGATGCTGGACATGTTGCACCGGCAGCAACGCAACAAGCGGCTCGGCATCGCCGACTGGGAAGCGGTGCTGCGCGACGCCCTGGGCGAGGCCGCGGTCGGCCAACTGCACGCCATGCTCGACGGCGCCGCGCCGCTGCCGGCCAGCGACGCCTTCGGCCCCTGCTTCGAACGCGTCTCGCAACCGATGCGCCGCTACGAGCTCGGCTTCGCCCCCGCGGTGCTGACCGAATCCCCGCGCATCGTCCGCGACCTGATCCCCGACTCGGCCGCCGCTAAGGCCGGCGTGCGCAACGGCGACGAGATCACCCGCCCGGTCGGCCAGGATCAACTGCAGGGCGAGCAGGACGGCATCCTCACCCTGCAGTTGCAGCGCGACGGCAAGCCGTTGACGGTCTCGTACAAGCCGCGCGGCGAGACCGTGCCGACGTGGCAGTGGCGTCGCAAGCAGGGCAGCGCGCAGAGCGCCTGCTCGCTGCCGGCCACCGCCCCTGCGCCATGACCGGTCGGCTCCGGCCCGGGGCGAGCGCCTGACGCGGGTCCAGCCGCCGGCGCAGGCGGGACGGACTTCACGCAGGCGCGGATCGCGGGTCTGCTAGCCTCCCGCCTCGAACCCCTGCGCAAGCGGCGCCGAGGCCATCCTGCGTATCGGCGTGGCCGAGCGGGCAAGCGAACGACAGGAGCGCGCGATGGACTTCCTGAAGATTCTCAAGTCCTTCGAGGACTTCGTCTACGAAGCGCTGATCTGGCTGATCCTGCTGCCGCAGACCCTGCTGCGCATCGTATTCAGCCCGCGCCGCATGGCCAGCTACGCCGAGCGCGAACTGGCCTCGGCCGACGACGAACAGCGCGACGAGGCGCGGACCTGGTGTCTATCTCAACTCTCTTCTGAAGCCTTGCTGGCCCTGCGGCTCAGTTGCTGAGGCTAGAAAAGAAATTCGAAACGATGATGCGAGAATTACATGACTAGACGAACTTCAAAGCAGAGAAGACTTGGCACAAACGAAAGAGTTCGTTGCGTGGCCCCATCGCGCACCAACGCTACTACACCCGACAGCTCGCCAAGGGGGTGGTACCGGGCCGTCCTTTTACGCGCCACCGAATAGATCAAAGTTGCCAAAAATTCTAAAACCAGTTGGCTCCACCATGCTGGCAGCTCGGGGTGTTACGATCACGCTACCACTAACCTGCACCAATTGCTTGTTCTCATGCGCGTGGATTGCATCAGGATATTCACTCGCCGCCAACTGAACACTGACACTGCGCTGCACTCCATTCGATAGCGTCGTGGCGACACGAATTAGACCAGCATCTTGCTCTGCCCGCCTATCTAACCGCTCAACAATTCCGATGATAGTTTCGTTCGATAGCGTGTAGGTCTGACGATAGTAATCAGCAGCAATCCGCAAATATGGCTGATGCGATGGAGGAAACTCAACGATTGTACGCGGCGAAGGGGCCAACTGATCGACCGCACTCGTATTTAAAGTAATCTCAACTGTCCGTGCGCGATCTTTTCCAGAGAATCGGGCGATAGCTTCGCAAAGATTCGCGCTTGCTCCGCACGTCAATGCCGATTCGAAGGAAATAGGATTCCGAGTCACCTGGTAGGCATCCAGAGCCTCTTTGAGGCCAAATAGTGCAGACTCCAACGTTCGGGTTGCAACACGCGCGAAATCCATCGACGGCTCGTTCTGCAATGTATCTTTACAAAAGACGTGAATCACGTAACTGCCGTGAGTCGTCTGGCCGAGACGCGCATTTTGAAGTAGCGCAGACACCAGTGCGGGCGGCCGCCCCTGATAAAGCGACCGCATTTCTATCGCAGCATTTGCCGCTGCGGAAATCAGCTCTTTGGCATTTGCATTGAGTGCGATTCCATCCTCCAACGGAATGCTTCCATCCTGAACGTCAGGATGAGCGACGCGGATTGATATAATATTATACGTACTCTCACGAATCTCTTGCGACAGCTCGCCGACATTTACTCCACTAAGAACAGCGAGCTTTTTTAGCACCTCTAGCAGCAGAAATTCTTTGTCGACAGCCTGTTCGGTTGGCAACAAAATTTCGCTGCCGCTCGCATCACCACACCTCCAAATTTCAACAAAGGCATCAGGAGCGCCGACTAAAGACCAACGTTGCGCCAAGAGATAGTCACGCAATTGGTGGAGCACAATGCTCATTATGCATCCCTCCGTTTGCTTGCAAGCGAAAGAAGGTTGGCGAGCGAAGCACTAGTCAACAGCTGCGTCAACGGGACACTGACAGTGATCGATTGCTGGTCAACTTCCGGAAGGCCCTTCAACGATACCCAATAGCAGTGTGTCCGAAGGAGCATCCCCTCCGTGACGTGCTGCGACCAGTCATCGCAGTTGCCTGGAACTTCCATAACGGCTAAATAGCGCGGGATGCTTAGCCTGACTTCTCGCAGGTCGTCATAGTTCTTTCGACTGAGCGAGAAGTTGATGTTGTCACCCACCCTTAAATCCTGGTGCGTACACTTCAGCTGAAAGCTAATCTGCGGATCACGTATCAGGCCACGAAAGTCCTTGCCAATGAACGTGATGTCGATGCTGTCATTGTCAACGGTCGGCACGGAGGAATTGATCCCCGCTTGCGCCGCCAATGCGCCGACAAAGGCCCGGTTGAATTGTTCTTTGCGCGCAGTGATATGCATCGACGTGGACACGCCCCCGTTACGCTTAGTGCCGATGACCGACAGCGAGCTATTCCGTAGCACCGCTACGCGAGCGCTAGCCCGAGCCACCCCCACAATGGTTCTACTCCAAGCCTGACTTTAACGGATCATGCGCAGCGCTGGTTGCGGGACGTGAGACTAGTTCCCGCAACGGCCACAGCTGATGACTTGCAGTTACTGGCAGTTATGAAAGAGCCGGCACTGGGCCGGCTCCGCAAGCCATTGATTTATGGTGCCGGAAATAGGAATCGAACCTACGACCTACGCATTACGAATGCGCCGCTCTACCAACTGAGCTATTCCGGCTGAACCGCGAATTCTAGGGGGGTGCCGGCCGCCGGTCAATTGATCAGGCGCAGGCGCAGTTCCTTGGGCAGGGCGAACACCATCGACTCCGGTTCGCCGGCCAGTTCGCCGACGCCGTCGGCGCCCAGTTCGCGCAGCCGCGCGATGACCCCGTCCACCAGCACCTGCGGCGCCGAGGCGCCGGCGGTCAGGCCGATGCGGCGCTTGCCGGCGACCCAGGCCGGGTCGATCTCGTCGGCGCCGTCGATCAGGTAGGACTCCACCCCATCGCGCCGCGCCAACTCGCTGAGCCGGTTGGAATTGGAGCTGTTCGGCGAGCCGACCACCAGCACCAGGTCGCACTGCCTGGCCAAGTCGCGCACCGCGTCCTGGCGGTTCTGGGTGGCGTAGCAGATGTCGTCGTTCTTCGGCCCCTGCATCGCCGGGTAGCGCGCGCGCAGCGCCTCGATGATGCCGCGGGTGTCGTCCACCGACAGCGTGGTCTGGGTGGTGTAGGCCAGGTTCTCCGGCTGCTGGATCTCCAGCGTGGCGACCTGCTCGATGTCCTCGACCAGGTAGATGCGCCCGGCGCCGCGCTCGCGGTTCCACTGGCCCATCGTGCCCTCCACCTCGGGGTGGCCGGCATGGCCGATCAGCACCACGTCGCGGCCGGCGCGGCAGTGCCGGGCCACTTCGAAATGGACCTTGGTGACCAGCGGGCAGGTCGCGTCGAACACCTTCAGCCCGCGCCGCTCGGCCTCCTGGCGCACCGCCTGGGACACGCCGTGGGCGCTGAAGATGACCGTGTTGCCGTCGGGCACTTCGTCCAGTTCTTCGACGAAGATCGCGCCGCGCTGCTTCAGATCGTCGACCACGAAGCGGTTGTGCACCACCTCGTGGCGCACGTAGATCGGCGCGCCCAGGGTCTCGATGGCGCGCTTGACGATCTCGATCGCGCGGTCGACGCCGGCGCAGAAACCGCCGGGATTGGCGAGCAGGACGTCCATAAATTAGACAGTCCGGCCATGGAGGGCCGGGCGCTTCAACAGGGAGGTTGGCATCGCATTATCCCGCTTTTCGCTTCGACTTGCCGTCGAACACGCCAAACAGGGCGATGCCCACGGCGCCGGCGACGATCGCCGAGTCGGCGATGTTGAACGAGGGCCAGTAGTGGTCGCCCACGTACCACTGGATGAAATCGACCACGTGGCCATGCAGCAGCCGGTCGATCACGTTGCCGATCGCGCCGCCGATGACCAGGGCGTACGGCAGCGCGCTGCGCCAGTCGCCGCGCGGGGTGCGCGCCAGCCACCAGGCCAGCAGGCCGCTGATGCCCATCGCCAGCGCGGTGAAGAACCACAGCTGCCAACCACCGGCCTGGCTCAGGAAGCTGAACGCGGCGCCGGTGTTGTAGGTACGGTACCAGTTCCAGAAGCCGGGGATCACCGGCACCGCGGTGAACTCGGGCAGGCTGGACAGCACCCAGGCCTTGCTCCACTGGTCCAGGCCGATCACCAGCGCGGACAGCAGCAGCCAGATCAGGGCGGAAGGGTTGGGTCGTACGGTCATGCGCGGGGTCCGCCTCGGGCAAAGGATGGGTGCAAAGGAAATCTACGCGGAACGAGGCGGTGGCGAACACCTCGCCGCGGCTCCAGCCGCGCAGGGACGGCTCAGAACCAGTGGCGCTCCTCGCCCAGCCCGTCGATGTTGCCGATGCAGCGGCCGCACAGCTCCGGGTGCGCCGGATCCATGCCCACGTCGGCGCGGTGGTGCCAGCAACGCACGCATTTCTGCTTGGCGGTGGCCTGCGCGCTGACGAAGATCTCGTCGGTGCTGGCCTCGCGCACCACCACGTCGCCGCTGATGAACAGGAAGCGCAGTTCCTCCTGCAGCGGCTGCAGCCTGGCGGCGGTCTGCGCGTCGGCGGCGACGGTGATCTCCGCCTCCAGCGCCGCGCCGATCACGCCGTTGCCGCGCATCGGCTCCAGCACCTTGGCCACCTGCTCGCGCAGCGCCAGCAGCCGCTCGAAATCGGCCGCGCTCAGCGCCGCGTCCTCCGGCAGCGGCGCCAGGCCTTCGTACCAGGTCGCGAACAGTACGTTGCCGGCATGCGCGCCGGGCAGGTAGCCCCACAGTTCGTCGGCGGTGAAACTCAGGATCGGCGCGATCCAGCGCACGAACGCCTCGGCGACATGGAACATCGCGGTCTGCGCCGAACGCCGGCCGTGCGAGTCCTCGGGCATCGTGTACAGCCGGTCCTTGGTCACGTCCAGGTACAGCGAACCCAGGTCCACGCTGCAGAAGTTGAGCAGGGCCTGCACGATCGCGGCGAAGTCGTAGCGCACGTAGGCGGCCTTGATCTGCTCCTGCACCTCGTAGGCGCGATGCACGATCCAGCGGTCCAGCGCCACCAGCTCCGGCAAGGTGCGCAGGTGCGCGGCCGGATTGAAGCCGTGCAGGTTGCCGAGCAGGAAGCGCGCGGTGTTGCGCAGGCGCCGGTAGGCGTCGGCATTGCGCTTGAGGATCTCCTGCGACAGCGACATCTCGTTGCTGTAGTCGCTGGAGGCGATCCACAGGCGCAGGATGTCCGCGCCCAGCGTCTTCATGATGTCCTGCGGCTCGATGCCGTTGCCCAGCGACTTGGACATCTTGCGGCCGTGCTCGTCCACGGTGAAGCCGTGGGTCAGGCACTGCCGGTACGGCGCCGCCTGGTCCAGCGCCACGCCGGTCAGCAGCGAGGACTGGAACCAGCCGCGGTGCTGGTCCGAGCCTTCCAGGTACAGGTCGGCCGGCTTGGGGATGCCGCGTTCGGCCAGCACCGCCTCGTGGGTGACGCCCGAATCGAACCACACGTCGAGGATGTCGGTGATCTTGTCGTACTCGGCCGCCTCCTCGCCGAGCAGTTCGCCGGCGTCGAGCGTGTACCACACGTCCACCCCGCCTTCCTCGACGCGGTCGGCGACCTGGCGCATCAGCTCGGTGCTGCGCGGATGCGGCTCGCCGGTCTCGCGATGCACGAACAGCGCGATCGGCACGCCCCAGGTGCGCTGCCGCGAGATGGTCCAGTCCGGACGCCCGGCGACCATGCCGGCGATGCGCGCCTGGCCCCAGGACGGATACCAGTGCACGCCCTCGATCGCCTGCAGCGCGTCGGCGCGCAGGTTGGCCTGCTCCATCGAGATGAACCACTGCGGGGTGGCGCGGAACGCGATCGGGGTCTTGTGCCGCCAGCAGTGCGGGTAGCTGTGCACCATGCTCGCGTGCGCCAGCAGCGCGCCGCGCGCGGCCAGCACCTCGGCGATGGCGTCGCTGGCCTTCCAGATGTGCAGCCCGGCCAGCGCCACGCCGTCGGCCGGCGGGGTCGAGGGCAGGTACACGCCGCGGCCGTCGACCGGGTTGATCTGCGCGGCGCTGTAGCGCTCGATCAGGCCGTACTGCCTGGCCGCCACATAGTCTTCCTGGCCGTGCCCGGGCGCGGTATGCACCGCGCCGGTGCCGTCCTCGTCGGAGACATGGGCGCCGAGGATCAGCGGGATGTCGCGCGCGTCGTAGAACGGATGCGCCAGCAGCTGGTGCTCCAGCGCCGCGCCGGCGGCGCGGCCGTGCACCGCCACCTCGGTCACGCCGTAGCGCTGCAGCGCACGCTCGGCCAGCGCATCGGCCAGCACCAGCCAGCGGCGGCGGCCGTCGCGCGCCGGGCCTTCGACCAGCGCGTAGACCAGGTCCGGCCCCAGCGACACCGCCAGCGAGGCCGGCAGCGTCCACGGCGTGGTGGTCCAGATCGGCACCGCGACCTCGACCTCCTCCGGCAGATCGGCGCCGAACGCGGCGGCCAGCGCCGCGCCGTCGCGCGCGGTGTAGGCCACGTCCACGGTCGGCGACTGCTTGTCGGCGTACTCGATCTCCGCCTCGGCCAGCGCCGAGCCGCAATCGAAGCACCAGTGCACCGGCTTCACGCCGCGGGTCAGGTGGCCGTTGTCGACGATCCTGGCCAGCGCACGCATCTCGTTGGCTTCGAAATGGAAGTCGAGCGTGCGGTAGGGATTGTCCCAGTCGCCGATCACGCCCAGGCGCTTGAAGTCGCGGCGCTGGATGTCGATCTGCTCGTTGGCGTACTCGCGGCACTTCTGCCGGAACTGCGCCGCGTCCAGCTTGACCCCGACCTTGCCGTACTTCTTCTCGATCGCGATCTCGATCGGCAGGCCATGGCAGTCCCAGCCCGGGATGTACGGCGCATCGAAGCCGGCCAGGTACTTGGACTTGACGATGATGTCCTTGAGGATCTTGTTGACCGCATGGCCGAGGTGGATCGCGCCGTTGGCGTACGGCGGGCCGTCGTGCAGCACGAACAGCGGCCGGCCCTGGGCGTTGTCGCGCAGCTGCGTGTACAGCCCCTCGCCTTCCCAGCGGGCCAGCGTGTCCGGCTCGCGCTTGGGCAGGTCGCCGCGCATCGGGAAGTCCGTCGCCGGCAGGTGGAGGGTGGCTTTGTAGTCCTGGGTCACGGGGATTTACCGGTTGTCTTCATTGGAGAGTCCGGGCGCAGGCGCCGCGGGCTGGTGCAAGCGGCTCGCGCCATCGGCGTCCGCGCGCGCCAGCGCCGATTCCGGCGCGGACCCGAGCAGGCGCCGGGCCAGGGCGGCGTCGCGATGCATCTGTGCGGTCAGCACCGCCAGATCGGAGAATTTTTCTTCGTCGCGCAGCTTGGCGACGAATTCCACGGCGATGTGGCGCCCGTACAGGTCGCCCTGAAAATCGAACAGGTGCGCTTCCAGCAACGGTTCCACGCCCTGCACCGTCGGCCGCGTGCCGAAGCTGGACACCGACGGCCATGGCCGCTCGCCCACCCCGTGCACCCAGGTGGCGTAGATGCCCGACAGCGCCGGCGTGCGCGGGAAACGCAGGTTGGCGGTGGGATAGCCGAGGGTGCGCCCGAGCTGCTTGCCGCGCACCACGCGACCGTCGATCGCGTACGGGCGGCCGAGCAGTTCGGCGGCATGCGCGAACGCGCCGGCCACCAGCAGTTCGCGGATGCGGGTGCTGGAGATGCGCTCCTCGCGCAGGTGCACCGGCTCGATCTCGCCGGCGGCGAAGCCCCGTTGCGCGCCCATCTCGCGCAGCAGCGCGATATCGCCGCCGCGCTTGTAGCCGAAGCGGAACGCCGGGCCGATCCACACTTCGCGCGCCTGCAGCCGATCGACCAGGGTGCGGCGCACGAAATCCTGCGCGCTCATGGCCGACAGGCACCGATCGAAGCGCAGCAGGCCGACGCTGTCGACGCCGAGCTGGTGCAGGCCTTCGACCTTGGCCCGCGCCAGGGTCAGCCGCGCCGGCGGCGCCGCCGACGCGAAGAACTCGCGCGGCAGCGGCTCGAAGCTCAACGCCACCGCCGCCACGTCCAAGGCACGGGCACGCGCCAGCGCATGGCGCACCAGCGCACGGTGGCCCAGATGCAGGCCATCGAAGGCGCCGATGCAGACCACGCTTCCCTGCGGGAACAAAGTCCCGCCCTCGACGTCTCTAAAGAGCCTGCTCATTCCTCGGTCCGAAGCGCCGGCGCAGGGCGCCGGTGGGTGATGATGCGTAACCGTCGAGTATAGCGGCTGGTGCAGCGGCCTGGGCCTGGGCCTGGGCCTGGGCCTGGGCCTGGGGCTCAAGCTCAAGCTCAAGCTCAAGCTCGGGATCGGGATCGGGATCGCGGAGAAAGAAGATAGGCCCCTCCCAAGACCGGAATCGACTCATGAAACAGCAGACGCCGGCGATGGCTGCCGATCATGCGCTGGATTCGAGCAGTATCGTCGGCCGACGCACCAAAACGTGTTCCTGGCGAGGATGGAGCGGACCGTGCCATGGCCGGCGTTATGCGCGGTGGGTCGAGCCGCGCTATCCAAAGGCTGGCAATGGCCGGCCGCCGATCGGTTTGGCACGCATGCTGCGGATGTACTTCGTGCAGCACTGGTTCGATCTGGGCGATGAGGCCTGCGAGAAAGCCCTGCTGGACAGCACGGCACTGCGGCGGCTCGTCGGGATCGGCCTAGGCCGGGAGCGCGTGCCGGACGCGACATCGCGGGCTGGAGAAGAACACGAACCGCCGCTTCGTCGTGCGGCTTGGCCAAACCTGCACCTGGCGCGCGCATGTTTGAAGAGATAGTTGCGCCTGAGGCGCAACAGCGGACCGGAGCGTCCGAAAACAGTCGGTAACAATTGTCAATCACTGACCCACGCACGTCCCGGCCCGGATACTCAGGATCACTGCCCAGCTCGACTACATGATCAGCGTCTCACTATCGTGATACCCGCCAAACTTGACCACGGCACCACCTAGTGCTATGAACACGGACATCTAAAGGAATGGAAATCTCATGACTGAGGCAAAGGCTTATCACGCTCGCCTGATTGATCCACAGAATTTGACGATTTTGGGCACATATACTTGCACTGCTGCATGCAGGCAATGCTGCTTCGAATCAAGTCCCAAAGTAGTAGGAAGGCTCAAGCGTGAAGCGCTTCTGGCTCGCATCAAGGAAGCCAAGAGCAAGTTCGAGAACCTCAAGATAGTTGTATTCAGCGGTGGCGAGGCTACGCTTCTGAAAGAGGATCTCTATGAAGCCGTTGCTTTGTGTACGAGCTTAGGACTCTTGACACGCATCGTGTCGAACGGCTCTTGGGGTAAGACAGAACGATCTGCTAATCATGTTGCCTCAAAGCTGGCTGCTTCAGGCCTCTGAGAACTCAACATCAGCACCGGAAAAGATCATCAGGAGTTTGTCTCTCAGGATTGCGTCATCAACGCGGCCCAAGCCGTCACCGGCTGCATGATTCCAACACTGATCACCGTCGAGGCTGACGAGGAAAAAAACAGGCACTATCGCCATCTGGCGTCGGATCCGCGAGTACAGAAGTTGCTCGGGGGGGATTTCTACGCATTCAGTCCAACAGTTGGATGCCCTTTCACAACGATGCCGACGAGCGCGGCCAGGAAATCGACCAAGAAAGCTTGAGAAATGGCTGCGACCAGATCTTCTCAAACGTCGTTGTCACACCTCACGACAACCTGTCTGCGTGCTGCGGGTTGACACTCGAGCACATTCCAGAGATGCGCCTTGGCTGTTGTGATGGCAGCAATATGGATGAACTCTACTACGGCCAGTCTCAAGACTTCCTCAAATTTTGGATACACACGGACGGCCCATACGCGATCATCGAAAGTGTTCTAGGCAAGGAATCCGCAAAGATCCTTGATGGCGTAGTTCATATATGCCAAGCCTGCGTAATCCTTCATAAAGATGACGAGGTAAAGCGCGCAGTGTTATCCCGTTATCAGCAGCTTGCGCCAGAGGTCATGACCAGGTTCTACCTGAAGCGAGCTCTAGGGATAGTCTGATCAACGCGGTCGGAGGATGAGGCAAGCCATATCGACCACGCCCACGGCGCTCAGACCCTCGGTTTTTCGCCGTTTCCGGCGCATTTCCGGGGTATTTCCCGGATTACAGGCACACCCTCCCCACGACAGGCAGCAACTGCTTTCGCTTCAGCCACAGGTTCGACAGCGCAAACAGCGTCAGCACTTGCGCCGTGTTCTTCGCCAGGCCGCGATAGCGCACCTTGACGTAGCCAAACTGGCGCTTGATCACCCGGAACGGATGCTCCACCTTCGCCCTCAGGCTGGCCTTGGCGTGCTCCCAGCGCTGTGCCCACTTCAATTCGCGCTTGCTCTTGATCTGCTTCAGCTTCGAGGGCTTCTCCGCGATCAGATAGCGCAGCTTGCGCTTGCTCGCCATCTCCTCGCGCTTGGCCAGCCCGGTGTAGCCGCTGTCGCCGCATACCGTGTCTTCCTTGCCGTGCAGCAGCTTGTGCGCCTGGGTGATATCTGCGGCGTTGGCCGCCGTGCATTCCAAGTGGTGCACCAGCCCGGACTCATCGTCCACGCCGATGTGCGCTTTCATCCCGAAGTAGTACTGATTGCCCTTCTTGGTCTGGTGCATTTCCGGGTCGCGCTCGCCGTTCTTGTTCTTGGTCGAGCTGGGCGCGGCAATGATCGTGGCGTCCACGATGGTGCCGCCGCGCAGGCTCTGGCCCTTGCGCGATAGGTGCGCGTTGACCCGGTTGAACAGCGTGCGCGCCAGATCGTGCGTCTCCAGCAACCGGCGGAAGTTGAGGATCGTGGTCTCGTCCGGCACCTCATCCAACCCGCCGATCCTGGCGAAACGGCGCATCGACGCCGTGTCGTACAAGGCTTCTTCCGCGCCCGGGTCGCTCAGTGCGTACCACTGCTGCAGAAAGTGGATGCGCAGCATTGTCTCCAGCGGGTACGGCTGACGGCCCGGATGGCCCGACTTCGGATAGTGCGGCGCGATCAGCGCCAGCAGGTCTTTCCACGGCACCACCTGATCCATCTCGGCCAGCAACCTTTCGCGCCGCGTCTGCTTGCGCTTGCCGTTGTACTCCGCGTCGCCGAAAGACAATTGCATCGTCGTTGTCCTGTTGGGCTTTGTACGATTGTCGCAGGATCAGAGGGAGTTGTTCAGACCATCCCTAGAAGTTTCGAGCAAAAAAAGTTCACCCATTCTAAACAAGGAAGAAGAGATCACATGAAGAGAAGGAAATTCATACAGGCTGCCCTGGTCGCCCCAGCAGCCGCCACAGCTACCGCTAGAGGCGCCAGCTCTGAAAGGCTCTATGGAACCCCGCTAAGCGTTCAGGCCGACGGGGGCCAAGCGACAGCGAGGTTCATGCTTCCGCTGTCGCAGACTGGCCTTCCAGCTGATTCGTGGGCGGAGTTGGCGCGAGTCGCGCAAGTCGTTGATCGCGTATTGACCTCTAGCGAAGAGTCGACCCGGTTCCGTGCGTCCCCAGAGAAATTCCTTCGATCCCATGGGCTCGACGGCTCTGACAGGATACTCAATAGCGAAGTCACGAGGATGCTCGCCTGCGCAAGCGACCCAGCTGTTCGGCTGACGTTAGAGAATTCAGACTGGGATGGCTCAATCAAACTCTTTAAGGCAGCGGGGCTCTTCGAGCAGCCCGACACGTCGGTGCTGACCAACCGAATCGCGACTGCGCTGCAAGGGAACTACGATGAAATTGCTAAGATTCTTCGATCAGAAGGACTGGTCACGCAAAAGGCCCAGGACCAGGCACTTCTGGAGCTCATCACCCACACGGCTGGCACCCCGACCGAAGATGACTTGGCAGCGCTCTACCATCTGACCTCCTCCGGGTGCGTCACACCGATGTTCTGCACAACTGTGACCGTTTGTGTCGCAGCCGTGACAGCTGGCGCCGCGGTTACAGCAGTGGTCTATCTGATGGTCGCGGTCGTTTCTGCAGCTGCCGTTCTTACTCAGGTCAGCACCTCTGGCAGTTCGCCACAACTCCCACAACCAGTTGAGGACCGCGGAGGTACGTTCAATGGAAGCATGACAAGGCTTGATCCGCTCTTGGTTAGGAACAGCCAGCGCGCGCTGCGGCTTGGAGCCATCCTTGGTAACTCAGAACTTCAAACACAGGTGTATCGAGACCTGATCTCACGTGAAGTGGATGCACTCATGCGCGCCATGGCCAGTGCAGGCCTCTTCGGTTTCGACGAGACCCAACTCAGAACAGCCATATCCGCGGTTCAGGCCTATTCACTCAGGGTCTCTGGACTAGCACCTCAGAGTGAGAGCCGGAGCAAGTGATGACGTTTAGATCGAAGATCGACTGGTGGTTAGCGGCCATCATGCTGGTAGTGATCGCTGCCTCTCTCGCAACTGTCATAGCTGCGTCGCATGGGCGATCCAATGGAGGCTTGCTAACTGCGGCAGCCGTCTTTGTTATAGGTACCGTATTGCCCGCTTGGCTCCTGCTTTCCACAGCCTACACCGTTGAATCAGAAGTCCTCATCGTTCGCAGCGGCCCGATCAGGCAACGTATACCGCCAGATCAGATTAGTGACATAAGTCCCTCATCAAATCCAGTTTCCAGCCCAGCCCTCTCTCTTGATCGCCTTGAAATACACCATGGCCAGAAGAGAACTCTGGTGTCCCCGAAAGACAAACAAGGGTTTATCAAGGCCATCAGAGACGCGCAAAGAGCCTTAGGGATGGTCTGAACAACTCCCTCTGATCCTGCGACAATCGTACAAAGCCCAACAGGACAACGACGATGCAATTGTCTTTCGGCGACGCGGAGTACAACGGCAAGCGCAAGCAGACGCGGCGCGAAAGGTTGCTGGCCGAGATGGATCAGGTGGTGCCGTGGAAAGACCTGCTGGCGCTGATCGCGCCGCACTATCCGAAGTCGGGCCATCCGGGCCGTCAGCCGTACCCGCTGGAGACAATGCTGCGCATCCACTTTCTGCAGCAGTGGTACGCACTGAGCGACCCGGGCGCGGAAGAAGCCTTGTACGACACGGCGTCGATGCGCCGTTTCGCCAGGATCGGCGGGTTGGATGAGGTGCCGGACGAGACCACGATCCTCAACTTCCGCCGGTTGCTGGAGACGCACGATCTGGCGCGCACGCTGTTCAACCGGGTCAACGCGCACCTATCGCGCAAGGGCCAGAGCCTGCGCGGCGGCACCATCGTGGACGCCACGATCATTGCCGCGCCCAGCTCGACCAAGAACAAGAACGGCGAGCGCGACCCGGAAATGCACCAGACCAAGAAGGGCAATCAGTACTACTTCGGGATGAAAGCGCACATCGGCGTGGACGATGAGTCCGGGCTGGTGCACCACTTGGAATGCACGGCGGCCAACGCCGCAGATATCACCCAGGCGCACAAGCTGCTGCACGGCAAGGAAGACACGGTATGCGGCGACAGCGGCTACACCGGGCTGGCCAAGCGCGAGGAGATGGCGAGCAAGCGCAAGCTGCGCTATCTGATCGCGGAGAAGCCCTCGAAGCTGAAGCAGATCAAGAGCAAGCGCGAATTGAAGTGGGCACAGCGCTGGGAGCACGCCAAGGCCAGCCTGAGGGCGAAGGTGGAGCATCCGTTCCGGGTGATCAAGCGCCAGTTTGGCTACGTCAAGGTGCGCTATCGCGGCCTGGCGAAGAACACGGCGCAAGTGCTGACGCTGTTTGCGCTGTCGAACCTGTGGCTGAAGCGAAAGCAGTTGCTGCCTGTCGTGGGGAGGGTGTGCCTGTAATCCGGGAAATACCCCGGAAATGCGCCGGAAACGGCGAAAAACCGAGGGTCTGAGCGCCGTGGGCGTGGTCGATATGGCTTGCCTCATCCTCCGACCGCGTTGATCAGACTATCCTTAGGGATGGTCTGAACAACTCCCTCTGATCCTGCGACAATCGTACAAAGCCCAACAGGACAACGACGATGCAATTGTCTTTCGGCGACGCGGAGTACAACGGCAAGCGCAAGCAGACGCGGCGCGAAAGGTTGCTGGCCGAGATGGATCAGGTGGTGCCGTGGAAAGACCTGCTGGCGCTGATCGCGCCGCACTATCCGAAGTCGGGCCATCCGGGCCGTCAGCCGTACCCGCTGGAGACAATGCTGCGCATCCACTTTCTGCAGCAGTGGTACGCACTGA
Organism: Xanthomonas theicola; assembly: GCF_014236795.1. Lineage (NCBI taxonomy): Bacteria > Pseudomonadati > Pseudomonadota > Gammaproteobacteria > Lysobacterales > Lysobacteraceae > Xanthomonas > Xanthomonas theicola. The sequence continues at coordinate 224,918 of NZ_CP049017.1, read as the reverse complement.
GCGACCCGGGCGCGGAAGAAGCCTTGTACGACACGGCGTCGATGCGCCGTTTCGCCAGGATCGGCGGGTTGGATGAGGTGCCGGACGAGACCACGATCCTCAACTTCCGCCGGTTGCTGGAGACGCACGATCTGGCGCGCACGCTGTTCAACCGGGTCAACGCGCACCTATCGCGCAAGGGCCAGAGCCTGCGCGGCGGCACCATCGTGGACGCCACGATCATTGCCGCGCCCAGCTCGACCAAGAACAAGAACGGCGAGCGCGACCCGGAAATGCACCAGACCAAGAAGGGCAATCAGTACTACTTCGGGATGAAAGCGCACATCGGCGTGGACGATGAGTCCGGGCTGGTGCACCACTTGGAATGCACGGCGGCCAACGCCGCAGATATCACCCAGGCGCACAAGCTGCTGCACGGCAAGGAAGACACGGTATGCGGCGACAGCGGCTACACCGGGCTGGCCAAGCGCGAGGAGATGGCGAGCAAGCGCAAGCTGCGCTATCTGATCGCGGAGAAGCCCTCGAAGCTGAAGCAGATCAAGAGCAAGCGCGAATTGAAGTGGGCACAGCGCTGGGAGCACGCCAAGGCCAGCCTGAGGGCGAAGGTGGAGCATCCGTTCCGGGTGATCAAGCGCCAGTTTGGCTACGTCAAGGTGCGCTATCGCGGCTTGGCGAAGAACACCGCGCAGGTGCTGACGCTGTTTGCGCTGTCGAACCTGTGGCTGAAGCGAAAGCAGTTGCTGCCTGTCGTGGGGAGGGTGTGCCTGTAACCCGGGCAATACCCCGGAAATGCGCCGGAAACGGCGAAAAACCGAGGGTCTGAGCGCCGTGGGCGTGGTCGATATGGCTTGCCTCATCCTCCGACCGCGTTGATCAGACTATCCTTAAGGAAGGTCTGAGCAACGCCGTCAGAGGATGAGGCAATCCAAATCGGCCACGCTGACGGCACTCAGCCCCTTGGTTTTCGCCGTCTCCGGCGCATTTTCGGGGTATTGCCCGGGTTACAGGCACACCCTCCCCACGACATGCATCAACTGCTTTGGCTTCATCCACAGGTTCGACAGCGCAAACAGCGTCAGCACCTGCGCGGTGTTCTTCGCCAAGCCGCGATAGCGCACCTTGACGTAGCCAAACTGGCGCTTGATCACCCGAAACGGGTGTTCCACCTTCGCTCGCAGGCTGGCCTTGACATGCTCCCAGCGTCGGGCCCACTTCAATTCGCGCTTGTTGTTGATCTGCTTGAGCTTGGAGGGCTTCTCGGCGATCAGGTGTCGCAGGATCAGCCGGAGTTGTTCAGACCTTCCTTAAAGCAAGAAATCCCAGCAATGCCGTGCAGTCGCGCAGAATCCCGAATCCCGGGCCCTGGGCTTCACTGCTCCCGCAGATCCCGCGGCCGGAATCCCAGCGCCAGCAACGCCAGCAGGTACACCGCGCCGCCGCCGCCGACCAGCGCCAACAGGCTGCCGATGCGGTGCCACTTGTCCATCGTGGTGAAGCCCGGCAGCCAGTGCAGGCCCAGCGCCAGCACCGCGGCCATCACCGCGCAGGCCACGCCCAGCCTCAGCAGGTAGCCGGCCCAGCCCGGTCGCGGCCGGTACACCTCGGCGCGGCGCAGCCAGCGCCACAGCAGCGACAGGTTGATGTAGCTGGCCACCGCGCTGGCCAGGCCCAGCGCCAGATGCAGGCCCGGCACCGCCGCCAGCGCCGCGCGCATGCCCTGCGCGCGCAGGTCGGCCGGCACCCACAGCTGGTACAGGATGGCCAGGAACAGCAGGTTCAGCACCATGTTCGCGACCAGCGCGACCACCCCGGCGCGCACCGGGGTGCGCGTGTCCTGGCGCGAGTAGAACGCCGGCAGCAGCACCTTCAGCAGCGCGAATGCGGGCAGGCCGAAGCTCAGCCCGAACACCGACATCGCCGCCATGCGCGTGTCGAACGCGGTGAACTTGCCGTACTGGAATAGCGTGGCCACCAGCGGCTGGCTCAGCAGCATCAGCCCCAGCATCGCCGGCACCGCGATCAGCAGGGTGGCGCGCAGGCCCCAGTCCAGCGCATTGGAGAAACCGACGTGGTCGGTCTTGACGTGGTGCCGCGACAGCGCCGGCAGGATCACCGTGCCCAGCGCCACGCCGAACACGCCCAGCGGCAGTTCCAGGAAGCGGTCGGCCTGCGACAGCCAGCTCTGCGAACCGGCGAACAGGAACGAGGCGATCACCGTGTCCAGCAACAGGTTGATCTGCGCGATCGAGGAGCCGAACAGGGTCGGCACCATCAAGGTCAGCACGCGGCGCACATCCGGGTGCCGCCAGCCCCAGCACGGCAGGGTCAGCAGGTCGATGCCGCGCAGCGCCGGCAGCTGGAACAGCAGCTGCAGCACGCCGGCCACCAGCACCGCCCAGCCCATCGCCAGGATCGGCACCTCCAGCTTCGGCGCCAGCCACAGTGCGCCGGCGATCATGCACAGGTTGAGGATCACCGGGGTCAGCGCCGGCAGGCCGAAGCGGTGGAAGCTGTTCAGGGCGCCGCCGGCCAGCGCGGTCAGCGATACGAACAGCAGGAACGGGAAGGTCAGCCGCAACAGGTCCACGATCAGCCCGAACTTGACCGGATCGTCGCTGGCGCCGGGATTGAACAGCAACGCCACCTGCGGGGTGAAGATCAGCCCCAGCGCGGTGACCAGCAGCAGGATCCCGCCCAGGGTGCCGGACACCCGCGACATCAGCGCGCGCAGGTCGGCATGCGGCCGGGTTTCCTTCACCTCGGTGAACACCGGCACGAAAGCGGTGGCGAACGAACCCTCGGCGAACAGGCGGCGCAGGAAGTTGGGGATGCGGAACGCGACCCAGAACGCATCGGTGGTCGCATTGGCGCCGAAGGAGATGGTGATCGCCTGATCGCGTACCAGCCCGAGCACGCGCGAGACCAGGGTCATGCTGCTGAATGAAAGCAGCCCGCGCAGCATGCGCGGCGCGCTCATGCAGCGCCCCTCTTGACAATCGGCTTGACGCAGTTGTTTGGACGCTTCATACTCCCCCGCTTGTTTTTATCCACCACACAGCTTCCCAGGAAAACCACCACCGTGGCCAATATCAAGTCCGCCAAGAAGCGCGCCAAGCAGACCGTCGTGCGCAACGCGCGCAACACGGCTCAGCGTTCGATGCTGCGCACCGCCGTCAAGAAGGTCATCAAGGCCCTGGACGCCAACGACGCCGCCGGCGCCGAAGCCGCTTTCGCCGTGGCCCAGCCGATCCTCGACCGTTTCAGCTCGCGCGGCCTGATCCACAAGAACAAGGCTGCGCGCCACAAGAGCCGCCTGAGCGCCCGCATCAAGGCGATCAAGACCGCCGCCTGAGCGGTTGCGGTCGCTGCCGGAAGCGCCAGCACTTCCGGCACTAAGAAAAAGCCCGGCCTCGGCCGGGTTTTTCGTGCGCGCGCGATCCGATGCGGGCAGCTGCACGCCGTGCCGGCCGCCGCGCTCAGGGCGCATTGGCAGCCGCTTCCAGCGCGTCCTCGCGCTGGCGGTCGAAGAACGCCATCGCGTCCTGCATGATCGGCCAGGTGCCTTCCCGCCCCAGCGCCGAGACCAGATACCACGGCCGGGTCCAGCCGAGTTTGGCGACGACCTGCTCGGCCAGCGCGCGCGCCTGGTCCTCGAGCATCAGATCGGCCTTGTTCAGCACCAGCCAGCGCGGCTTGGCCAGCAGCTCGGCGTCGTGCTTCTCCAACTCGCGCTCGATCGCGCGCACCTGCTCGGTCGGCGACACGCCGTCCACGCCGCCCTCCATCGGCGCCAGGTCCACCAGGTGCAGCAGCAAGCGGGTGCGCTGTAGGTGGCGCAGGAACTGCGCGCCCAGGCCGGCGCCGTCGGCCGCGCCTTCGATCAGGCCGGGGATGTCGGCGATGACGAAGCTGCGATAGGCCTCGACGCTGACCACGCCCAGGTTCGGATACAGCGTGGTGAACGGATAGTCGGCGACCTTCGGCGTGGCCGCGGACACCGCGCGGATGAAGGTGCTCTTGCCGGCATTGGGGAAACCGAGCAGGCCGACGTCGGCGAGCAGCTTCAGTTCCAGCTTCAGCGTACGCGCCTCGCCTTCCTCGCCCGGCGTCGCCTTGCGCGGGGCGCGCGTCACCGAGCTCTTGAAATGCATGTTGCCCAGGCCGCCCTTGCCGCCCTGCGCGACCAGCAGGCGATCGCCATGCGCGACCAGGTCGCCGATGGTCTCGTCGGTGTCGACGTTGATCACCACGGTGCCGACCGGCACGGTGATGGCCAGATCGTCGCCGGCCTTGCCGTACATCTGCCGGCCCATGCCGTTCTCGCCGCGCTGCGCGCGGAACGTACGCTGATGGCGGAAATCGACCAGGGTGTTGAGGTTCTCGTCGGCGACCAGCCACACGCTGCCGCCGTCGCCGCCGTCGCCGCCGTCCGGGCCGCCGAGCGGAATGAACTTCTCGCGGCGGAAGCCGATGCAGCCGTTGCCGCCATTGCCGGCACCGACCTGGATTTCTGCTTCGTCGACCAACTTCATGGGATTTGGGATTCGCGATTGGGGATTGGAAAAACCACCAGATGCCGCAGTTTAGCGGCCCCGGCAAAGTACGGAGGCGACGAATCAGGGACTCGGCGGAATTGGCTTTCGCGAATTCCCACTCCCCAATCCCGATATCCCGGCCCTCCAACGAAAAACCCCGCCGAAGCGGGGCCTTCATTCAGCAAGCCTGCGCCATGTGCGCAGGCCCTGGAGGCGAAGCGCTTACGCCTCAACGGCAGCCGCTTCGGCCACCACGCTCACGGTGCGACGCTTCTTGGCGCCCTTGACCGAGAACTTGACCTTGCCGCCGACCAGCGCGAACAGGGTGTGGTCGCGGCCCAGGCCGACGCCCGAACCCGGATGGAAGCGGGTGCCGCGCTGACGCACGATGATGTTGCCGGCCTTGATCGCCTGGCCGCCGAACATCTTCACGCCCAGGTACTTCGGCTTGGAGTCGCGGCCGTTGCGCGAGGAGCCTACGCCTTTCTTGTGTGCCATGACTGCTGCTCCTTACTTCTTGTCGCCACCGGCAATGCCGGTGATCTCGATTTCGGTGTAATGCTGCCGGTGCCCCTGGCGCTTCATGTGGTGCTTGCGGCGGCGGAACTTGATGATGCGCACCTTGTCGGCGCGGCCATGGGCCACGACCTTCGCGGTGACGCTGGCGCCCTTCAGCGCATCGCCGAGCTTGATGCCGTCGCCATCGCCCAGCATCAGGATGGTGTCGAACTTGATTTCGTTGCCGGCCTCGGCCTCGAGCTTTTCCACGCGGAGCGTTTCGCCCTGCGCCACGCGGTATTGCTTGCCGCCGGTTACCAGTACTGCGTACATGACCAGACTTCCTCTGTAGTTATTGTGGTCGCCCCTGCCGTGCCTCGTCGGGCAAACAGGAGCGGAATTCTAATGGCTTCAGCAGGTCGGGGTCAAGCCCACGCTCTGCCGCGAAGGCCGCCCCGGCAACGAGCGCGATTGGCTGAACCGGCCCGCCACCACGCCGCCCGGATCCTGGCAAATCCGTCAATTGCCCCAACCTGCCAAGCTGGGTACGCTGATCGATTGCCGTCCCCCCTCTCCGCCCCCACGCTGGCCCTGGCTGACGCTCCGCCGGCACAACACGGACTCCTCATGGCGATGGATTTCATCCGCATCCGCGGCGCGCGCACGCACAACCTCAAGAACCTCGACCTCGACCTGCCGCGCGACAAGCTGATCGTGATCACCGGGCTGTCCGGCTCGGGCAAGTCGTCGCTGGCGTTCGACACCATCTACGCCGAAGGCCAGCGCCGCTACGTCGAGTCGCTGTCGGCGTACGCGCGGCAGTTCCTCAGCGTGATGGAAAAGCCCGACATCGACCACATCGAGGGCCTGTCGCCGGCGATCGCGATCGAGCAGAAGTCGACCTCGCACAATCCGCGCTCCACGGTCGGCACCATCACTGAGATCTACGACTACCTGCGCCTGCTGTACGCGCGCGTCGGCCAGCCGCGCTGCCCCGACCACGGCTATCCGCTGGAAGCGCAGACGGTCAGCCAGATGGTCGACCAGATCCTGGCGCTGGACCCGGAGCAGCGCTACATGCTGCTGGCGCCGGTGATCCGCGAGCGCAAGGGCGAGCACGCGCAGGTGTTCGAGCAGCTGCGCGCGCAGGGCTTCGTGCGCGTGCGCGTGGACGGCGAGCTGTACGAGATCGACGCGGTGCCGGCGCTGGCGCTGCGCCAGAAGCACACCATCGAGGCGGTGATCGACCGCTTCCGCCCGCGCCATGACATCAAGCAGCGCCTGGCCGAGAGCCTGGAGACCGCGTTGAAGCTCGGCGACGGCATGGTCTCGGTGCAGAGCCTGGACGCCGCCGATGCCGCACCGCAGCTGTTCTCCTCCAAGTACAGCTGCCCGGTCTGCGACTACGCGCTGCCGGAGCTGGAGCCGCGGCTGTTCTCGTTCAACGCGCCGATGGGCGCCTGCCCGAGCTGCGACGGCCTGGGCGTGACCGAGTTCTTCGATCCGGAGCGGGTGGTGGTGCATCCGGAACTGTCGCTGTCGGCCGGCGCGGTGCGCGGCTGGGACCGGCGCAACGCCTACTATTTCCAGCTGATCGCCTCGCTGGCCAAGCACTACAAGTTCGACGTGGACGCGCCGTGGCAGTCGCTGCCGGCGAGCGTGCGCCAGGCGGTGCTGTACGGCAGCGGCGACGAGACCATCACCTTCACCTACTTCACCGATGCCGGCGGCCGCACCCAGCGCAAGCACCGCTTCGAAGGCATCATCCCCAACCTGGAGCGCCGCTACCGCGAGACCGAATCGCCGGCGGTGCGCGAGGAACTGGCCAAGTACATCAGCGAGCGGCCGTGCCCGGACTGCAAGGGCGCGCGCCTGAACAAGGCCGCGCGCAACGTGTTCGTCGCCGATCGCCCACTGCCGGACCTGGTGGTGCTGCCGATCGACGAGGCGCTGCGCTTCTTCCGCCAGCTCGACCTGCCCGGCTGGCGCGGCGAGATCGCCAGCAAGATCGTCAAGGAGATCGCCGAGCGGCTCGGCTTCCTGGTCGATGTCGGGCTGGATTACCTGACCCTGGAACGCAAGGCCGACACCCTGTCCGGCGGCGAGGCCCAGCGCATCCGCCTGGCCAGCCAGATCGGCGCCGGCCTGGTCGGGGTGATGTACGTGCTCGACGAACCGTCGATCGGCCTGCACCAGCGCGACAACGAGCGCCTGCTCGGCACCCTCACCCGGCTGCGCGACCTGGGCAACACGGTGATCGTGGTCGAGCACGACGAGGACGCGATCCGCCTGGCCGACTACGTGCTGGACATCGGCCCCGGCGCCGGCGTGCACGGCGGCGAGATCGTCGGCCAGGGCACGGTGCAGGACCTGCTGAAGGCGCCGCGTTCGCTGACCGGCCAGTACCTGTCGGGCAAGCGCCGCATCGAGATCCCGGCCAAGCGGCACAAGGCCAACCCGAAGATGACCCTGCACCTGCGCGGGGCCGCAGGCAACAACCTCAAGGGCGTGGACCTGGACATCCCGGCCGGGCTGCTGACCTGCGTCACCGGCGTGTCCGGCTCGGGCAAGTCGACGCTGATCAACGACACCTTGTTCACCCTGGCCGCCAACGAGATCAACGGCGCCTCGCATGCGGTGGCGCCGTACCGCGAGATCGAGCACCTGGACCTGTTCGACAAGGTGGTGGACATCGACCAGTCGCCGATCGGCCGCACCCCACGCTCCAACCCGGCCACCTACACCGGCTTGTTCACGCCGCTGCGCGAACTGTTCGCGCAGGTGCCCGAAGCGCGCGCGCGCGGCTACTCGCCGGGCCGTTTCAGCTTCAACGTGCGCGGCGGCCGCTGCGAGGCGTGCCAGGGCGACGGCCTGATCAAGGTCGAGATGCACTTCCTGCCCGACGTGTACGTGCCCTGCGACGTGTGCCACGGCAAGCGCTACAACCGCGAGACGCTGGAGATCCTGTACAAGGGCTTCAACATCAACGACGTGCTGCAGATGACCGTCGAGGACGCGCTGAAGCTGTTCGAGCCGGTGCCGAGCATCGCGCGCAAGCTGGAGACACTGGTCGACGTGGGCCTGAGCTACATCAAGCTGGGACAGAGCGCGACCACCCTGTCCGGCGGCGAAGCGCAGCGCGTGAAGCTGTCCAAGGAACTGTCGCGGCGCGACACCGGCCGCACCCTGTACATCCTCGACGAGCCGACCACCGGCCTGCACTTCCACGACATCGAGGCGCTACTGGACGTGCTGCACAAGCTGCGCGACGAAGGCAACACGGTGGTGGTGATCGAGCACAACCTGGACGTGATCAAGACCGCGGACTGGGTGGTGGACCTGGGCCCGGAGGGCGGCCATCGCGGCGGCACCATCCTCGCCACCGGCACGCCCGAGGACATCGCCGCGCATCCGGATTCCTACACCGGCCAGTTCCTGGCCAAGCTGCTGCCCGCCGGCACCGTGGCCAAGCCGACCAAGCCGGCGGCGATGGCCAACAAGCCCGACGCGCTGCCGCCGCGCAAGCGCAAACCCGAGAAGGCCGCCAAGCAGGCGGCCAAGAAGACCACCACCAAGAGAGCCGCACGATGAGCGCATCCCCCGCCGATTCCTCCGCCACCGCGCACAAGCCGCTGGCGCGCGTGCCGATCAGCGTGCGCTGGCGCGACATGGACAGCATGGGCCACGTCAACAACGCCAAGTACGTGTCCTACCTGGAAGAAGCGCGCGTGCGCTGGCTGCTGCAGGTGGACGGCTTCTCGATGCGCAACCGCATCGCCCCGGTGGTGGCGGCGACCAACGTCAACTACCGGCGCCCGATCGTGTGGCCGAACGACATCGTGGTGGAACTGTTCGTCGAGCGCATGGGCAACAGCAGCATCACCGTCGGCCATCGCATCGTCGATCAGAAGGACGACAGCGTGCTGCATTCGGACGGCAACGTGGTGGTGGTGTGGATCGACACGCAGACCGGCAAGAGCGCGCCGCTGCCGGACGCGATCCGCGCGGCGTGTGGCTGAGGGGCCGGGACTGGGGACGCGGCGAAAGCGCCTCCCCCGGCCACCACACCGCGCACTGTAGGAGCGGCTCCGGTGGCCTCGGGCCATCAGCCGCGACAGGCATCGTCCGAAAATCCTGGCGCCGAACCGGCCGCGGCCGGAGCCGCTCCTACAGAAAAGCACAGGAGCGACGCACTCGCGACCATGCCCCCGGGTCCCCGGTCCCGACCTAAGAGCCTGTTCACGATCTTTCCCGGGTAGTGCAAACTCTGCGGATGCGAACAAAGACGTATCCGAGTGCCATGAGCCGGGAGCGGTTCGAGCAGATCCGCCCCATTCTGGAGCAGGCGCGCAAGCGCACCAAGCCACGGACCGTGGATCTGTAGGACGTGTGGTGCGCGGTGCTGTACCTGCTGCGCACCGGCTGTCAGTGGCCAGCGCTGCCCAGCGACTTCCCGAAGTGGCGCACCGTGCACTGCTACTTTGCCAAGTGGAGCGAACCAGACGATGAAGGAGTGAGCCTGCTGGAGCGGGCGCTCAAGAAATCAGGGTGGCGCGGCCCGCCAGGGACAGGGGCGCAACGCTTGCAGCACGTTCTTGATCGTGGACGCACAGAGCGTGAAGAACACGGACACGGCCGGCCAGAAGGGTTATGACGCGGGCAAGAAGGTCTCGGGGATCAAGCGTCGCATCGCCGTCGATACCCAAGGCCTGCCGCATGCGGTCGCGGTGACGACGGCGGAAGTGACCGACCGCAAAGGCGCGCTCCAATCCCTGGATCGTTGCAAGCCGAACCTGGGACACGTGCAAAGCCTGTTGTGCGATAGCGTCTATACCGCAGAACCATTCGCCGAAGGCGTACGAGAGATCCTGGGCAAGCAAGTCACGGTACAGATCGCCAAACGCAGCGAACTGCACACCTTCAAGGTCATGCCCAAGCGCTGGAGCGTCGAACGCAGCTTTGCGTGGCTGGAAAAGAACCGAAGGCTATGGAAGAACTGCGAGCGTAAGCTCAACGCCAGCTTGCAGTTCATCCACCTGGCATGCCTGACACTACTACTCAAAAGATCGTGAACAGGTTCTAAGGCTTTGCCGCCCCCACCTTCAACTCGCCCTGCACTTCGCGCCCGTCCTCCAACACGAAGCTGATCGGCAAGCGGGCGCCCTCGCGCAGCGGCTGCGCCGGCTGCATCAGCATCAGGTGCAGGCCGCCGGGCTGCAGGACGGCGTCGGCGCCGGCCGCCAGCGGCAGGCGCTCGATTTCGCGCATCTTACTGACCCCGTCCACCTGCGTGGTCTGGTGCAGGCTCACGTCGGCGAACGCCGGGCTGCGCGCCGACACCACCTCCAGCGCCTGCTTGCACGGGTTGTGCAGGCGGCCGAAACCGGCGGCCATCGGCATCGCCGCGTTCGGCGGCAGCCGAACCCAGCCGGCCTGCCATTGCGGCAAGCAGCGATCGGCCTTGGCCGCCGCAGGCGCCGCAAAGGCGGCCCCCGGCACCGACACGGCCAAGCACGCCAGCCCGACGGCCAGCCCCCGTAAGTACGCGGATGGTTTGAGTTTCATGGCTCTATGATAGCGCTCCCGCGACCCGTTGCTTTCGGATGCCTCGCATGACTTCGCTGATCCAGATCCTCGACCACGGCCCCATCCGCCAGCTGCGCCTGGTGCGCGCGCCGGTCAACGCGCTCGACACCGCCCTGTGCTGCGAACTGGCCGCGGCCATCGCGCAGGCGCAGGCCGACGCGGTGCATGCGCTGCTGCTGTCCGGCAACGAGCGCATCTTCTCCGCCGGCATGGACGTGCCGCACCTGCTCGGGCACGGCAACGACCGCGCCAAGCTGCTCGACAGCTGGCAGGCGTTCTTCGGCGCGGCGCGTGCGCTGGCCGACAGCGCCATCCCGGCGGCGGCGGCGCTGACCGGGCATGCGCCCGCCGGCGGCTGCGTGCTGGCGCTGTGCTGCGACTACCGGGTGATGGCGCGCAGCCCCGATCCTTCGCATCCGGTCACGATCGGGCTCAACGAGACCCAGGTCGGGCTGGTCGCGCCGGAAGGCATCCAGCGCCTGCTGCGGCGCGTGGTCGGCGCGCACCGCGCCGAGCGGCTGCTGGTCGCCGGCGAACTGGTCAGCGCCGAACACGCGCTGCAGATCGGCCTGGTTGACGAACTGGCCGACGCCGAACTGGTGGTCGCGCGCGCGGTGGCCTGGCTGCAGGAACTGCTGCAGCGGCCGAGGCAGCCGATGCTGCAGACCCGCGCGATCGCCCGTGCCGACCTGCGCAGGGCGCTGGCCGACGAACACATCCAGCTCGAGCGCTTCGTCGACGGCTGGCAGGCACCGGACACCCAAGCCGCGCTGCACGCGCTGGTGGCGCGGCTGGGCAAGCGCTGAGTGCCGCAGGCGGCCCGCTATAATCGCAGGCAGTCCTCGCCCAGGCCCGCCTCTTGTCCGCCAAGCCGCCCGCCCCCGTCGTGTCCGAACTGATCGAACTGCTGTCGCTGGAACGGCTGGAGGACAACCTGTTCCGCGGCCAGAGCCGCGACATCGGCACCAAGTACGTGTTCGGCGGGCAGGTGCTGGGCCAGGCGCTGTCGGCGGCGCAGGCGACGGTGGACAACGGGCGCCGCGTGCATTCGCTGCACGCCTATTTCCTGCGTGCCGGCGACATCGACCACCCCATCGTCTACGACGTGGACCGCACCCGCGACGGCGGCAGCTTCTCGGTGCGCCGGGTCACCGCGATCCAGCACGGCCAGGTGATCTTCTTCTGCGCCGCCTCGTTCCAGGAGCAGGAAGACGGCGCCACGCACCAGCTGAAGATGCCGGAAGTGCCGCAGCCGGAGGACATCGAGCCGACCCAGGCGGCGCGCCCGGAGGTGCTGGCGACGCTGCCGACCAAGGTGCAGCGCTGGCTCGCGCGCGGCGGCCCGTTCGAATTCCGCCACGTGTACCCGCGCGACGAGTTGAACCCGCCCAAGCGCCTGCCGTTCCAGCAGATGTGGCTGCGCCTGAGCGAGCCGGTGGGCGATGCGCCGGAACTGCACCAGGCACTGCTGGCCTACGCCTCGGATTTCCACCTGCTCGGCACCGCGACCTTCCCACACGGCATCAGCTACTACACGCCGAACGTGCAGATGGCCTCGCTCGACCACGCGTTGTGGTTCCACCGCCCGTTCCGCGCCGACGACTGGCTGCTGTACGCGCTGGACAGCCCCAGCGCGCAGGGCGCGCGCGGGCTGGCGCGCGGCCAGTTCTTCACCCGCGACGGGGTGCTGGTGGCCAGCACCGCGCAGGAGGGCCTGATCCGCGTGGTGCCCGACGCCTGCGCCGCGGCGCAGGTCCCGGTCAAGCGCTGAGGCGACGACGATGCGGCAGATCTTCAGCAGTCAGCGCGTGGAAACCGCCGAGGGCGTGGCCAGGCTGCTGCGCGAGCAAGGCATCGAGGTGCGGCTGAGCAACGGCCGCTCCTACCGCAGCCGGCGCAGCGGCCAGTTCAGCTACATCGAGCCGGCGGCGGCACAGGCGCAGCCCACGGTGTGGGTGGTGCATGCCGACGACCAGCCGCGCGCGCGCGCCCTGCTGCGCGAATCGGGCCTGATCGACAGCACCCGCAACGACCCGGCGCAGACGCTGCCGTACCTGAGCGAGTTCCGCTCGCAGGCGGTGCCGGACACCGGCAAGCGCTGGGCGTGGCGGATCCGCGTCGCGCTGCTGCTGGCGATCGGCGCGGTGACGCTGGTGACCGTGCTGCGTCATCGCAGCAACCCGGCGCCGGCGCCGATCACGGCGCCGGCGCACGTGCCGCAGCCGGCAGCGGATGCCGGCAACGACGACGTGCGGGTGCGGGTGCAGCCGGCGCAGCGCGGCAACTGATCTGCGCATGGCTGGGCTCGGCCTGGAGAAGCAAGGGAGTTCGACTGCGGCTTGGGCATTTCAACAGCCTGCCCTGCCCGGTTCGCCAAGACGCGCGGCATCGTCCTCGACGTCGCGCCAGCGGCGGCCGTCGTACGCCTGCAGTGGCCGGAAGCGGCGCTTGTAATCCATCTTCCGGTGGCCACGGATCCAGTAACCCAGGTACAGATGGGCCAGCCTTTCGCGCCTAGCCCATTCGATCTGGCGCAGGATCGCCAGCGTGCCCAGGCCGCGACCGGCGGCCTCCGGCGCATAGAAGGTGTACACCGCCGACAACGCCTGTTCGGTGATGTCGGTGACCGCCACGCCCAGCAATGGTCCGCGCCGGCCGTCTGCAGTGCGCTGGCGCAACTCCAGGAAGCGTCCCTGCGACCAGTCGCCGATCAGGAACTGGTCGAACTCGTGCGCACCATGGTCGTCCATGCCGCCGCCGGGGTGGCGGGTGCGCAGGTAGCGCCGGTACAGCGCCAACTGCTCGTCGCTGCGTTCGGCGGCGACGATGCGTGTATCGATGTCGACGTTGCGCGCCAGGCAGCGGCGCTGGCTGCGGTCGGGCACGAAATCGGCGACCGGGATGCGCACCGCCACGCAGGCGCGGCAGCTGTCGCAGTGCGGCCGGTAGACCAGGGCGCCGGAGCGGCGGAAGCCCCAGCCCAGGGCCAGCGGATACAGCGCACTCAGGCGCGGATCGTGCGGATCCAGCACCAGATCGCGCGCCTGCCGGTCCGGCCAGTAGCCGCATGCGTGCTGGCCGGTCTGGAACAGCCGCAGGTCGTCGCTGGCGTCGGTAGGGGTGGCCATGGCAAGAGCATAGTGCTTTGCAATCGCATCGGCCGCGACTGTCCTGTCCGCCGCATGAATTCGCCTGGCTCCTCCCGCCGCGGGACGTCGACGATCACCAAGGCGCTGCCGGCCCCGCCCGCTTGGTGTGGCCGGTTGCGCTGCGCCGGTGGCTGCCGTGCGTCTGCGCTATGCCAGCAGTGCCTTGGCCGCTGTTCCTGCACCGTCTCACGGAATCTTCCATGAATCGCCGCAATCCACTGTTCGCCCTGGCCATGCTCCCCGTGCTGTCCAGCACCGCCCATGCCGCCGATTCGCCACCTGTGGATTCAACCGCACCGGCCGCCGCCGGCGGCTTCGCCGCATTGGGCAGGAATGGCGACCGCGGCGTCGAGCGCGGCGGGGCTGCCGCCAGCCCGCACCTGGCCGAGCGCTTCGGCCGGCTCGGCAGGAACCACGATGGCAAGCTGACCGCGGACGCGTTCCCGCATCGCCATCGTCACGGCGAGCGCGGCATGCGCGGCGGCGCCGCGCTGGCCAAGCTGGACAGCGACCACGACGGCCGCATCCGCTACGCCCAGTCGCAGACCGATCCGACGTTGGCCGTGCGCTTCGCGGCGATGGACGTCGACAAAGACGACTTCGTCGATCGCCGATCGCAAATTGCGCGTCAGGCAGCATCGTGATGCCTGGTCCGTCGCGGCCGACACCGATCAGGACGGCATGCTCAGCCGCACCGAGTTCGAGGTGGCGTCGGCCAAGCGCATGATGCGCGCGCCGGGGTCGCCTCCGCGCTCGGCGCCGCCTGCATCCGGCGCGAACCGACAGCCGCGGCGCGCCATACCAGTGCGCCGAACGCCGAACGATCCAGCCCTGCGCGGCGATGCCAATGGGATTTTGGTTTACCGGTTGATGACAGCGCGCGAGCGAACCCGGAAAGATGCCGATCATGGCGCGAGGTTCCGCCTGCAGAGGACCATCGGCAATGCGGCGATCGCGAGAATCGACGACACTCCGTGATGTCGTTGCTTCATCAGCGTGTTGGGCATCCACGCTGCACCAAGCGTCTACGAAACGGGAGAAATGCCGGTGCTATAACCGGTATCACCGCATCAGACAGGAGGCGTTATGCCCGGCCCCGTCGCTCTTTCCTCGAGCCCTGTTCTGCTCGGAGGCGAGAACCGTTCCGGTACCACACTTCATCAGTATCCTGCTCGATTCGCATCCCGATCTGGTCGTCGGTCCGGAGATCGATTTCATAGAGCCTGTCGACCTCGGCCCGCACGTTGTCGCGGCGTGCGACCTGATGGATCGTGGCGATGCACGGGTGACCGGCACGACCAAGGAGTCCATCGACCCGGAGTGGTATGACGGCATGCACTTCGTCCTGCAGTGCGAGCGTTTCGGTCTTGGCCGCGACGACGTCCGCACCCTGGTGGCCGGTCTGATGGCAGAGCGCCGCAGCAATCTGACCACCTTGGAAGAGCGCTGCCTGGTCATCGACTGCATCGGTGAATTTCAACGCAGACGGACCGGAGCCCGACGCTGGGGCCTGAAGCTTCAGCGCAAGATCAAGGATATCGGCAAGTACGCCGCGATCTGGCCGCACGCGCATTTCGTCCATCTCATCCGCGACGGTCGCGATCTGACCGCTTCCCATTTCAAGACAGTTCCCGATTGGGGTTACCGGACCGTCGCGGATGCCGCGCGTGGCTGGCTGGAAGTCGTCGCCGGGCCGCGCCTGACTGCGCCTGAAGGCCGCTATCTGGAAGTGCGCTACGAAGATTTGGTCACCCACCCGCGCGCAACCATCGAGCGAATCCTGGATCACCTCGGCGTCCCGTGGCACGAGGCGGTCCTGCACAACACCGACTATTCGCACACGCTGTTCGACACCCCCAGGGGCCATCCCGCGGCGGAGGCGGCAGGCAAACCGCTGTACACCTCGCGCAATGGGCGATACCTGCAGGATCTCACGCCAAGCCAGATCGATGCGTTCGAACGCATCGCCGGGAAGGAATTGGAGAACCTGGGATACAGCCTGTCGGCGCCGAATCGCGGGTCCGCGAAATGACCCCCGATTCGAGCGCTGCAGCCCAACGGTCGCTACCGCGCAGCTTCCACCTTCTTCTTGCGGGCCAGTCGCTGTCCGTCATCGGCTCCCAGGTGACCATCCTGGCGCTACCCTTGATCGCGATCGAATTGAACGACGCAGAACCATTTGAAACCGGCGTCCTGCTCGCCTGTGGACGGGCGCCCTATCTGCTGCTGGGCCTGCTCGCGGGAGTGCTCGTCGACCGATTCCCGCACTGGCTTCTGCTGATCACGGCGAACGCGACGATGGCGCTCACCCTGGCCACGTTGCCGCTGGCGGCGTTGCCGACCGGACACATCGGCATGCCTCATCTGTACGCCGTCGCCACCTTGATAGGCACCGCCGCGGTGATCGCCGACATCGCCTTCCTGGCCTGCATACCAACCGTCGTGCGGCCCCGGCAACTGGTACAGGCGCAGAGCAGACTGGAACTGGGCCAGTCGGCAGCGCTGGTATTGGGCCTGCCGCTCGCGGGCTGGTTGATCGCCACCTTCTCTGCACCCGTCGCGATACTGGCCGACTCGGCTTCGTTTCTGCTCGCCATGGCGCTGCTCCCGTACGTGGCGATGCGGTCGGCAAGAAACACCTCGGCCTCGACCGACCACAGAGATCGCCGAACCGGCGAACGGACCGGCAGCACAGGCGGCCGCCTCCTCGGTGAAGCGGTCGAGGGCGCGTTGTTCACGCTTCGCACCTCCCGGCTGCGCGCGGCGACCTTCGCGACCGGCACGTTCATCTTCTGCTACAGCGCCTATTCCGCTGTCTTCATGCTCTACCTGACGCAGGACCTGGGACTGACCGCCGCCGCGATCGGCGCAGTCACCGGCATCGCGGCGGTAGGAAGCGTCGTGGGCGCGCTGATCGCGCGCCCGGCTGCGCGGGTACTGGGCCTGGGCCGCGTGCTCGTCGCCGCGCTGCTGACGAGCGCTGTCGGCGCGGTGCTCAACCCGGTATTGCATGCAGCGGGGTGGTTGGCGCTCGGGCTGTCGCAGTTCCTGATCTGGGCCGGGCAGCAGGTCTACAACGTCCACCAAGTCCCGATCCGCTACGCCTTGGCGCCAATGGAATTGCACGGCCGGGTGAACGCGAGCATCCGCACCGTGGTCTGGGGCCTGGCGCCCTTGGGCGCCCTGCTGGGCGGCGCCTGTGGAACATGGCTGGGGCCCAGGACCACGCTGCTGCTCAGCGGCGCGCTGATGGCCACAGCCGCCGGATGGATCATCACCTCTCCCCTGTGGGCCGTGCGCACGCCGCAGCTCGCCGAGGCTCATCTCGAACAGTCGCCCACGGCCGCCGCTTCCATTCTCCACAGATGAACCGTCATCCGACTCATTATGAAGATCACCGATCTGCCATCACTGCGTCTTTCTGCAGGCCATCTCACCGTCTGGCGGGTTTGTGGCCCGCCGATGTCCGCAGCCCAATGGGCAAGCGACCCGCGGCGTGCCTCCCATGTCCAGGAAGCGACCATCCGGTACGTGATCGAGGAGGCCGACAAGGGCGCCCTGCCGCCCTCCTGGCTGGGCTGTGCATTCGATCTGCCCGCCGAACTGGACGCGCACGCCTTCGCCGCGGCACTGCGCAGCTGGATAGATCGTCACGAGATCCTGCGCAGCCACCTCGCGGTTGCCTCGCGCTCGGCAGCGGACGGCGGTCTGCGGCGCATGACGTTGCCAGCGGCAACCGTCGACATCCATCCCAGCGCGGCTGGAGCGTTCACGGACAGCGGGGCGCTGGTCCGGTATCTGGGAGGATCTGTTCGACCGTGAGGCCGGCCCCCTGGCCTGGCCGGGATACCTCTTCGCCACCATCAGCCGCGCCGAAGCGACCACCGTCTGTGTCGCCGCCGATCACACCCTGATGGACGGTTACTCGGTCTTCCAGATCCCCTACGAGATCCACACGCTGTACGCGGCGGCGCGCGCCGCCGAGGGGTCCGTCCTGCCGCTTCCGCCCGCGCCGAGTTATCTGGATTTCGCGGAGGCCGAACGCACCGCCGCCGACGCACTGACCGCCCAGCATCCCGCCATCGTCTGCTGGCAACGCTTCGTCAGCGCGGGTGGCGGCCGCCTGCCGCCATTCCCGGTCACGGTGAGCAATGCCGATGGCGGCGCCGACGCGCAGCCAGGCGGATACATCGAACTGCTGGACGCGTCCGCCGCGCGCGCGTTCGAACGGGTCTGCCGCGATGCCGGCGGCGACTCCTTCTCCGGCCTGCTCGCCTGCTTTGCCAGGGCCAGCCGCGAAATCGCCGGCTCGCACGAATTTCGCACCATGGTCCCGTTCCACACGCACACAGGCGCCCGGCGGTCTTCCATCGGCTGGTATGTCGGAATGGGACCGGTCGCCTTCCCTTTCGAGGCGGCCGACGCTTTCGACGAGGCGGTGCGTTCCGCGGTCGCCGGCCTCAAGGGGGTGAAGGAACTGGCCCAGGTCCCGATGTCGCGCGTGATGGAACTGCTCGGCCAGCCGCTTCGCGACCCGTTCATGATCTCGTACATGGACCTGCGCCTCGTCGCCGGCGCTCGCAACTGGGCCAGGTGGCAAACCGTCGCCCTGCGCAGCCGCAGCATGGATCCCGACGAAGTATGCCTGTGGATCATGCGCACCCACAACGGCCTGTGCATCAGCTACCGCTACCCCGCCAACGACCTGGCGGGCGTCGTGGTGCCGCGCTACGTGGCCCGCACCAAGCACCTCCTCGCCTGCGTCGCGCGCACGACGCACTGGCCGCCCCCACCTTCCACCCAGCAGGAGAGGAATGTTCATGACGGACATCAGACACATTGCAGCAGCATGTCCTGAGTACTCGCGCTTCGACGTGGTTGTGGTTGGCTCAGGGCCATCGGGATCGATCGTGGCCCGAACACTTGCGGAGAAAGGCTACCATGTGGCCGTCCTGGAATATGGAGGCGTGGTTTCCCCCGGCACCATGCTCAGGCCTTATCAAGCGGCCTACAGCAATGCGTTCACTTCCAACGGCCTCGCCGACGGCAATCCCTGGACAGCGTGCTGCGTCGGTGGCGGCAGCAGTTCTATGACGCCATCATGTTCCGATACCGGCAAGCGGATCTGGCCGTCTCCCGGTATCTGACGACGGACATGGAACTCGATTGGCCCATTACGATTCAGGATCTGGAACCCTATTACTCGGAGATCGAGCAGCTTCTGGAGATCAGCGGCACCAATGGCTTCTCGTCGTATCCGGCCAGTCCGCGCGGGCTGATGTTGCGCAACGCGATGCAGGAAATTGGCATCGGATCGAAAAGTGTCCCGCTCGCGATCCGTCCACCAGGAACCAGCAAGGGGTGCGTCCGGTGTTCAGCGTGCGACGAACTGGCATGCCCGACCGACGCAAGAGCATCCGTGCTTGCGAGAAACATCCTGGACGATTCCACCATGCCGGGAAGCATCTCGGTTCTGTACGGCTGCTTCGCCAACCGCATCGAGATCCGCAGCGATGGCCGTGCCGACGCGCTCGAATGCTATGTGCCGCTTTCATCGGAGCTGATTCGGATTCCCGTGGAAAAGGTCGTCGTCTGCGCCAATGCGATACAGACGGCGGCACTGATGCTTCGCTCCAAGAGCAGACATGCGCCGAAGGGAATCGGCAACGAATCCGGCCTTGTCGGCCGGGGTCTGTCGTTCAAGATCAGCGGCCACTCCGTGGGTCTCATGGCGTCCTCGAACGCCACCCGTGGCGCATTCGCCGCGCACTGGGGGCCGCACGCGACCGTGTACACCGATGATTTCTACGAACATGGCGACGCACCATGCGGGTTCGGGGGACTCATCTACGAGTCGAATTATGCCTCCCCCGGCAAGAACGTCGGCCTTGTGCGCCTGCATTACATCGCGGGCGAAGAACCTTGGTCGCACAATCGCGTCGTGCTCGACGACGCGATCGATGCCTGCGGCGTTCCTTACATCCGCTTCGACTATGGAAACTCCGAAAACGACTGCGCGCGCATCACCTTTCTCGCCGACCGTGCCGATGACATCCTGCGCAGCATGGGCGCATCGCGCATCGAGCGAGAACTTTTCCTCAACAGAAAAGGGCGCGCCCACCTGCACGGCACGATGCGCGCCGGACCCGACCCCTCGACCTCCGTGGTGAACCGTTGCGGCAAAGTCCATGGATCCGCCAACATCTATGTAATGGATGGCTCGGTCATGAACCTCCCGGGAAACAGCAATCCGACACACACCATCATGGCCAACGCCAGGCGAATGGCCCAGTCGCTCGAATAGAGGAAATCCAAATGTCAGATCGCAGCACTGCCGGATACCTGGCCGAATGGGAGCGCGAAGCCAGGTCCTCCATCATCTTCCGTTCCGCCGAAGGGTCGGTGGCCGAAGACATCGATGGCAACCTCTACCTGGACATGACCTCATGCAGTGGCGCTTCACCCCTGGGCAGCAACCACGCCGTCTTCAAGTCCAGGCTCGCCCGGGCCATGGAGCAGGAAACCGACGTCCTGCCATCGCCGGTGAGTGCGCAACGCCAGCGGCTCGCCGGAAGAATCTCGGCGATGTTTCCCGACACCCCACGGGTGTTCTTTCTCAGAACCGGATCCTGCGCGACCGAGGCAGCGGTGCGGATCGCCCGCCATCGGACCGGACGGCCGGTGGTTCTGACCGCCGGCTTCCACGGCTGGCACGACCTGTTCCAGCAACGCCCCTAGTCCGAGGATCCGCCGGCCCAGGACCGGCACATCCTGGATTTCCAGTACGATCCTGCCATCCTGGCGCAACAGCTTGCCGAAAACACGGGGAGAGTCACAGGCATTTTCTTCACGCCCGAACCCTCGATCTTTCCTCCGCAACTGCTCCAGGAGATCTCCGGAATGGCAAAATCGCATGGAGCACTGCTGATCGTCGACGAGGTGCTGTGCGGACTCCGTTACGCCAAGGGCGGCTATTGCCGGCAGCATGGCGTGAAGGCCGATCTCATCGCGCTGGCCAAAGGGATCGCGCAGGGCACCGGCCTTTCCGCGGTCGTCGGCACCGACGATGCCATGGCGGGAGCCGACAGGGCTTATCTAGGCAATACCTATCTGCGCGAGAATCGGGCGTTCGTGGCCGGCAACCTGACCCAGGAACTCTTCGAGGAAGCAGACATCATGGCCCGCCTCGCCGAAAACGGCTCAACGCTCAAGAGGCAGTTCCAGGTTTCCTTCGAACATCACCGCGTACCTGCACTCGTCCTCGGAAGCGGCACCATGTTCGACGTCATCCTGCCTTCGCAGAAGCATGGCAGCGTCTTCGCCCAGAAATGCCTGCAGAACGGCATCTACACCGGATACCCAGGCACCTACATGAGCAATGCCTCCATGGACGAGGCATTCTTCGGCGCCTTGCAGCCGGCACTGCAGCGGGCGCTGCTCGACTACCGGAAAGAAGCGGACATGGGCGCACAGGTGACGGACACATCGATGGTCGACTACTGTGCGCAGGCGTTCCACGCCACACGCGATGCATGCCTGTCCAACAAGCATCATTGGGCATGATGCAGGAAGGCGGTCTGTGGAAGTAGCGAATGCAGCGGTGGCCGGACTCGGTCGGCCGGACCAAGCCGCCCCGCCATCGTCCGGACACGCGCCACGTGCGAAAATGCACGCATGAACCCACGCGCCCTGCTGCTTGCCCTGACCCTGCTGTGCGGCGCCTGCGCGCGCAACGGCCCCACCCCGACCAGTGCCGCACCCGCTGCGGCGCTGCGCCTGGCCACCTACAACACCTCGCTGTACTCGGACCAGGCTGGCGGGCTGATCGCCGAACTGCAGGGCGACAGCGCGCATGCGCGCAAGATCGCCGCGGTGCTGCAGCAGGTGCGCCCGGACCTGGTGCTGCTCAACGAGTTCGACTACGACGACGTGCAGCGCGCGGCCGACCTGTTCCAGCAACGCTATCTGGAAGTGGCGCAGCCCGGCGGCGGCGGCGCATTACGCTATCCGTACCGCTACCTGGCGGCGGTGAACACCGGCGTGCCCAGCGGCCTGGACCTGGACAACGACGGCAACGTCGGCGGCGCGGGCCGCGCGCACGGCAACGACGCCTGGGGCTACGGCCTGCATCCCGGCCAGTACGGCATGCTGCTGCTGTCCAGGTACCCGATCGATGCCGCCGCGGTGCGCAGCTTCCGCCTGCTGAAGTGGAGCGCGATGCCCGGCGCGCTGCGCCCGACCGATCCAGCCAGCGGCCGTGGTTTCTACGGTGACGCGGTGTGGCCGCAGTTGCGGCTGTCATCGAAGTCGCACTGGGACGTCCCGGTCCGCACCCCGCTGGGCGTGGTCCACGCGCTGGTCGCGCATCCCACGCCGCCGGTGTTCGACGGCGCGGAGAAGCGCAACGCGGCGCGCAACCACGACGAACTGCGGCTGTGGCGCGACTATCTCGGCGGCGCCGGCAGCGCCGACTGGCTGTGCGACGACGCCGGCCGCTGCGGCGGCCTGGCCGCCGACGCGCGCTTCGTGATCCTCGGCGACCTCAACAACGATCCGATCGACGGCGAAGGCCGCCACGACGCGATCCGCGCCCTGCTCGAACATCCCCGCGTGCTGCGCTACCCGGCCCCGCGCAGTGCCGGCGGCGAAGAGGCCGCGCGCGCCTATGCCGGACATGGCATTGCCCATCGCGGCCCACCGCAGCAAGTCACCGGCGACTTCGGGCCGAAGGCCGGGGCGATGCGCCTGGACTACGTGCTGCCCTCCAACGGCTTCCGCTACCTGGACGGCGGCGTGTTCTGGCCTGCCTCCAGCACGCCGGCCGCAGCGATCGCCGACGGCAGCGATCATCACCTGGTGTGGGTGGACGTGGCCGCGGCGCCGTGAAGCGGAGGCCGCTGGCGGCATTCGGCGCGCGCGGCGGCGCAGTGGCGACGGCCGGCCTCGACGCGGCAGACAAGCAGGACATTCCGGAAGGATGGTTGGCGGCCTGGAGGGCGAGCCGATGGGGGGTGGACATTCTGATGGAAGTCAACGACCGCAGGATCGGCGTGTACATGCGGGCGCATGTCACGACCAAGCAACCCCATGACCCAGGCAATCCCCGACGTTGCCATCGAAACGCCCTGATCCAAGTCTGGACCCACGCCTACTGAGACATGCAAGGAGCACCGCCATGAGCGACAAGGAGCACCCCGGCATCAGGCCGATGGACGACGAGGCCACCGTTTTCCGAATGGCGATCACGGCGGAAATTCAAGCAGCATCGCAATGGCAGTCGAATGACTATCGGAGAAGACATCATGCCGTTCGTCAATGAATCCATCTCGCCGCAGGATGCGGCCAGATACCACTTGGCGGAGATTGACGCGTAGTTCAACGGGGGAACATCTCACGTCAGTGGACCATCGACCGTGAGCGCGATATCTACCTCCGTATCCTCGCGCGCGGACGTGAAGAAGCGTTTCGCCACGAGAGCTAGTGGACGTTTTATTGGAAAGGAACCCCGCTAACGATCCGGCCGGACTTGTTGGGTGGTGATGGCAAGCCTGGGAATCCTGGTTGGTCGCATTGGCGGCTGGTCTTCCTCAACGGCAGCAATGGTTTGCCGCCGGCTTTGAAAGAGCGCAAACAGGCGATCCTGGATGACTTGAAGCAGGCGTTGTTGGCTGACGAGGATGGCCGGGTTTTTTCGGTTGATACCGATTACGCCATTACCTTGCATATGGCTGAGGAGTGCGTCCTGTGAGCGCGCCACTGACAGCTGATCAAGCAGCCGAGCTGCTGCGCAAACAACCGGCTGCCTACGACACCCGCGAGAAGTTGGGAGCGTTGGTTGAACAGGTGGAGGCAGACAGCCCGGGGCAGGTCACGGTGCTCTACAGCGGCCGGATGGGGAGGGCGCTTTCCACGGAAGACGTGGCGAAGGAGTTGGATGCGTCTGTCCAAGGCATTCGACAAAAGCCGGAAGCGTCTCACTGCCGATTCGCGGATCCCGGGTTACGCGACTCGGAGGCCAGTGGACTGCAGGCAGGATGCTTCGCGGCGATGGCAACGCTCCGCGCTCGGTGCTGCGCGTGGCGGCGGCCGACTTCGCCGGCCTGGCCCAGCGGCAGCGCGCGCGACTGGAGCGGTGCACGGCGCGATGTGGCGTTCTTACAGCGCAACGCACCTGCTGCTGCCGGATTGGTCGTGCGTGCCGTTCTGCGTCGAGGGCGCCAGCGATCGGCTGGCGCTCGGCGGCGGGACGCGGCGCAACAACCTGGCGATGGTGGAACTGGTGTGGAGCATCCGCCTGGCCGCAGCGCGGTTCGCGCCGCCGGCTTGAAGGCTAGGAATGGGAAATCGGGAGTATGGAGTCGGAACGGGCCGCGTCCGGATTCTGCGTTCTCCACTCCTTCCACGATTCAAGCATTCAGTTCGATGCTCAGCGCCGCAGCGGCATCGCGGGCGATCCGCCGCGCCTCCTCGATGCCGGCGCCGCGCGCCAGGGTCACGCCGACGCGGCGGTGGCCGTGCACGCTGGGCTTGCCGAACAGGCGCAGCGCGGTGTCCGGCATCTGCAACGCGGCGGCGACGTTGCCGAACAGCGGCACGCCTTCGCCATGCGCCAGCAGCGCGCACGAGGCCGACGGCCCGCTCTGGCGGATGACCGGGATCGGCAGGCCCAGGATCGCGCGCGCATGCAGCGCGAATTCGCTCAGTTCCTGCGAGACCAGGGTGACCAGCCCGGTGTCGTGCGGCCGCGGCGAGACTTCGCTGAACCACACCGCGTCGCCCTTGACGAACAGTTCCACGCCGAACAGGCCCCAGCCGCCGAGGTCGTCGGTGACCGCGCGCGCGATGTCCTGCGCCCGCTGCAGCGCCAGCGCCGACATCGGCTGCGGCTGCCAGCTCTCGCGGTAGTCGCCGTCCTTCTGCCAATGCCCGATCGGATCGCAGAACGACGTGCCGGCGGCATGGCGCACGGTCAGCAGGGTGATCTCGTAGTCAAAGTCGATGAAGCCTTCGACGATGCAGCGGCCGGCGCCGGCGCGGCCGCCGGTCTGCGCGTATTCCCAGGCCGGGTCGATGTCCGCTTCGCTGCGCAGCGTGCTCTGGCCCTTGCCCGAGGACGACATCACCGGCTTGACCACGCATGGCAGGCCGACCGCGGCGATCGCGGCGCAGTACTCCTCCGGCGTATCGACGAAGCGGTACGGCGAGGTCGGCAGGCCCAGCGTCTCCGCGGCCAGGCGGCGGATGCCCTCGCGGTCCATGGTCAGCCGCGCCGCGCGCGCGGTCGGGATCACCCGCTGGCCGTGCTCGCGCTCCAGCGCCACCAGCGTCTCGGTGTGGATGGCCTCGATCTCCGGCACGATCAGGTGCGGCTGCTCGCGTGCGATCAGCTCGCGCAGCGCCATCGCATCGAGCATGTCCAGCACGTGCGAACGGTGCGCCACCTGCATCGCCGGCGCATCGGCGTAGCGGTCGGCGGCGATCACCTCCACGCCGAAGCGCTGCAGTTCGATCGCGACCTCCTTGCCCAGTTCGCCCGAGCCCAGCAGCAGCACGCGGATGGCGGAAGCGGACAGCGGGGTTCCCAGGGTAGTCATGGCGGCGGCGCCTGCGCGAAGGAGAGAGGACGCCATTCTACCGGCCGCACGCCGCCGCCGATGCCGGCGGCTGCCCCGCTGGCAACCGAATATCGGGATGCTATCTTCATCGCACCAGCCTGGGACGCCGCCATGAAAGAACGCACCACCGCGCGTGCATGCCGATCGGCACGCACCGCGTGGCGCAGCCGGCATCCGCATGCCTCTGCGCGCACGGCCACGGCGGCATCGCTCACCGGGCCATGCCGCCTCGCGCCGAAGCCGAACCCGCCTTGCCGCCCGAGTTCGCCGGTGCCGGTTGCCGCAGTCGGCCAAGCGCGAACCGAGGGACGCCGCCCATGCATTCGCTGATCCCGGCTGCGGCCTACATCGACGAGGCATGGTTCGCCCGCGAGCGCGAGTGCCTGATGCGGCCGCTGTGGCAGTTCGCCGCCCCGCGCATGCTGCTGGACAAGCCCAACGCCTTCGTGCGGCGCTCGGTGTACGGGGTGGACGTGGTGGTGCAGAACTTCGACGGCGAACTGCGCGCGTTCGACAACCTGTGCCTGCATCGGCAGAACCCGCTGCAGCAGCAAGCGCAAGGCGTGCGGCCGCTGCTGTGCGGCTACCACGGCTGGCGCTACGGCGCCGACGGCGGCGTCGACAACATCCCGTTCCACGACGAGGCCTACCGCCTGCCGCCTGCCGCCGGACGCGCGCGCCTGCCTGCGGCTCAAGCGCTTTGCGGTGGCCTGCATCGGCAACCTGGTGTTCGTGAATCTTTCCGCCGATCCGATGCCGCTCCAAACGCAGTTCTCGCTGCCGGCGCTGGACATGCTGCGGAGGGCGTCGGAGCACTTCGACAACGAGGTGCTGGTGGCCACCTTCGAGGCGAACTTCAACTGGAAGCTGGCCTACGAGAACCTGCGCGACGCCCTGCACCCACGCTTCGTGCATCCGCGCACCCTGTCCCAGCAGGTGAAGTTCCAAGTGCAGATGGATCCGGCCAGCATCGCCGACGCACACCGCTATCACGCGCAAGGCAGCGCTTCGCAGGCGGAACATCTGGCGCGGCTGCGCGGTTTCAGCGGTGGCGGGCTGGACCAACCCCTGTTGTCGCCGCCACACTACGCCTGGCACGACAAGGTCGAGCGGTTCGGCAGCGACGACTGGTACCTGAACTGGCTGCTGTATCCGAATCTGCACATCGCCTCGGGGTCGGGCGGCTATTCCTTCATCATCGAGCACCACCAGCCGGTGTCCGCGCAGCGCACCGACCTTCTGGTGTATTACGTCACCGCACGCAAGAAGCACCGCTACGCGACATCCGATGCGGTGCTGCTGGCGCACCTGCAAGGTGCCGAGAAGGTGCTGCGCGAGGACATCGACATCATGGAAAGCGTGCAATCGGGGCGGCGCACCGCGCGCGGTGCTGGACGACTACGAGCATGGCAACATGCAGTTCGAACGCTGGTACATGGAGTCATGGAGAGACGGCATGTCCTCTGAGAAATACCTGATCGGCTCCGGGGCGCTGCTGCAGTGGGTGCTGGCCGCCTGGGCCGAAGCGGCGCAGCAAACCGTGCTGCACCCGGTGGACGTCGGCCAGGACCAGGACTACCGCTTCGACCTGGCAGCGCTGCCCGCGCTGGCGGCCACCGACGCGACCGCCTTCGTCGCCTGGGGATCGCAATTCCTCAATTTCCGCCGCCTCGAATTGATGGGCGAACTGAAATCGCGCGGGGTGAAGATGCCGCCGCTGATCTGCCGTGGCGCGGTGGTCGCGCCCACCGCCAGGATCGGCGAAAACTGCATGATCGGCGCCGGATCGATCGTCGGCGCGCACTGCAACATCGCGTTCAATGCCTGGATCGGGACAGCGGCCATCCTGGAACACGGGGCGAAGATCGGCGCTTCGGCCTGGATCGACGCCGGTGCCTTCATCGGCGCGGAAGCCGTCATCGGCAGCCATGCGACACTGGGGCGGCGCGTGGAGATCGCCGCGGGGGTGCGGATCGGCAAACGCTGCATCGTCGAGGTCCCCTGTTGCTACCGCAGCGACATCGCCGTCGGCACCCATCACCTGGCCACACCAGTGGTCATCCTCAACGGGTGAGCACCTGCGCCTTCGTAGTGCCCGCCCTGTCCCATATCGCGTAACAGCCTGCGCTGCATGCTGGTGTAGATATCAGAGCTGATTGGGGCACGGTCTGTCAGCGCTAAATGGCACCTCCTGCCGCGCTGAGGGCAATAGCTCCCTAGGAGCTTACGTTTGGTTCGGCTTTTAGGCTCGCGAGAACGGTCGGATAGCGTCGCGAGAGCGGCACGATGAGGTTGTGACCCAGATCGAGGCGGAAGTCTCCCGAACCGGCCGGCGTGATGCTGCGGACGTGGCATGTATTCGCCAACCAGGAACGATGCGTGCGGACGATGCCGGCTGAAGACAGCCGTGCTTCCACATGGGTCAATGACACTCGCATCAGCGGTCGTCGGCCGGCCGCCAGCATGAACTCGACATAGTTATCGGCAGCCCGGGCGGCCAGAATGTCTGTGGTCGGGGTACGGATGAGCGTCGCACCTCCTGTATGTCGAACGTCTCCGGAGCAGTCGCGACCTCGGGACAGGCAACCGCGGCATCGGGTTTCGTCAGGAACCAGAACGTCCCCGCCAGCAGCACCTAGGTCAGAACGTCCTTGCGGAACTCGTAGAGAATGATCCCCCGCGACTAGGCGTAGGTCTGTCCGGCCGCAGCAAAGATCGCCATGCGCGCCCATGTCATGAGCGCCACATGCGCCAGCGAGAACGGTATGCTGCCGGCGGCGAGGAGCGCGATCCCGTGCCAGGATGACAAACGCCGTGCCCGCCGCACAGCGAGATATATGGACGGGGCGAGAAGCAGGAGAACGACGTTGCTTGACGCTTCGACGGCAAGCACTCGCCAGAGGGGCATCGTCGCGCCACGGTTCTGCCCGTCATCAAGCGCGGTCGTCACGTTGACGAAGCAGACCAGCGCCAGAAGGCAGGCGATCACCAGCATTGCACGCTGAAAGCCGTTCGCCCCTGTACGCGCGCCGTTGCCCCCAAGCAACCGCTGGCTGCCCCGCCCCGGCTGCTGACCGGCCCAAGCCTCTCGATCGGATACTATAGTCACCTGGCATGCATGCCGGACCATCCTCCTTCCAGAGCAATCTCTTTGCCACGGATTGCCACGGAGCCTTCTATGCTGAAACGGCGAGACTTCCTGACCTCGGGTGTGGCGCTCGCCGGCGTCACCTTCATCGGCGCGCCTTGCTCCGTCATGGCTCGACAGACGAACGGCCCTGCAACGCCAGATTGGCCGGTGGCAGATGAATGGCGCACGTTGTCCCGCGCGGTCGGCGGCAGGCTTGCGCCCGTCATAGTCCCCGATGTGACCGATCCGGCGGTCACGAAACTGATGGAGAACCCCTTCTACGTTTCCGACCAGCCTGGCCTGACGCAAAGTTCCGGGTGGCTGGACGCTTGGCGATCCGCTCCCAGTAGATATGTCGTGAAAGCCGAAAGCGCGGCAGACGTGGCCGCCGCTGTCCGCTTCGCCCGATCGCACGGTGTGCGCCTCGTCGTTCGGGGAGGCGGCCACAGCTATTTCGGCGCATCCAGCGCCCCTGACTCGCTGATGATCTGGACGCGTCCGATGAACCACGTCCGCCTGCACGACGCCTTCGTGTCGGCGGGCACGGACACGCCGCCCGTCCACGCCGTTTCGCTCGGAGCCGGTTGCCTGTGGATGGATGCGTACAAGGCCGTGACCGTCGAGGGAGGACGCTACGTGCAGGGCGGGGGCTGTACCACGGTCGGGGTGGCCGGCCTCGTCCAGGGTGGCGGTTTCGGCAGCTTCTCCAAGGGGTTTGGCACGGTCGCGAGCGGCCTGCTGGAAGCGGAGATCGTCACCGCCGATGGCGAGGTCCGCGTCGTCAATGCCGTCCGGCATCCGGACCTCTTCTGGGCGATCAAGGGCGGTGGCGGGGGAACGTTCGGCGTCGTGACCCGCCTGACGCTCAAGACCCATGACCTCCCGGAACTTTTCGGGGGTGCAAAGGTCGCGATCCGTGCCAACTCCGACGCAGCCTATCGCCGGCTGCTGGCGCGCTTCGTCGCTCATTATCAGGCCAAACTCTGCAATCCGCATTGGGGTGAACAGGCACGCGCGACGCGCTCCAACACGCTTGAAATCGACATGCTCTTCCAGGGGCTGACGCTGGAGGAGGCGAACGCGGCGTGGCGCCCCTTGATGGATTTCGTTCGCGCGAACTCCGACGATTACGAAGAAACAGACCCTTTGCGCGTCATCCCCGTCCCGGCCCGCCGTTATTGGGATGCCGACTGGCTCGCCAGCAATCTGCCGGCGGATACGATCTCCCGCGACACACGTCTCGCGGCATCGCCCGGAGCGTACTGGTGGCACGGGGACGGCGAGCAGGTCGGCGCCTACTGGCTCGGTTATCAATCGACGTGGCTGCCGGCGTCCCTCCTCGACGCCGGCAATCAGGACGGCCTTGCCGAGGCGTGGTTCGCTGCAAGCCGGCACTGGTCGGTCGCCTTCCACTTCAACAAGGGGCTGGCGGGCGCCCCGCCGGAAGCCATCGCCGCGTCGCGCGACACGGCGACCAACCCGCAGATGCTGTCGGCCTTCGCCCTGGCGATTATCGCTTCCAGCACCGATGCGGCCTATCCTGGTCAGCCTCTGCCAGTGGACAAGGATGCGAGATCGCGCGCGGCCGCGATCGCGTCTGCGATCCGCGAACTTCGCAAGGTCGCGCCGGACGCCGGCACCTATGTCAACGAGTGCGACTTTCACCAGGAAAACTGGCGGCAGGCGTTCTGGGGAGCGCATGCTGCGCGCCTTGAAGCAATCAAGCGTCGCTACGACGATCAACACCTGTTCACGGTGCATCACGGTATCGGTAGCGTCTGATCGCTCCCCTTCCGATTAAGAACCTGCAACGGCAACAGGCGCTCGCGAAGCGCGCGGCGCACTGCTGCCGAATGAGCATTTCCTGCCGATCACGCTGCTTTGGTGACTGGCGCGGCAGGTTGACGCTCTAGCGTCCGCTGAACGATCCTCTTTCGGACGGGTAGATCACCATGACCGATGATTGAAAGCCAGAACCGGGAAGTGCCGAAGTCGCGAAACGGATGGCCGTGCTTCGCCGGCACCTCCATGATGCGGTGCCGCTGGGTAAGGCCGCGATCGATGTCGGCATATCGATCCGCATCGCCCGCCGCTGGCTTGCTCGCTACCGTGCTGCTGCTGGTCCGGCCGGGCTGGCGCATCCGACCCGACCGGAAGCCGGCAAGCGCACCTTTCCGCAAGAACTGGTGGCACTGGTCGAGGGCATGGCGCTGATCAAACCACCGTCATCGATCGTGACAATCCATCGCCGTCTCGCCGCCATCGTCGGCGAACTGGAATGGCGAATGCCGTCCTATGGCAGCGTGCGCGATATCGTGCGCCGGATCGATCCGGCGATGCTGACCTTTGCACATGAAGGTGCTGCTGCCTTCCGCGACAAGTTCGAGTTGGTGCATCGACACCGCACCGGACGTCCCAATGCGGTCTGGCAAGCCGATCACACCCAGCTCGATATCCTGTCCTTGATGCAGGCGGCCGCCAAGTGCGGCCGTGGCTGACGACCGTGCTGGACGATCATTCGCGCGTGATCGCAGGTTACATGGTTTTCCTCGGTGCGCCATCCGCGCTCAACACCTCGCTTGCGCTGCGACAGGCGATTTGGCGCCAGGCCGATCCGGTATGGCCGGTGTGCAGCATTCCCGATGTGCTGTGCGTCGATCACGGATCGGATTTCACCAGCCTCCACCTCGAACAGGCTGCGGCCGATCTTCGTCTCCGCCTGATTTACTCTGCCGTCGCGCGTCCACAGGGGCGCGGCAAGATCGAGCGGCTGTTCCGCACCATCGACACGGAGTTGCTGGCAGAATTGCCGGGCAATCTCCGCAACGGCAAACCCGTTTCGCCTCCTCGCCTGACGCTTCCGGGACTGAACGCCGCGATCGGCGCTTACATCGTGGCGATTTACAACGTCCGCCCGCACCGCGCGATCGGCGTACCGCCTGTGGATGCGTGGCGTGGCGATGGCTGGCTTGCCGCGGATGCCGGAAACATTGGAGGAACTGGGCTCGCTGCTGGTCATGGTCGCCAAATCTCGCATCGTCCACCGCGACGGCATCCGTTTCGAGGGGCTGCGCTATTTCAATCCTACGCTTGCCGCCTATGTCGGCGAGCCGGTGACGATCCGCTACGATCCGCGTGACGTGGGCGAGGTTCGGGTGTTCCATCGCAACGTCTTCCTGTGCCGGGCCGTCAGTCCTGACCATGCTGGCCTGAACATCATGCTCAAGGATGTCCGATCCGCCCGGCTTGCCTATCGCCGTCGCCTGCGAAGCGAGATCGGAGAGAGGAAGGCCCGCGTTGCGGACTATTTGCCCGCGATCCTGCGGCCGACCGGTTCCGGCACGGCACAAACTCCAACGCCGAAACCCGCATCTGCCACGCCCCCGAGGCCACACGGACCAAGCCGCGCCTCCGTACCTATTACGAGGGCGAGTGATGGCAGACGGCAGCGCCCGCGCCGCCAGCTTCATCTCGACGCAGGAACATCGCCGCTTCACCGAATTTGCCAACGCCGTCCGCAAGCACCGCTACATCGGCTTATGTCACGGCACAGCCGGCGTCGGCAAAACGCTGTCCGCGCGACGCTACGCACGCTGGGACGGCGCAGTCGATCTGCTCATGGCCTGGGGTGCGCGGCAACCGTCCGACCTCAAGATATATGCGGACCTCGCCCGTGCACGTACCGTGTTCTATACACCGACAGTCGGCAGCACGCTGCGCGAGCTTCGTCAGGACCTGCCCCGCCTCATCGATCGGGTCGATATCTGCATCGATCAGCATATCCGGCCCAAAGACCGGATCATCGTTTCGCCTCGCAACAAACATTCCGTCGAATTGCTGATCGTCGACGAGGCCGACCGCCTGTCCAACACGGGGCTGCAATATCTGTGTGACCTGTTCGACCGGCAGGGCATTGGCCTGATCCTGATCGCGATGCCGGGCATCGAAAAGCGGATAGAACGATACCCCCAGCTTTTCAGCCGTGTTGGCTTCGCCCACCAGCAGTACCGGCCGTTGCAGGATGAGGAGCTGACCTTCGTGCTGACACGGCGTTGGCGCGACCTCGGGCTGGCGATGGACGAAGCGGATTTCACAGACGCGCAGGCGGTCGCCACCATCGTGCAGATCACCGGCGGCAACTTCCGCTTGCTCCACCGCCTGTTCGTCCAGATCGAGCGCATCTTGCGGATTAACGGTCCGAACGCGATCACCGGCGACGTGATGGAAGCTGCACGCAGCGCCCTCGTGATCGGTGTCACTTAGCGCTGACAGACCGTGCCAATCAGCGCTGATATCTACACTGCTGGATCTGCTGATCGACCAGAACCGCTAAAGGCATACCGTCCGCGCAGGGCAAGGCACGCCTGGCCGGGATCGAGCGGCGCGTGGCCAAGGTCCGCGGGGACGGTGCCGTGGCGCGCGCCGATTCGCCGCAGGACCTGCCGGCCGCGTACTGGCGTGCATTCCATAAAATCGATCCGGTGGCCGCCGTGCTCGCCCTGCAACAGCCGGTGCTGTGGCTGCAGGGTGAGCGCGACTTCCAGGTCACCGCACCGGACTGGCAACGCTGGCAGCAGGCGCTGGGCAAGGACCCGCGCGCGCCCCTGCACCGCTATGCGCAGCTCAACCACCTCGGCATCGCCGGCAGCGGCGCGGCCATGCCGGCCGAGCACGGACAGCCCGGCCATGTCGACCCGCAGCTGATCGCCGATACCGCGCAGTGGATCCGCGCACAGCAGTGACCGCCATGCACACTCCCCACACTCCCTCCCGCGCCACGCCTGCCGCCCGCGACACCCCGCCGCCCCGCCCGGCGCCGGCCGCTGCTCGGCCTGTGGCGGCCGCTGCTGCTCGCCGCCGGGCTGGTCGCGGCAGTGGGCCTGTCCAGCCCGGACCGCGGCCATCGCCTGCACTGGGCCAGCCTGATCCTGCTGCCGGCGACCGGCACGGTGCTGAGCCTGCTGTACCTGCGCCGCGGCATCCGCCTGGATGGAGCGACCCTGCTGGTCCGCTCCAGCATGTTCACCTCGCGCACCGACGTCGTGGCGATGGACCTGGCGCGTGCGCGGGTGGTGGACCTGGCCGAACACGGCCAATTCGCGCCGACCCGCAAGACCATCGGGCTATGGCCTGCCCGGCTTCCAATCCGGCCATTTCCGCATGCGCAACGGCGCACGCGCGTTCTGCCTGCTCACCGACGCCAGCCGCGTGCTGGCGCTGCCGTTGCGCGACGGACGCTGGCGGCTGCTGAGTCCCGAGCAGCCGCGGCAACTGCTGCAGGATCTGCAACGGCTGGCCGCGCACCGCGGTTAGCCCTACCCTGTGCGGATGCGCCCCGCTCCCGCCCTGTTGCTCAATACCGAGTGCATCGAACTGCTGCCGGCCGCGCTACTGCGCGCGCGCAGCAACGCCGACGCGCGGCTGCTCGCGCAGGCGACCTGGCTGCTGCGGCGCAAGTGCGACGGCCGCTACCTCGCCGTCGCCTCCGCGCACGGCATGCACGCGCTGCTGCCGCGGCTGATGCACGAACCCGGCATCGACGCGGCACTGGACCGCCTCGACGCCCTGCCCCTGCGCCGGCAACCCGACGCCGCCGCGCTGCTGCCGCTGAGCGCCTTGCACGAACGCCTGGCCGGCCTCGGCCTGGATGCCGAGGACTACGCGCGCGGCACCGGCCTGTCGATCCAGGCCGAACCCGCCACCCTGCACGCCGCCGGCCGCGACCGTTACCGGCGCCCGCTGTGGCTGAGCGCCGGCGCCGCGCGCGCCTGGCACGCGCTGCAGCGCGCCGCCGCGCGCGACGGCGTGGTGCTGGAGGCGATCTCCGGCTACCGCAGCCACGCCTACCAACTGGGCATCTTCGCGCGCAAGTCCGCGCGCGGGCAGAGTCTGCAGCAGATCCTGCAGGTCAATGCCGCGCCCGGCTACAGCGAGCACCACAGCGGCGACGCGCTGGACATCGGCACACCGGCCGAGCCGCCGGCCGAGGAGAGCCTCGAGCGCACCGCGGCCTTCGCCTGGCTGCAGGCGCACGCCGCCGGCTTCGGCTACCGGATGAGCTATCCGCGCGGCAATCCGCACGGCATCGTCTACGAGCCCTGGCATTGGCGCTGGCATGCGCCGCCGCAGGCATGAGCCATCCAGCGCCCGGCGCTCGGCCGCCTGGCGCGCCCGGCCGCGTGCGCCCGGCCTGGCGCGGCTAAAGGCCAGGGATGCCGCTATGGTCTCGACGCAACCAGCAGATTCACGCATGGAACAGCCCCCTACTCCGCCCCTGCTGCCGGCGTGGCCGGCGCCACCGCCATAGCGCCGACGAAGCGCCCGACCACCTCCTGCGCAGCATTCGCGCCGGCTGGATCGCCGCCGCGCTGACCGCGCTCGCATCGCTGATCCTCGGCCTCGCCGCCGTGCGCCTGGGCAACGCCGCGGTCGGGATCGGCACGCTGGTGGAGAGCCTCATCTTCGCTGGCCTGGGCTACGGCATCCACCGCAAGAGCCGCGCCTGCGCAGCGGCCGTGTGTGCTACTACGCACAGGGCAAACGCCTGCTCTTCAACACCGGCAAGTTCGACGGCGCCGTGATCGCGACCATCCCGACCATCATCCACCCGCGGCACTTACCAGTACCGGCGCTGGCTGCAGCGCGAACGCCGGTTCCCGTCGGCGCAGCGCCCGCGCCTGAGCGACGATCCGCTGTTCCGGCCACCCGCGTCCGCCGCTGCGCCGACGGACGGCGCCACCGCATGGTCACGCCAGACGCAAGCGTAACGGCGCGCCGCCGTGGTCCCTGGCGACCACGGCGACGGCGACGGCGAACACCAGGTTTCCCGGCTGGAGCATTTTCGACTCTGCTATTTGCAGCCAGTGCAGTGTTCTGGGAGCGACCTCAGTCGCAAATGGCTCTACCTCTGTAAAGCTCGTCGCGACTGATGGCCCAAGGCCGCGCGGAGTCGCTCCCACGAGTGGCGTCACTTGGATCGAAAGTGCTCTAACGCCGCGCGCTGGCGGCGCCGTTCGCGGCCGCCCCAGCGCTAGGCCCGCGCGGCGCCGCTACTGCTGCGAGCGCGGTGTCGGCGCCGCCGCATCGGCGATGCGCCACAGGTAGAAGCTGGCATAACTGCGGTACGGGCCCCAACGTTCGCCGCGGGCCAGCAATTGCTTCGGGGTCGGCGCCAGCGCCAGCGTGTCCACGCGCTGGGCGCCCTTGCGCACGCCCAGGTCGTCCACCGGCAACAGGTCGGGACGGCCCAGGCGGAACAGCAGCAGCATCTCCACGGTCCAGCGGCCGATGCCGCGGATCGGCAGTAGCGCCGCGACGATCGCGTCCTGGTGCATCGTCGCCATCTGCCGCAGGCCGGGGATCTCGCCGGCCGCCTCGCGCCGCGCCAAGTCGCGCAACGCCAACGCCTTGTTGCCGGACACGCCGCAGGCGCGCAACCGGTGATCGTCGATCCGCGCCAGCGTGTCGGCGTGCAGCCGGGTGCAGCCGATCGCCGCCTCGACCCGGCCGACGATGGTCGCCGCGGCCTTGCCGCTGAGCTGCTGGAACAGGATCGCGCGGGCCAGCGCATCGACCGGGTCGAAGCGCCTGGACCAGCCCGGCTGCGGTTCGATCGGGCCGATCCGGCGCATCCACGCGCCGAGCTTGCGGTCGCGCCGGCACAGGTGGTCGTAGGCGGCCTGGGTGTCGAATCCGCGCCGATAGCGGGGCATGGGCGTCAGCGCCGCAGCGCGTCCAGCGCCCACAGCAGCCAGCCCAGCATCAGCGTCACCCCGCCAACCGGAGCCAGCCGCGTCGGCCACTGCGCCAGCGCGTTGCCGGCCAGACTGCCGGCGAACAGCAGCGTGCCGAGCAGCAACAGGCCCAGCGCGGCACGGCCGAGCAGGCGTTCGCTGCCGCGGCCGAGCGCGGCCAACGCCAGGCCGTGGCCGAACGCGTACAGCGCCGCGGTCTGCAGATGCGATTGCGCCAGCGGCGCGGCCACCGCGTGCGCGGCGTACGCGGACAGGCCGATCGCGGCGGCCGCGAGCACGCCGCCGGCGCTGGCCAGCCAGGACGGCTTGCGCGAACGACGATCGAAATTCAGCATGACGATGCTCCGTTCCGGCCGGTGTTCCGGCCCCATGAACGCAACGCGCCGCAAGAAGCGGCGCGTTGCGTGGTCACTCGTCCATCGGGGCGACGGCCTACTTGATCGCCCAGTAGATGTCGTACGCGCCTTCCGGCGAGAACGACTTGTCCACGCCGCCCTTCCAGGCTTCGTACGGACGGTCGGTCACGTCGTAGCCGCTGGTCGCGGCCCAGGCGCGGACCGCATTGCGTGCCGCATCCAGGCCCGCCATGTGGCCGCTGTAGCGGGCGAACGCGGAACGGTGCGCTTCGGTACGCAGGTAGGTGACCGGCGCGCCCTGCGGGATGGTCGGCTTCAGCGGCTCGCCGCTGGCGGCGACCGGAGTCGCGTCGACCGGGGCAGCAGGCGCGGCCGCGTCGTCCTTCTTCGCTTCCGGCTTGGCCGCCGCACCGGGCTTCGGCGCGCCGCCAGCGCGCTTGCGCACCGGCTGGGCCACGTCGAACGCGTACTTGTCGGCGCCGAAATCGGTGGTGACGATGCGCACCGGGCCGGCCGCTTCCAGGCCGTTGGCGTCCATCACCCGCTTGATCCATTCCTGGTTGTCCTTGATGGACTTCTTGATGGCCTCATTGTCGCGGTCGATGTTGCCGGCGTTGACC
Source organism: Xanthomonas theicola (assembly GCF_014236795.1). Classification (NCBI taxonomy): domain Bacteria; kingdom Pseudomonadati; phylum Pseudomonadota; class Gammaproteobacteria; order Lysobacterales; family Lysobacteraceae; genus Xanthomonas; species Xanthomonas theicola. The sequence continues at coordinate 187,675 of NZ_CP049017.1, read as the reverse complement.
ACCAGCAGATCCTCGGCCGGGACGTCGACGACCTTCAGGTCCTTCAACGGGGTTTCCTCGGCGCGGTAATCGACGTTCGGCACCGTGGCCAGCACGTTGCCCAGCCGCGACAGGCCCAGCTTGATGTCGTCGCCGACATGGCGGCTGACGTACAGGCCGGCGTAGCGACCGAACAGGTCCCAGCCGTACTTGACCGTGTAGTCCTGGGTGATCTTGACGTTGCGGCCGCTCTTGCCGGTCGGCTCGAGCTTGAACGACGTGGTCTTGCCGCTGCCCTTGCTCTCGTCCTCGATGCCGATGACGACCTGCTTGTTCTTTTCGGTCGACGTGATGGTCCAGCTGCCCTTACCGATGTAGCCCTCGGCGGAGGTGTAGTCCAGACGGGCGCCGACGCCGGCTTCGGGGCCGGAAAGCTTCAGCTGGATACGCGGATCGCGCAACACCAGAGGGTTCCAGTCCTTGAATCGACGCAGGCTGTTCATCGTGTCGTAGACGATGGTCATGCGCCGATTGGTCTCGACGCTCTCGGACATGTGACGCTCCGAGGGCAGCACCAGGCCGACGATGACGAACAGGCCGGCCACGATCCCCAGTGCGATCAGGAACTCGATAATACGGGTCATTCAGGAGGTCTCCGGGGCCGGTCCCACGGCCGGGTTGATGAAGCCAAGCGCGCATCCTAGCAGGCTTCGCGGCTCGTGGTCAGCCGATGGCGGCGCGCAATCGGGCATGCTGGCGAAAACGCCGCGCACAACCCCGCGGCGGCGGCGCGCGAGCGACCAGACCATTGCCGCCCGGGCAGTGGCGGACAGGCCCGTCGCCGCACCTCGCGGTGCGGGCAGGCCAGACACGGCGAGGCGTTTGCGCCGGCCCGCGGGCGACGCCGCCGGGCGCGGCGGCCAGACCAATGAGGTAATGACCCATCGGTTTGTGCACAGGTCATGCGGTTAATGTAGCGGCCTAGGTGCCATCAGGTGTCGTCATCTTCAGTGCCTGGCGGGGCCGTTGCCGGTTGCAGAAGCCGATCCAGTCGCCGATCACGCGCAGGGCACGGGCCTGGCTTTCGAATCGGTGGCGATGTGCGCATCGTTCCTTCAACGTGCCGATCACCCGCTCCACTCTCCCGTTCCGCTGCGGGCAATGCGCGGCGATGAACTCCCGCTTCCGTCCGTCGCTGCGCCCCCGGCGGGTGCAGTCCCCACGGGTGAAGACCAGGCCCTTGTCCGAGCGCAGCAGGAACCGGTCCTGGACCCGGCCCAGCATGCCGAACCGGGTGATCAAGGCCTGCTCCGGAGCGGCGGCAGCGGTACTGGCCTTGCCGGTGCGCGACAGGTGCCAGCCCAGCCGTTGCCGGGTGCGGCAGCCGCTCACCCGTGCCAGGCTTAGAGCACTTTCGACGGTAGCGCCTCGATCCGAGGACGCTGGCCCACCGGGCGCTTGCGGACCTGCCAGCCCTTGCGCTGGAAGATCCGCTGCACCGTGTGCTTGTTCATCCCCAACAGCCCGGCGAGCGTCCGCGGCACCCCGTTCCCGCATGGCCTCGCCGTCGGCCCGCTGTCGTTGCTTGAGCTGGCGCTCGTACTGCTCGCGCACCTCCTCCGGCTTGGCCCGCAGGGCGTTCTCCAAACTCCGCTTGCCCTCATCGATCCCGCCCTCGATCTCGTTGGGTGTCAGGTCGAACCGCCGGCTGGCGGCGGCCACCGTCGGCTTGCCCTGGATGATTTCCAGCACCAGCGCCGACTTGCGCCGGGCCGTCCAGCGCTTGATCTGTTCTTCGTCCATCATTTCGCCCATCGGTGTCTCCTCGGTCGAAACCAACACCTGAGCAGAAATGCAGTGGGTCATTACAGGCCCGGACCGCCTCCGGGTGCGGCACGCCTGCCGCTTCGCTCGTCGCGACTGATGGCCTGAGGCCACCCGGAGTCGCTCCTACAAGGGCGGCTCGCGCGCCCGCGAACGCCCGGCGCGCTGCGCCGGGCGGGCATCCTGCCCGTCACACCAACTGCAGCTCGAACGCCTTCAGCACCGCGCGGGTGCGGTCGCGCACGCCGAGCTTGGACAAGATGTTGGACACGTGGTTCTTGATCGTGCCCTCGGCCACGCCCAGCGAGTTGGCGATCTCCTTGTTGGAGAAGCCGCTGGCCATCAGCCGCAGGATCTCGGTTTCGCGGTCGGTCAGCGGGTCGGGCCGGTCCAGGCTGACGAAGTCGTTGCGCATGTGCTCCAGGCCCGACAGCAGGCGCTGGGTCACCGCCGGCTGCACCAACGAACCGCCGGCGGCCACCGCGCGGATCGCGCCGACCAGTTGTTCCAGCGAAACGTCCTTGAGCAAGTAGCCCTTGGCCCCGGCCTTGAGCCCGGCCAGCACCAGTTGGTCGTCGTCGAAGGTGGTCAGGATGATGGTCGGCGGCAGCATGCCGTTGCGCGACAGCATCTGCAGCGCCTCCAACCCGGACATCGCCGGCATGCGCATGTCCATCAGCACCACGTCCGGCTTCGCCTGCGGGATCAGCGCCACCGCCTGGCGGCCGTCGTTGGCCTCGGCGACCACCTCGATCCCGCCATCCAGCGCCAGCAGCGAGCGGATCCCTTGCCGCACCAGGGTTTGGTCGTCGACCAGGCAAACACGGATCATCGCAGCACTCCTTGTGGAACGGCGGGCGGCAACAACGCAGCCGCGCTCGGGACCGCGGCGCGCAGGCGAAAGCCCACACCCGGCGGCGCATCGATCTCCAGGTTGCCACCATACTGGCTCAGCCGCTCGCGCATGCCGCACAAGCCGTTGCCGGGCAGCAGGGTCGCGCAGCCGCGGCCGTCGTCGCGGGCCTGGATCACCACCAGCGGGCCCTCGCGGCGCACCTGGATCCACAGGTTGTCGGCCTGGGCGTGGCGCACCGTGTTGGTGATGATTTCCTGGGTGCAGCGCAGCAAGACATGCGCGCGCGCCGGGTCCTCGACGGTCAGCGGCTCCTCCACCTGCAGGTGGATCTGCAGCGCCGGCACCTGTTCGGCCAGCGGCCGCAAGGCGGCGGCCAGGTCGATCGCGCCGCTGTCGCGCAGCTGGCTGACCGCTTCGCGCACGTCGGTCAGCAACAGCTTGGCCAGGGTATGCGCCTGGTGCACGTGCTCCTGCGCACGGCCCTCGGTGATGTGGCCGGCCACTTCCAGGTTCAGGCTCAGCGCGGTCAGATGGTGGCCGAGCAGGTCGTGCAGTTCGCGCGAGATGCGGGTGCGTTCGTTGATCTGGGCGCTTTGAGCAAGCAGCGCGCGGGTCGCTCGCAGTTCGGCGTTGACACGACGTTGCTCATCGCGTGCACTGGCCTGCTGCTTGGCGACGTAAGCGGTAGTGAACACTAAGCCGGAAAAACCGACATACAGCAGCGCCTGTACGATCGCGAGCACAAGCGGTACGTGCATAGGTCCTGCGAACAGCGGGATGAAGGCAAGACTGCCGAGCAATATCCATGCAAGTCCTACCGGCATAGGCAACAACCACGGCAGCAAGCCAGCCAGCACCATCAACATCACACTACCGAGCGACGTCTCCGAAAAATAGCTGACTCCGATTGCACACAGCGTCATCTGGAACAAGATGACATGGTCGCGCAGCCTAGGCTCACGCATCCCGACGTCATGTGTCAGCCACCAATAGCCGACACCGAAGGCAAGAAAACACAGCAACCACGGGAGTACCGTCACCCAGACTAAGTTGTCGCCAAACTCTTTGAGGTACTCCGGATCGAAAAACAAGTTGAGCAGCCAGCACCCGACTAGCGCCCAAGTGAACATGCCGACAAATCGGAGCAAACGGATGTGGCTCAGGCGTTGTAGCATTTCCGCATCCTAGAGGACAGCCGACTCCTCCGCCTGCTCCAGAAGTCACACAAGGAAGTCATACAAGACGATAAGCGCAATTGATGCAGCTTGCCGCCATTTTTGTTGCATTCAGCCGTTTTTACGCATGTCCGCTGCAATCATGCCTCATGCCCGGGCAGACAGCATTTGAAAGACTTCCGAGGCGGCGGCTCCGTAGCCGCGCTAAAACCGGTTGCGCCTGTGGGCTCAGCCTGCGCCAAGCGTGCTCCCGCCAAGGTTGACACTGCAAACAAAACGACCAGGATCGAACGCATAAAAATATCTCTATTACAGTCCAAATGCCGCACGTGTATCATACACGATGCGTCCAATCCGCAAGGAAGCAGACCCATTGTGTAATGCCACCCATACCTGAGGTGGACGCCCTTGCATCTCAAGGATACGCCCCGTCAACCAAGAGGTAGGCACACGACTGTGCGGATGAACTTATACCCCCTCATGCTCACACATGCGACAATCCAGCTTGCGGCCCGCACTCGGCAGGTCATGCGCAGCAGCTTCCGGAGTTCCCACGAATGTCGATCGTCATCCGCGACGTGCGCGAGCACGAGCTCGATTCGGTCCTGGCCCTGAACAACAACGCCGGACTGGCGATCCTGCCGCTGGATCCGGCCAGGCTGCACCGCTTCTACGAGACCGCAGAATACTTCCGCGTCGCCGAGCGCGACGGCAACCTGGCCGGCTTCCTGGTCGGCTTCGGCGCCGACAGCGACCACGACAGCAGCAACTTCGCCTGGTTCCGCGAGCGCTACCCCGCGTTCTTCTATATCGACCGCATCGTGGTGGCCAGCCGCCGCCGCGGCGGCGGCGTCGGCCGCGCGTTCTATGCCGACGTGCAGAGCTATGCCGAGCTGCGCTACCCGCAGCTGGCCTGCGAGGTTTTCCTGGACCATGGCGCGGACGCGGCGCTGCTGTTCCACGGCAGCTTCGGTTTCCGCGAAGTGGGCCAGAACACGATGAACGAGGTGGAGGTGCGTGCCAGCATGCTGTTGAAGGATTTGTGCAGTTACGCCTGGGTCCGCGAGACCTACGGCGACCAGTTGCCCGACCTGCCCTGGGTCGGCCATGCCCGCCGCCTGCAGCGGGCGCCGCGCCTGATCGGGACCTGAGCGTGTCGTCGGTGAATCCGGATTTCGAGCAGGCAGGCGAACTGAAGATCGGCCAGGTCGGCATCGCCAACCTGCGCATCCGCACCCTGGACGTGGCGCGTCTGGCCCAGGAGATGCGCGAGCGGGTGCAGCGCGCGCCCAAGCTGTTCGGCCGCGCCGCGGTGATCATCGATTTCGGCGGCCTGGCGCAGGCGCCCGACACCGCCACCGCGCGCGCGCTGCTGGAGGGCCTGCGCGAGGCCGGCGTGCTGCCGGTGGCGCTGGCCTACGGCACCCGCGAGATCGAGCAGCTGTCCGAGGCGCTGGGCCTGCCGCTGCTGGCCAAGTTCCGCGCCCAGTACGAGCGCATCGGCGGCGGCGCCCCCGCTGCCGCGCCCGCCCCGGTGTCGCCGCCGCCCCCGCCGCCGCCCGCTCCGGCCGCGCGCCCGCAACCGGGCCGCATGCAGAAGACCGCGGTGCGCTCGGGCCAGCAGCTGTACGCGGAGAACTGCGACCTGACCGTGGTGGCCACGGTCGGCGCCGGCGCCGAGGTGATCTCCGACGGCAGCATCCACATCTACGGCAGCCTGCGCGGACGCGCGCTGGCCGGCGCACAGGGCAACACCGAGGCACGGATCTTCTGCCGCGACTTCCACGCCGAACTGGTGGCCATCGCCGGCCACTACAAGGTGCTGGACGATGTTGCCAAGGACCTGCGCGGCAAGGCCGTGCAGGTCTGGCTGGAACAGGACCAGATCAAGATCGCCGCGCAAGACTGACGCGGCCCCATCACTGAACGTATCGGGAGACATTCCTTTGGCTGAAATCATCGTAGTCACCTCCGGCAAGGGCGGCGTCGGCAAGACCACCACCAGCGCGAGCCTGGCCTGCGGGCTGGCGCGGCGCGGCAAGAAAGTCGCCGTGATCGACTTCGACGTGGGCCTACGCAACCTCGACCTGATCATGGGCTGCGAGCGCCGGGTGGTGTACGACTTCGTCAACGTGGTGCACGGCGAGGCCACGCTCAAGCAGTCGCTGATCAAGGACAAGCGCTTCGACAACCTGTTCGTGCTGGCCGCCTCGCAGACCCGCGACAAGGATGCGCTGACCCAGGACGGCGTGGAGAAGGTGCTCAAGGATCTGGCCGCCGACGGCTTCGAGTACATCGTGTGCGATTCGCCGGCCGGCATCGAGAAGGGCGCGTCCCTGGCGATGTACTTCGCCGACCGCGCGGTGGTGGTGGTCAATCCGGAAGTCTCCTCGGTGCGCGACTCGGACCGCATCATCGGCCTGCTCGACTCCAAGACCCGCAAGGCCGAGCAGGGCCAGGGCGTGCCGGCGTTCCTGCTACTGACCCGCTACAGCCCGGGCCGGGTGGAAGGCGGCGAGATGCTCAGCATCACCGACGTGGAGGAAGTGCTGGGATTGAAGGCGATCGGCGTGGTCCCCGAGTCCGGCGACGTGCTCAACGCCTCCAACAAGGGCGAGCCGGTGATCCTGGACGGCGAGTCCCCGGCCGGTCAGGCGTACGACGACGCCGTGGCCCGGATCTTGGGCGAAGATCGCCCGATGCGCTTCATCTCCGTGGAGAAGAAGGGCTTCTTCACCAAGTTGTTCGGAGGGTGAGCATGGGACTATTCGGCTTCCTCAAGACCAAGAAGAACACCGCCGAAACGGCCAAGAACCGCCTGCAGATCATCATCGCGCAGGAACGCAGCCACCGCGGCGGCCCGGATTACCTGCCGCTGCTACAGCGCGAACTGCTGGAAGTGATCAAGAAATACGTCAACATCGACGCCGACGCGGTCAAGGTGGACCTGGTCAAGGACGGCGAACACGACGTGCTCGACATCTCGGTGGCATTGCCGGAAGGGCCGACGCCCTGAGTGGCGCAGCGCGCACCGGCAGCTGATGGCGGCCGCGGCGCGCGGCTTGCGCCGTGAGCCACACGAGCTGCAGCGCATATCTGGCCATAGCGTCCCGGCGCCGGTTCGATGCATCACGCTGGCTCCTGTTTCAGACCCGCCCTTCCTCATCCGCCGCCGATGCAGACCGCCGACTCCCGCCCCGCTCCCGCCGCCCAGGTGCTGACCGTCGGCGCCATCGGCCTGGACGCGCCGCGCGCCTTGCTGGCCGGCCATGGCCTGCGCCTGCACCGGGTCGCCGACGACGCGGCGATTCCCGGCAGCTACTGGGGCGAACCGGAAGCCGGGGTGATCGCCAGCGACGTGTACGTGCGCGACGACACGCCGGTGCACTCGCTGCTGCACGAGGCCTGCCACCTGATCGTGCTGCCGCCGGAACGGCGCGCGCGGGTGCATACCGATGCCACCGATTCGGTCGAGGAAGAAGACGCCGCCTGCTACCTGCAGATCGTGCTGGCCGACGCGCTGCCCGGCGTCGGCAGCGCGCGACTGATGGCCGACATGGATGCGTGGGGCTACACGTACCGGCTGGGCTCCACCCGCGCCTGGTTCGAACAGGACGCCGAGGACGCGCGCGCCTGGCTGCTGCAGCGTGGACTGCTGCCAGAGTAAGTTCCCCCGGCAAGGCCGGAGGTACCTTCAATGCTTGCACAGCGCTGCTGCTTGCATACGTCGCGCCTCGCTCATCCTGGCAGCGGCTGCCACAGTCGCACATGCCACATGCGTGCGGCAGCTCTCACTGGCCCGCACGACGCAAGCGCCGAACCCCGGTCGGCTGCGCATCAGCGCGCGCAGCCCGGACCGCCGAAATAGAAACCGCCACTGTGCATTTCCGGCGCCAGGCCGATGCCGCTCACGCCGGTCGCCGCCGGCCCGCTGATGCCTGCCAACGCCAACGTATAGCAGGCCGGATAATCGATCGTATAGGCCGACAATCGGGTGACCGCATGCGCCGCCAGGCTGCCGTCGCGATAGAAATGATTGGCCTGGAAAGCGGCTTTGCGATAGCCAGCGGAGGCGAATGCGCCGCTGCCCATCGGGGTGCTGGGGGTGAGATCGTTGGCGTAGATTTCGCCACCTGCGCTGAAGCCCACTGCCGAACTGCCAGTCGCCAGATCGCCGGAGTACAGGTTGGCCTTGTAATAGCCGATCCAGGTCCCGTCCAACATCAGCCACCAGTTGCCGCCCGAATCGCGTTGATACTCCACGCTCATCAGCGTCTGCTTGCCGCCGCTGGCGCTGTACCGGTTCGCCACATAGGGAGTGCCCAGCACATTGCCCGAGACGACTTGCACGAAATCGCCGCACTCCAGATTGTGGCAACCGGTCGCGGTGTAGCCGTCCTGGGTGGAGTAGATGAAGGTGATCGACTTGTTACCCCAATCCCGATACGACGGCCGCAGCTGCCAACCAACTTCCAGCGTCTGCTGCAGCTGTGAGGCGCTTTCACCGAAGATCCATATCTGGCTGATCGACATGTAGTCGTTGCTCGACCGGAACGTCGGCGTCCAGATATTGAGATCCGCGCCCGCGCCACCGATCGGGCTGCCCTGGGTATCGGCGAACACGGATGCGTAATGGTGGCCGTTGGAGGCATCGGCAGCGAGGCCGGCGCGATCGTCGCGGGTCGGTTGCTTGGCCAGGAATTCGCTCAGGTTGCGCGCCTCGGCAAGATCCTCGATGCCGATACGCTCCAGCGACACGGTGCCCTCGTTACACTCTCTATTCTCGTCGCTATCTCGCTGCTTGGCCGCGACGCTGCCGGACTGTCCCGCGCTCGGCGGTAGCGCGACGCGATCCACGCCGCGCAAGCCGGGCTGCTGCAACAGCGGAATGCAGTCGAAGGCATGACCATCGGCATACAGCGTGCGCACGACAGTCAGACCGTTGTAGCGATTGTAGAGATAGCGCTGCATCTGCTCGAACGCGGCACGATCGGCCACCTTGGCCGTCGTCGGCAGCCGCTCGAACGGGAGCGCCGCATCGCGCTGGCGGAAGCGCGCGAATTCGTCGGTGACGCTGGGGAACGCGAGGTCCGCCACTCCTTGCCGGACACGCACGTCGGCGGCCTTGGCCAGCCCGATCTGCGGCACGGCAGGCGCGGCCCGCAGTGCAGGCATGACGCGATCGACATAACGATCGGAAGCGGTGTCCGCTTCCGCCGCCAGGCCCTGCTGCAGGCTGGTGGCGGCGAACGCCAGTGCCGTCAAACAGGCGGCGGCGCGCCTCTTGCGCTTCATTGAATCCACGGCACGCATCGCACACATGATGGCTCTCTAGTCACTTCGGACGAGATTGCAGCATAGGAAAGGCGATCGATCGCGGCTTGTCGCGATTCGCTGCTGTGGACGGGAAAAATGCCCAATGGCACAACCGTCGCATCGGGTAGACAAGTAGCGGCACCAACGATGTTCCCATTGCTGCACGCCGCAGGCTGGTCCGACGCGCGCGTCTGCCGGCGCGTCCGTTACCCCGCGCCAACGTCCTTCAATGCCGAGCTCAGGTCCAGCGTCGCCCGCGTGCCCTGTCCCGCGTCCGAATCCAGCCGCAGCGCCCAGCCCAGGTGCTCGCACAGGCGCGCGATCAGGTCCAGGCCGATGCCCTCGCGGCTGCCGCCGCGGGCCATGCGCATGTAGATGGCGCTGATCTCCTCCGGCGTCATGCCGTGCCCGGGGTCGTCGATGCGCACCACGCCCGGCGCCGGCATCGCGATCTGGATGCGACCCTGGTCGCTGTTCTCGATCGCGTTGCGCAGCAGGTTGCCGATCGCCGCCTGCACGATCGCCAGCGGCGCCAGCACCTTGCACGGCGGCAATGGCGCCAGGACCAGTTCCAGGTGCTTATCGGCACACAGGTGGCGATGGTCCTCGACGATGTCCGGCAGCAACTGGTCCAGGCGCACCAGATCGCTGCCGCGCGCCAGCCGCGCCGGGTCCTTGGCCAGCACCAGCAGCAGCGAGATCAGTTGCCCCACGCCGCCGGCGGTGCGGCGGATGCGCAACAGTTGGTTGCGTGCGCTGGGCGGGACGCCCGGCTGTTCCAGCGCCAGTTCGGCGGCGCCGCCGATCACCGCCACCGGCGTACGCAGTTCGTGGCTGGCGCTGTCGATGAAGGCGCGCTCGCGCTCGACGAACAGGTCGTTGCGCAACAGGTAGTCGTTCAACGCATCGGCGATCACCACCTGCTCGGCGCTGGCCCGCGGATGCACCTCGATGCGCTGGCCGGGCCGGTCCGGGCGCAGGCCGCCGATGCGCTGCGCCATGTCGGTGAGCGGCTGCACCACGCGGCCCAGGCCCCAGGCCACCAGCGTCCCGAGCAGCAGCACCGCGATCACGTTGGACAGCAGCATCCACAGCGCCAGGCTCCTCTCGTGCTTCTGCAACTCGGTGATGTCCAGCGCAAGCGCCAGGCGACGGCCGCCCACGTCCTGCACCAGTACCACCTTGTCGCGGCCTTGCAGCGGCACGTCGTCGTGCAGGCCCGGCGCCAGCGCCGCCACCGTCGGCGGCAGTGGCTGGCCGCCTTCGTCGCCGTACAGGCTCACGGTGCGGGTGTCGATCCAGCGGTAGTCCGGATCGACTGCGCTGCGCGCCAGGAAATGTTCCAGCTCGGAGCTCAGCAGCGAGTGCCAGGTCAGCTGCTCGGCCTGGTCGTTGACGATATAGCCATGCACGAACACCGCCAGCGACAACAGCGCCGCATAGCCGACCAGCCACAGGCTGACCCGCCGGCGCAGCCCGGTCCTACGCGGCATGCTCTTGCTCGTGCGGCCCCACTTCGGCGAGCCGGTAGCCGACGCGCGGCAGGGTGTGGATCAGCTTGGACGCGAACGGGCCGTCGACACTGCGCCGCAGGTCGTAGATATGCGAGCGCAGCATGTCGCCGTCCGGCGGCTCGTCGCCCCATAGCGCATGCTCCAGCCGGTCGCGGGTGACCGCGGCCGGGCTGGCCTGCATCAGCACTTCCAGCAACTTGCGGCACGCCGGGTACAGGTGCAGCAGGCGGCCGCCGCGGGTCGCCTCCAGCGTGCCCAGGTCCAGCTGCAGGTCGCCCACCCGCAACAGCTTGCTGCGGCCGCGGCCGTTGGCGCGCAGCAGCAGCGCTTCCAGCCGCACCTCCAGCTCCGGCAGCGCGAACGGCTTGGTCAGGTAGTCGTCGGCGCCGGCGCGGAAACCGGCGATCTTGTCCGGCAGCTCGTCGCGCGCGGTGAGCATGATCACCGGCACCTCGGCGTGGTGCTGCTCGCGCATGGCGCGCAGCACCTGCGGCCCGTCCAGGCGCGGCAGCATCCAGTCCAGGATCACCGCGTCGTAGCGCTGGGTGGTGACCAGGTGCAGGCCGGTGACGCCGTCCGGCGCCGCGTCCAGGGTATGGCCGCGGACCTCGAAATAGTCGAACAGGTTCGCGACCAGACTCCGGTTGTCCTCGATGACCAACAGTCGCATGGCACTCGCTCGCATTCCGGGACGACGGGATGCACCATGCTAGCGGATGTGCGTCGGAGCGCGGTCGGAATACTGCCTCTTGCAGGCCGCAGCGACGGGCCGGACCCGCCCGGCCGGCGGGTCCGCGGCGCCGTGGCCGCCCACCGCACGGCTCGTGTCCAGCCAGGCGGACCGCCGCTGCCGGACGCGATCCGTCCGCACAGTCCAGCCTGGCATCCATGCAGACCAGGCAGGCACGCCCGCTTCCGCGCCACGGCTCGGCGCAGCGAAGGGATGCGCGTCCAGGTTTCAGGAAAAAGCGGCTGCCACGCAGGCGTGCTTGTCGCTATGGTGGCTGTCCGACCACTCTCCGACACCGCTGCAGCGACCCTATGCGTTCTTCAATCGTCCCAGGCTGCGTTCGCAGAGCATGCATAGTCCATCCCTAGGCGTCCCCGCCAAGATCGCATACGACCGCAACGCACATCGCGATTTCTACCTGACCCATGCCCTGCTGCCGCTGGCCGCGGCGCTGCTGGCCAGTACCGTACTGATGGGCCTGGGCGGGGACTTCTGGTTGGCCGACCTGCTATACCGCTGGGAGGGAGGCCGCTGGGCACTGAAGAACGCCGCCTTGACCAGCGGCCTGATCCATCGCGACGGCAAGCTGCTCAGCACCGTGGCCTGGGTGGCGACGACCGGCCTGGCGGTGTGGGCCTGGCGGCGCAACGGCGGCCAGCGCTTCCGGATGCCGCTGCTTTACCTGGCCGTGGCGGTGGCCCTGGCGACCGGCATGGTGTCGCTGCTGAAGGCGGTCACGCACATGGACTGCCCCTGGGACCTGAGCCGCTATGGCGGCAGCCGTGCCTTCGTCGGGCTGTTCGAGGCGCACTCGACCGACATGCCGCGCGGCGTCTGTTTCCCCGCCGGCCACTCCAGCGCCGGCTATGCCTGGGTCGCCTTGTACTTCGTCGCGCTGGCGCTGAAGCCGGCGTGGCGCTGGCCGGCGCTCGCGGTCGGGCTTTGCGCCGGGCTGCTGTTCGGTATCGGCCAGCAACTGCGCGGCGCGCATTTCCTGTCGCACGACCTGTGGACGCTGACCGTCTGCTGGGGCGTGGCGCTCGCTCTGTATCGGGCGTTGCTGTGGCCGCCGCCGGGCTTGGCCCAATTCGTGCATCCGCCATCGTCTAACGTCAAGGAACCCCGCGCATGAGCGCCTCCTCTCTGTCGCGCCCGTCCACGATCAAACAGCAAAAGACCCGTTGGTGGGCCTATCGCCCGCTGCTGAGCAGCGAAGCGCTGGCGTTGGCGACCAGTGCGTTCTTCGCCGTGGCCTGCAACGGCATGTTCTGGCGCAGCGCGATGACCGGCCACGCCGGCGACCTGCGGCTGGGGCTGTCGCTGTTCCTGCTGCTGCTGTCGGTGCACGGGCTACTGCTCGGCCTGCTGCTGTGGCGCGGCGTGGCCAAGCCGCTGCTGACCGTGCTGCTGATCACCACCGCGTTCGCCGCGCACTACATGAACAGCTACAGCGTCTACCTGGACGCGGACATGCTGCGCAACGTGCTGGCGACCGATCACAAGGAATCGCGCGAACTGATGACGCCGGCGCTGATCGCGCCGCTGCTGTTCTACGCCGTGCTGCCGATCCTGGTGGTGTGGCGGGTGCGGCTGGTCCGGCGCACGCCGGGCAGGGCGCTGGCGATCCGCGCCGGCTTCCTGCTGGCGATGCTGGCGCTGTGCGGGGTCGGCGCGATGCTGTCGTTCCAGGATCTGTCGGCGATGATGCGCAACCACCGCGAGATCCGCTACCTGGCCACGCCGATCAACTATCTGGTCGCACTACAGCAGAACCTCAAGTCCGCCAGCCCCACGCGCAAGGCGCCGAAGCTGCCGCTGGAGCACGACGCGATCGCCACCCCGCGCGCGGCCGGCAGCAAGCCGCGGTTGCTGGTGGTGGTGCTGGGCGAAACCGCGCGCGCGCAGAACTGGGGCCTCAACGGCTACGTCCGGCAGACCACGCCGCAGCTGGCACAGCTGGGCGTGATCAACTTCCCCGACATGCATTCGTGCGGCACCAGCACCGAGGTCTCGGTGCCGTGCATGTTCTCGCCGTTCGGCCGCCACGACTACGACGAGGGCAACATCCGCAAGCACCAGTCGCTGTTGCACGTGCTCGAGCACGCCGGCATCGCCACGCTGTGGCGCGACAACCAGTCCGGCTGCAAGGGCGTGTGCGACGGCCTGGCGCTGCAGCGCCTGGACAACGCCAAGCACCCGCAACTGTGCAAGGACGGACGCTGCATGGACGAGATCCTGCTCGACGGCCTGGCCGCGCAGGTGCGCGCCAGGCCCGGCGACCGCGTGGTGGTGCTGCACCAGCTCGGCAGCCACGGCCCCAGCTACTTCGAGCGCTATCCGGCCAGCTTCCGCCGCTTCACCCCGACCTGCGACACCGCCGACCTGGGCAACTGCGACCGCGAACTGATCGCCAACGCCTACGACAACTCGCTGCTGTACACCGACCACCTGCTGGCGCGCACGGTGTCCACACTGGAGGCGATGCCCGACTACGACACGGCGATGATCTACCTGTCCGACCACGGCGAATCGCTGGGCGAGAAGGGCCTGTACCTGCATGGCGTGCCGTACGCGATCGCACCGAAGGAGCAGACCCACGTGCCGATGGTGATGTGGTTCTCGCCCGGCTTCGCCAGCGGCCGCGGCCTGGACCTGGCATGCGTGCGCGCGCGCGCGCGGCAGTACGCCGACCAGGACAACCTGTTCCCGTCGGTGCTGGGGCTGATGCAGGTCCGGACCAGGATCTACGAACGCTCGCGCGACCTGTTCGCGCCATGCCCCGGCTAGGCGGCGCCGGCGATCGCACCCGGGGACGGATCGAGCGCGCGCCGGGACGCGGCACGCCTGGCCGCACCGACGCGGGTCCGTCGGCCCTTGCGGCGGACGGGGCGGGTCACTAGCCTTCGTCGTCGCATTCACCCTCGAAGGATCCGCCGTGAACCATCGCCACCTGCTGCTCGCGCTGTGCATCGGCGCGAGCGTGCTTGCGCTGTCCGCGTGCCGCAAGGAAGCGACCACCGCAACCACCGCCGCGCCGGCGCCGGCGGCGGCCGGCGAGAGCGCCGACCAGTTCGTCGCCCGCATCAACGAGGAGTATCGGGCGCTGCTGCCGGAACTGACCTCGGCGCAGTGGCTGTCGATCACCTACATCAACGGCGACTCGGAGCGTCTGGCGTCCAAGGCCAACGAGCGCTGGCTGACCACGCTCAACGGCTGGATCGTACACGCCAAGCGCTACGCGGGCAGGCCGATGTCCGCCGACAGCGCGCGTGCGCTGCAGCTGCTGAAGCGGATGACCGCGATGCCGGCGCCGCGCGATCCGGCCAGGCTGGCCGAACTGGCCACCCTCGCATCGAAGATGGAAGGCGCCTACGGCGCGGCGGCCTATTGCACCGGCGAAGGCGAGGCGCGCCGCTGCCGGCAACTGGACGAACTGGAGGACGTGCTGCGCCGCAGCCGCGACTACGACCAGCAGCTCGATGCGTGGCAAGGCTGGCACGGCGCCGCGCGGCCGCTGCGCAAGGACTACCAGCGCTTCGTCGAACTGGTCAACCAAGGCGCGCGCGAAATGGGCTACGCCGACACCGGCGCGATGTGGCGCAGCGGCTACGACATGCCGCCAGCGCAGATCGCCGCCGAGACCGACCGGCTGTGGGCCCAGGTCGAGCCGCTGTACGCGCAACTGCACTGCTACACCCGCGGCAAGCTCGACGCCGAATACGGCAAGGACAAGGGCGAGGTCGCCGGCGGCCTGCTGCCGGCGCACCTGCTCGGCGACATGTGGCAGCAGGACTGGAGCAACCTGTGGGACCTGCTGCAGCCCTACCCCGGCGCCGGCAGCCTGGACATCACCGACACGCTGGAGAAGCAGTACCAGAGCAACCTCGGCGCGGCGCTGGCGCGGCGCAACGGCGACACCTCGCCGCAGGCGCGGTTCATGGCCCAGCGCGACGCGCAGTTGCAGAGCGCCAAGCAGATGACCGAGCGCGCGCAGGATTTCTACACCTCGCTGGCGATGCCCAAGCTGCCCGACAGCTACTGGACGCGCAGCCAGTTCATCAAGCCGCTGGACCGCAACGTGGTCTGCCACGCCAGCGCCTGGGACATGGACATGGCCGGCGACGTGCGCACCAAGATGTGCATCCAGCCGAACGAGGAAGACTTCACCACCATCCACCACGAGCTCGGGCACATCTATTACGACCTTGCCTACAACCCGCTGCCGCCGCTGTTCCAGGGCGGCGCCAACGATGGCTTCCACGAAGCGATCGGCGACACCATCGTGCTGGCGATGACGCCGCAGTACCTGCATTCGATCGGCCTGGTCGAGGCGCCGCAACGCAGCCGCGAGGCGCTGATCAACGCGCAGATGCGCATGGCGCTGGCCAAGGTGTCGTTCCTGCCGTTCGGGCTGATGCTCGACCGCTGGCGCTGGGGCGTGTTCGACGGCTCGATCGCGCCGGAGCGCTACAACCAGGCCTGGTGGGAACTGAAGGCCAAGTACCAGGGCGTGGCCCCGCCCACGCCGCGCGGCGAGGACTTCTTCGACCCCGGCGCCAAGTACCACGTGCCCGGCAACACGCCGTACACGCGCTACTTCCTGTCGCACATCCTGCAGTTCCAGTTCTACAAGGGCCTGTGCGACGCCGCGGGTTACAAAGGCCCGCTGTACGAATGCACCTTCTACGGCAACAAGGAGGCCGGGCAGAAATTCTGGTCGATGCTGCAGCGCGGCGGCAGCCAGCCGTGGCAGCTCACGCTGAAGGAATTGACCGGCAACGACAGGCTCGATGCCGGCCCGCTGCTGGAGTACTTCGCGCCGATGCAGGCATGGCTCGAGCAGCAGAACCAGGGCCGGATGTGCGGCTGGGACGCGCCCAAGGCGGCGCAGGGGCTGGTACAGCCAGCCCCCATCCTGATCACCCCCCACGCTCAGTGATCCGTCGCAGGAGCTGAGCCTTGAATGGCGCAGGCTATGATCATCAGCAGCCGTGGCGGCAGGTCATGCGCATCCACGCCGTGCAATTCCAGCCGGGCCTGTCGGTGGCCGAGTTCATCGAACGCGACGGCGCCGAGGTCGAGCGCTACCGTGCCCTGTCCCGATGGCGCTGGCCCAAGGTCGTCGCCGCCCGGTCGGTGAGGGCCGCCGTCGTGCGTGCTTCAGCCGCGCCGGGCCGCACTGCGACGCGTGCCGAGCCCGCCGCCGCCAGACCAGCTTGACCGCGGGCACGCTGCTGGAGAACACCAGGCTGGCGCTGCGCACCCGACCATGTGCTTTATGACGTCCGTTTCTAGGGGGCAGGTTCAATCATGACCTTGTGCTCTCGCGACAGAAGCCCACTCAAGGCCATCCAAAGTTGATCCGGAGCCACCGGCTTGTGCAGCAATGCAACGCCACTGGTCATCGCCTCACGCAGCCGCTCGGGGGCGGTATCGCCTGTGACCAACAGCGCGGGCACGGGGTGAGCATAATGCGCACGCAATCGGCCGATGACCTCGTCGCCCGTCTGGCGCTCGCGAAGACGATAGTCGCAAACGATGAGGTCCGGGCGGGCGATGTCGCACCGCAGGGCCTCGTCGAGGCTTTCCACCGCCACGCTTTCACACCCCCAACGGGTCAACAGTTCCTGCATGGCCAGGCGCACGGTTTCGTCATCGTCGATCACCAACAGGCGGCGGCCGTCGAGCGTGGCGGTTTTTGGCGAATTGCCCTGTTCGACGCGGTCGGAAGGCACCTCGCTCGCAAGCGGCACCGCCACCCGAAAGACGCTACCCCGGCCAAGCCTCGATACCAGGGAGAGCGGATGCTTCAAGGACTTCGCCAGGCCCTGGGCGATGGCCAATCCCAGCCCCAACCCCTTGCGGCGATCGCGCTCCGGGTTGCCCAATTGGTGGAATTCCCGAAACACTTCGCCCTGTTGGTCCGCGGCGATGCCGATCCCGGTATCGAACACTTCGATGGAGAGGCACGACCCGCGCGTGCGAGAACCGATGAGCAAACCGCCTCGATCGGTGTAGCGAATGGCATTGGCGATCAGGTTGCGCAGGATCAGTTCGAGCATGGCCGGGTCGGTCAGGACGGTCGCCTCGCTGTCGCGCGTGCGGTAGGCCAGGCCCTTGGCATCGGCCTGGGGAGCCAGTTCGCGTTCCAGTTTGTGCAGCAGGAGCTGGATGCGGCAGGGGACCGGTTTGGGCTGGATCACGCCGGCCTCGATGCGCGAGAAGTCGAGCAGGGTGTTGAGCATCTCCGTGGACGCCAGGCTGGCCGCCTTGGCGTTATCGAGCACGGACTTCTGCTGGGTGCCGGCTGGACCGCTGGACAAGGCCTCCAAGAACAATCCCAAGGCGTGAATCGGCTGCCGCAGATCGTGGCTGGCGGCCGCCAGGAAGCGCGACTTGGCCTGATTGGCCTGCTCGGCGCGCTCTCGGGCCACACTGGCGGCCTCCTTTTCCGCCTCCAGACGCTCGATCAGGGCCAGATTCTCGAAGCGAAGCGTGATGGACTCGCTCAGCGCCCGACCGATCAGGCGCGCCTGGCCGTACTGGCCAACGACATAGAGCAGACAGCAGGCGCCCATCGCTTGATAGATGAGGCTTTCCATCGACAAGAAGCGTAACCCCGTCAGCAGCAGCATCGGCAGGATGAGCGCCACGTAAAGCGAACGAATGGGTGCCAGCAGCGAGACGGCGTTGCTGCTGATGGCCGCCATCACGCCCAGCAGCATGGCCATGGCCGCCGGCGAAGTGGCTTCCTGCACCACGATCCAGCCCAGGCTTCCCCAGGCGAGCCCTTCGGCCACTTTGCCAGCGGCCATGTGCCGGGTGATGGAACGCATGTTCGCCGAGTCGATTCCCCGGCGCAGGGTCCGCTTGGCATAGATCACGACCCATAGCCGGCCGAGCACGACCGCCAGATACCACGCGCCCAACCAGCGCGCATCGACCGTGGCGGCCACCACCTGTACCACCTCATTCTCTTGGGCAGAGGTGGCGGCGAACCTCTGGCCGCTGGTCATCACAAAGACGACGACCAGCAGGGTGGCGAGCAGGAAACCGATGGGCAGGGATTGGGCGATGCCGCCCAGGACCAGCTTGAGACGCTCGGTGTAGAGGCGAGGGCCTTCCCTCACAGGATCAGGCCCAGCCGCCGCGCCGTGAAGGCCGCTTCGGCCCGACTCGATGCGCCCAGTGCCGCCAGGGTCGCCTGCACGTGCCCGCGCACGGTGTGCTCGGACAGCCCCAGCCGCCTTCCGATCATCTTGTTGGAGAGTCCCTGGCAGAGCAGGTCGAGCACTTCCGTTTGGCGGGGCGTGAGCTTGCCTCGTTCCAGGCCAGGAGGGACAGGCGCCTTGATGGGCGCGCAGGAGGCGCAGGCCAGCAACGCCGCCACCTCCTGCACCAGCCGCTCCGGGTGTTCGGTCTTGGAAATGAAGCCCACCGCGCCGCGCTGGACGGCCTGGCTGACCCGGTCGGGCACGTCGAACGCCGAGACCATCACGATGCGGGTGCCGGGCCACTTGCCCGCCAGCAGGGAAATGCCTTCCAGCCCGCTGAGCCCTTGCAACTGCATGTCGAGCAACACCAGATGGGGCGCGATGTCGTTCAAGCGCAGGGCTTGTTCGAGTGAGTCGGCCTCGTGGATAGACACCGCGTCCAGACCCGCGTCCAGCACCATGGCGATGCCGGAGCGGAACAGGCGGTGATCGTCGATGAGCAGGAGAGTTTTCATCGGGAACATCAAATACCTCTGCGATCGGCGAGGCAAGCGGCAGATACCAGTCCGGATGGACTATGTTCGCGCGCGTCGTCGACACCTAGTATGCCGCCCAGAATCTGTCGAGTGCGCGCTGCGCACCTTGCGCTCAAGAGCGCAGGGGCGGCGGCGGCGCGTCGGAACCTCGACAGAAAAGGGATGGAGCGGCCTGCCGTTGGGGATGTGGACTGTGATGACGATGGAATCGATCGTGGGAACCTGGAAGCGACCGCGTTGCACGGCGCTGGGCGTGTCGATCGGCTTGACGCTGGCCTCCATGGCCCAGGCCCAGGTGGCGCCCGCCGCCGGCGACCTGCAGCGCCAGATCGAACAGCAGATCCACACCCCCAACGTGATTCCGCCGCCCCCGCCTGCAACACCGGCGAAGCCGCTTGACCGCAGCGGTCCTGCGGTGGTCATCCGCCGGGTGGAGATCGACGGCGCCAGCCTGATTCCCGCCGCCGAACTCGCCCGCCAGTTCGAGCCCTACCTGAACCGGCCCGTGTCCCTGGGCGAGTGGCAGGCCGCGGCCCAGACCCTGGTGGGCTACTACCGCAAGCGCGGCTGGTTCGTTCGGGTGCAGTTGCCCGAACAGGACGTGAGCGCCGGTACGCTGCACATCCGTGTCGTCGAGGGTCACTTCGGCCAGCTCGACCTGCAGCCCGGTGCATCGCGCGCCCGCGCCGGCTATGTCGCCAAGGTCGTCGGGCACGGCCTGGAAGCCGGTCGACCTTACTCCGTGGACGAACTCGAGCGCGGTCTGCTGCTGGCCAACGACCTCCCCGGGGTGCGCGCCGACGGCACCCTGCGCGCCGGCCGACAGCCGGGCACCAGCGATTTGGCCCTGACCGTCGCGGACACGGCGTGGCTCAGCGGGTCGGTCGGCGCCAGCAGCTACGGCAACCGCTTCACCGGCCGTGTCCAAGCCTCCGGCAATCTGGCGCTGAACAATCTCAACGGCTATGGCGACCGTCTGCAGGTTTCCGGGCTGCTGGCCGAACGCCTCCACTACCAGGGCCTTGATTACAGTCAGCCGATCGGCCACGACGGCCTGCGCGCCCACCTCGGTTACAGCCAGGTGCATTATCGGCTGGGCGGGTCCTTTGCCGACCTCGACAGCAAGGGGCGAACGGGCACCTTGCGCGCCGGACTGGATTACCCCTTGCTGCGCAGCAGCCAGCGCAACCTCTGGCTGGGATTGGACCTGGGCCGGACGCGCCAGGAGGACGCGAGCCTGGGCGTGACCCTGCGCCGCCGCAACATCGACACCGCCACCTTGGCGCTACGTGGCGACGCGCGTGATGACTGGGGCGGCGGCGGTGTCAGCAGCGCTCTGTTCGGTCTCACCCAAGGTCAGGCCGATCTGCGCCTGCCCGGCGACCGTGCGAGAGATGCGCGTGGCGCAGGGATCGATGGCCACTTCACCTATCTGGCGCTGGACCTGCGCCGCGACCAGCGTCTGGCGCCAGCGTTCTATGCGCGCGCGCGCGCGGCCGGTCAACTGGGCCTGGACAACCTGGACTCCTCTCAGCAGTTCGGCCTCGGCGGTCCCTATGGCGTGCGCGGCTACCCGGTCAACGAGGCCAGCGGCGACAGCGGCCTGCTGGCGCAACTGGAACTGCATAGCCTGCTGCCCTGGGTCGGCCTCGCCGGCCTGGACGGCTACGCCTTCGTCGACGGCGGCCTGATCCGCCAGCACCACGCCACCTGGGCAGGCTGGGATACCGCCGACAGCGGTCGCAACAGCTACGCCCTCTACAGCGCAGGACTGGGGCTGTCCTGGGTCCATCGGCGCGGCTTCGCTTTCAACGCCGTGCTGGCCGCTCCACTGGGCAACAACCCGGGAAGCGGACACCGCAACCGCAACCAGGACGGCAGTCGCCAGGGACCGCGCGTCTGGCTGACGCTGAGCCAGGCATTTTAGGGCGCGAGCGCATCGCACCGACACGTCGGCACCATTTCATTTCAGGGGAGCACCGCATCATGTGGCAGCACGCGAGCAGCAACCGCGCCTATCGATTGGTTTGGAACCGCGCCAAAGGCATCTGGGCCGTCGCCCCTGAAACGGCCAAGGGACAGGGCAAGGCCGGCGCCTCCAGCGGCACGGTCGCCAGGGTGGCTTGCGGCTCGCGGCGGCTCCCGTGGCGCCTGGCCATCCTCGCCGGGCTGGGGCTGCTGGCGCGGCCGTCGCTGAGTTTCGCGCTCGATGCCAATGCCTTGCCCGGTGGAGGGCAGGTCGGTGCCGGCCAGGCCCAGATCACCGTCCACGGCAACCAGCTCACCGTCAATCAGAGTTCCCGGCGCGCCGTCATCGACTGGCAGCGCTTCGACGTGGGCCGGGACGCGGCCGTGCGCTTCAACCAGCCCGGCGCCGATGCGGCGACGTTGAACCGCGTCACCGGCGGCAGCCGCTCCGAGATCCTGGGCAAAATGGACGCCAACGGCCAGGTCTATCTGGTCAACGGCGCCGGGGTGCTGTTCGGCCAGAGCGCACAAGTCAACGTCGGCGGCCTGGTCGCCTCGACCTTGAACCTCACCGACCAGGACTTCCTCGCCGGCAAAGACCGCTTCACCCTCACCGACAAGAGCACCGGCGAGGTCGTCAACCAAGGCCGCATCAACGCCACGGGTGGCACCGTGGCGCTGCTCGGCGCCACGGTGCGCAACGAAGGCACCCTCACCGCCGCCGGCGGCAACGCCATCCTGGCCGCCGGCAAGGAAATCAGCTTCGCCGCCGGCGCCAACGGCCACCTGCACCTCTCCGTGGCGGCCTCGGCACTGCAACTGGCCGTGCGCAACGGCGGCGCCATCCAGGCCGACGGCGGGCAGATCGTGCTCAACGCCCAGGGGGCCAATGCGCTGGCCGCCGCCGTGGTCAGTAACACGGGTACCCTGCAGGCGCAGACCGTCGCCCAACGCGAGGGCAAGATCCTGCTGCTGGCCGATCTGGATCACGGTGGCACGACCCAGGTGGCCGGCACGCTCGACGCCCGTGCACCCACCGTCGGCAACGGCGGCTTCATCGAGACCAGCGGCACCCACGTCAAGATCGCCGAGGGCGCTCATGTCACCACCCGTGCTGCTCAAGGGCAGACCGGCACCTGGCTGATCGATCCGGCCGATTTCATCGTGGCGGCCAGCGGCGGCGACATCACCGGCGCCACGCTGTCCAGCAACCTGGACAACGGCAACGTCGTCTTGCAAAGCGACAACGGCGGCGTCCAGCCAAACGGGAACGGCGACATCTTCGTCCGGGACAATGTCGCCTGGTCCAGCGGCACCACACTGACGCTGGAAGCCCAGCGCAACATCTATATCGATGCGGCAATTACGGCGACGGGACAAAATGCAGGGCTCAAGCTCAACTACGGCGATACCCGCGGCGATATCACTGCACCGGCGGCGGCCGGTAGCGACTATCACGTGCGCGCCCCGGTCACGCTCAGCGGAACCAATGCATCCTTCGCCGTCAACGGACAGCAATACACGTTGATTCATAGCCTGGCTCAACTGGATGCGCTCGATGGAAACGTGTCGGACACTGGTCCAGTGAATTCGGTTTCCGGCTATTTCGCGCTGGCTACGTCCTTGGATGGCGGCGGGACGACTTACGGCCATTCGTTGGTTGGCGGTGGCGCTGTCCCGTTCCAAGGCACGTTTGCCGGGCTCGGCAATGTCATAAGGAACCTGACCATCTCTCGGGGGGGATTTGCCTCGAACTGGTCGGCGCTGTTTGCGGCGACCTCGGCCTCGGCCTATATCCGGGACCTGGGCGTGGCGGGTGGTGGGTCTGTTTCGGGGAATCTGTATAGCGGCGGACTGGTAGGGGAAAACAAGGGAAGAATACACAACTCATTCAGCACCCTTGATGTGAGTGCCAATAACTCAGGCGGGGGCTTGGTGGGCAACAACGAAGGGACGATCAGCAATTCCTACGCGCAGGGAACAGTGAATGGAAAGGCCGTACTGGGTGGACTAGCGGGCAGTAACCGCGGCACGATCAGCAACTCCTACAGCCTGGGCAATGTGAGTGGGGCAAACGACTCCAAGGGCTACTCCATTGGAGGACTGATCGGCATCAACGGCGGAACGGTCTCCAACGCATATTCCCTGGGCGCAGCGACAGGCACCGACGCAGGCGGATCGGTTGGAAAGAATTCCTCTCCGACCTCCAATACGTTCTACGCCACCACCCGCAGCGATGGAACCACCATCAATGCCAGCGGTGCCTATGGTGGCGCAACAGGAAAAAGCCTGGCGGAGCTGATGAGCGCGGCGACCTTTTCCTCCTGGAGCATCAACAGCGGGGGAAACCGTGGTGCAATCTGGCGCATTTACGAAGGCCACAGCACGCCGCTACTCAGCAATCTTCTTCGCCCCATTACGGTGACCGCCGGCCTGGTGGACACGTTGACCTACGACGGCCGAATCGCAGGCGGCGTACTCGGCACCTACGGTACGAGCATTGCCGGTGCAACGTTGAGCGGTACGCTCAATTACCGCAGCAGCTCGAAGAATGCGGGGATGTATACGGCCACAGACGGTAGCCTTGTCCTATCCGGCTTGTGGTCCAACCAGCAGGGCTACGATATCAGCTACGGCCAGACAGAGCTGCTCATCAACCGGGCCGACCTTACGGTGAGCGGCATCACCGCCACCAACAAGACCTACGACGGTAGGACTTCAGCTAACTTGAGCGGTGCGGCCATTGTCACTGCCTTCGGCAGCGACCAGGTCCAGGTGAGTGGCACCGGTACCGGCAGCTTCGCCGACAAGAATGTCGGCACCGGCAAAGCGGTCGTCGTCAGCGGCTTTACGCTCACTGGTACCGATGCGGGCAACTACACCCTCGTGTTGCCTACGGGTCTCACTGCCGACATCGCCAAAGCGAATCTGGCGTTGAGCGGTGTCACTGCCGCTAACAAGACCTACGACGGCACCGCCGCCGCCAACGTGAACGGCACAGCCAGCGTCGCTGCTTTCGGCAGCGACCAAGTCCAAGTGAGTGGCACCGGTACCGGCAGCTTCGCCGACAAGAATGCCGGTACCGGCAAAGCGGTCGTCGTCAGCGGCTTTACGCTCACTGGTACCGATGCGGGCAACTACACCCTCGTGTTGCCTACGGGTCTCACTGCCACCATCGCCCGCAAGGCACTGAGCATCAGCGGCAGCCGCGCCAACGGCAAGACCTACGACGGCAGCACCGCCGCCAGCATCCAGGCCGGCACCGTGGCCGGACTGGTCGGCAATGAGACGCTGGGCGTGAGCGCCAGCGGCACGTTCGACACTGCCGATGCCGGCAGTCGCACGGCCACCGCCCAATACACCCTGGCCGATGGCAGCGGCCGGGCCAGCAACTACACCCTGGCCGACACCGCCGGCCTCACCGCCACCATCGCCCGCAAGGCGCTGAGCATCGGTGGCAGCCGCGCCAACGGCAAGACCTACGACGGCAGCACCGCCGCCAGCATCCAGGCCGGCACCGTGGCCGGACTGGTCGGCAATGAGACGCTAGGTGTAAGCGCCAGCGGCACCTTCGACAATGCCAATGCCGGCACCCGCACTGCCACGGCGAGCTACGCCCTCAGTGACGGGACCGGCCGGGCCAGCAACTACACCCTGGGCGACACCACCGGCCTCACCGCCACCATCGCCCGCAAGGCGCTGAGCATCACTGGCAGCCGCGCCACCGGCAAGACCTACGACGGCACCACCACCGCCAGCATCCAGGGCGGCACCGTGGCCGGACTGGTCGGCAACGAGACGCTGGGCGTGAGCGCCAGCGGCACCTTCGACACTGCCAATGCCGGCAGTCGCACGGCCACTGCCCAATACACCCTGGCCGATGGCAGCGGCTTGGCCAGCAACTACACCCTGGCCGACACCGCCGGCCTCACCGCCACCATCGCCCGCAAGGCCTTGAGCATCACTGGCAGCCGCGCCACCGGCAAGACCTACGACGGCAGCACCGCCGCCAGCATCCAGGCCGGCACCGTGGCCGGACTGGTCGGCAATGAGACGCTGGGCGTGAGCGCCAGCGGCACGTTCGACACTGCCGATGCCGGCAGTCGCACGGCCACCGCCCAATACACTCTGGCCGATGGCAGCGGCCGGGCCAGCAACTACACCCTGGCCGACACCGCCGGCCTCACCGCCACCATCGCCCGCAAGGCGCTGAGCATCAGCGGTAGCCGCGCCACCGGCAAGACCTACGACGGCAGCACCGCCGCCAGCATCCAGGCCGGCACCGTGGCCGGACTGGTCGGCAATGAGACGCTGGGCGTGAGCGCCAGCGGCACCTTCGACACTGCCAATGCCGGCACCCGCACGGCCACTGCCCAGTACACCCTGGCCGATGGCAGCGGCTTGGCCAGCAACTACACCCTGGCCGACACCACCGGCCTCACCGCCACCATCGCCCGCAAGGCGCTGAGCATCACTGGCAGCCGTGCCGACGGCAAGACCTACGACGGCACCACCGCCGCCAGCATCCAGGCCGGCACCGTGGCCGGACTGGTCGGCAATGAGACGCTGGGCGTGAGCGCCAGCGGCACCTTCGACACTGCCAATGCCGGCAGTCGCACGGCCACTGCCCAATACACCCTGGCCGATGGCAGCGGCTTGGCCAGCAACTACACCCTGGCCGACACCGCCGGCCTCACCGCCACCATCGCCCGCAAGGCCTTGAGCATCACTGGCAGCCGCGCCACCGGCAAGACCTACGACGGCAGCACCGCCGCCAGCATCCAGGCCGGCACCGTGGCCGGACTGGTCGGCAATGAGACGCTGGGCGTGAGCGCCAGCGGCACCTTCGACACTGCCGATGCCGGCAGTCGCACGGCCACCGCCCAATACACCCTGGCCGATGGCAGCGGCCGGGCCAGCAACTACACCCTGGCCGACACCGCCGGCCTCACCGCCACCATCGCCCGCAAGGCGCTGAGCATCAGCGGTAGCCGCGCCACCGGCAAGACCTACGACGGCAGCACCACCGCCAGCATCCAGGCCGGCACCGTGGCCGGACTGGTCGGCAATGAGACGCTAGGTGTAAGCGCCAGCGGCACCTTCGACAATGCCAATGCCGGCACCCGCACTGCCACGGCGAGCTACGCCCTCAGTGACGGGACCGGCCGGGCCAGCAACTACACCCTGGGCGACACCACCGGCCTCACCGCCACCATCGCCCGCAAGGCGCTGAGCATCACTGGCAGCCGCGCCACCGGCAAGACCTACGACGGCACCACCGCCGCCAGCATCCAGGCCGGCACCGTGGCCGGACTGGTCGGCAATGAGACGCTGGGCGTGAGCGCCAGCGGCACCTTCGACACTGCCAATGCCGGCACCCGCACGGCCACTGCCCAGTACACCCTGGCCGATGGCAGCGGCTTGGCCAGCAACTACACCCTGGCCGACACCACCGGCCTCACCGCCACCATCGCCCGCAAGGCGCTGAGCATCACTGGCAGCCGTGCCGACGGCAAGACCTACGACGGCACCACCGCCGCCAGCATCCAGGCCGGCACCGTGGCCGGACTGGTCGGCAACGAGACGCTGGGCGTGAGCGCTACTGGCACGTTCGACCGTGCCGATGCCGGCACGCGCAGTGCCACCGCCCAATACACCCTGGCCGATGGCAGCGGCCGGGCCAGCAACTACACCCTGGTCGACACCGCCGGCCTCACTGCGAATATCGAACGGGCAAGGCTTGCGGTCACCACCGACGACGACCGGAGGATCGCCGATGGCCAGCCCTATGCAGGGGGCAACGGCGTGCGATTTTCGGGGTTTGTCAACGGCGAGAACGAGTCCGTGCTCGGCGGCCAGCTGCGCTACGGCGGCTCGGCCCAAGGTGCCGTGGTGCCCGGGGAATACAGCATCGTCGCGTCGGGCTTGGAGGCCGCCAATTATCGGCTGGACTACGTGGATGGGCGCCTGCTGATGATCGCACCGGCGACGGCTGGTATACCGGCGGCGGGGGACATCGAGCGGCCGCTGCGTCAGGATATCCAGGCGCGCGAAGGTTTGGCGCGGCTCGGCGCTGGTTTGAACAATGCCGCGTCACCGCAGCCAGCAATCAATCTGCCGTTGGTGGTGGCGCATGACTACATCCGCTTGGAGGAGTGATGGCAGCGAATCTTACGTGCGCCGGCAATCATTGCGCCCGTCACGATGCTGCGGCCATTGATTGGTTGAACATGGCGCGCAGGTCGTATTGCGCTGCGGCGCCTGCTCGGTCGTCGAGGTCGGATAGGGCGCGGCAAACGCCCATTCTTCATCGGACACGTCGCCCGGAGACGGCTTGCGGGATGTCGTCCGAGTACCATCGCCGCACCGACCCAAAGCTCATGACACGCGCCAAGACGATCAGTGGCGTTGGCCGGCAGGCCATGGCGATCGTCGGAACCGGTACCGTCGTCGCCCAACGCCTTGGCAGCAGGGGCGGCTGCGCAACCACCGACTCAGTCGTCGGCCAACCGCGCCCAGCGCTCGTGGTCGCGCCATACCCCGCCGATGCGCAGGTAGCGCGGCGAGTAGCCTTCGCGGCGGAAACCGACGCGCTGCACCAACGCCAGCGAGCGCGCGTTGTCCGGCTGGATGTTGGCTTCCACGCGGTGCAGGCCCAACTCGGAAAACGCATGGGCCACGCACAGCCGCAGCGCGTGGGTCATCAACCCGCGGCCCTCGCAGCCGGCCATCGCGTGATAGCCCAGGTAGGCGCTCTGGAAGCAGCCGCCGACCACCTGGCTGAAGGTGAACAGCCCGGCGACGGCGCCGCTGTCGCGCGCGCGCGCCAGCAGCGCCACGTTGCTGCCGTCCAGGGTCTGCGCGTACCAGGCGTTGAAGCCGGGCACGTCGGTGAACGGATGGGTCCACGGATGGTGCAGCGCGACGCTGGCGCGGTGCGCCTGGATCAGGGCGAGCCCATCGCGGCGCCGCACCCGCGCCAGCGACACCGCGGCGGTCGCGGCCTGGAGCGCGCTCTGGCCCATCGCCTCACCCCGGCAGCGCCGCGCTGTCGCCGCGCTGCATGGCCTGCGCGTGGCGGGCCTTGAACTCGTCGAAGCTCAACCCCCGCGCCAGCGCATCGGCGTGCGCGGCGTCCTTCAGCGCCTCCGAATACACCAGCCGCACCGGCGTGCCGGCGCGCTCGTGCAACTCTGCCGCCTGCATGATCAGCGACAGCACCTGCGCCGCGCTCTCGCTCTGCCCGGCGATGCGCCCGTCCATGCCCAGCACCCACTCGCCGTCGCGGCGCACGATGCCGGCCAGCAGTGTGCGCCGCTGGTCGCGCAGTTCGGCGTGCGGCTCGATCGGGCTGGCCACGGCGGCGGTCTCGCCGCGGTGGCGCAGGCGTTCTGCAAGCTTCTTGTGCACCTCGCGGCGCTGCTTGGACTGGATGGACATGCGGTTTCCCCGACGGTGACCCGACGACGATAGCCCAACCGCGGCGGCGCCGCTCACACCGGGTCGGACGGCTCCAGCCGCGGCACCTGGCTGCCCTGCCGCGGCAGGCGCCTGCCGCTGCGCCGCTCCCAGCGCCAGAACGCCCAGCCGAGCAGGAAGAACGCGCCCGAACCCAGCGCCAGATGGATCGGCCGCGCGCTGAGCAGCGGCGACAGCACCCCGGCCACCACCGCGTTGACCGTCAGTTGGGTGAAGGCCTGCAGCGACGAGGCCAGCCCGCGCTGGCGCGGGTACATGTCCAGCACCGCCAGCGCCAGGATCGGGAAGATCAGCGCCATGCCGACGCCGGCGACGAAAATCGGCAGCACCGCCCACGGCAGCGCGATCTGCGGCGCGATCGCGGTATAGGCGATGTTGCCGACCATCGACACGCCGCAGCATATGAAACCGATGCGCATCTGCCGCATCGGCCCGAGCCGGCCGGCCATGCGTCCGGACAGGAACGAGCCCAGGGTCATGCCGCCGATGGTGGGGATGAACAGCCAGGCGAAGTCGCGCTCGCTCAGGTGCAGCAGGTCGATGATGAACACCGGCGCCGAGGCGATGTACAGGAACACGCCGCCGAAGTTGAACGCGCCGGCCGCGGCCAGGCGCTGGAAGCGCGGATTGAACGCGATCGACACGTAGTCGCGCAATAGCCGGCGCGGCGCCAGCGAGGTGCGCGCCTGCGGCGGATGCGTCTCCGGCATCCAGCGCAGCGTGGCGACCAGCAGCAGCAGCGAGAACCCGACCAGGAACCAGAAAATGGTCGGCCAGCCGGCGCCGGTGGCCAGGATCCAGCCGCCGATGATCGGCGCGATCGCCGGGGCGATGCCGAAGATCATCGATACCTGGCTCATCAGCCGCTGCGCGTCGTGGCCGTGGTACAGGTCGCGGATCACCGCGCGGCCGACGATCATGCCCACGCCGGCAGACACTCCCTGCAGCGCGCGGAACGCCAGCAGCGTGCTCAGGTCGCGCGACAGCGCGCAGCCGGCCGAGGCCAGGACGAACACCACCAGCCCGCCGACGATCACCCGCTTGCGGCCCCAGGCATCGGACAGCGGCCCGTGCGCCAGGCCCATCAGCGCATAGGCCAGCAGGTACACGCTGACCGTCTGCTGGATCGCCACCGGATCGGCATGCAGGCGCTGCGCCAGCTGCGGGAACGCCGGGAAGATGGTGTCGATCGAGAACGGGCCGAACATCGCCAGCCCGGCCAGCAGCAGTGCCAGGCGGCGGGTCGAGATCGTCGGGAGCGTCATGCGGGGATCCTGGAAGGCCGGTCGCGCCAGCCGGGCGGCGGGCGAACGCGCGACGGCACCGCCCGGCAGGGGGACGGCGCTTGGGGAAAGGGAGTGGGGACATGATAAGCCCTGGCGGGCGCCGCGTTAAGCGGCGGCCGGGCCGGCGGCCCCAGCAGGATCGGCCACGCTGCCGAACCGGCAACCCGCCATGTTCAGCAAGCCGGTCGTGGACGCCGCCGGGACTGCCCGCACGGACGCCGTGGGCGCCGCCGGTCACGCTATACTCGCCGGGCAGCATGGTGGGAGAAGCGGGGCGACCCGCTGCCGAAGGCGCAAACGCCCGCAATCGCTCAGGCCCGATACCACCCGCACCAAGACTCTGGAGAGACCGGTCCAACCCGGCGCCGAAGGGGCACGAAGCGCAGCGCAGCCCGCCGCCGCTTCCAAACTCTCAGGCAAAAGGACAGAGGGGCATGGGGAAGACGCGCGCTTCCCGCCGGCCGTGTCCGCCGCTGCGGCGAGGGCGGCGTTCGTGCGTCCCCCGCCCTTCGTGCCCTCCTCTGCCGGACGACCGCCATGTCTCACACCCTCTCGCTGCGCGACCTCGAACACCACGCGGCCTTCGTCGAGCGCCACATCGGCCCGAACGACGCCGAGATCGCGCACATGCTGCGCACCGTCGGCCACGATTCGCTGGAGGCGCTGACCGACGCCATCGTCCCCGGCCTGATCAAGACAGGCACGGACACGTCGCCGGCCGCGCTGGCGCTGCCCGAGGCGATCACCGAAGAGGAGGCGCTGGCCAAGATCGGCGCCATCGCCGACAAGAACCAGGTGCTGCGCAGCTTCATCGGCCAGGGCTACTACGGCACTCACACGCCGAAGGTGATCCTGCGCAACATCCTCGAGAACCCGGCCTGGTACACCGCCTACACGCCGTACCAGGCGGAGATCTCGCAAGGCCGCATGGAAGCGCTGGTCAACTTCCAGACCATGTGCGCGGACCTGACCGGCATGCAGATCGCCAACGCCTCGCTGCTGGACGAGGCCACCGCCGCGGCCGAGGCGATGACCCTGGCCAAGCGCTCGGCCAAGTCCAGGTCCGGCACCTTCTTCGTGCACGATGCAGTGCATCCGCAGACCCTGGAACTGCTGCGCACCCGCGCCGAGCCGCTGGGCATCGTGCTGCGCGTGGGCACCCCGCAGGAAGCGCTGCAGGCCGAGTGCTTCGGCGTGCTGCTGCAGTACCCGGACAGCTTCGGCCAGCTGTCGATCGGCACGCTCGGCGACCACGCTGCGCTGGCAGACGCGGTGCATGCGCGCGGCGGCCTGGTCGCGGTGGCCACCGACCTGCTGGCGCTGACCCTGATCGCCGCGCCCGGCGAATGGGGCGCGGACATCGTGGTCGGCAACTCGCAGCGCTTCGGCGTGCCGTTCGGCTTCGGCGGCCCGCACGCGGCATTCATGGCCTGCCGCGACGCCTACAAGCGCTCGCTGCCGGGGCGCCTGATCGGCGTGTCGATCGACGCGGCCGGCAACCCCGCCTACCGCCTCACTCTGCAGACCCGCGAGCAGCACATCCGCCGCGAGAAGGCCACCTCCAACATCTGCACCGCGCAGGTGCTGCTGGCGGTGATGGCCGCGATGTACGCGGTCTACCACGGCCCCGCCGGGCTGACCCGCATCGCCCGGCGCACCCATCGCCTGGCCGCGATCCTGGCCGCAGCGCTGCGCACGGCCGGCGTCGAGGTCGGCGAGCGCTTCTTCGACACGCTGCACGTCAAGGCGGTCGACGCCGAGGCGATCCACGCCAGGGCGCGCGCGGCGGGCATCAACCTGCGCGCGATCGACAGCGAAGCGCTCGGCATCAGCCTGGACGAGACCAGCACGCGCGCCGACGTGGTCGCGCTGGCGCGACTGTTCGGCGTGCACGTCGACGATGCACCAGGAGGTGCGAGTGTCGCGGGAGGCAGGATGCCGGGAGCGACCATCGAGGCGCTCGACGCCGCCACCGCCGACGCCTTGCCGGAAAGCCTGCTGCGCAGCAGCCCCTTCCTGCAGCACCCGGTGTTCAACACCCACCACAGCGAGCACGAGCTGCTGCGCTACATGCGCGCGCTGGCCGACAAGGACCTGGCGATGGATCGCACCATGATCCCGCTGGGCAGTTGCACCATGAAGCTCAACGCCACCGCCGAGATGATCCCGGTGACCTGGCCGCAGTTCGGCGCGATCCACCCGCTGGCGCCCGCCGAGCAATCCACCGGCTATGCGCAGCTGATCGGCGAACTGGAAGCGATGCTGGTCGAATGCACCGGCTACGACGCGGTGAGCCTGCAGCCCAATTCCGGCGCGCAGGGCGAATACGCCGGCCTGCTGGCGATCCGCGCCTACCACCGCGCACGCGGGCAAGCGCATCGCGACATCTGCCTGATCCCCGAGTCCGCCCATGGCACCAACCCGGCCTCGGCGCAGATGTGCGGCATGAAGGTCGTGGTCACCAAGTGCGACGCCAACGGCAACGTCGACGTCGACGACATCCGCGCCCAGGCCGAGAAGTACAGCGAGCGCCTGGCCGCGCTGATGATCACCTACCCGTCCACCCACGGTGTGTTCGAGGAAGACGTGGTGGCGATCTGCGAGGCGGTGCATGCGCACGGCGGCCAGGTCTACACCGACGGCGCCAACATGAACGCGCTGGTCGGCGTGGCCAAGCCCGGCAAGTGGGGCTCGGACGTGTCGCACCTGAACCTGCACAAGACCTTCTGCATCCCGCATGGCGGCGGCGGCCCGGGCGTCGGCCCGTGCGCGGTGAAGTCGCACCTGGCGCCGTTCCTGCCGCGGACACTTCCCAGTGCCGGCATCCATGCCGGCGAAAATCAAAAAGCCGGCATCCATGGCGGCGGATTCAACTCTGGCGAAGGCGAGGTCGGCATGGTCAGCGCGGCCAGCTTCGGCTCGGCCTCGATCCTGCCGATCAGTTGGATGTACATCACCATGATGGGCAGCGCCGGCCTGCGCAAGGCGACCCAGGTCGCCCTGCTCAACGCCAACTACATCGCCAGGCGCCTGGCCCCGCACTACCGGACGCTGTACACCGGCCGCAACGGCCTGGTCGCGCACGAGTGCATCCTCGACGTGCGCCCGCTGGAGAAGGCCACCGGCATCGGCGCCGAGGACGTGGCCAAGCGCCTGATCGACTTCGGCTTCCACGCGCCGACGCTGAGCTTCCCGGTCGCCGGCACGCTGATGGTGGAGCCGACCGAGAGCGAATCGCTGCACGAGCTGGACCGCTTCATCGACGCGATGATCCAGATCCGCGAGGAGATCGCCGCGATCCAGGACGGCCGCCTGGACCGCGAGGACAACCCGCTCAAGCACGCCCCGCACACCGCCGCGCAGGTCAGCGTCAGCGAATGGACCCATGCCTACCCGCGCGAGCTGGCCGCGTTCCCGCTGCCCACGCTCAAGCAGGCCAAGTACTGGCCGCCGGTGGCGCGGGTGGACAACGTGTACGGCGACAAGCACGTGATGTGCGCGTGCATCCCGGTGGATGCGTACAAGGAGCAGGCCGACGCCTGAGGTCGCGCCCGGGCGCGCCGCGTCGCGGACCCGCGTGCGCGGGCCGGGTCTTTCGTCCCGGCGCCCTGCCGCCGGCACACGGACGCGGCGACCCGCGCGCGCCGCTCGGCGCGGGCCAGGCCTTGCGCCCGCGCGGCGTTGCGGATTTCCCGTCGCCGCACTCGCCATGGCCAGCGCCCCCGTCCCCGTCCCCGTGGCGCGACAGCCGCTGCCGTTGCAGCAGTGCGTTGTCCCGGCGTATGCGCACGATCGCGCTGATGGTCGCCCGACGACAGACCAGGCGAGGCGGCAGCGGCGAATCGGATCCGGAAACATGGCGGCGGCGCTTGCCGCCCTGCTCGCGCCGGCCGCGTGCACCCCGCGGCCCCGGCGTGGGCGCCTACACACCCTTCTCGACCGCCAGGCCGCGCTGCGCGGAGTCCAACGCAACGACCCCGGCGCGCCGTTCGGCTGCCGCGGCATGCAAGCGGCGCCGCGGCGCCGCTTGCATGCCGCCGAGCCGGTGTACCTGCTCAGCGCCCTGGGTGCGCAGCGGCACCGCTCGCTGGACACCCGCCAGCAGGCGCTGTCGCGTGCGATACAGGCCGCGTTCGCCCACACCGGCGATCCGAACGGCGCAGGGCGCCCAGCGTGGCCGCGCTCCAACGGCCACACGCCGCTGGCGCTGGCGCTGGCCGCATCGCCGTGGCCACCGGCTTCGCGCAAGTCCACCGCTGCGGCTTCCAGGGTGCGCAGGCGCGGTGAGCCCGCTGCGCCCCCGCGCGCACCCGCGCACCCGCACGGCCGCGCGCGGTCGTGCGGGTGCGCGCGAGCAACGCCGGTCAACGCGCATTGCGTAGCGTGGGACATCCCCGCTTCCCGGAGCGGCCGATGACCGTGTCCCCCGCTGCGCCCGCTCCCGTCCCGCAGGTCGCGCTGCGTGACGGACGCTTCCTGCCGGCCCTCGGCCTGGGTTCGTGGAACCTCGGCCGGCAGCGGCGCGCACCGGCGCAGGAGCGCGCCGCGTTGCGCGAGGGCCAGGCACTGGGCATGACCTGATCGATACCGCGCAGATGTAAGGCCAGGGCCGCTCGGAGCGGCTCATCGCCGAGGCGCTGGATCCCGCGCAACCGCCCTACCTGGTGTCGAAGATGCTGCCCGCGCACGCCAGTGCGCGCGGCATCGCGCGCGCCTGCGAGGCCAGCCTGGCGCGCCTGGGCGTGGCGCGACTGGACCCGTACCTGCTGCACTGGCGCGGCGGCAGCGACCTGGCCGAGGTGGTGAACGCCTTCGAGGCGCTGCGCGAGGCCGGCCGGATCGGCGGCTGGGGCCTGTCCAACTTCGACGTGGACGACATGCAGGCGCTGTGGCGAGTGGACGGCGGCGCGCGTTGCCTGGTCAACCAGGTGCTGTATCACGCCGGCAGCCGCGGCATCGAGTACGACCTGCTGCCGTGGTGCGACGCGCACGGGGTGACGGCGATGGCGTACTCGCCGCGGGGCAGCCGCGCGCTGCTCGGCCACCCCGCGCTGGAGGCGGTGGCGGCGCGCCATGGCGTCGCCGCGCCGGCGGTGGCGCTGGCCTGGGCGATCCGCAGCGGCCGGGTAATCGCCATCCCCGAATCCGGCAGCGTCGACCACGTGCGCGCCAGTGCCGCGGCGGCGAGCCTGCGGCTGGACGCCGCCGATCTCACCGAACTCGATCGCGCGTTTCCGCCGCCGCGCGCAAGGCAGCCGCTGGACGTGCTTTGATCGCGTGTCCGATCGTGTGATGCGATAACGCCCACGCGCATCGCATGCCCGCGGCGGCGTGCGCGAGCACGACGGTGCATTCACGCCACGCGGGCAAGGATCATGGGTCCAACGCCCGCATCCCGCCACCCGGAGCATTCCCATGGCCGCCAGCAAGCCCCGCACGCACGCCCCGTCCTCCGCCACGCCGCGCGGCGCCTCGCAGGAGTCGCGCGGCAGCGGCGACGAACTGCACCAGAACGCCGGCGGCGCGCATCCGCCGCTGACCACCAACCAGGGCATCCCGGTGGCGGACAACCAGAACTCGCTGCGCGCCGCCCCGCGCGGGCCGACGTTGCTGGAAGACTTCATCCTGCGCGAGAAGATCACCCACTTCGACCACGAGCGCATTCCCGAGCGCATCGTGCATGCGCGCGGCAGCGCGGTGCACGGCTACTTCGAGCTGACCAAGTCGCTGGCCAAGTACACCACCGCCAAGCTGCTGACCGAGGTCGGCGAGAAGACGCCGCTGTTCACCCGCTTCTCCACCGTCGCCGGCGGCGCCGGTTCGGTGGACACGCCGCGCGACGTGCGCGGCTTCTCGGTCAAGTTCTACACCAAGGAAGGCAACTGGGACCTGGTCGGCAACAACATCCCGGTGTTCTTCATCCAGGACGCGATCAAGTTCCCCGACCTGATCCACTCGGTGAAGATGGAGCCGGACCGCGGCTTCCCGCAGGCCGCCAGTGCGCACGACACGTTCTGGGACTTCATCTCGCTGACCCCGGAATCGCTGCACATGATCATGTGGGCGATGAGCGACCGCGCGATCCCGCGCTCGCTGCGCATGATCGAGGGCTTCGGCGTGCACAGCTTCCGCCTGATCAACGAGCACGGCGAGAGCACCTTCGTGAAGTTCCACTGGCGGCCCAAGCTCGGGCTGCAGTCCACGGTCTGGGACGAGGCAGTCAAGATCGCCGGCGCCGACCCGGACTTCCACCGCCGCGATCTGTTCGAGTCGGTGCAGCAGGGCGACTTCCCGGAATGGGAGTTCGGCGTGCAGCTGTTCACCGAGGCCGAGGCGGAGAAGTTCCCGTTCGACCATCTCGATGCGACCAAGCTGATCCCCGAGGAACTGGTGCCGCTGCGGATCGTCGGGCGCATGGTGCTGGACCGCTGGCCGGACAATTTCTTCGCCGAGACCGAGCAGGTGGCGTACTGCCCGGCCAACATCGTGCCCGGCATCGACTTCAGCAACGACCCGCTGCTGCAGGGCCGGCTGTTCTCCTACCTGGACACCCAGCTGATCCGCCTGGGCGGGCCGAACTTCCACCAGATCCCGGTCAACGCGCCCAAGTGCCCGTTCGCCAACAACCAGCGCGACGGCAAGATGCAGATGGGCCAGCCCAGGGGCCGCGTGGCCTACGAGCCGAGCTCGCTGCAGGCCGATTCGCCGCGCGAGGCGCCGCGCGGCTTCCGCAGCCACGCCACCCCGGCCGAGGACGGCGCCAAGGGCCGCATCCGCGCCGAGCGCTTCGCCGACCACTACAGCCAGGCGCGCCAGTTCTTCCGCAGCCAGACCAAGCCGGAGCAGGCGCACATCGCCTCGGCGCTGGTGTTCGAGCTGTCCAAGGTGGAGACCGCGCACGTGCGCGAGGCCGTGGTCGGCCACCTGCGCCACGTCGACCCCGGGCTGGCCCAGCGCGTGGCCGACGGCCTCGGCCTGGACGCGCTGCCGCCGGCGCCGCCGGCCACGGTGGCCCCGACCGACCAGCCGCCGTCGCCGGCGCTGCAGATCATCGGCAAGATGAAGGACACGCTCAAGGGCCGCACGGTCGGCATCCTGATCCACGACGGCTCCGACGCGGCCGCGATCAAGGCGCTGCGCAAGGCCGCCGAGGCCGCCGGCGCCACGGTGAAGATCGTCGCGCCCAAGCTAGGCGGCGCCACGCTCAGCGACGGCAAGAAGCTGCCGGCCGACGGCCAACTGGCCGGCACCCCGTCCTTCATCTTCGACGCGATCGGCGTGATCCTCTCGGCCGAGGCCGGCAAGCAGTTGAGCAAGGAGTCGGCAGCAGTGGACTTCGTCAGCAACGCGTTCGCGCACCTGAAGGCGATCGCCGCCGACGCCGGCGCGCAGCCGCTGCTGAAGGCCGGCAACGTGGCCAAGGACGCCGGGGTGCTCGACGCCGGCAACAGCAAGGGCTTCGTCGAGGCGGCCAAGACCCGCCAATGGGACCGCGAGCCGAAGCTGCGCCTGCTCGCCTGATCTGCGCCGCGCCGGCGGCATGCGCGACCCGAGCGCGCCATGTCCGCGCATGGTTCGCGCATGGCGCGGTTTTCGTTTGCGGCGGTAGCGGTCCCCGGACTGCGCCGGCAGCCGAGCGCCGTGGCCCCGCGGGATGGCCGCGGCGCCAGGCGAAGTGCCCGGTCCGCGGCCGACGCAGGTGGGCGCCGCGGCCCCGACGGCGGCGGCGCGCGCGGGCAGCGGCATCGCCCTGCCTAATTTTTCGCCATCCCTCTTGACAGTCTTGTGGCACGCGGCTGCGACAGGCTTATCCACACCCTTATGCAGATGTCATCCACACCTCTTGTGGACAACATCGGCGCCCACGCCGCGACCGACGCTGCGAGCCAAGTGATTGAAACAAAATAGAATGTGCTGGCAGCCCGTTGACAGGCGCCGAGCTGCGTCCGCACCCGTTGCTGTCCTGCAGCACTGCGCGACAAAACTTATCCCGAGGCGCGACCGCGGCGACGCCGGTTCCACGCGCACGGCTGAATGCGCAGTGCCCTGGCCGCGGGTCGCGTGTGCGCAGGGGCGTCATGAGACGGACATGGCCGCGCTTGCCGTCGCCCGGCAGCTGCCGTCCGCGAAGGCACCGGCCGCGGCGGCGCGGCGGCGAACGGTGGCCGCGCACAGCACGGCGGCCGCGCTGGGTCCGGCCAGCGGCCGCGCTGCCGCGCGCGGACCGCGCGATGGTGCAAAGCCGCCGGACAGCTCAGGCCAGCGCGTCGCCCGGCGCCGGCAACAGCGACACGGCCAGGCTGCGTTCCATCTGCTTCAGGTAATCGCTGAAGCCGCCGCGCGCGCGCGCCACGCGGCGGGCGCTGGTGACCACCACCGGCTGCGCGCGGCGCGCGATGCGCGCATGCACGCGCACCAGCGCCTCCACCAGCGCCACGTCCTCGTGCGCGGCCAGCGGCAGGAACCCGCCGCAGCGCCGGTACAGCGCGGCGCTGACGCCCAGATTGGCGCCGTGCACGTGCGGGTGGTCGTCGCTGCGGCATGCGCCGGCATGGTAGGCGTCGCGCATCGCCGTGTCGTAGTCGTCCCAATCGGTCACAGCGACGATGCCGCAGAACGCGTCGCTGGCGCAGTCCAGTTGCGCCGACAGCCAGTTCGCCGGCACCACCGAATCGGCGTCGGTGCAGGCCAGCCAGCGCGCACCGGCATCCAGCGCGGCCTGCGCCGCCGCCGCGCGCGCGCTGCCGACGTTGCCGGCGTGCAGCGCGATCGCCTGCGCCCCGTGGGCGGCGACGATCGCGGCGGTGCCGTCGCTGCACCGGTCCAGTGCGACGAACACCTGCACCACCTCGCCGCGCAGGCCGGTGCATTGCGCCGCCAGCGCCAGCGAGCGCAGGCAGGCGCCGATCAGGGCTTCCTCGTCGTGCGCCGGAACCAGGACCGCGATCACCGCAGCTGCTCCGCGGCAGCGACCGAATACGCGGTCGTGGCCCAGGCTTCGAGCAGCACGTCGTCGTCCTCGTAGCGCAGCAGCCGCGGTCGCTGCAGGCGCTGCGCCAGGCAAGCGTGCACCGCGCGCCCGCCCATGCGCGCCTGGGCGAACGGATGCAACCAGTGGCATGCGACGAGCACACCTTGCGCAGTCAGCGAATCGCGCAGGCGCTGCGCGCATTCCTGCAGCAGCGGCAACGGCAGGTAGTAGCCGACCTCGCTGAACACGATCAGGTCGAAGCGGCCCTGGGGCCAACTGCGCGGATGCTCTGCCTGCTGTACGCGCACGTGCGCGTTGCCGGCATTGCGCCGCGCGGCCAGGGCCACCGCACGCGCGGACAGGTCGGTGCCCAGCAGCGTGGCGCAGCGCGGCGCCAGCGCCGCGGTCAGCTCGCCGTTGGAACAGCCCAGTTCCCAGGCGCGCTCGAAGCGCGCGCGCGGCAGGCAAGCCAGCAACAACTCGCGCTTGCGCGCCTCGTACCAGCGTTCGCGGTAGCCGAACGGATCGTCACCGCGGTAGATGTCGGCGAAATACTGCTGGACCGGATTCATGCCAGGAAGACCTCGAAACGGCGGGCGAAGCGTTGCAGCACCTGCGGCGGCAGGATCGGCGCCGGCACCGGCGGTGGTGCCGTGCCCCGTTGCGAGGCGAAGCAGCGCAGCGCCTGTTGCTTGGCCTGCCAGTCGGCGGCGTCCAGGGTGTAGCGGACCGCGCCGTGCAGGGCCGGCTGTCGGGCATCGGCATCCAGCCAATGCCAGGCCCATACCGGGAACTCGGCCATGCGCGCGTCGCTGGCGGCGACGGCGCGGCGCACCGCGCGCGCGGTGGCCTCGTGATCCGGGTGGCCGTCGCCGCACCAGGTGGTCAGCGCCAGGTCGCCGGCGTGGAGCTGCGCATGGATGCGCTCGGCGAGCACGAACTCGCGCTGGCCGACCTGGCCGTCGGGGACGCGCAGGTGGCAGATCGCAGCGGCGTCCAGGCCCAGGCAGCGCGCCGCGGCGACCAGTTCGGCGCGGCGCACGGCGCGCAGGCGCTGCGGCGTCCAGTACGGATCGTCCGGATAGCAGGCTTCGCCGTCGGTCACCGCGATCAGGCGCACCGGCACGCGCAGCCGCCGCGCGCAGGCGACCGCACCGCCGCAGCCCAGCGCCTCGTCGTCCGGATGCGGCGACACAACCAGCAACCGCCGTGCACCGGCGATCAGATCCTCGACCCGGCGCTGCGGCAACGCCGCCAGCCATGGCGAGCGCTGCCATGCCGACTCGGGCGTGCCGTCGCCGTGGATCGGCGGCGCGGTCACAGGCGCCATGGCTGCACCTGCTCGCCCAGCGCCTGGCCCAGGGCCGCCCAATCGTGTTCGGCATGGCTCTGGCGCACGAACACGGCAAGATCGGCGCAGCGCAGCGCGTGCGCGCGATCGCTGCACAGCGGCGCCGGCCCCAGCGCGCGGCCGACCCGATCGAGCACGTCGGTCGCGGCGCGCTCCACGAACGAACGCAGCCGGATCACCGCGTGCCGGTGATCCTGGGCGGGCGCAGCGTCGATGGCCGCGGCCAGTTCGCGCAGCAGCGCGCGCGCGGCGCCGAGCTGCTGGTCGATCGCGCCCAGGTGCATGGCGGCATGCGCGTCGCGCGGCAGCTTGGGGTGCGCGCGCAGGCGCTCGGCCACCGCCGTCGCCGCGCCGAACCAGCAGGCGGCGATCCCGGCGCCGCCGTGCCAGAAGCCCGGACGCGACAGGTACCGGCCCGGCGCGCCCCGAGCGCGGTCGCAGGCACGGCGGCGAACGTCACCGGCCCGCTGACCACGCGCGCCATGCCGACCGCCGCCCACGCCTGCGCGTCGATCGCGATGCCCGGCTGGCGCAACTGCACCTGCACCAGTTGCTGGCGATCCTGGTCGTGCGCGGTGAGCAGCGCCGCGTCGACGATGCCGGCGCCCGAACACCAGGCCTTGCGGCCGTGCACCTGACCGCGCTGCGCCGTGTCGCCGCGGTAGGCCAGGCGCGCGTCCGGCGCTTCGGCCGCCCAGACCGCGAACAGCTGTGCGGGCGACGCCGGCGGCGCGCCGAGTTCGGCCAGGATCGCCTGCGCGTCGTAGTGCGCTTCCAGCACCTTGGCCAGGCACACGTCGGTGGCGGCGATCCCGGCCAGGATCCGCCAGCGCTCCAGGGTATCGCCATGGCCGGGCAGCGGCAGTTGCGGATGGCGCGCGAGCCCCTCCAGGGCGGCGCCGCGCAGCGCGCAGGCGCCACCCTGTCCGGCAGGAGCAAGCAGGTCGATCAAGGAAGTCCCTCGGAAGAGGCGGCGACAGCGCCGGCGGCGCGCGCCATACCGGCGCCGGTCACGGGGTCAGGACCACCTTGCGGCAGTCCTGCTCCTTCTTGTCGAAGACGGCATAGCCATCGGCGGCCTGCGCCAGCGGCATGTGATGGGAGATGATCTCGCCCGGCGCCAGCCGGCCTGCACCGATATGCTCCAGCAACTCCGGCATGAAGCGCTGCACGTGGGTCTGGCCCATCTTGAAGCTCAGCCCCTTGTCGAAGGCATCGCCGAACAGGAAGCCATGGATGAAGCCGGCATACACGCCGGGCACGCTGATGGTGCCGCCGCGGCGCGTGGCCGCGATGCACTGGCGCAGCGCGGTGCCGCTGCTGCCTTCCAGCTTCAGCGTGGCCATCACCGTCTCCACCGTGCTGCCCTTGGCCTCGAAGCCGACCGCGTCGATGCTCGCATCCACGCCGCGGCCGTCGGTCTGGCCGACGATGATGTCGGCCGGATCGTCGATCTCCTCGAAATTGAGCGGGAGCACGCCATAGGTCTTCTGCGCGAACTGTAGCCGGTACGGATAGCGGTCGACCATGAAAATGCGCTCGGCGCCGAGCATGCGGCAGCACGCGGCGGTCATCAGCCCCACCGGGCCTGCGCCGAAAATCGCCACCGTGCTGCCCTGGCGCACGCCGGCATTGAGCGCGGCCTGGTAGCCGGTGGGCAGGATGTCGGACAGGAACAGCACCTGTTCGTCGTGCAGCACGTCCGGCACCACCAGCGGGCCGACGTTGGCCTTGGGCACGCGCACGTACTCGGCCTGGCCGCCGGCCACGCCGCCGTACAGGTGGCTGTAGCCGAACAGCGCGGCCGGCGGGCGGATGCCCTTCTGGTTCAGCGCCGCGCCCTTGCCGGTGTTGGAGGTCTCGCAGGCGGCGTATTCGGTCAGGCGGCAGTGGAAGCACTCGCCGCAGGCGATCACGAACGGGATCACCACGCGATCGCCCTTCTTCACCCGCTGCACGTCTGGGCCGACGTCCTCGACCACGCCCATGAACTCGTGGCCCAGCACATCGCCACTGTGCAGGTCGGGAATCTTGCCGCGGTACAGGTGCAGGTCGGAACCGCAGATCGCAGTGGCGGTGACCCGCAGCACGATGTCGTCGGCCTCGATCAGCACCGGATCGGGAACGGTTTCCACGCGCACGTCTTTGGTGCCGTGATAGGTGAGTGCTTGCATCGGGGCGGGTCCTTTGGCGAGCGGCGTATGGCGCAGTGTGACCGCAAGCGCCGTGCAACCAGGGTGACCATGCGGTGAGCCCAGCGTGGCGGCGCGGCGCAGAACCGTTCGGCGCGGCGCTCGGGGAGGCAGCAGGCGCGCGTCGATCGCGTCGCTGGCGAGCATCGCCGCCAGCGCGAACGCCTCGGACTGCGGCAGGAACTCAGCGGGGTGACGCAGATCCGCGGTCCATTCCGGCAGCATCGCGGCCAGGTGCGCCAGCGCCGCCTGGATCCGCGCGTGCGTGTTCATGCCGGCGCGCGCGGCTGTCGCCATTGCACGCGATGTACCTGCCCATCCTCGGCGAGCGCGATGCGCCGGTCCTGCCGCCGCAGGCCGTCCACGCACAGGCCGCTGGCCTGGACATCCGCCTGCTCGGCGGCGTCCTGCACCAGTTCCGATGGGGTACGTGCTGGCGCCGTGGCGGTCCTGCACTTGGCAGTGCGCCCAGCCGGCCGGCACGGGCGCAACGGCAGGCTGTCGCCCTCGCGCTGCAGGCCCAGCAGCGATTCGACCAGCAACCGGTGCATCCAGCCGGCCAAGGCCGGTGTGCCAGGTCCAGCCGCCGCGTCCCACGTGCCGCGCCACGCGTAGAGATCGGTGGCCAGCGCGTAGGAGGCGACCTTGTAGCGGCCGCTGGCCGCCGCATCCAGCGCGCATCCGCGACCACGGCGACGCGGCCCCTCGCGCCCTCGCCCGCTGAAGCCGCACCGGCGCTGCATTACCATGCGGCTTCCCGCCCGCGAGTCCGCCGCCCATGCCCGACAGCCTCCACGACCTGCAGACCGCCCAGCGCGCCTTTGCCGAGGCGCGCGACTGGGGCCAGTTCCACAGCCCGCGCAACCTGGCCGCTGCGCTGGCGGTCGAGGCCGCGGAACTGCTGGAGCATTTCCAGTGGCTGGACGACGCGCAGAGCCGGCGGCTCGCCGACGACAAGAAGGCCCAGGTCGGCAGCGAGATCGCCGACGTGCTGCTGTATCTGGTACAGCTGTGCGACAAGCTGGGCATCGATCCGATCGACGCGGCGCAGCGCAAGCTGCAGGTCAACGCGGCCAGATATCCGGTGGAGCGCGCCAAGGGCCGCATCACCAAGTACACCGAACTTTGAGCCCGCGACCGCGCCGACCCGCGGCGCCGGCCGGCCGCCAGCGCATCGGTCGCCGGCCTCCACCGTCTCCCCGCCTTCAGTCCTCGGCCTTCCCGCGTGCGCGCTCGACGCCGGTCGCCTGCCTGGCCGTGCCCTTGTCCGCGGCCGCCCGCTGCGCCGCGGTCCTCCTGGCTGCCGGTTTCCCGACCGGCGAGCGCCGCGCGGCCGTCTTCGCCGCACCACCA
Source organism: Xanthomonas theicola (assembly GCF_014236795.1). NCBI lineage: Bacteria > Pseudomonadati > Pseudomonadota > Gammaproteobacteria > Lysobacterales > Lysobacteraceae > Xanthomonas > Xanthomonas theicola. The sequence continues at coordinate 143,931 of NZ_CP049017.1, read as the reverse complement.
CCGGGGCTGCTGGCCGCATTCCTGGCCGCAGCCTTGCGCACGGCACCGCGCCTGGTCTGCGCGGCCTTTTTCGCCGCGGCCGAGCGGCAGGCCGCGGACCGCTTGCCCGCCGCCTGCCTGGCCTGCCTGGACAAGGCCTGCTTGCCAACGGTGGCGGTGGCGCCCTTGCTGGCGGTCTTCAGCGCCTGCTTGGCACCGCGCGAACGGGTCGGCGACGGCTTGGCGGCCGTCGCGCCCTGCGCTTCTTCCTGCGCCGCCTTGTTCCGGGTGGAGGTGGAGGCGGTCCTGGACGCACCGGTCTTGACCCCGGCGCGGCGCGCCTTGGACAAGCCGATCGCGATCGCCTGCTTGGCCGACTTCACCTGGGTCTTGCCTGCGCGGACGCGTTCGATCTCTTCGCGGACGAATGCGCCGGCCTGCGTGCTGCCGGCCTTGCCCTCGCGCTTGGCGCGCGCGGCGCGCCTGCTACTGGATTGCTCTGGCATGACGTGCTCCTGCAAGCGGCCACGGCGGCCAACGCCACGGGTGCAGCAGCGCGCCGGTAAAGATCGGGCATAGGACGAGCGAAGCCGATGTGGACGCGGCGCCGCGGCACAGGTACGGCGAATACTTCTGGATCGCCCTCTGGATCGGCGCGTGCTGCCCGTACATGGCCACGCTCACCAACAGCAGTGAAGCGAGCGCGTACGGGCGGCGCCCCGGCACCACGCTCGGCACGCCGCGCCAACGCAGGAAACACACGGTGACCAGCGCACCGACCGCCAGGCCGACGATCACCTCGGACACGCTATGTGCCCGGTCGAACGCGCGCGCGGTGGTGATCGCGGTGGCGAGCACGAAGCCGCATGCCAGCGCCAGCCGCGATGCCAGCGGCCTGCCGCTGCCGTCCGTGCCCAGCATGCAGGCCATCGGCCACACGCCCGCGGCGAGCATGGTGTGGCCGCTGATGACCCGGAAATCGATGGCGCGCCATTCCACGCCGCAGCCCGCATAGAGGATCTTGGTCGCACCGACCAGCAACGCGGCCGCGGCCAACAGCCCCAGCCATGTCCACGCGGCCCGCCACCCGGACCCGCCGATCGCCAGCCACAGGCAACAGGTCGCGGCCAACGGCAGGGTCAGCGCCGCGTCGCCGAAGTTACTGATGGCAGACCACATGGACATTCCTCTGGAATGCGCGTTGGCGCGGACGTGGGCCAGATGCATGGCATCGAACGCGAACATGGTACCGGCAACGCCGACCCCCTCCTAAAGACCGCAGCCGGCCGCCTTCGACGCGCCGACGCGCTATGGCCCGCGCCACAGCCTTCCACGCACGCGGGCCTGTTTGCGCTGCGACCGGCGACGCCCGGCTCAGCGTGCCCGGCCGCCGCACACGTGGATGCCCAGTTCGCCGGACAACGGCGTCAACCCGCATGTCAGCGCGCCCAGCACGCTGGTGATGGCGCCCGAGGAGCGCCAATCCATGCCCATCGCCACGCCCAGCGACTGGAACCAGAACGGATGCGCCAGGCGTCGCAGCAGCGCGTCGCGGCCATCGCCGTACACGATGGCCTGGCACATCACGCACCGAGCCGGGTCATGCGCTCGCCCAGCCAGTGCGGCACACGGCCGCCGCGCAAGGACAGATCAGCGCTGCCGGAACGTCGGGTCATGCCTGGGCTCCGGAGGTCACGGCGCACGCGTGCGCCTGCACGAGCCGCTGCAGCCGCGACCGGCAGCCCCGACACGTCCGGCGAGCGCCGAACACCCGTCGGCGCTGAAGCCCCGCCTACAGGATCTGGCGCAGCTTCGCCAGGCTGGACGATCCCTGCGCTTGCGCCGCCCGGCTCAGAACCCCGGACGGTAGCGCAGCGATACCGCGTGGTCGCCGCCGCGCGGGCCGAAGCGCCGGTCGTAGCCGACGCCCAGCGCGCCGGCTCTGCAGTGCCTGTCGATGCCGACGCCGAACAGTCCGCCCGACCGCGCCGGCTGCAGGTCGACCAGCGGCGCCCAGGCATCCACGCCGACGAAGCTGGCCTGCCGGTCCAGCCCCTGCGCGACCAGGGTCTGCTGCCATTCGGCATCGCCGCGCAGGGCCCAGCCGGGCCAGCCGTAACCGGCGCGCAGGCCTGCCAGCGCCTGGCAGCGCGAGGCGGCCGCGGCCGCGGCCATGAGACCGAAACCGTCGCCGCCCCGCTCGCGGAATCCGTCGCTGTCGATGCGGCTGTGGTCGGCGCCCGCATACGGCGTCAGCCACTGGCCAGGAAGCGTCCGTCGTAACGGCTGGAGGCGACGACGATGATATCGCCGAGCAGCAGGCTGCGGTCGAGCTGGCGCTGGTAGCGGCCGGTTCCCAATTGCGCCAGCGGGTAGGCGCTGCCGGCAAGCGCGCCGACATAGGCGTGGCCTTGCACCTGGCGATCCTGGCTGCGGTCCAGGCCGCCGTCGGGCCCGCCGTCGGCGTGGGTCTCGCCGAAGGCGAACCCGGCCACCGCGTGCTCGCCCAGGCGCAGGTCCTGGCCCAGCATCCAGCCGTCGGGCGCGATTGGCAGAAGCCGTTCCGAGGCAGATAATCGCTGCCAATCTTTCGTAAGGGTATGCCATGACCGAGATCGTCATCGCCGCGGCCAAGCGCACCGCCATCGGCGCGTTCCTGGGCCAGTTCAACGGCGTGCCCACGCCCGAACTCGGCGCCGCCGCCATCCGCGCCGCGCTGGAACAGTCCGGCATCGCCGGCGCCGACGTGTCGGAGGTGATCATGGGCTGCGTGCTGCCGGCCAACCTCGGCCAGGCGCCTGCGCGCCAGGCCGCACGCGCCGCCGGCGTGCCGGATGCGACCGGCGCCACCACCATCAACAAGGTCTGCGGTTCGGGCATGAAGGCGATCATGCTCGGCCACGACCTGATCAAGGCCGGCTCGGCCAGCATCGTCGTCGCCGGCGGCATGGAATCGATGAGCAACGCGCCGCACCTGCTCCCGAACTCGCGCACCGGCAACCGCTACGGCAGCTTCCAGGCGGTCGACCACATGGCCTGGGACGGCCTGACCAATCCCGACGATGGCCAAGCCATGGGCGTGTTCGGCGAGGCCACCGCGGAGAAATTCGGCTTCAGCCGCCAGGATCAGGACGCATATGCGATCGAGTCGGTGACCCGTGCACAGGCCGCGCAGCGCAGCGGCGCGTTCGATGCGGAGATCGTCCCGGTGCGCGTGGCCACGCGCAAGGGCCAGGCAGTGTACGCCAGCGACGAGCAACCGGCCAAGTCCGATATCGCCAAGATCCCCACGCTGAAGCCGGCGTTCAAGCAGGACGGCACGGTCACCGCCGCCAGTTCCTCCAGCATCTCCGACGGCGCTGCGGCCACGGTGCTGCTCAGTGCCGAGGACGCGGCCCGCCGCGGCATCGCGCCGCTGGCCCGGATCGTCGGCCATGCGACCTTCTCGCAGGCGCCGGAATGGTTCACCACGGCCCCGGTCGGCGCGATCAAGAAGCTGCTCGACCAGATCGGCTGGCGCCTGGACCAGATCGACCTGTTCGAGATCAACGAGGCGTTCGCGGTGGTGCCGATGGTGCCGATCAAGGAATTGGGCCTGGATCCTGCCAAGGTCAACGTCAACGGCGGCGCCTGCGCGCTCGGCCATCCCATCGGCGCCTCGGGCGCGCGGCTGCTGGTGACATTGCTAAACGCGTTGCGCACACGCGGCGGCGGACGCGGAATCGCGACCCTGTGCATCGGCGGCGGCGAGGCGACGGCGATCGCCATCGAGCTGATTTGATTGCGATTCACCCATGGAACACGAAAATGAATGCGCGTGCGCTTGACAGCCGACGTTGGCTCGTCATCATGGTCGGGGCGCGCAATAGCGCGTTGCCTAACTAAACGACGAGGATAGACACATCATGAGCATCAACAAGCTGCTGATCGCAATGGCCCTGGGCCTGGCCCTGGCCGCGTGCTCGAAGCAGGAGCAGGCGCAGGACGCCGCTGCTTCCGCTAACGAAGCTGCCACCGACGCGCAGGCTGCTGCCGACCAGGCTTCGGCCGCCGGTGCCGGCAACGCCGATTCCGCCCAGGCTGCTGCCGACACCGCCGCGACCGCCGCCAACACCGCTGCCGACGCTTCGCAGGCCGCTGCCGCTGCCCCGACCGACGCCGCTGCCGACAAGGCTGCCGACACCGCCAAGGCTGCGGAGAACACCGCCGCTCAGGCCAAGGATGCCGCCGAAGAAGCCAAGAAGTAATCACTTCTCGCTTCAGGCCCGTCTGAAGAAGCCGCTGGTTCGCCAGCGGCTTTTTCTTCGCCTGCGATCCGCAGGCGCACGCGAGCGCAGCATGCCCGGCCGTTGCGCCAGTGGCGGCGGCAGAGGCTGGCAGACCAGCGGCATGCCGAGCGGTGCCATTGCGCATCCTCGCCAACGCGCATGCAAACCGGTGGCGGCGCCGCGCCGGGACGCATGCCGCCATCACCCCCTCCGGCCCTGCTCCGCTGTGCGGCGGCGCGCACGGCACCTGGGGAGCAGCGGCGGCAGCCGGCTTGGCAAGGCGTTGGTGTTCCTGAACGCCGGCCCGCATCGGCCGCGTGCGTTGACACCGATTGCATGTGTGGCCGCCTAGGCTGCGCCATGACACCATCGTCGACGGAGAATCCGCATGAACAAGACTCAGCTCGTGGCCCTGCTGAGCGCTCTGGCGCTGGCGGCTTGCCAGGGTCCGGAAGCACAGCAGGCGCAGCGCGATGCCAAGATCGCCGCCGAGCAGACCGGCGAAGCGGCCAGGGAAGCCGCGGCCCGGGCCGCGCAGACCGGCCGCGAAATCGCCGCAGACGCCCGCGACGCCGCGCACCGTGCCGCCAACTCCGATGCCGTGCGGGATGCCTCGGCTGCGGCCAAGGAAGCGGCTGCCGACGCCAGCGAGGCCACCGCCAGCGCGGCGCAGAAGCTCGCCGACAAGGCCCGCGAGAACGCCGACCAGGATCCGCACAATGGCGACATAGAGAAGCGCTGAGCGCAACCGGGCGTCCGTGCCGCACGGCGCGGGCGCATTCCTGGGCCGGTCCGCCGACGACGCGCCCCATCGGCAGAACGTAATCGTCGTCACCAATGCCGGCATTCGCCGCCAGGCAGGCGCATCGCAGCCGCTACACTGAGTCGATGCCCAATTCCGCAAGCCTGCGCCGCAAGACGCGCCTTTGCCTGGTCTTTTCCGCGCTGGTCTTCGTCCTGATCGGCATCGCCGTGTTCGCCGTGGCCCAGCGCTCGATCGCGGACGCGGCGCTGGTGTCGCATACCCACCATGTGATCAACCGCATCGACGAAATCCAGGCCAGCGTGTTGGTCGCGGAATCTTCCGCGCGCGGCTATGAACTCAGCGGCAACCTCGCCTACCTGAGCAATTACCGCGATGGCGTCGAGCGCCTGCCGGGGCAGTTCGAGCGTCTGCGGGCGCTGGTCTCCGACAATCCGGTGCAGTTGGGCAATCTCGCCAGCCTGCAGAAGCTGGTCGACGCGCGCCTGACGCAGTTGCACCGACTGCTCGAGATCTACCAACGCGACGGCCTGGAGCAGCTGCGCAAAGCGATGTCGCCGGCGGTGTTCCAGAGTTCCAGTTCGGTGCGCGAGCATGTGCAGCAGATGATCGACGTGGAGAAGGGTCTGCTGGTGAGCCGCGACCTGTCCAACCGCCGCAGCGCCGATCTGCTGCGCTTGCTGGCGCTGGCCGGCATCCCGTTCGGACTGGGCAGCGTCGGCGTGGTCTACGCGCTGTTGTTCCGCGAGTTGCACAATCGAGAGGTGGCCGAACAGGCCGCGTCGGTGGCCAACGAGCGGCTCGGCGTCAGCATCGTCGAACTGGAGCGCAGCACCGCCGACCTCAACGCGCTCACCCGCTACGCCGGCCTGCTGCAGAGTTGCAAGGATCCGGAGGAGGCGCTGGCGGTGACCGCGCGCATGCTCGCAGCGCTGATGCCCGTCGCCGGCGGCCACGTCTACCTGCTGCGCGCGTCCAGGGACCGCGCCGAAGCGATCGTGAGCTGGGGCCAGGCCGCGGTGCGCAGCGAAGCGACGGTGGCGCCCGGGGACTGCTGGGCGCTGCGGCGCGACAAGACGCATTCGGTTCACGACCTGCGCCGCGATCCGGCCTGCCCGCATATCGTCGTCGACCCGCACACGGCCGCCGCCGCCGCGTGCATCCCGCTGTCGGCGCAGGGCACCCAGTTGGGCTTCGTGTTCCTGACCGGTCCCGGACCCGGGCCGTTGCCGCGCATCGCCATCGCCGAAGCCGCGGCCGAGCAGCTGTCGCTGGCGCTGAGCAACCTGCGCCTGCGTGAATCGCTGCGCCTGCAATCGATCCGCGATCCGCTCACCGGGCTGTACAACCGGCGCTATCTCGAAGAATCGCTCAACCACGAACTGGCGCGCTGCGCACGGCGCTCGATGCCGCTGTCGCTGCTGATGCTGGACGTGGACCATTTCAAGCGGTTCAATGATCTGCACGGCCACAGCGGCGGCGACAACCTGCTCGCCGCGGTCGGGCAGATGCTGGCGTCGCGGCTGCGCGGCGAGGACATCGCCTGCCGCTACGGTGGCGAGGAGTTCACCGTGATCCTGCCGGAGACCGCTCCGGAGATGGCGCTGGAGATCGCCGAACAGTTGCGCGGCGCCGCGCAGCAGATGAGCGCCACGCTGGACGGCAAGGCGCTGCCCGGGGCGACGGTCTCGATCGGGCTGGCCAGCTACTCGCGCGACGGAGTGGTCGCCACCACCCTGCTGCGCAAGGCCGATGCGGCGCTGTACCGGGCCAAGCGCAGCGGCCGCAACCGGGTGCAGCAGTTCGACCCGGCGCTGGACGGTATGGGCTGAATCGGTGCGCATCCCACGCGCCAGGCCAAATTAGAGACTAATATCACAAAATATATGCAGTAGAGCGGCGATAGTCCGCATTCCCCCGACTGGAGAGGTCCGCGCATGTCCATCTGGAAAGATCAGGGTACCCCGCGCAAGGACGGCCTGCCGCCGTCCGCCGCGCCCGCCGGCACAGCCGTGCCCGAACCGCGCCCGGCCGCCGATGCCGTGGCCGGCGGGCCCGTCGCCGCGGCCGCTCCTCCCGCCCCCGTGCGCGCCGTGCCGGCGGCGGCGAAAGAGTCGCTGATCGCCGCCGACATCACCATCGAGGGCAAGATCGAAGGTGCCGGCCACATCCGCATCGCCGGCAAGTTCAAGGGCGACGTCAATGTACAGGGCGACCTGACCATCGAGACCGGGGCCAAGCTCAGCGGCGGCGTGCGCGCCGACAAGGTGATCATCGCCGGCGAGCTGGAAGGCAACATCGAATCGGCGTCGCGGGTGGAGCTGCTGGCGTCCGGCGTGCTGATCGGCGACGTCAAGGCCGGTACGCTGACCGTGGCCGCGGGCGCGCGGATGCGCGGCCAGGCCGACTTCGGCTGGGACGACGACAAGGCCCGCAAGGGCGGCAAGCCGGCGGAGCCAGACGCCGGCGCATGAGCACGCCGCGTCCCGGTACACCGGGGGCGACCCGGACCTGTCCGCACTGCAAGGCGACGATCCTGGAAAGCGCCAGCGTCTGCCCGGCCTGCAAGCACCATCTGCGCTTCGACTCGGCGGCGCTGCAGCAATCGGCGCCGAACGCGATGGTGCCGCTGCGCGTGCACGGCACCATCCAGCCTCCCGCCGACGGCACCGCATGGGAGTACAGCGTGCTGGTGACGATCCGCAACGGCCGTGGCGAGGAGATCAAGCGGCAACTGGTCGGCGTCGGCGCAATGCTGGACGGCGAGGAGCGCAGCTTTACCCTGTCGGTGGAGGCGACCCAGGCCAAGGCCGGCGGCAGGCGCGGCACGCGGCATTGAGGCGCGGACTCGGGACTCGAACAGCCTAGCCCTCTCCCACCGGGAGAGGGGTTGGGGTGAGGGTACGGCGCGCAGCCATGCCGCACGCTTACGGCAATGCACGCGCCAGCAGTTCCTCGACCGGCACATCCGCCTCCAGCGTACCGAACGCCAGCCCGTGCGCACCGGCCAGGCGGCTGCGCACGAATGCGGCCGCGGCCGGGCTGGCGCTGCGCAGCAGCAACGCGGCCTGCAGCGCCAGCGCGAGGCGCTCGGCGAGGCGCCGCGCGGCGTACTCGTCCAGGCCGCCGTCGCCGGCCAGCGGCACGCGCAGCGCATCCAGCGCGGCATCGTAGTCCGCGCTCGCGCCGGCCGCGGTTTCCAATTCGCCCAGCAGCGCCGCCGCGCTGCCCGGCTCGCGCGCCAGCGCACGCAGCACGTCCAGGCACTGGATGTTGCCGCTGCCTTCCCAGATCGAATTCAACGGCGCCTGCCGGTACAGCCGCGGCAGGATCGATTCCTCGACATAGCCGGCACCGCCGAGGCATTCCTGCGCTTCGTTGACGAAGGCCGGCGCGCGCTTGCACAGCCAATACTTGCCCAGCGCGGTAGCGATGCGCGCGAACGCGGCTTGGACCGGATCGCGCTCGGCCGCATCCATCGCGCGCGCCACACGCAAGGCGAACGCGGTGGCGGCCTCGGACTCGATCGCCAAGTCGGCGAGCACGTTGCGCATCAACGGCTGCTCCACCAGGCGCTTGCCGAACACGAGGCGGTGCCGCGCATGATGCAGCGCCTGCGCCAGCGCCATGCGCATCTGCGCGGCGGCGGCGAGCATGCAGTCCAGCCGGGTCAGCATCACCATGCCGATGATGCGCGCCATGCCGCGCCCCTCTTCGCCGATGCGTTGCGCCCAGGCACCGGCGAATTCCACCTCACCGGACGCGTTCGACCAGTCGCCGAGCTTGTCCTTCAGCCGCATCAGGCGCAGTGCGTTGAGTTGGCCGTCGGGCAGGCGCCGCGGCAGCAGGAAGCAGCTCAGTCCGCCCGGCGCCTGCGCCAGCACCAGGAAGCCGTCGGACATCGGCGCGGAGAAGAACCACTTGTGCCCCACCAACGCGTATGCACCATCGCGGCCCAGCGGCGTGGCGACGGTGGCATTGCTGCGCACGTCCGAGCCGCCCTGCTTCTCGGTCATGCCCATGCCCAGGGTAATGCCGGCCTTGTCGACGATCGGCACGTCGCGCGGGTCGTAGTGCGGCGCGGCGGCCTTGTCCGCCCAGTCGCGCAGCGCCGCTTCCTGGCGCAACACCGCGACCGCGGCGTGGGTCATGGTCAGCGGACAGCTGGTACCGGCCTCGGCCTGGTGGTGCAGATAACTCAACGCCGCTCGGGCCACATGCGCGCCCGGCTGCGGCGTGTGCCAGGACAGGCCGGCCACGCCGTGGCGCTTGGCCGCCGCCAGCAACTGGTGGTAAGCCGGATGGAATTCGACCGTATCGATGCGGTGCCCATAGCGGTCGTGCGTGCGCAACCGCGGCCGGTCGCGGTTGGCGTCGAAGCCGAGCCGGTACAGCGTGTCGCCGGCGAGCGCGCCGTATTGCGCCAGTCGCGCGGCGAACGCGTCACCGCCCTCGCGCGCGACCGCCGCGCGCAGCACCGCATCGTCGGCCCACAGGTCGCGCGGCTCGAACGGCGGCGGCTGGTTGTCGACCACATGCGTGGCGAATGCGGGCAGGTCCCGTTGCATGCATCTGCCTCCCAGAAGCGCGTGCCGCATTGTGGCCGATCCGCGTGCGTCCCGGCGGATTCTCATCTCCTGCACACCGCCTTGGACACAGTGGCGGCCATGCCGACACCCGCTTCCCAGGACTTGGTCGTGCTGCGCCCCGAAGGGCTGTACTGCCCGGCCGGCGACTTCCATATCGATCCCTGGCGCCCGGTGCCGCGCGCGGTCATCACCCATGGCCACGGCGACCACGCCCGCGTCGGCATGGGCGAATACCACTGCGCCGCGGCGAGCCTGCCGATCCTGCGCTGGCGGCTTGGCGAACAGGCGTATCGCGCCTACGACTACGGCGAACGCTTCGCGCTCGGCGCCGCGCAGGTGTCGCTGCATCCGGCCGGGCACGTGCTCGGCTCGGCGCAGGTGCGCATCGCCGTGGACGGCGAAGTGTGGGTGGCCTCGGGCGACTACAAGCGCCAGCCCGACCCGACCTGCGCCGCGTTCGAAGTGGTGCGCTGCGATACCTTCATCAGCGAGGCCACCTTCGGCCTGCCGGTGTACCGTTGGCCGGACACCGCCGCGGTGGCGCGCGAGATCGTCGCCTGGCGCCACGAATGCGCCGCGCGCGGCGAAGCCGCGGTGCTGTTCTGCTATGCGCTGGGCAAGGCGCAGCGGGTGCTGGCCGAATTGCAGCCTTGGGACGACCAGCCGGCGTTGCTGCATGGCGCGGTCGCCGCCGGGGTGGCGGTGTACCGCGAGGCCGGGGTAGCGATGCTGGAGACGCGGCCGGTGGCGGAACTGGACAAGCGCGCCGACTACGCCGGGCAACTGGTACTGGCGCCGCCGTCGGCCGCCGGCAGTCCGTGGCTGCGCCGCTTCCGCCACGCGCAACTCGGCTTCGCCTCGGGCTGGATGCGGCTGCGCGGCAACCGCCGCCGGCGCAACTACGACCGCGGCTTCGTGGTCTCCGACCATGCCGACTGGCCGGACCTGCTGCGCACCATCGCCGAGACTGGCGCGCAGCGGGTCATCGCCACCCACGGCAACACCGACGCGATCATCCACGCGCTGAACGAACGCGGCGTGGCCGCCGAAGCGTTCCGCACCGACTACGGTGCCGAGGAATGAAGCGCTTCGCCGCGCTGTACCGGCAGCTGGACCAGAGCACCGCGACGCTGGACAAGCGCGCCGCGCTGGTCGCGTATTTCGAGCAGGCGTCGCCGGCCGACGCAGCCTGGGCGATCTGGCTGCTGTGCGGCGGCAAGCTGCGGCGCATCGCCAACACCCGCGAACTGCGCGAGTGGATCGCGCAGGAAAGCGGCCTGCCCGGCTGGCTGGTGGACGACAGCTACGACCACGTCGGCGACCTCGCCGAGACCCTGACCCTGTTGCTCGACGACCCGGCCGCGGCCTCCGACCCGGCGCCGCTGCGCGACTGGATCGAGGACCGCCTGCTGCCGGTCGCCGCGCAGGACGAGGCCGCGCGCCACGCGGCGGTGCTGGCCGGCTGGCGCAGCCTGGCCTTCGACGAGCGCCTGCTGTTCAACAAGCTGCTGACCGGCGCGCTGCGCGTGGGCGTGTCACAGCGGCTGGTGCAACAGGCGCTGGCGGCGATGTCGGGCATCGACATCGCGCGCATCGCCCAGCGCATGCTCGGCGCGTGGTCGCCGACCCCGGCCGCACTGCACGACCTGCTGTCGCAGGAGATCCTGGCCAGCGACCGCCAGCAGCCCTACCCGTTCTTCCTGGCCTCGCCGCTGGAGAACGAAGCCGCCACGCTGGGCGCGATCGGCGATTGGCAGCTGGAATGGAAATGGGACGGCATCCGCCTGCAACTGATCCGCCGCGCCGGCGAAGTGGCGCTGTGGTCGCGCGGCGAGGAACGCCTGGACGGCCGCTTCCCGGAGATCGAGGCGGCCGCGGCCGCGCTGCCGCGCGATGCGGTGATCGACGGCGAACTGCTGGGCTGGCGCGACGGCGCTGCCGCGCCGCTGCCGTTCACCGCACTGCAGACCCGCATCCAGCGGCGCAAGCCCGGTGCCAAGACGCTCGCCGACACGCCGGCGCGCATGCTCGCCTACGACCTGCTGGAACTGGACGGCGCAGACCTGCGCGAACAGCCGCTGGCGCAGCGCCGCGCGCGGTTGCAGCGCTTGCTGGAGGCGCATGCCGATCCGCGCCTGGTGCTGTCGCCGCAGGTGCAGGCCGCGAACTGGGAAGCCGCCGCGGCGCTGCGCGAGGACGCGCGCGCGCGTGGCGTGGAAGGGCTGATGCTCAAGCGCGTCACCTCGCCATACCAGTCCGGGCGCCGCCGTGGCGACTGGTGGAAGTGGAAGATCGAACCGCTGACCATCGACGCGGTGCTGCTGTACGCGCAGGCCGGCCACGGCCGCCGCAGCACGCTGTACACCGACTACACCTTCGGCCTGTGGGACGGCGCGCAACTGGTGCCGGTGGCCAAGGCGTATTCGGGCCTGGACGACGGCGAGATCCTGGCGCTGGACCGCTGGATCCGTGCGCACACCACCGAACGCTTCGGCCCGGTGCGCGCGGTGACGCCATACCATGTGTTCGAACTCGGCTTCGAGGCGGTGAACAAGAGCAGCCGGCACAAGTCCGGCATCGCGGTGCGCTTCCCGCGCATCCTGCGCTGGCGCCACGACAAGCCGTTCGCCGAGGCCGACCGGCTGGACATGTTGCAGGCGCTGGCGCGATGACCGCGCCGCAGGCGCGCAGGCGCCCGGCCGATGCGACGCTGTACGCGTGGTTCACCGCGCAGGGCTGGCAGCCGCTGCCGTTCCAGCGCGCGCTGTGGCGGCGCTACCTGGACGGTGGCTCCGGGCTGCTGCACACACCCACCGGCAGTGGCAAGACCCTGGCCGCGTTCGGCGGCCCGCTGCTGGAAGGCCTGCGCGAACAGGCCGCGCTGCAGGCGGCCGCGCGCAAGGCGCAACGCCGCGGCAAGGCCGCGCCCGGCGCGAGCACGGCCATGCCCGCGCCACGCTCGCGCCGACAGGCGCAGCGCGCACTCAAGGTGCTGTGGATCACCCCGCTGCGCGCGCTCGCCGCCGACACCCTGCGCGCGCTGCGCGAACCGGCGCAGGCGCTGGATCTGGACTGGCAGATCGGCCTGCGCACCGGCGACGCCAGCGCGCGCGACAAGCGCCTGGCGCGCAGCGGCAGGCTCGACGTGCTGGTGACCACGCCCGAATCGCTGGCGCTGCTGCTGTCCTATCCGGACACCGCGCCGCAGTTGGCCGCGCTGCGCTGCGTGATCGTCGACGAATGGCACGAACTGCTCGGCAACAAGCGCGGCGTGCTGCTGCAGTTGTGCCTGGCGCGGCTGCGCGCCTGGGCGCCGGCGCTGCGCACGTGGGGGCTGTCGGCCACGCTCGGCAACCTGGACGAGGCGCGCGACGTGCTGCTGCCGCAGGTGGCCGATGCGCCGATCGTGGCCGGGGTCAGGCCGCGCACGCTGACCCTGGAGACACTGGCCCCCGCCAGCGGCGAGCGTTTCCCGTGGGCCGGGCACCTCGGCCTGGCGCAGTTGCCGCGGGTGCTGGAAAAACTGTTCGCGGTGCGCACCAGCCTGCTGTTCACCAATACCCGCGCGCAGGCCGAACTGTGGCACCAGGCGCTGGACTCGGTGTGGCCGGAGGACGCGCGGAGCCTGGCCCTGCACCACGGCTCGCTGGATCCGGCGCTGCGCCGCGCCGCCGAGCAAGGCCTGCGCGACGGCAGCCTGCGCTGCGTGGTGGCGACCTCGAGCCTGGACCTGGGCGTGGATTTTCCCGCGGTCGACCAAGTGCTGCAGATCGGCAGCCCCAAGGGCGTGGCGCGGCTGCTGCAGCGCGCCGGCCGCGCCAGGCACCGTCCCGGCGAGGCCGGCCATGTGCTGTGCGTGCCCTCGCACGCGCTGGAACTGGTCGAGTACGCCGCCGCGCGCCGCGCCATCGCCCATGGCCACATCGAATCGCGCCCATCTCCGCGGCTGTCGCTGGACGTGCTGGCGCAGCACTGCGTGAGTTGCGCGCTGGGCGGCGGCTTCCGTGCCGATGCGCTGCTCGCCGAGGTGCGCGGCACCGCGGCGTTCGCCGCGCTCGACGCGCCGACCTGGGCCGCGGTGCTGGACTTCGTCGTGCAGGGTGGGCGCGCGCTGGTGCAATACCCGGACTATCGCAAGGTGGTGCTCGACGACGACGGCACGTACCGCGTGCACGACCGCCGCATCGCGCTGCGCCACCGGCTGTCGATCGGCACCATCACCAGCGACGGCAGCGTCGCGGTGCGCTTCCTGCGCGGCGGCCGGCTCGGTGCGGTGGAAGAGCAGTTCGTCGGTCGCCTGCGCCGCGGCGACCGCTTCCAGTTCGCCGGTCGCCTACTGGAGCTGGTGCGGCTGGAAGACATGACCGCCTACGTGCGCCTGGCCAAGGGCGGCGACGGCAGCGTGCCGAAATGGATGGGCGGGCGCATGCCCTTGTCCTCGGCCCTGGCCCGTGAAGTGGAAGCGGTGTTCGCCGAGCCGCGCGGCGAGGAGGAACTGCGCGCGCTGGCGCCGCTGCTCGGCCTGCAGCGCACCCTGTCGGCGCTGCCGTCGCCGCAGCGGCTGCTGGTGGAAAGCGTGCGCGCCCGCGATGGCCGCCACGTGTTCGTATACCCGTTCGCCGGGCGCCAGGTGCACGAAGGCCTGGCCGCGCTGCTGGCGCTGCGCTGGGGCCGGCGCCAGCGCAATACCTTCAGCTTCGCCGCCAACGACTACGGCCTGGTGCTGTCGCCGGCGCAGGACGTGGTCGCCGACGAAACCCTGCTGCGCGAACTGCTCAGCCCCGAGCGGCTGTTCGAGGACCTGCGCGAAAGCCTCAACCTGGGCGAACTGGCGCGGCGTCAGTTCCGCGAGATCGCGCGCGTGTCCGGCCTGCTGCCGCCGAGCCTGCCCGGCGGCACGCCGCGCAGCCTGCGCCAGCTGCAAGCCTCCAGCGGCCTGCTGTACGACGTGCTGAGCCGCTTCGATCCCGGGCACCTGCTGCTGGCGCAGGCCGAGCGCGAAGTGCTGCAGGGCGAAATGGAACTGACCCGGCTCGCCGCCACGCTGCACGACTGCGCCGGGCGCGACCTGGCCCTGCACGCGCCGCGCAGCCTCACCCCGCTGTCGTTCCCGCTGTGGGCCGAGAGCCTGCGCGGCCAGCTCAGCACCGAGGACTGGAAGGCGCGGGTGATGCGCGCCGCCGCGCAGCTGGAACAGCGCCATGCGCGCTGAGCTGGCCTGGACCCTGGCCGGCGAGCCGATGGCGCTGCTCGGCGCGCGCGCGCTGTACTGGCCGGCGCGCCGGCGGCTGCTGATCGCCGACCTGCACCTGGGCAAGGCCGACGTGTTCCGCCGCGCCGGCATCGGCCTGCCCAGCGGCGGCACCGCGCTGGACCTGCAACGCCTCGCCGCGCTGCTGCAGGCGCAGGCGGCACGGGAACTGTGGATCCTCGGCGACGTGCTGCACGGCGCCGCACCTGCGGCCGCCTGGCAGCGCGACTGGCGCGCCTGGCGCGAAGCGCATCCGCAACTGCGCGTGGCCGCGATCGCCGGCAATCATGACCGCACGCTGGCCACTGCCGGATTGGACATCGCCTTGCTCGGCGAGCAGGTGGAAGACGCCCCGTTCGCGCTGCGCCACGATCCGGCGCCGCACGCGCACCTGCACGTGCTGTGCGGACACCTGCATCCGCTGGCGAAGCTGCCCGGCATGCGCCAGCGCTGGCCGGCGTTCTGGCTGCGCGACGGGATGACGGTGCTGCCGGCGTTTTCGCACTTCACCGCCGGCGTGGCGCCGGTCCTGAATGCGGGCGAACGCCTGGTCGCCTGCGTCGAGGGCGCGACGCTGGCGTTGCCGGCGGCAATGAAATAACGCGCCGCTTCTGGATACACCGATCGCCCGGGAGGGGCTTCAGCCCCGACGCGTCATCGGTAACGCGTCGGGGCTGAAGCCCCTCCCACAAGGAAGCGCCGGCGCCGCGGCGTCCTGTGCTTAATGCAGTTGTTCCTGCACCGGCGCAGCCGCAGCATCCGCCAGCGCCTGCAGGAATCCGGGCGCAAGCGGCAACTTGCCGAACCAGCCGTGCTGGGTGCCGCTGAGCACGCGCAGCATGTGCCCGCGACCGCCGGGCATGCGTCCGGCCGGCAGCAGGCCGATGTCGCGCACCCGCGCCACCAGGTCGCGTTCGGACTGGAACAGCGGGGTCAGCCAGCGGCTCCAGAACTGGTAGACCGCCACGTGCGCACGGCGCTGAGCCTGGTAGCGCGCCAGCGCCGCGTCCAGGTCCGGCGCCTCGCGCAAGGCTTCGCTCAACGCCCAGGCATCCATCAGCGCCATGTTGACGCCCTGCCCCAGCTGCGGGCTCATCGAATGCGCCGCGTCGCCGGCCAGCACCAGGCGGCCGCGGCACCAGCGCTGCTGCACCGCATCGCGATAGCTGGCCCGCGCCAGCTGCGCCGGTGCGCACACCTGCGCCAGGCGCTCGCGCGCCTGCGGCCACAGCTGCGCGACCTCGTCCAGCCACGCGTCCATGCCGCGCGCCTGCCAGGCATCGAAATCGGCAGTCGGCAGGCTCCAGAAGAAACTCATGCGCGGCTCGGGATCGCCCGGGCGGGTGCCGACCGGCAGCAGGCCGATCATCTTGCGCGCGGCCACGTAGCGCTGGCGCAGTTCGTCGGCGAAGGCCCAGTCGCCGCGCGGCAGCAGGCACCACAGCGCGCCCCACGGATAGACCCGGTCCAGGCGCGTGCCCTGCACCTGCGCGCGCAGCGCCGAGGCCGAACCGTCGCTGGCGATCACCAGGTCGAACGGGCCATGCCAGCGCCCGTGCTGGTCCTGCACCCGGCGCAGGCCGTCGTCAATGGCGACGATGCGCGTGTCGCGCCGCAGTTCGGCATAGCCGTCCCACGCCTGCGCCAGCAGCGAGAACAACGCGCCGCGCTGCATGCCCAGCCCGAACAGGCGCGCATCCAGGTCGCGGTAGCGCATGTCCATCACCGCGCGGCCGCACGGCGTCTCGCCGTACAGGCGCCGCACCGGCACGCCGTGCGCCAGCGCCTGATCGAGCAGGCCGATCCGCCACAGTACCTGCAACCCCGTTGGTTGCAGCAGGAAACCGGCGCCGACCGGACCCGGCTGCGGCGCGCGTTCGAACACCTGTACCCGATGGCCGTCGCGCGCCAGCAGCAGCGCCAGGGCCTGGCCCGCCGTGCCGTAGCCGACGATGCCGATCTGCATCCGTTGCTTCATCGCATCCACTGGTTGCGGGCGCTGCCGCAGCGGCATCGCCTTCCATAAAAAAGCCCGCCGAAGCGGGGTTCAAAAAAGCACAGCCGAGCGCAGCTTCTTACTCGACAGGTGTAATACTGGAGGCCTGCGCGCCCTTCGGACCCTGGGTCACGTCATAGCTGACACGCTGTCCTTCCTGCAGGCTGCCGAAGCCCTTGGAATTGATCGCGGAGAAGTGCGCGAATACACCGGCGCTGCCGTCTTCCGGTGAAATAAAGCCAAATCCCTTGGCGTCGTTGAACTACTTGACGGTACCGTTCGGCATGGTGATGCAAGACCTTTCGCAATGAATGGGTGGTGGTTGTGCGGCATCCCGCAGCGGCGGAGTATGCAAAGCTTGCACAGTGAAGACAATCACCCGCGCGCCAGTTCGCCGATCAGCTCCGGCAACCCCGCCGCGGCCGCCTCCACGTTGGCCAGCACCTCGGCCAGGGTGATCTCCTGGGCATCGCCGCAGCCGGCGGCCCAGTTGGCCACGATCGCCAGGCACACGTAGTCCAGGCCCAGTTCGCGCGCCAGCCCTGCTTCCGGCATGCCGGTCATGCCGACCAGGTCGCAGCCGTCGCGGCGCAACCGGGCGATCTCCGCAATCGTTTCCAGGCGCGGCCCCTGGGTGGCGCCGTAGCAGCCGCCGTCGACCAGGCTGACGCCGGTCACGCGCGCAGCGGCCAGCACCTTGCTGCGCAGCATCGGCGAATACGGGTGGCCGAAGTCCACGTGCAACACCTCGCTGCCCGGCTCCTCGCTGAGCGTGGACACACGGCCCCAGGTGTAGTCGATCAACTGGTCCGGGCAGGCCAGCACGCGCGGCCCGAAGCGCTCGCCGATGCCGCCGACGGTATTGAGCGCGAGCACCCGGGCGGCACCGATTTGCTGCAGCGCCACAAGGTTTGCGCGGTAATTGATCTTGTGCGGCGGCAGCGAATGGCCCTCGCCGTGCCGGGCCAGGAACGCGACGCGCTGGCCGAGCAGCGTGCCGACGCGCACCGGGCCGGACGGGCTGCCGTAGCGGGTATCGACCTGACGGCTGTCCACGTCGTCCAGTTGCGCGAGCGTGTAGACGCCGGTGCCGCCGATCACGGCCAGTGCGATGTTGTCCATGCGGATCCTCGATCAGGAAAAGAAGCGACGCCGGCGCTCAGCGCCGGGGCAGGAACGGGCTGGCGCCTCAGTCCTTCAGCGCATAGATCGCCGGCAGGTTGCGCAGGCTTTCGTTGACGTCCATGCCGAACCCGAACACGTAGCGGTCGGGCACCTTCACGCCGGCATAGTCGGCGCTGACCCCATCCACGCAGCGGTCGTGGCGCTTGACCGCCAGCACGGCGATGCGCACGTCGGTAGCGCCCTGCTCCAGGCACCATTGGCGTACCGCCAGCAGGGTCAGGCCTTCGTCGAGGATGTCGTCGAGCAGCAGCACGCGGCGCGCGTACAGCGCGGTGGCCGGGCGGTGCTTCCACGCCAGTTCGCCGCCGACGGTCTCGCCGCGGTAGCGGGTGGCGTGCAGGTAATCCAGTTGCAGGTCCTGGCCGCGCGCGCCCAGTTCCAGCGCCAGTTGCCCGGCGAACGGCAACGCGCCGTGCATGATGGTCAGGTAGACCGGGATCTCGCCGCGGTAGTCGGCGGCGATGGCGTCGGCCATGCGCGCGATGGCCTGGTCGAGGTGCGGACGATCGACCAGCAGGTCGGCCTGGGCCAGGGCCTGGGCGATGGTGAGAGTGGACATCAGGCGGTTTTCCCGAAGGTTGCGAGCAGATGGGATTGAATGTGGCCGTAGCGGGCGTCGGCGAGCAGGCCGTCCCAGCCGAGGGCGCCGCGGCCGATCAGGCCGAGCAGCGCGGCGGTATTGAGCGGGCGGTCGCGCACCGCCTGCAACGATGCCTCGACCAGTTCGGGATGGCACACCAGGACCACGTCGCAGCCGGCATCCAGGTGCGCGGACACGCGCGCGGCGACGCCGCCGGCGGCGAACGAGGCGGCCATGCCGATGTCGTCGGAGAACACCACGCCGCGAAAGCCGAGCTCCTGGCGCAGGATCTGCTGGATCCAGCGCGACGAGTAACCGGCCGGCTCCGGCGCCACCTGCGGATAGACCACGTGCGCCATCATCACCGCATCGGCGCCGGCGGCGATGCCGGCGGCGAACGGCAGCAGGTCCTGCTCGCGCAATTCCTGCAGCGGGCGCGGATCCTCGGCGTTGTCGACATGGGTATCTTCCAGCACCGTGCCATGGCCGGGGAAGTGCTTGAGCGTGGCGGCCATGCCGACGCTGTGCATGCCGCGCACGTAGGCGGCGGTGAACGCGGCCACCACCTGCGGATCGTCGCTGAAGGCGCGGTCGCCGATCGCGCGGTTGCCACGCGCCAGGTCCACCACCGGGGCGAAGCTCAGGTCCACGCCGCTGGCGCGCACCTCGCTGGCCATCAGCCAAGCATGCTGCTCGGCCAGCGCCAGCGCCGCATCGCGGTCGCGCGCGTACAGCGCGCCGAAGCCGTGCAGCGGCGGCAGCGCGCTGTAGCCCTCGCGGAAGCGCTGCACGCGGCCGCCTTCCTGGTCCACGCAGATCAGCTGCGGCCGCGGCGCGGCGGCGCGGATCGCCGCGGTCAGTTCCACCAGCTGCGCCCTGGAGGCGAAATTGCGCTTGAACAGGACCACGCCGGCGACGGCATCGTGCTGCAGCCAGTCGCGTTCCTGTGCGGTGAGTTCGGTACCGGCGACGCCGATCGCGAGCATGCGGGGGATTCTCCTGCCAGCGCTGTTCAGCGCGCCTGGGCGGCATTGTCGCAGATGCCGGCGTCGGCGGCAGGTGGCCGCGACGGCATGCGGTGGCCAAGCCGCGGTGTGTGTCGGCCAGGTTGCCGCGCTGCGACAGCCGCTAGACGGCGCAGCCGTCGGGGCCGCGTCCGGCGCCGGCGGCAGCAGGCCGCGCAAGGTCGCGGCGAACACCTCGGGCGGCTGCGCACCCTGGATCGCGTGGCGGCCGTCGATGACGTAGGTCGGCACCGCGCGGATGCCCATCGCCTGCGCCTGCTGCAGCTGCGCCTGGATCTCGGCCAGGCCCTCGTCGCCGTCCAGCAGCGCCTGCACACGGGCCGCGGCCAGCCACAGCAACGTGCGCCGGCAGCGTGCTCCCCCGCACCTGGCCGCGATCGAAATCGAATGGCAGGCCCTCGGCGCGCGCGGTGGCCTGGGTCTGCGCCAGGATCTGCTCGGTGCGCGCCGCGCGCCGCGATGCCCTGCTGCAGCCGGCGCTTGCCGATCCGGCACCAGGGGCAGACCACGTCGGACCAGATGTCGATGCGCATGGGCGGGGATTCGGGATGGGGGATTAGCTTACTCCCCCGGTGAAACGTCTCCGGATTGGTAAAAGCATTAAGAGCGGCTAACAAAACCTACTTGAGTACTTTATCTGTGATGGCAACATTGCACGCATGGCGCGTCGCAAAGAGATCCCTGCCGCGCTGTGGAAGCGCATCGAACCGCCAATTGCGCAAGTGAAGCCTTCGCCCAAGGGCGGGCGACCGCGCATCGGCGATCAGCAGGCCCTCGACGGCATCGTCCAGGTCCTGCGCACCGGCATAAGGAAAAACGGCTTTTTGCGGTTTCGACTCGACCGTTTCCTGTGGAAGGGGGGGTCAATCGAAATTTGCCCAAACCGTTGAACCACAAGACATTCACAAACCGGAAGGCACTCCGCCAATTCGATGCCGCTGCATCCATGCATGCATGCATGCTTTTGCTCGATATCCCGTCGCATGCGTCCAAGGGCCTGATCGAGAGCCGGCCGAAGGCCGGCTCGCGCGTGCTGCCGAGGAGCCGCTGGAACCTGCTCGATCCCGAGACACTGGGCTGGGCATTCGCCGGACAGCCCAACGACACGGCCTTCATTGGCGTCCTGTTCGAGCGGCGGGCCATCGCCGAGCCCGCCGCCGCGGCGCTGGCAGCCGAGCGGCGCGACAAGACCCGCCTCAAGAGCCTGTGCGACGCCATCGCCGGCATGACGCGCCATACCTTCGCCACGGAAGCCGGCCGCACCGCGGAGCGCCACTTCCACAGCCCGATCCTGCACGCCACCGGCAACGATACGCTCATCCTGTTGAAATGCGAGTATCTGTGCCGCGGTCAGCTGGACGACGCAGTTCAACCATCGCCAGCGTGCCCTGGCCCCGCAATCCCTTTCCGACCATCACCACGCGCCCCTGCCGCTGCCAGCAATGCGATGCGATGCGAATGCTGGTGGAACTGGCGCTGGAGGATACGCCGCAGTCGATGCAGCCGTAGGCCGCATCGACTCTGCCGGTGATCCCGGGCCCGGCTCAGCGGCCCCCGGTGCGACGTTTGTTGTAGACGTCGAAGGCCACGGCGGCGAGCAGGACCAGTCCCTTGATCAGCGCCTGGTATTCGGTGCCCACGCCCAGGATCGACATGCCGTTGTTGAGCAGCCCGATGATGAGGCCGCCGATGATCGCGCCGGTCACGGTGCCGATGCCGCCCGTCACCGCGGCACCACCGATGAACACCGCGGCGATCGCATCGAGTTCGAAACCCGTGCCCGCGCTGGGGCTCGCCAAGTTCAGCTGGGCGGTGAACACCAGCCCTGCAAGGGCGGAGATGACGCCCATGTTCACGAACAGCAGGAACGTGATCCGCTTGGTCTTCACGCCCGAGAGCGCCGCCGCGCTGAGGTTGCCGCCGATCGCGTAGACGTGCCGACCGAACACCGAACGCGCCATGATCGCCGCATACGCGATGATCAGCACCCCGAGGATCACCAGGACGATCGGCGTGCCGTTGTAGCTGGCAAGCAGGAACGCCATGCAACCGATCAGGAACACCGAGAACGCCAGCTTGAGGATGAAGTACCACAGCGGCTCGGATTCGAGCCCGTACCTGTGCCGCACCGCTCGCTGGCGGAGCGAACCAGACAGCAGCACGATGGCGGCCACCGCGCCGAGGACGAGCGTCAGGGGCTCGTAGCCGCTGGTGCCGAATGCCGGCAGGAACCCCGATCCCATCCGCCGGAACGCTTCCGGGAAAGGCGAAATCTGCTGGTTCTGCAATGCGATCTGCGCGGCGCCGCGGAACAGCAACATGCCTGCCAGCGTGACGATGAACGCAGGAATCCTGAAGTAGGCGATCCAGAAGCCCTGCCATGCGCCGACCAGTCCGCCGATGACCAGGCACAGCACGACGGCGAGCGGCCAGGGAATCTGCCACTGCGTGATCATGACGCCGGCCATCGCGCCCACGAACGCCACGAGCGAGCCGACCGACAGGTCGATGTGCCCGGCGATGATCACCATGACCATGCCGATCGCCAGGATCAGGATGTAGCTGTTCTGGATGACCAGGTTGGAGACGT
This sequence comes from Xanthomonas theicola, assembly GCF_014236795.1. Lineage (NCBI taxonomy): Bacteria > Pseudomonadati > Pseudomonadota > Gammaproteobacteria > Lysobacterales > Lysobacteraceae > Xanthomonas > Xanthomonas theicola. The sequence continues at coordinate 121,705 of NZ_CP049017.1, read as the reverse complement.
TGATCGGGCGCAGCGTGATGCCGCCGGTGGCGAACTGGAAGAACAGCACGATCACGATCAGGGCGCTGAACAGGCCGACCTGACGCAGCTGCCCGGTCAGGTAACGCAGCGCCATCCTGGCCGGGCTGGCCGACGGCGTCGATTCATTGGACGTTGTCACTGGCGACCTTCTCCGGTTCTCTTGTCATGTGCTGCATAAGGATCTCGGCTGTCGCCTCGGATCGTGGGACATCCGCCGTGATGCGTCCCTGGGCGAGGGTATAGATACGGTCGCAGACGCCGAGCAGCTCGGGCAGTTCCGACGAGATCATGATGATGCCCTTGCCCTCGTCGGCAAGCCGATCGATGATCGCGTAGATCTCGTACTTGGCGCCCACGTCGATGCCTCGGGTCGGCTCGTCGAGGATCAGCACGTCCGGGTCGGCATACATCCACTTGGAAAGCACGACCTTCTGCTGGTTGCCGCCCGAGAGCTTGCCGGTGATCGCATCGACACCTGGCGCCTTGATGTTGAGGCTCTTGAGGTAGCTGCCCGCCACGTTGGCTTCCTTGTAGCCGTCGACGAAGCCGAACATGTCCGCCAGCTTGCCCAGGGCCGAGCCGGAGGTATTGCGGGTGATGTCGTCGATGAGATTCAGCCCGTAGCGCTTGCGGTCCTCGGTCGCGTAGGCGACGCCGTTGCGGATCGCCTTGGGTACGCTGCTCATGTCGATCTCGACGCCGCGCTTGAACACCTTGCCGGTGATCTTCACGCCGTAACTCTTGCCGAACACGCTCATCGCCAGTTCGGTACGCCCTGCGCCCATCAGTCCGGCAATGCCGACGATCTCGCCGGCACGCACGCTGATGCTGGCGTCGGTGATGATCTGGCGGCCCACGTCGATCGGATGGAACACGTTCCAGTGCTCGATGCGCAGCAATTCCTCGCCGATCGTCGGCGTGTGCTCCGGGTAGCGGCTTTCCAACTCGCGCCCGACCATGCCCTTGATGATCCGTTCCTCGGTCACCTGGCCCACGTGCATGTCGAGGGTCTCGATGACCCGCCCATCGCGGATGATCGTGACTTCGTCCGCGATCGCCTCGATCTCGTTGAGCTTGTGGCTGATGATGATCGAGGTGATGCCCTGTTCCTGCAACTGCTTGATCAAGCCGAGCAAGTGAGCCGAGTCGGCATCGTTGAGGGCCGCCGTGGGCTCGTCGAGGATGAGCAGCTTCACCCGCTTGGACAACGCCTTGGCGATCTCCACGAGTTGCTGCTGACCCACGCCCAGATCGGTGATCTTGGTGATCGGATTGTTGTTCAGGCCCACCCGGGCAAGCAGCTTGGCCGCTTCCAGGTTGGTCTTGTTCCAGTCGATCCACCCATGGTTCTGCTGCTCATTGCCGAGGAAGATGTTCTCGGCAATGGACAGGTAGGGACTGAGCGCCAGTTCCTGATGGATGATGACGATGCCGGCGGCTTCGGAATCGTTGATGCTCTTGAAGTCGACCGGCTTGCCTTCGAAGACGATCTGTCCGTCGAACGTCCCGGCGGGGTAGACCCCGCTGAGGACTTTCATGAGCGTCGACTTGCCGGCGCCGTTCTCGCCGCAGATGGCATGGATATGACCGCTTTCGACAGCGAGCGAAACGTTCTGCAACGCCTTCACGCCGGGAAACGTCTTCGTGATGCCCTGCATCTCGAGAATGTGGCTGGTCACGTGTCCTCCGGCGCGGCTTACTGCAGCTGCGCCGGCGTGTAGTAACCACTGTCGACGAGCACCTGCTTGTAGTTGGCCTTGGTGACGACCGTCGGCTGGAACAGGTAGGTCGGGACGACCACGACCTTGTTGTTGTAGGTCTTGTCGTCATTGGTTTGCGGCTTCTTGCCGCTCAGCAGGTCGTTGGCCATCACGGCCGCCTGGTCGGCGAGCTTGCGCGTGTCCTTGTAGATCGTGGAGTATTGCTGGCCGGCGATGATCGACTTGACCGACGCGGCCTCGGCATCCTGGCCTGTGATGACCGGCAGCGGCTTCGCGGCAGTGCCGTAGCCTGCACCCTGCAGGGCGGAGATGATGCCGATCGACATGCCGTCGTACGGCGACAGCACGCCGTCGAGGTTGGCGCCGGCGGAATAGGACTTGGCGACCAGGTTCTGCATGCGGGCCTTTGCCGTTGCCGGGTCCCACTGCAGCGTGGCCGCCTGGGTGAAGCCGGTCTGGCCGCTCTTGACGACGAGGGTGCCGTCGGCGATGTAGGGCTTGAGCGTGTCCATCGCGCCGTTATAGAAGAAGGTGGCGTTGTTGTCGTCCGGGCTACCGGCGAATATCTCGACGTTGAGCGGCCCCTTCTTGTCGGTCTTCTTGCCGTCCTCGCCGAGGAGACCCAGGCCGGTGAGCAGGCTGTTGGCCTGGTCGACACCCACCTTGTAATTGTCGAACGACACGTAGTAATCGACGTTTTTGTTGCCGGTGAGCAAGCGATCGTAGGAAATGACCTTGATGCCGGCCTTTGCCGCCGCGTCGAGCTGGTCGCTGAGCGAGCCACCATCGATCGAGGCGATGACCAGCACCTTCGCGCCCTTGGTGATCATGTTGCTGACCTGCAGCACCTGCTGCGGGATCTTGTTGTCGGCGTACTCGAGGTCGACCTTGTAACCGAGTTTTTCCAGTTCTTCCTTGACGGCATTGCCGTCCTTGATCCAGCGTTCGGACACCTTGGTGGGCATGGCGACGCCGACCAGCGCGCCCTTGTTGTCGGTGGATGCGGCGGCCGTGTCGCCATTGCCGCGTCCGCCGGAGCAGGCAGCCAGCGAGAAGGCGAACCCGATGGTGGCGAGGCCGAGATACAGGTTGCGTGCGTTCACTGTGAAATACCTTTCAGTTGAGTGCTGGACGTTATGTCCATCCCTGGACAGGTAGGCAGTCATCTGAATGGCGACTCATGAACGTGCTGCAGGCAGGTCGTTCCGAAGGCTTCGTCCAGACAACAATTACTTCCGAAAATTTCTTTACCGGCGCGCGTATCATCTATTCTATATAGCTTGAGTAATAGACTATCCACGCAAACATCGCGCGTCAACGGTTGCCCCGTCTCCTTCCAAAAATCCCGCTCGCCGTGAAACATGCCGCCCCTGCGCTTCACTCGCGCGCCTGGTTCCACACCCCCCCAAACATCGACATGAGCGCACTGTACCTGAAGCGGCAGCTAAACTTCGGGCTTTCGCTGGAAGAGCCGCGCTCAGGCAAGCCGATCATGGCATCGCCCAGACGGGCAGCGATCCGTCGCCATGCAACCGCCCCACCTCGTCCTGGCCGAACGCGTACGCGGCGGCATTCGCAAAGCAGGCGGCAGTGCGCTGAAGCTCCCGGCACATCCGACCCAGGAAACCGGGCAGCGGCCCACGGCCAGCCTCGACCACAACCTCGCCTACCTGTGGCCGGTCGAAGTGCTGCAAGGCGATCCCATCGACGACGACGCCCCCATTGCCCGGCGTGGCCTGGCAGATGGGTTCGAGCAGTGCCCAATATCGATCCTAAAGGTCGTGGTGGCCAAAGGATTGCAACAACAGGCGCCAGTCATGGCGTTGGTAGCCGTTGTTCGATCGCATCCCGTTACCTGGCGACGACACTGCTTAGAGCGGCCAACAAAGCCATCTTGGCCATCATATCGATGATGGCAACATTGCAGACATGGCAAGATCCCCATCGCGCTGTGGAAGCGCATCGAGCCGCTGATTCCGCAAGTGAAGCCCTCGCCCAAAGGAGGGCGGCCACGCATCAGCTATCAACAGGCCCTCAACGGCACCGTCTATGTCTTGCGCACCGGTATCCCATGGGAGGAACTGCCTCTGGAACTGGGTACGGCAGCGGCATGACCTGCTGGCGGCGGCGTGATTGGCGCGGTGTATGGCACCGTCTGCATCGGGTCTTGCTGGCCGAACTGCGCCGGGCCGGAAAACTGGACCTGAGCCGAGCCAACCTGGATGCAGCCAGCGTGGCCTCCCACCGGGGGCTCCTACACCGGGCCAAACCCGACCGATCGCGGCAAACTCGGCAGCAAGCGGCATCTGATCGTCGATCGCAACGACGTGCCCTTGGCAGGGTGCGTCACCGGAGCCAATCGGCACGATGTGGTCGTGTTCGAGAGTTGGTCGATGCGCTGCCGCCGATCACCGGCGAGCCGGGGCGTCCACGACGCTGGCCAGGCAAGCTCCACGCCGACAAGGCCGATGACATCGACCGCTGCCGCGACCATCTCAAGCAACGCGGCATCATGGCGCGCATTGCTCGCAAAGGGATCGAGCGCAATGACCGGTTGGGCCGTCATCGCTGGGCGTCGAGCGCACCCATGCGGTTCGCAGGCATGGGCAAGCTGCGCATCCGCTTCGAACGCCGGATCGATCCCCATCTGGCGTCGCTGTCACTCGCTTGCTCCATCATCTGCCTACGGCTTCTTCCAGAGTTCTGTTCGCCGCCCCAAGAACCTGTTCACGATCTTTCCAGAGCAGTGCAGACTATGTGGATGCACAAGAAAACGTATCCAAGCGACATGAGCCGTGACCGGTTCGAACAGATCCTCCCGGTCCTGGAGCAGGCGCGCAAGCGCACCAAGCCCCGCAGCGTGGATCTGTACGGAATGTGGTGCGCAGCACTGTACCTTTTGCGAACGGGCTGCCAGTGGCGCGCCCTGCCCAGCGACTTCCCGAAGTGGCGAACGTTGCACTCGTACTTTGCCAAGTGGAGCGAACTGGACGATGAAGGAGTGAGCCTGCTGGAGCGGACGCTCAAAAAATCAGGTTGGCGTGGCCCGCGAGACACAGGAGCCGAGCGCCGACAGCACGTTCTTGATCGTGGACGCGCAGCGCGTGAAGAACGCGGACACGGCCGGCCAGAAGGGGTATGACGCCGGCAAAAAGGTGTCGGGAATCAAGCGCCGCATCGCAGTCGATACCCAAGGCTTGCCGCATGCCATCGCGGTGACAACGGCGGAGGTGACCGACCGCAAAGGTGCATTGCAAGCCCTGGGTCGCTGCAAGTCGAACTTGGGGCAAGTACAAAGCCTGCTGGGCGACAGCGGCTACACCGGAGAACCGTTCGCCGAAGGCATGCGAGAGGTTCTGGGCGAGCAGGTCACGGTACAGATCGCCAAGCGCAGTAAACTGCACACCTTCAAGATCATGCCCAAGCGCTGGATCGTCGAACGCAGTTTTGCGTGGCGGGAGAAGAACCGAAGGCTGTGGAAGAACTGCGAGCGCAAACGCAACACCAGCTTGCAGTTCATCCATCCGGCTTTCCTGGCACTACTACTCAAAAGATCGTGAATAGGTTCTTAGAGCATATTATGAACTATTGAGTATGGAAGCAGCATTGCCGAGCATGAGGATGATGAAGACCACGAAGCACCACGCCGGCGACCGCGTCGTGCTGCAGCCAGTCTCGTTCCTGTGCGGTGAGTTCGGTACCGGCGATGCCGATCGCGAGCATGCGGGGATTCCCCCTGCCAGCGCGAGTCGACACGCCTGGGCGGCATTGTCGCAGATGCGGGTACCGACGGCGGGCCGCAGCGGCGCTGCACTGCGGCCGGGACCTGTCAGGCGCTATACCGCGCAGCCGTCGGGACCGCACTCCCGGGCCGCCGCCTGCGGCGGCGGCGCGCCCTGGCAGGCCCGATCGTCGACCGCCTCGTCGGCCTCGTAGCAGACGAAGGCAAGCTTGTTGCCGTCGGGGTCGCGGACATAGGCTGCGTAGAAGCCCGGCGCATATTGCGGGCGCAGGCCCGGCTCGCCCTCGCTGGTGCCCCCATGCGCCAGCGCGGTCTCGTAGAGCGCGCGGACCAGCGCGACGCGTGGCGCGCGGAAGGCGAGCATCCCGCCATTGCCGACCGTCGCCGCCGCCTTGTCGAAGGGCTGCCCGACGCACAGGCCCGGCACGGCATAATCGTCCAGCGATCCCCACGACGCCCCGGCTTCCCCTGTCCAGCAGCGCGGCTGGCCGAGCAACTCCATGAGCGGATCGTAGAACCGCAGGGCGTGCGTCAGATCGTTGGTGCCCAGCATGGCATAAGCGAACATTCAACAGCCTCCGTTTCGGCCAAATTGCGCCCCACGGCGAAATGCGCCTCGGCCACCGCCCCGGCATCGCCCTCGCGCGCGGCCAGCCACAGCAACGCGCGCCGGCAGCGTGCTCACCCGCACCTGGCCGCGATCGAAATCGAATGGCAGGCCCTCGGCGCGCGCGGTGGCCTGGGTCTGCGCCAGGATCTGCTCGGTGCGCGCCGCGCCGCCGAACTTGGCCGCATAGCCTCGCGCAGCGGCAGCGGCAGCAGCGCGGTGCCGGCGTCGGGATCGAGCCGGCAGGGATGCCAGGGATGTCCAGCGTCGGCGCGTGCGCGCCGCGCGCCGCGATGCCCTGCTGCAGCCGGCGCTTGCCGATCCGGCACCAGGGGCAGACCACCTCGGACCAGATGTCGATGCGCATGGGCGGGGATTCGGGATTGGCAAAAGCAGTAAGCTCGATCGTCGCGCTCGACCCGCTTTTACGAATTCCCAATCCCGCATCACAGCTTGCCACAGCCCAATGGCTGGTCATCCCAGCCTTCCGGCCAGTCACAGAACGGACGCGAGGCTAGCGCCAGGTTGTAGTAGCGTGCGTCGTCGGTGACTTCGGCGCCGATCCAATCGGGCCTGGCGAAGGCCTGGTCGGCGCTGTCCAACTCGATCTCGGCGACCACCAGCCCGGCGTTGTCGCCGAGGAACTCGTCCACTTCCCACAGATGGCCCTGGTGTTGCACCAGGTGCCGGCGCTTGTCGATCAAGCCGCCCACGCACAGCGCCAGCAGCCCGCGCGCGTCGTCCAGCGGCAGCGGATATTCGAACTCCTGGCGAGTATGGCCGAGCTCGCGCGACTTGAGGTTGAGGAACGCTTCCTGCTCCTGGATGCGGACCCGCACCGAAACCTTCTGCGCGCCGCGGTCCACCGCCGCCTGATCGTTGATGTAGCCCTGCGCCATCGGGATCGTCCGATGCACCGCAGCGCGCCAGCCGTCGCCGACGACCAAGAATTTGCGTTCGATTTCTACAGGCATGGGATTGGGGATTGGAGATTCGGGATTGGTCAAAGCATAAGCCAGCGCGCAGGCCTGGCGGTCTCAAGAATCAAGTGCAACACGTGATTTGAATGCCAGGATGTCCTTCTCCAAGGCCGCCGCCAGGGTCGCCCAGGCCAATGGCTGGCGTGGCCGTGCGTTCGTTCGCTTGGCCACGCGATCGAGGTACTCCTGACGGGCCTGCGACAGGTCCACCCCGTAGGGCAGGAACTGGCGCAGCAAGCCGTTGGTGTTCTCGTTGCTGCCGCGCTGCCACGGCGCATGCGGATCGGCGAACCGGACCTGGCTGTTCAACCGCTGCATCCGTTCCTCGTAGCAGGTCCGTTCCGCGGTCGTCGGTCGGGCTCTCACCCAGGAAGGCCGGCCGCTGCTTCATCTGCCGGGGAAACCCCTCGACCGCCGCCTGCGCCGTGCCACCGTCCATCCTGCACAGCACCACCAAGCGGGTCTTGCGTTCCACCAGTGCGCCCACGCATGAACGGTTGAACGCGCCTTCGATCAGGGCGCCCTCCCCATGCCCCGGCGCCAGGCGCTGCTTCACCGGGTCCGGGCCATGCACGATGCGCAGTTCCTCCGGCGCCCACGAGCGCACCGCCGCTGTCGTGCGCCTGCCACCTGGTGTGGGCTGGCCACCTCTCCATGCATGGATCAGCGCCTTGTTCAGACCACCCCCCGCTGCGTGTCGATCGCCGCAGCGATCCTCTCGTGGCTGACCCGCTGGCTGGAAGCGTCCGGATGCCTGTCCCGCCGTGCGGCCGCGATCTGCTGTGGCGACCAGCGCTCGTACACCAGGCGCTCATCGACGCACGGGAACAACGACGAACCTTCCAGGGGCCGGCGAGGGCGCACGCAGCGCGAGCGGCGCGAGCGATAGGCCGCCGCCGCCGCGTGCGCACAGGACACCGGCCCTTGCAGACCACCGACCTGGCGGCCCAGCGTCGATGCACGGCATCCCCACCGGCGACCGATCTTGCGCAAGCGCGTTCCTCGATCGCGCTCCACCTGCAGCACCGCGCGTTCCTCAACACGCAGATGACTGGACTGTTTGCCCAGCGCAACCTCCTGCGCTCTGTGAGGTGTTGCACTGGGAACTTGAGTCTAAGCAGGGACGGGATCATCGAACACTTCCGCAGTGGACTGGGCAACGGCGGCGTCGAGGCGATGAACGCGCAGATCCAGGCCGCCAAGGCACGGGCGAAAGGCGACGCCACTGACGACAACCTGATCACGATCGGCTATCTGATGTGCGCCAAGCTCAGGCATTTGCCCCGCAATCCATGGTTGCGCCCGACGGCGGCATGATCAGCTCCGTTCCACACCGATCGCGAGAGAGCCATTTTTCTTCGAATGACGGCATTAAATCGCTTGACAGCGATTTGCACTCGGACAGCATCCTGGAGTCTCGGCCTCAATGCAGCAACGCCGCCACCGCCTCGCTGAACTGGTGGCGGGCCTGCGACGAGGCCGGGTTGCTCTGCAATTGGCGCACCGCGCGCGCCAGTCGCGCCGCGCCGACGAAGCCGCAGCTGGCCTGCAGCCGGTGCAGGTGGTTGCGCACGGCCTGCTCGTCGCTGAGCTGCAGTGCCGAGGCGACCGCGTCGCGGGTGCCCGGCAACTCGGCCAGGAACAGTTCGCGCAACGCGATCAGGTGCGAACGCTCGCCGTTGAGGGCGATCAGCGCGGCGGTCTCGTCCCAGTCCACCGCCGCCCCCGCTGCGCCGGGCGCCGCGCCGACGCGGCCACGCGCCAGCAGCCGGCGCACCGCCTGCAGCAAGTGCTCGGGGCTCAGCGGTTTCAGCAGCACTTCGGCGAAGCCGGCACCCAGCAGCTGGTCGCGAACCGGGCCGTCGGCCTCGGCGGTATGCGCCAGCGCCAGGGTGCCCGGGCGCTGCCGCCGCAGCCGTTGCAGTAGCTCGGCGCCGCTGCCGTCGGGCAAGTTGACGTCGATCAGCCACAGGTCGTGTTCCCGCGCCTGCGCGCTGGCCAGTGCGGCGGAAACGGTGTCGGCCAGATCGACCTGCGCGGGCAGGGATTCCAGCGTGACGTGGAAGAACGCGCGACTGATCGGGTCGTCCTCGACCAGCAAGAGTCGCGTCACAGGGTCCTGGGTCGATGCCATCCTGATGCCTCCATGCGGCCTGGGTGCATCTTAGCGGCTGCGATGATGCGTCGTACCACTTTGCGCCGCCGTCGCCCCGACTGCAAGCGGGTCCGTGCCGCCAGCGGCGTCGCCCCGACCGGCAGCGTGGTTGCCGGGCTCACCGCCACGGTCGCCGTGCGGCCTGGACGGGCGGTCAGTTGCCGCGGCGCCGCGCCGCTGCGGTTGCGGGCCGCGCCTGGGCGCGTCGGCAGGCCCCCTGGCGCATCTGCGACAATGGCCGCCCTTTTCCGCCCGCAGCCTGCCGCCACGTGGCCCGATCCAGAAACCGCCTAGACCGCACCCCGTTCCAGACTGATATCGCCGACCTGAGTCACGACGGTCGCGGCGTTGCCCGCCGCGCCGGCGGCAAGGTCGCTTTCGTCGCCGGCGCGTTGCCGGGCGAGACCGTCATCGCCGAGCCCACCGCGCGCAGCCGCCATTTCGACGAGGCGCGCACCCTGCAGGTGCTGCACGCCTCACCGCAGCGGGTGCCACCACGCTGCCCGCACTTCGGGGTCTGCGCCGGCTGCGTGCTGCAGCACCTGGCCGAGGACCGGCAGATCCTGGCCAAACAGCGGGTGCTGACCGAGAACCTGGAGCGGATCGGCCACGTGACCCCGCAGACGGTGTTGCCGGCGCTGTCCGGCGATCCCTGGGGCTACCGGCGCAAGGGCCGTTTCTCGGTGCGCCGGGTGGAGAAGAAGGACAAGACCCTGGTCGGCTTCCGCGAGCAGGACCCGCGCTTCGTCGCCGACCTGTCGGTGTGCCATACGGTGATCCCGCAGATCGGCTTCAAGGTGAGCGCGCTGGCCGAACTGGTCGAGAGCCTGGACGGCAAGCGCGACATCCCGCAGATCGAGTTCATCGCCGGCGATGCCGCGGTGGCACTGACCTTCCGCCACATGCAACCGCTCGGCGCGCGCGACCGGGCGGCGCTGGTGGCGTTCGCCCAGGCCCACGATTTCGCCGTCTTCCTGCAGCCGGGCGGCGTGGACAGCGTGCATCCGCTGTATCCCCAGGACGTTGCGCTGTCGTTCCGGCTGCCGCAATGGGACGTGGAGCTGGCGTTCCGCCCGCTGGACTTCATCCAGGTCAACGCCGCGCTCAACCAGAAGATGATCGTGCAGGCGCTGGCGCTGCTCGATGCGCAGGCCGGCGACCGCGTGCTCGACCTGTTCTGCGGGCTGGGTAACTTCACCCTGCCGCTGGCGCGCACGGTGTGCGAGGTGGTGGGTGTGGAGGGCGATGCCGGGCTGGTGGCGCGGGCGCGCGACAACGCGCGGCGCAACGGCCTGGACAACGCGCAGTTCTTCGCCGCCGACCTGACCCAGGACCAGCGCCAGACGCCATGGATGCACCAGGGCTTCGACAAGCTGCTGCTCGACCCACCGCGCTCCGGCGCGATCGAGGTGCTGCGGCAACTGCCGCTGGACACCTTCCAGCGCGTCGTCTACGTCAGCTGCCATCCCGGCTCGCTGGCGCGCGACGCCGGCTACCTGGTCAACGAGCAGGGCTTCGTGCTGAAGGCGGCCGGTGCGATGGACATGTTCCCGCATACCGCGCATGTGGAGAGCATCGTGGTGTTCGAGAAGCCGGGAGTGGGGATTCGGCAGTAGGGATTCGTAGGCAAGCCGGGAGTGGGGATTCGGGAGTGGGGATTCGTAATAGCGAGGCTGAGAGCCTGTTCAAAGTCTGCTCGACTTATCCGATCCTATGGAGAGCAGAGCCCGTTATCCCATTGGCATCAGCGGCGAGCCGTTCGAGCAGATCCGCGCGTTGCCTGAAGGTGCGCGCAAGAAGACCGCGCCGCGCAAGGTCGATTGGCATGAGGTGTTCTGCGCGGTGCTTGACCTGCTGCGCACCGGATGCCAATGGCGCGCTTTGCCCAGCGACTTTCCGAAGTGGCGCACGGTGCACGCGTACTTCCAGATATGGAGCGAAGTGGATGAGCGCGCCGTGAGCCTGCTGGAGCGGGCGTTAAAGAAATCGGGTTGGCGCGGCCCGCGAGAAACGGGGCGCACCGCCTGCAGCAGGTTCTTGATCCTCGACGCGCAGAGCGTGAAGAACACGGATGCTGCGGGCCGGAAGGGCGATGACGCTGGCAAGAAAGTGTCAGGCATCAAGCGTCATATCGCTGCCGATACCCAAGGATTGCCGCATGCCATCGCGGTGACGACGGCAGAGGCGACCGATCGCAAGGGTGCGCTGCCGGCGCTCCAGGGCAGCAAGCGGAGGTTGAAGCGCGTAGAAGACCTGCTCTGCGATGGCGGCCATGTCCGAGCTCCGTTTGCACGGGCAGTGCGCGAGATGTTTGGCAGGAAAGTCGAAGTGCAGATCGCAAAGCGCAACGAACTGCATGCCTTCAAGGTGATGCCCAAGCGCTGGATCGTCGAGCGCAGCTTTGCATGGCCAGAGAAGAACCGAAGGCTGTGGAAGAACTGCGAGCGCAAACGCAACGCCAGCTTGCAGTTCGTCCATCTTGCTTTCCCGGCAGTACTGCTCAAAAGACGTCCTGAGTAAATACCCCCCGGCAAAGCCGGGGGCTTTAGAGATGTGAGCCGCTCAAAGCGGCTGCGGGAGCGCTACGCGCCTCCCTTGTTAGGGCCACCTGAAGGTGGCCGACTACCTCAGCAACTGCAATTGGTCCAAGCGCCGATCTTCCGCCTCTTGGTTCTGGATGTATGCCCCGATCAACCCTTCATCCCGACCTACCCTCGTAACGAAGTAACCTCGCGCCCAGAAGCTCTGCCCTACAAAGTTCCGCTTCCGCTCCACATACACCCGCGCTAGGTGGATGGCGCTCTTGCCCTTGATATAGCCCACCACCTGCGACACCGCCTACTTCGGCGGAATCTTCAACAGCATATGGACGTGATCTGGCATCAGATGGCCCTCCTCGACCCGGCTCTCCTTCTGCTCGGCCAATCGCCGGAACACCTCTCCTAGATGCTTCCTCAGACCCACATACAGTGTCTTACGGCGACACTTCGGTATGAACACAACGTGGTACAGACACTCCCACCTGGTGTGACTTAAGGGATAGTCTGATCAACGCGGTCGGAGGATGAGGCAAGCCATATCGACCACGCCCACGGCGCTCAGACCCTCGGTTTTTCGCCGTTTCCGGCGCATTTCCGGGGTATTTCCCGGATTACAGGCACACCCTCCCCACGACAGGCAGCAACTGCTTTCGCTTCAGCCACAGGTTCGACAGCGCAAACAGCGTCAGCACTTGCGCCGTGTTCTTCGCCAGGCCGCGATAGCGCACCTTGACGTAGCCAAACTGGCGCTTGATCACCCGGAACGGATGCTCCACCTTCGCCCTCAGGCTGGCCTTGGCGTGCTCCCAGCGCTGTGCCCACTTCAATTCGCGCTTGCTCTTGATCTGCTTCAGCTTCGAGGGCTTCTCCGCGATCAGATAGCGCAGCTTGCGCTTGCTCGCCATCTCCTCGCGCTTGGCCAGCCCGGTGTAGCCGCTGTCGCCGCATACCGTGTCTTCCTTGCCGTGCAGCAGCTTGTGCGCCTGGGTGATATCTGCGGCGTTGGCCGCCGTGCATTCCAAGTGGTGCACCAGCCCGGACTCATCGTCCACGCCGATGTGCGCTTTCATCCCGAAGTAGTACTGATTGCCCTTCTTGGTCTGGTGCATTTCCGGGTCGCGCTCGCCGTTCTTGTTCTTGGTCGAGCTGGGCGCGGCAATGATCGTGGCGTCCACGATGGTGCCGCCGCGCAGGCTCTGGCCCTTGCGCGATAGGTGCGCGTTGACCCGGTTGAACAGCGTGCGCGCCAGATCGTGCGTCTCCAGCAACCGGCGGAAGTTGAGGATCGTGGTCTCGTCCGGCACCTCATCCAACCCGCCGATCCTGGCGAAACGGCGCATCGACGCCGTGTCGTACAAGGCTTCTTCCGCGCCCGGGTCGCTCAGTGCGTACCACTGCTGCAGAAAGTGGATGCGCAGCATTGTCTCCAGCGGGTACGGCTGACGGCCCGGATGGCCCGACTTCGGATAGTGCGGCGCGATCAGCGCCAGCAGGTCTTTCCACGGCACCACCTGATCCATCTCGGCCAGCAACCTTTCGCGCCGCGTCTGCTTGCGCTTGCCGTTGTACTCCGCGTCGCCGAAAGACAATTGCATCGTCGTTGTCCTGTTGGGCTTTGTACGATTGTCGCAGGATCAGAGGGAGTTGTTCAGACCATCCTAAGCTCTCAAACTCATCCATCTCGGTTTCTCCGTCTCGTGTGCTTGGCCGCTCACGTTGCGGAGTCTCCGGGATGGACTCCCGGATACGTCAAACTTCTACTGCATCCCCGGCAGAGCCGGGGGAACTCTCAGGTTGGTTTAGCCCTGACCTTCAGCCACCCGTCGCAGGATCTGCGCCGCCCTGAGTTGATGCTGCCGTCATCTGAAGACAATGAGGTGGCGTGATGAGCATCGATGCGGTGCAGTTCCAAGCGGGATTGTCGATGTCCGAGTTTTTCGCGTCCTACGGCGCCGAGGCCAAGTGCTACCGCGCTCTGTACAAATGGCGGTGGCCGCAGGGATTTCGCTGTCCCTGCTGTGCCGGGCGGGCGCGGTCGCGTTGCAAGCGTGGTGCTGCGATCTACGACCAATGCAGCGCGTGCCGGCATCGGACCCGTCTGATGGCAGGCACGCTGTTTGCCGGCGCCCAACTGCCGCTGCGCGCCTGGATGCTGGCCTTGCCCCTGTGGACCTGGACCAAAACCAATCTGGCCGCGCTGGAGCTGATGCGTCATCTGGCGGTCAACGACAAGACGGCCTGGCAGATGAAGCACAAGATCATGCAGGTCATGGCCGAGCGGCGTGTCTCACGCCGTCGCGCAAGGCAAATACGCAAGGCGGGTATCTGGCCGAAGCCGCCTACCGCTTCAATCGCAGATTCCAGTTGCGCGAGCTGCTGCTGCGACTTGCCAACGCCATGATCCATGCATGGAGAGGTGGCCAGCCCACACCAGGTGGCAGGCGCACGACAGCGGCGGTGCGCTCGTGGGCGCCGGAGGAACTGCGCATCGTGCATGGCCCGGACCCGGTGAAGCAGCGCCTGGCGCCGGGGCATGGGGAGGGCGCCCTGATCGAAGGCGCGTTCAACCGTTCATGCGTGGGCGCACTGGTGGAACGCAAGACCCGCTTGGTGGTGCTGTGCAGGATGGACGGTGGCACGGCGCAGGCGGCGGTCGAGGGGTTTCCCCGGCAGATGAAGCAGCGGCCGGCCTTCCTGGGTGAGAGCCCGACCGACGACCGCGGAACGGACCTGCTACGAGGAACGGATGCAGCGGTTGAACAGCCAGGTCCGGTTCGCCGATCCGCATGCGCCGTGGCAGCGCGGCAGCAACGAGAACACCAACGGCTTGCTGCGCCAGTTCCTGCCCTACGGGGTGGACCTGTCGCAGGCCCGTCAGGAGTACCTCGATCGCGTGGGCAAGCGAACGAACGCACGGCCGCGCCAGCCATTGGCCTGGGCGACCCTGGCGGCGGCCTTGGAGAAGGACATCCTGGCATTCAAATCACGTGTTGCACTTGATTCTTGAGACCGCCCTCCAGCGATCGATATAGCTGTCGCTGCAATCGAGCTGGGTGCGAATCTGGGCCCAGGTCAGTCCATCGGGCAGCAGCAAGATCAACCGAGCAGGGCGAGCCGAGCCGGCTCGTGCGTTGCGGGCGCTGGTTTGTCGTTGCAGTTCCATGACTTCGGTCTTGGTCAGCTTCCATTGCGCTCTCCATCGACAAAGGCGCAATGATACTTCCCTTCTAAAACGTTACGGCCCACTAGGCGCCCGCCCGCGCCGTGCCGTCTCCCTGCCGGAGCGTCGGCGTTCATGGCCGCGCCGGTCCGGCACGGACGTGCAGGCACCGGTGCCGCTATAATCGACGGCATCCATTTCGACGCCTTCCGGCCCTGGCTGGCGGGCGTCCTGCGCCTCCGGAGCTCCCATGTCGCAATACATCTACACCATGAACGGCGTCAGCAAGACGGTGCCGCCCAAGCGCCAGATCATCAAGGACATCTCGCTGTCGTTCTTCCCCGGCGCCAAGATCGGCCTGCTCGGCCTCAACGGCGCCGGCAAGTCGACGGTGCTGAAGATCATGGCCGGCGTGGACACCGACTTCAGCGGCGAAGCGCGCCCGCAGCCGGGCATCAAGGTCGGCTACCTGGCGCAGGAGCCGGAGCTGGACCCGGCCAAGACCGTGCGCGAAGCGGTCGAGGAAGGCGTCGGCGAGGTGCTGCAGGCACAGGCCGCGCTGGACAGGATCTACGAGGCCTACGCCGAGGAAGGCGCCGATTTCGACAAGCTCGCCGCCGAGCAGCAGCGCCTGGAGGCGATCCTCGCCGCCGGCGATGCGCACCTGCTCGAGCAGCAGTTGGAAGTGGCGGCCGACGCGCTGCGCCTGCCGCCGTGGGACGCGCTGATCGGCCCGCTGTCGGGCGGCGAGAAGCGCCGCGTGGCGCTGTGCCGGCTGCTGCTGCAGAAGCCGGACATGCTGCTGCTCGACGAACCGACCAACCACTTGGACGCCGAGTCCGTCGAATGGCTGGAGCAGTTCCTGGCGCGCTACACCGGCACCGTGGTGGCGGTGACCCACGACCGCTACTTCCTCGACAACGCCGCCGAGTGGATCCTGGAACTGGACCGCGGCCGCGGCATCCCGTGGAAGGGCAACTACACCGACTGGCTGATGCAGAAGGAAGAGCGCCTGAAGCAGGAGGACAACCAGGAGAAGTCGCGGCAGAAGGCGATCCAGAAGGAGCTGGAGTGGTCGCGGCAGAACGCCAAGGGCGGCCGCACCAAGGGCAAGGCGCGTCTGGCGCGCCTGGAAGAACTGCAGTCGGTCGACTACCAGCGCCGCAACGAGACCAACGAGATCTTCATCCCGCCGGGCGAGCGCCTGGGCAACGCGGTGCTCGAGTTCAAGCACGTCACCAAGAAGTTCGGCGACCGCCTGCTGATCGACGACCTCAGCTTCCTGGTGCCGTCCGGCGCCATCGTCGGCATCATCGGCCCCAACGGCGCCGGCAAGTCGACGCTGTTCAAGATGATCACCGGCAAGGAAACGCCGGACTCGGGCCAGATCGCGCTCGGGCCGACGGTGAAGCTGGCCTACGTGGACCAGAGCCGCGACAAGCTGGAGGGCAACCACAACGTGTTCCAGGAAGTCTCCGGCGGCCTGGACATCCTCAACATCAACGGCGTGGAGATCCAATCGCGCGCCTATATCGGCCGCTTCAACTTCAAGGGCCAGGACCAGCAGAAGCTGGTCGGCACCCTGTCCGGCGGCGAGCGCGGCCGCCTGCACATGGCCAAGACCCTGCTGCAGGGCGGCAACGTGTTGCTGCTCGACGAACCGTCCAACGACCTGGACATCGAGACCCTGCGCGCGCTGGAAGACGCGCTGCTGGAGTTCCCGGGCAACACCTTCGTCATCAGCCACGACCGCTGGTTCCTGGACCGCATCGCGACCCACATCCTGGCGTTCGAAGGCGACTCGCACGTGGAGTTCTTCCAGGGCAACTACCGCGAGTACGAAGCCGACAAGCGCCGCCGCATGGGCGAGGACGCCGGCCCGAAGCGGCTGCGCTTCAAGGCGCTGAAGTAAGCGGCCGCACCGCGGCCCGTGTGTGCGGTGCGATGCGGGCCGCGCTGCGCTACAACTCGTAGGACAGCACGTCCTCGAACCCGAACTTGCCGAAGTCGCGGATCCGCGACGGGTACAGCCGGCCGATCAGGTGGTCGTGCTCGTGCTGCACCACGCGCGCATGGAAGCCCTCGGCCTCGCGCACGACCGGGGCGCCGTCCGGGTCCATGCCGCGGTAGCGGATATGGCGGTAGCGCGGGATCACCGCACGCAGCCCGGGGATGGACAGGCAGCCCTCCCAGCCGTCCTCCAGATCGTCGGACAACGGCTCGAGCTGCACGTTGGCCAGCGCGGTGCGCGGCACCGGCGGCGCATCGGGATAGCGCGCGTTGCTGTCGAAGCCGAACACCATCAGTTGCAGGTCCACCGCGATCTGCGGCGCGGCCAGGCCGACGCCGCGGGCAGCGTCCATGGTCTCGAACATGTCGGCGACCAGCGCATGCAGTTGCGTGCTGCCGAAATCGCCGACCGGCGGCGCGATGCGCAGCAGGCGCTGGTCGCCCATGCGGATGATGTCGCGGATCATGTCCTGTCCCTGTCGCCGAATGCAGCGCCGATTATCCGCCGACCGGCGTGCGTCTGCAGCCTTGTGGCGGCGCGTCCGGCCGAGCCGAGCTGCTTGGCGCCAGCGTGAATTGCGGCCAGCACGCGCTTGCGGTTGTCGGGGCGTCGGGGCAGGCGCCGGGTCATATGTCACCTCCCGGCGCATCCGGCATGTCCGGCATGCGATCGACTATCGCACGCACGGCCTCCACAATCTCGTCGATTTCGAACTCCGGGCGGACTATGTCACCGAGCGCCTCACGGATCCGGTGGATACCGCACTCCCAGCGGTCCTTGCGCACGATTCTGCCGTCAGCGCGAAACTCGTAGTCGGCTGGATCGGCGTCGCGAAACTCGGGCATGCGAAAATCGCGGTCGGTTACCTGGCGGCCGGGATTATGCGTCACGACGCACCTCACCAGGCCAAGCGGTCAGCGCGACGTCGCCGCGAACGTAGAGAGGGTGGCGCGGGGCACCATGCTTCGTTGTGCCCAGGCACCAGAGGCGTGCGCCCGCGGCGGCGAACAGGCGCTCCACGGCCCGCACGCGCTCCAGCGGGGCGCCGACGCCCCAAGCGCAAACGATGTCGCCGCGCGCGCGATCGCGGCCAGGTGCTTGTCGTTGTCCGGGCCGACAGGGTCCGGATGCTCCCAGAGTGCCGCCGGATCGGTGCTGCGAAGCGCATATAGGTTGACCACCAGCAATCCGGACCGCTGCCAGCTGCGCCCAAAGCCGCGACAGCGTCGGATTGTGGGGCATCTACCGCAGCGTCCGCGGTGCTTGGGTTCCCGGCCCTCACACCAACGCGATCGACTTGTTCTTGCGTTCGGCCAGGCGCTTTTCCAGGTAGTGGATGTTCTGACCGCCGGCCTGGAAGCCCTTGTCGCGCATGATGCGCTGCTGCAACGGGATGTTGGTCTTGATCCCGTCCACCACCATCTCGCTCAGCGCCACGCGCATGCGCGCGATCGCGGTCTCGCGGTCCGGTCCGTGCACGATCAGCTTGCCGATCATCGAGTCGTAGTTCGGCGGTACCTTGTAGCCACTGTAGATGTGCGTATCCACCCGCACGCCGGGGCCGCCGGGCGGGTGGAAGCCGGTGATCAGGCCCGGGTTGGGCAGAAAGGTTTCCGGGTCCTCGGCGTTGATGCGGCATTCGATCGCGTGGCCGCGCAGCACGATGTCGCTCTGCTTGATGCTCAGCTTGTGGCCGGCGGCGATGCGCAGCTGCTCGCAGACCAGATCGATGCCGGTGATGCGCTCGGTGACCGGGTGCTCGACTTGGATGCGCGTGTTCATTTCGATGAAGTAGAAGCGGCCGTCCTCGAACAGGAACTCGAAGGTGCCGGCGCCGCGGTAGCCGATGCGCACGCAGGCGTCCACACAGACCTTGCCGATCTCGTTGCGCAACTGCTCGGTGATGCCCGGCGCCGGCGCTTCCTCCACCACCTTCTGGTGGCGGCGCTGCATCGAACAGTCGCGCTCGCCCAGGTGGATGGCGTTGCCCTGGCCGTCGGCCAGCACCTGGATCTCCACGTGGCGCGGGTTCTCCAGGAATTTCTCCATATACACCTGGTCGTTGCTGAAAGCGGCCTTGGCTTCGGACTTGGTGGTCTCGATCGCCGCCTTCAGCGCCGCCTCCGAATGCACCACGCGCATGCCGCGGCCGCCGCCGCCGCCGGCCGCCTTGATGATCACCGGGTAGCCGATCTCGCGGGCGATCTTGGTGTTGGCGACGATGTCCTCGCCCAGCGGGCCGCCGGAGCCGGGCACGCACGGCACGCCGGCGGCCTTCATCGCGCGGATCGCCTCGACCTTGTCGCCCATCAGGCGGATGGTGTCGGCCTTGGGCCCGATGAAGATGAAGCCGGACTGCTCCACGCGCTCGGCGAAGTCGGCGTTCTCCGACAGGAAGCCGTAGCCGGGATGGATGGCCTGCGCGTCGGTGACCTCGGCCGCGGCGATCAGCGCCGGGATGTTGAGGTAGCTCTCGGCCGAGGACGCCGGGCCGATGCACACCGACTCGTCGGCCATCGCCACGTGCTTGAGGTTGCGGTCCACGGTGGAATGCACCGCGACCGTGCGGATGCCGAGCGTATGGCACGCGCGCAGGATGCGCAGCGCGATTTCGCCGCGATTGGCGATGACGACTTTATCGAGCATGGGATGGGGTTCCGAACACGGGGTGTTCGGGACTCGGGACCGGGGACCCGGGACGCGCAGGAGCGTTGGGCATGTCGCGCCCGCTTTTGCTCCGGCCAGTCCCAAGCCCCGAGTCCCAAGTCCCGGCGGCCTCAGCCGATCACGAACAGCGGCTGATCGAACTCCACTGGCAGGCCGCTTTCGCTGAGGATCGCGACGATGGTGCCGGAGACGTCGGCTTCGATCGGGTTGAACATCTTCATCGCCTCGATGATCGCCAGGGTCTCGCCGGCCTTCACCGCCTGCCCGATGCTGACGAACGCCGGCTTGTCCGGCGACGGCGAGGTGTAGAAGGTGCCGACCATCGGCGCGCGCAGCACGTGGCCGTCGGGCAGGGCGCTGCCGGGCTTGGCGGCACCGCCGGTGGAGGCCTCGGTCGGCGAGCTCATCGGCATCGGCATCGGCGCGGCCGCGGCCGCGTACTGCGGCGCGCTGGCGATCATGCCCTTGGGCGTGCGCGCCAGACGCACGCTTTCCTCGCCTTCCTTGATCTCGATCTCGGCCAGATTGGATTCTTCCAGCAGGTCGATCAGCTTCTTGATTTTACGCAGATCCATAACGGCCTCTTGAGGTGAATCGGGGAAAGACCGGGCCCGCGGCCCGGCGGACTCAGACAGGATCGCGCGGCGGCGGTCGGCGCGCAGTGCAAGGGCCGGTGCGGTTCATGCGGCCGCTCCCAGCCGCGCCAGCGCCGCGTCCATCGCGTAGCGGTAGCTGTCGGCGCCGAAACCGCAGATCACCCCGACCGCGTGGTCGCTGAAATAGCTGTGGTGGCGGAACGGCTCACGGCTGTGCGGGTTGGACAGGTGGATCTCGATGAACGGGATCGCCACCGCCGCCAGCGCGTCGCGCAGCGCTACCGAGGTATGGGTGAACGCGGCCGGATTGATCAGGATGAAGGCGGTGCCGTCGCCGCGCGCGGCCTGCACCCGCTCCACCAGCGCGTGCTCGGCGTTGGAC
The DNA here is from genome assembly GCF_014236795.1 of Xanthomonas theicola. Lineage (NCBI taxonomy): Bacteria > Pseudomonadati > Pseudomonadota > Gammaproteobacteria > Lysobacterales > Lysobacteraceae > Xanthomonas > Xanthomonas theicola. The sequence goes on along the minus strand of NZ_CP049017.1, from coordinate 101,123 downwards.
TGCAGACTGTCGAGCCGGTGCCCGGCGGCCGTGGCCTGCGCGAGCAAGGCGGCGTCGATCTGCGCCAGCGTCGTGTGCCCGTACACCCCCGGCTCGCGGGTGCCGAGCAGGTTGAGGTTGGGGCCGTGCAGCAGCAGCAGTCGCGCCATGGAGGACAAAGCAGCGGAAAGGGCCGCAGTCTGCGCGAAGCCGGCATTACTGTCCAGTTCGACGAAGTTGCGAGTGTTTTAAACGACCGTTGGGTTTGTGGCGGCCGCGATGATGCGGCGAGGACGGGTGCAAAGGCGCACGATTGCCCGCGCCGCTTGTCCCGCCGCTGTTCGAGCGTGCGGGCCAACCCGCCCGCCATGGGCGTGCTGGGGTGCGCTTGCGCGGATGGACGCGGCGCATGCCGTGGCTGGGACGCATCCGGTTTCGACCGTGAGCGAGTCTTTGTGTCGCAGAACAATGGCTGGCCTGGTGTTCTGTCCCTCAAGAAACTTATCATCGATCTGCCGGTCTTGGAGATAGCCTCATGGCAAGAGATCTCATGGCCCGCCCCGGCATCCGCACAGCACCTTCCGAAGAAGAACGCGCCCAAATGCAATCGATGCGCCGCTCGCGCTCGCTGCCGCATTCCCTGGTACGGCGCGCGCATCATCTTGCTGGCCGCCGAGGGAGCGACCAAGGCGCAGATCGCCCGACAGTGCGGCATCAGCCTGCCCATGTCACGCACTGGAAGAGACGCTAAGCCAGATACGCCCGACGCTATCTGGCCGAAGCCGCCTATGCTTCAATCGCCGATGCCATCCGAACCAGATGTTGCCGCGACTGACGACGGCGCTGATGCGCTGCAAGCCTTGCTCGGAGCCGGTTCTGCGCACGGCGAGCAATTTTCATGGTTGAGGGATAGGGCGAATCAGGAATGCCTTTTGAGGATCGCAGGGCGTGCGTGAGTCGAGCAGGCCGTCGGCGATGTGCCGTAGCTGACGCATGGCGGCGTGGGCGATCTGCTTGCCGGCCTTGCCGCGTTCGCGCAGGCGCTGCTGGCGCGCACGGACGAGCGGGGGAGGCGTCATGGCGAGCAGGGCCGGCATGCAGGGTCCAGCGCGCAGGCGCGGTGAACCGGTGCGGGCGATGCAGACCTGGCCTGGCGGGGCGGGCGCCGCACTCCTGCAAGCGCGGGTTCAGTCCGGCGAAGGCGGTGGCCCGCCGAGGCAGGGGCGAAGCGCTCCACGTTGCCACGTTCGGCCAGCATCGATGCCGCGCCCGTGTCGGCGATCCGATCGATGCTCACCAGCCGTTCGCGCTGCCCGCGCAAGGGGGCTTGGTCGATCGGGTCGTCGATGGCCCGTTCGACCTGCGCGATCGGTACCTGCAATCGGTACCTGCAACTGGCCGATGCGCTCCAGGAGCCAGTCGCGCACCACGAGCGCAGCGACGTCCAGGCGGTTGCGCTCCCTGTGCCACATCTGCTGCAGGTCGTCCCGACGCCGCACCAGCGCCTTGAGCTGCTTGAGCACGGGCGGATCGGGCTGCCAGGACCGCAACTGCTCCGGGGACGCATGCCGTCGCTGGCGATCGGCTTGGCATCTCTTGACCCGGCTGGGCTGGCTGCACACATACAGCGCCATCGGCGCCGGGTTGAGTACGTATCCGCGGCAGCCCGGTCCATGGACGAACTCGGCCAGCGCCTGGTGATACGTGCCGGTGGCTTCCATGACGATCCCGCTGTGCGCCTGCGCATGGGCCTGCAGCCACGCATGCAGAACCTGCTCGTTGGGCGGCCCGGCCTTGGTGCGATGCTGGCCATTGGCCAGGTCGATGGCCAGGTCGAAACTGCGTTGGGCGACGTCGATGCCGACGACCGGGGACATCGATTGCTCCATCGGATGAATGATCACGATCATCGCTGCGCCCGCTCCTGCCTTGTGGATGCGGGTTAGCGCCAGGGGCCGACTCTGGATACCGTTCGGACACCGCTGGGCCAGCATAGGGAGGGTGGGAGCCGATCCACAGCACAAGCTCGAAGCTTCAGGAGCGACCGCACTTCCCGCCCCTCCTGCGATGATCCGTCGGAAGACATCACGCCGTAGAGACGCCATGTCCAGGTACGAGGAGCGGCTCTGGATGGCCGCCGCGACGCTTTACCGGTGCAGCCTGGTCGCGGCTGAAGCCGCTCCTACACGTGCGGGCACGCGCTGTGGCGCCACGCCCGCGAATCGCTAGGATGGCGACCTCGCCTCCATTGCGCCCGAGGAACTACGATGTCACAGCCTCCTTCCCTGCGCCGCGCCCTGGTCACCGGCGGCAGCGGCGATCTCGGCGGCGCGATCTGCCGGCAACTGGCCGCGCAAGGGCTGCACGTGATCGTGCATGCCAACGGCAACCTCGCGCGCGCCGCCGCGGTCGTGCAGGACATCGCGGCCGCCAGCGGCAGCGCCGAAGCGGTGGCGTTCGACGTGGCCGATGCGCAGGCCAGCGCCACCGCGCTTGCGAGGCTGCTGGAGGCCGGGCCGATCCAGGCGCTGGTCAACAACGCCGGCATCCACGACGATGCGCCGATGGCCGGGATGAGCGCGGCGCAATGGCACCGGGTCATCGACGTGTCGCTGCACGGCTTCTTCAACGTGACCCAGCCGCTGCTACTGCCGATGGCGCGCACGCGCTGGGGCCGCATCGTCAGCGTGTCGTCGGTGACGGCGGTGCTCGGCAATCGCGGGCAGACCAACTACGCAGCGGCCAAGGCGGCGCTGCACGGCGCCAGCAAGTCGCTGGCGCGGGAGATGGCCAGCCGCGGGATCAGCGTCAACGTGGTCGCGCCGGGCGTCATCGAAGGTGCGATGGCCGGCGAGGCGTTCGCGCCGGAGGCGATCAAGCAGCTGGTGCCGGCCGGCCGTCCCGGCAAGGCGGACGAGGTCGCCGCGCTGGTAGGCTTCTTGTGCTCGGACGCGGCCGGCTACATCAACGGCCAGGTGATCGGCATCAACGGCGGCATGGGCTGACACCCCCTCGGCGCGGCACTTGGAATGCGGCCGGGGCGAGCTTATGGTCGGGTCATGTCCGCCATGACCGCCCCCAAGCAGCGCCCCAGCCGGATCCCGGACGGCACGGTGGCGACCGTGTCCGAACTCAAGGACCGCACCTATGCCGTGTTCACCGGGTCGGGCGTCCGCGTGGACCTGCAGGCGTTCTTCAACAGCGAGTCCGGCGCCAGGCGGTGAGCAAGGTGGCGCATAGGGTGAGGAGCCGGGTCGAGGCGAAGCCGAAGCGCACCCAGTAGCCGCGGGGGCAGGGATGCCGTTCAACCAATTGCCGTTGCCGCTGATCAGCGGCTATCTGTTCGTCACCTTCATCACTTCCTACTGGGCTTGCCGCCAGGGCAAGCAACAAGTGCCGATGGCCCCGGCGCTGGTCGGGATCCTCGCGCTGGCGGCGGCGCGGGTGCTGGCGGTGCTGCTGATGGCCACTGCGTGGGGCCGCGAGGCCGGCAGGCGCTGCATCTGGTCGCGCCGTACTCCGGCATCGGTACCGCCTTGCTCGCCTTCCTGATCTGCCTGGCGCTGCGGGTCTGGATCAACTGGTTCTGGCCGCGCGACGGGGCGGCGCTGTGGCTGTACGGCACCGACGCCTACAACAGCCTGGAGCGGCTGTTCTTCCTCAGCGTGCTGCGTGTGGAACAGGTCCGCACCCGCGATTTCGTCGTCGCGCTGGCGATCCGCATGCTGTGGCATCCGCCGCTGCGTTTGGGACGTTGACTGTCGCCGCGCGCGGCACGGGAACATGCCGGTCTGGACGCGCTGGAGACCAGCGACGGCCTGCTCGCGCCGGTGCCGGTGCTGCTGTCGCTGAAGGACCGCAAGGTCTACACGGGGTGGCTGGAATGGATTCCGCCGCTGCGCGCCGACGCGTCGCCGTACCTGCGCTTGATCCCGGTGGGGAGCGGCTACCGCGATGCGCAGACGTTGCGGGGGGTGGTGACCGAAAACTGCTCCAAGGACATCGTCTCCGGCTCCGCGCTGCCAGCAGCGGAGGTGGTCTGCACCGGCGACATCGCCAATGCCAGCCTGTTCGATCCGGACGTGTTCGATCGCTTCAGCGGCGAGCCGGCGGAGGCGGAGCGGGGCGAGCCGAAGTGGGACGACACCGCCGCGCAAGCGCCGCGCCCGCGGGCCGCCGGCGCGGAGTGAGCGCCGCCGCGCAAGCGCCGGCCGGTCGCGCAGGCATCATGCCGCGCGCGCGTACCAGGCATCGGCCAGCGAACGCCCGCCGTCCGCTGTGCCGGCGAGCAGCGCGTCCAGGCCGTGGGCGTCGATCTGCGGATGCTGCGTGCGCGCCTGGCCCAGCACTTCGCGCGCCAGCCAGCTCATCCGCGCGACGTTCTCGCGCACGCGCGCGACGAACGCCGCGTCGTCCAGCACGTCGTTCAGCGCCGCGTTGAGCTGGTGGAACCAGCCGATCGCGTACTGGTCCAGCAGCCGCCCATCGGCGTCCGGCTGATCCTGCGCCGCGTTGTGGCGGCCCCAGTCGCGCAGCAGCGCCTGCATGCCCAGGTTGAGTTCGCGCGCGCGCAGGAAGTCCTGTTTCAGCCGGCCCAGGGTGGGCAGGTCGGCGATGCGGCCGGAGAAGAACAGCGGCGCCAGCAGCGCCCAGTAGTAGGTGTAGTCCCAGATCACCTTGACCGGCATCACCTGCGCGTCGCCGAACAGCGGGTACTGATCCTGGTACAGGGTCAGGGTGTTCTCGTAGAACGAGAAGTACAGCTGCTGGTAGAGCTCGGCGTACGGTGCCAGGTTGCCCCCGGCGCGGTCGATCCCGATCAGTTCGCAGATGTAGGTGTTGGAGATGGCGATGAAGTCGCTGCCCGGCGAATAGAACGGATCCAGGAACACCCCGGCCTCGCCGGTCAGCGCCCAGCGCTGCCCGGAGAACACCTGCTTGCAGCCATGCGAGAACTTGCGCAGGAACAGGAAATCCTGCAGCGCGTGCTGGCGCTGTTCGAGCGTGCGCGCCACCTGCGGCTGGTGCTGGCGCAGCCAGTCCATCGCCTTGTCGTGGGTGTTCATCGTCTCCAGCGGATGCATCGCCGCGTCGCACACGATGCCCAGCGAATGCGCGCCGGAGGACAGCGGGATCAGCCAGAACCAGTAGCCCGGCCCGCACATGTGGTTGGTCGAGCGCCAGCGGTCCGGCGGCGTGCAGCGCTGCAGCCAGGCGACGTCCTGCGACCAGGCGTTGGGATCCACCATCCCGTCCACCCGCCACCACACCGCATTGGCCTGGTGCGCGTTGTCCTGGGCCAGGCCCAGCTTGCGCTTGAGCAGGCCGGCGCGGCCGCTGGCGTCCACCACCCAGCGCGCGCGCAGCGTCGCCGCGGCGCCGTCGCGCTCGTAGCGCACCTGGTGGTCGGCGTCGGCCAGGTCGATGCCGCGCACCGTGCAGCCGTCGACGAAGTCCACGCCGAGGGCGCGCGCGCGTTCGCCGAGGAAGTTCTCGAAGCGGCCGCGGTCGATCTGCCACGACGGCATCGGCAGCAGCTGGCTCACGCCCAGTTCGGTGCAGCGGTCGATGTCCGCGCGCCGGTCGGAGAAGAAGAAGCGGAAGCCGAACTTGCGGATCTGCTCGGTCTCCAGGTGCTCGCGCAGGCCGAGCACGTCGGCGAAGTAGTGCGCGCCGATCTCCACCGAGGATTCGCCGACCTTGAACGCGGCCTCGCGCACCGGGTGCGCACGCCGTTCCAGCACGCTGATGCGCAGCCCAGGATCGCGCTGGCGCAGCTGCAGGGCCAGGGTCAGCCCGGCCAGTCCGCCGCCGGCGATCACCACATCGGCATGCCGTTCGCTCATGTCGTTTGCTCCTTGTCCAAGGGCCTGAGCAACGCAGCAACGTCGCCGGCCGCGTCGTCGATCAGCACCGGGTTGGCGCGGACCCGGCGGTATTCGCGCAGCATCTGGCCGTACCCGCATATCTGCACGACCACGTGCGCAGTGATCTTCCACAGGTCGCGCAGCAGGCGGAAGTGGCTCTTGCGGAACTCGCCGCTCTGGTTGGCGTAGCGCGTCTCGATCGGCACCGCGACGACGCGCGCACCGGCCTGGCGCGCGGCGGAGATCAGCATCTGCGCCTCGAACACGAAGCCCTCGCCGGGCACGTTCGGCAAGGTATACACCGCCTGCGGGTACAGGCGCTGCCCGCTCTGGCTGTCGACCAGGCGGAAGCCGCAGGCCCAGGCGATGCCCCAGTCGCCGAAGTCGTTGCCGATGCGGCGGATGGTCGGCTGGCTGGCGCGCTTGCGCAGCCGCGCGCCGACGATCACACAGCCGGGATGGCGATTGGCCGCGGCCAGCAGGCGCGGGAAATCGGCGGCGCTGTGCTGGCCGTCGCCGTCCATGGTCATCACCGCCCGCGCGCCTTGGCGTTGCGCTTCGGCGAAACCGCTGCGCAGCGCGGCGCCCTTGCCGCGCCGCTGCGGGTGGCGCAGCAGCGTCACCGGCAAGTCGGCAATGCAATCGCTGGTGCCGTCGTCGGAGCCGTCGTCGACCACGATCACCCGCGGGCACTGCGCCAGCGCATCGCTCACCACGGCGCGGATGCGCAGCGATTCGTTCAGCGCCGGGATCAGGATCGCGGCATCGGCGGCGGTCAGCGCGATGCGGCTCATGCCGCCAGCTCCACCTGCAGGCAGCGGCCGCCGCCTGCGTCCAGCGTGCAGCCGGCGGCGTCCTCGGCCAGCGCATCGAACAGGGTCAGCAGCGGCGCCATCGCGTTGCCGGCGGCGTAGCGCGTCAGCGCGCCGCGGCCGGCGCCAGCCTGGCCATCGGCCAGGCGCACGCGCAGGCGCGGTTTGCCGGGCAGCGCCGCGGCGCCGAGCACCAGCGCGCCGCCGAGCAGACCATCGCTGTGCGAGATGCGTCCGAGCGCGCCGACCGAGCGGCTGTCGTAGCCGGCCAGCAGCACCGCCGCCGCGCCGGCGGCCAGCTGCGACAGCGCTTCCAGCAGGCCCTGCGCGAAGCTGGCGCGGTGCGCGCTGATCGCGGTCGCCGCGGCGGTGGCGCCGGCGCCGATGGTCCAGTAGCCGGCGGCGGCGTTGTGCACCGAGTTGTGGAACTTGGTCGGCGAGATCGCCAGCGGATCGCTGGCCAGGGTGGCGCACATGTAGTCGGTGATCGCCATGTCGCCGTGGGTGGAGGCGAACACCGACGGCAGCGTGGCCGGATCGCGGCCGGCGTCCTGGCAGGCGGCCAGCGCCGCTTCCAGCGCCACCGCCACCGTGTCCGGCGCGCGCCGCCGCTCGTTGGCCGCCAACAGCTGCGGCGCCGGCCGCGCCGGGGTCTGCACCACCGCGCCGGTGCCCGCGGCGAAGGCGCGCGCCGCCGCCCACGAGGGCAGGCCCGGGGTCCAGAAACCGATGCCTTCGATGGTCGCGGTCAACATCGGCATGCTCATGCGCGGCCGAACAGCAGCGAGCAGTTGTTGCCGCCGAAGCCGAAGGAATTGTTCATCGCGTAACGGACCTGCGCCTGTGCATTGTCGAAGCGGATCTGCGGGCCGCACTCGGGATCGGGGCGCTCGCTGTTGAGGGTGCCGGGGAGCAGGCCGTCGCGCAGCGCCAGCAGCGCGAACACCGACTCGACGATGCCGGCCGCGCCCAGCGTGTGCCCGGTCCAGGCCTTGGTCGAACTGGCATGCAAGGTGGCCGGGAACAGCGCGGCCACCGCGGCGGCCTCGATGCTGTCGTTGGCCGGGGTCGCGGTGCCGTGCAGGTTCAGATAGCCGACGTCGGCGGCATCCACGCCGGCGCGTTGCAGCGCGCCGCGCATCGCCAGCCGCGCGCCCAGCCCCTGCGGGTGCGGCGCGGACATGTGGTGCGCGTCGCTGGATTCGCCGTAGCCGCACAGCAGCGCCAGCGCCGGCGCCGCAGCGCTGGCATCGGCGCGCTCCAGCAGCGCGTAGCCGCCGGCTTCGCCCAGCGACAGGCCGACCCGGCGCACGTCGAACGGCCGGCACGGCTCCGGCGACACCAACTGCAGCGCGTTGAAGCCGAACAGCACGCTGCCGCACAGGCTGTCCACGCCGCCGACCAGGGCCGCGTCCACCACCCCGGCGGCGATCAGCCGCGCCGCCTGCGCGAATACCTTGGCGCTGGACGAGCAGGCGGTGGCGACGGTGATGCACGGGCCGCGCAGGCCACTGGCATGGCGCACGAAGTCGCCCAGCGAGTGCGGAGTGTGCACGATCGGCCGTCGCAGCTCGGCCGGGAAGCACGCGCCCTCGGCGTCCTGGTCGAGCCGGGTATAGGCCTCTTCGCTGGCGCCGATGCTGGACGTGGACGTGCCCATCACCACCGCCACCCGCTCGGCGCCGTGGCGCTGCGCGGCGGCGGCGACCGCGAGGTGCAGGCCGTCCTGCCGCAGCGCCAGCCACGCCAGGCGGTTGTTGCGGCATTCCCATTCGGCCAGCGCCGGCGGCAACGGCGAGGTCTCCAGCGCGTCCACGCGGCCGATCCAGCAAGGCAGCGGCTGCACGCCGAAATCGTTGCGGCGCAGGCCGCTGCGGCTGTCGCGCAATGCCGCGGCCTGGGCCTGCAATCCGCTGCCCAGCGCGGTGGTCGCGGTATACGCACGGATCGCGACGGGCGCCATGCGGGGCGACGGGGACGCTTCGGTCACGCGATGTTCCGTAAAGGGCGCATCGCGGGAGTATATCGGCGCAGTCGGCAATCCCGTGAAGCGTGCGCGCCCACGCTGAACGTGAACGGGTTCCCGCGCCACTCGATGCGGCCTGGGCGGCGCGCTTTCGCCGCTGGCGCATTTCCTCCACAATCGCTTGCCTTTCCACGCCAGGCGCACGCCACGGGCATGCAAGCCTACGTCTACAAAAGCCAACCCAAGCCGGACACCTATCTGTATCTCGCCAAGCGCGACGACGTCGGCTGCCTGCCGCCGGCGCTGCTGGCGTCGCTGCAGCCGCTGGCGTTCGTGCTCGAGGTGGCCTTGACCGCCGGGCGCAGCCTGGCCCGCGCCGACCCGGCAGCGGTGCGCGCCAATCTCGCCGGCTGCGGCTTCCATCTGCAATTGCCGCCGCTCCCCGACGGCCGGACCGATCGACACGATGACTGATTCCCCGTTCCGCGCGCGCGCTCCGTGGACCGCCGCCGCGCTGGGCGCGCTGCTGGCCTTGGCGGCCGGGTTCGGCCCGCTGGCGGCGGCGTTGGGCACGTGGCTGGCGCAGCCGGCGTTCGCGCTGGCGCTGTCCTGGCATCGCGGCAGCCGGCCGCGGCCGGCCAGCGTGCAGGCGCTCGGCCGCGAGCTGCTGCCGTTGCTGGCGCTGTGGGCCGGCGGGCTGGTGTTGGTCGCGCTGCTGGTGGCCTGGCCGCTGGCGGCGCTGCGCGACAGCGGCAGCCTGGCCGCGGCGCTGGCGCTGAGCGTGGCGGCCAGCGCGGCCCTGCTCGGGGTGTGGCGCACCTGGCCGCTGTGGCACGGCAGCGAATGCGCGGGCGGCGCGCTGGGGGCCCGATGGCAGGCGCTGGCGCAGCAGGACGTGCAGGCCTGGCGCGGCCTGGCGGTGGCGGCGCTGGTGCTGGCGCTGGCCGGCATCGGCGTGTTGCTGGCCTGGCCCGGGCTGCTGGCCGCCGCCGCGCGCTGGCCGCTGGCACTGGCCTATGCGCTGCTCTCGCCATTGCTGCATGCCGGGCTGCAGCGCGTGGCGCCGCCGCAGGCGCTGCCGTCGCCGCCACGGACCACTTCGGCGGACCTGTTCGCCGAACTGAGCGCCAATGCCGCGCCGCGCGAGGACGACGTACCGCCGCCGGCGGACGAGCTGCATGCGGCGCTGTACGCCGCCGCGCGTGGCGGCCGCGTCGATCGCGCGCTGCAGCTGCTGCACTCCGGCGCCGACCCGCACGCGTTGCCGACGCCGGAGTGGCGCGACCAGCGCAGCCTGCCGGTGCTGGCCGCGGTGCTGCCGGACCTGCGCCTGCTGCGCGAACTGATCGTGCGCGGGGTGGACGTCAACCAGCCGCACCTGGGCATGACCCCGCTGCTGGCCGCGACCCGCGACAGCTGGCACGGTCGCCCCGAGGCAGTGATGACCCTGCTCGCCAACGGCGCCGATCCGCGCGCCAGCGACAGCGACGGCAACACCCCGCTGCACCACGCCGCACGCAGTTCCGACCCGGGCGTGGCCGCCTTGCTGCGCGATGCCGCGGCCGAACTGGACGCGCTGAACCGCGACGGCCTGACCCCGCTGGCGGTGGCCTGCCACGTCGGCAACTGGCGCATGGCCAAGTTCCTGCTCGAGCGCGGGGCCAAGCCCGAACCGGCCGACGGCAGCCCGGTGCTGCTGGCCTCGGCCGGCACCGAGGAAGACGATCCGGCCGGCGTGCAACTGCTGCTCAAGCACAAGGCGCGGGTCGATGCGCGCGACCGCCAGCGCCGCAGCGCGCTGCACGAGGCGGCGCAGGCCGGGCACGTGGAGATCGTCGACGCGCTGCTCGGCGCTGGCGCCAACCTGGAAGCGCGCGATGCGCTGGGCCGCACGCCGTGGCTGGAAGCCGCGCGCCATGGCCGCGTCGCGGTACTCGAACACCTGTTGCCGCACAAGCCCGACCTCGCCGCCGTCGATGGCGACGGCCGCAACGCGGTGCTGCTGGCCTGCACCGCCGACCAGGTCTCGCCGGGCCTGATCCGGCGCCTGCTGGAGTTGGGCATCGCGGCCGCACAGGCGGACCAGAGCGGGCGCCGCGCGGTCGACCTGGCCGCCGAGGCCGGGCGCTGGGCGATCGTGTCCGCGCTGGACCCGGACTACCCCCTGCCGGCCGCGGTCAGCGACGGCCAGGGCGAGGTCGGCAGCGCCAGCCTGCCCGACCGGCCGCCGCTGGAACTGCTGCGCGACGGCCTGCAACGGGGCCAGCGCGACGGCCTGGCGGCGCTGGCGCGGCTGTGCGCGGCCGAGGAACTGGGCGCGCTGCTGCACGATGCGCAGCTGGCGCTGAACCCGCAGGCAGTGGACTGGCTGCTGGCGCATGACGCCGCGCCGGACGTGCTCGACGCCTGCGGCGACACGCCGCTGTTCGCGCTGCTGGCGCGCGGCGTGGACGCGGTGCCCAGCCTGCAGGCGATGCTGCGCCATGGCGTCTCGCCGGCCGGTCGCGGCGGCCTGACCCGGCTGCTCGCCGCCTGCGCCCAGCACGACCACGCCTCGCGCGCGCTGGAGCAGTTCGCATTGGACCTGCTCGAACGCGGCGCCGACCCGTTCGCGCCGTCGCCGGCCGGCGATCCGCCGCTGTCGCTGGCGGTGCGCCTGGGCTGGCTGCGCCTGCAACTGCAGTTGCTCGAACGCGGCGCCGACCGCGAGGCGCGCGACAGCCACGGCATGACCGCACTGCATCTGGCCGCCGCGCTGGGTCGCGAAGCCTCGCTGAAGCTGCTGATCCAGCAGGGCGCCTCGCCCGAAGCGCGCGCCGCCGACGGGCAGACCCCGCTGGGCGTGGCCCTGGCCAGCGGTCGCCGCGACCTGGCCGACTGGCTGGACTGGCGGACCTGGCCATTGCCGCAGCGGCCGCTGTGCGAGGCCGACCTGCCGGCCGCGGCGATGGTCGGCGACGTCGGCGCGATCGGCCGCCTGATCGACCTCGGCCTGGCCGTGGACGCGATCGACGCGCAAGGCTGCACCGCGCTGCTGCGCGCCGCCGGCGGCGGCCACGCCGCGGCGGTGGACCTGCTGCTGGCGCGCGGCGCCGACCTACAGCACGCCGCGGCCAGCGGCGCCACGCCGCTGTCGGCGGCGGTGAGCATGCGCCAGACCGGCATCGTCTCGGCCCTGCTGGACGCCGGCGCGCAGATCGAGCAGCGCCTGCCCGGCGGCGTCACCGTGCTGATGCTGGCCGGCGCGCTGGGCCTGCCGGACATCGCCGCGCGGCTGCTGGCGGCCGGCGCCGACGTGCATGCCGGCGACGCGCAGCAGCTGGCGCCGCTGCATTGCGCCGCGCTGTACGGGTTCACCGCGCGCGACAAGACCCGCCTGCTGGCGCTGCTGGACACCTTGTTGCTGGCCGGCGCCGAAGCCGACCGCAGCGCCGGCGGCGGGGTGACCCCGCTGCTGCTGCTGCTGGGCGCCCGCGCCGAGCCGGGCACCGCCTGCGAAGAGCCGGTGGTACTGGCCGGGGTGGAGCGCCTGCTCGACGAAGAGGTGAGCCTGGACGTGCAGGACCCGCGCGGCTTCGGTCCGCTGCACCTGGCCGCGCTGCACGGCCTGCCGCTGCTGGTGCAGCGCCTGCTGCGCGGCGGCGCCGACCCGGACCTGCGCGACACCCTGAACCGCCCGCCGCGCGAGATCGCGCTGATGCGCGGCTTCATCGACGTCGCCGCCCAGTTCCAGCCGCCGCTGCCGGGCGTGTCCTCGATGGCCCGGTTCCTGCGCGAGAGCCGCTGAGGGGCCCCGGTCGCGTGCCGTTGCCATGCGCCGGCGCGGGCGCACCACCGCATTGGACACGCCCCCGCGCGCCCTGCCGACCAACGCCATCGCCACGGCGCACCGCCGCGGGGAAAACACCGCGCCCACCGCCGTGGTACTTGCGGTAGCGGCCGGGCCGCGTTAGAACCGCACTCGCCGTGGAGGACCCGCGGCACCCGGGCCAGGAGGCATCGTCATGACCAGCACCACCGGCATCGCCGCGCTGCTGGCGGCCACCGACGCGCAGGGCCGGGTCGATCCATTGGCCTACGAAGCGCAACGCCTGATCCTGCGGCACCAGGGCCTGGGCAGCGTGGACGCGGCCGCACTGCTGCGCGACCTGCCGGCTGCGCCCGGGTTCACCGCCTTCGACCGCGGCGCGTTCTTCTCCGCCATCGACCGACGCCTGGACACTGCGGCGGAGCGGCAGCGCTTCGCCGCGGCGCTGGACGCGGCCAATCTCAGCGACGGCTGGCTGGAACGGCTGGGCGAACAGGTCGCCCAGGCCGGCGGCCAGGCTTACGACGGCGCCCGCAACGCGGTGCGCTGGGCCGACACCCAGGTCAGCGCCGGCCTGGCCGCGGCGCAACGCCGCACCCGCGACACGGCCGCCGACCCTGGCGCGGCGCCCGCCCTGCGCGCCGCGGCCCAGGCCGGCAGCGGTCTGGTCGGCGACGTGCAGCTAGGCCATGGCTTCGTCACCGGCGGCGCCGCACACACGCTGTCCACGCTCGGCGAGACCGTCGATCTGGTGCGCATGGCCACCCGCCTGGCCACCGACCCGAACTACCGCGACGTGGGTGGTCGGCATGGCCCGCCTCTACGCGGACGAAGTCGCCGCCGATCCGCACAAGCCGATCGACCAGGCCCGCAGCGCCGCCACGCAGGCGCTGCAGCAGTGGCAACAGGGACTGGCGCAGGCGCAGCGCGACGGGCGCGAGCGCGCGTACGTGGGCCGCGCCGCCGGCGCGGCCGGGGTGGAGATCCTGGCCACGCTGGTTCCGGCGGGCAAGCTCGGCAAGGCCGCGCGGATCATGGAGGACATCGCCCCGCGTGCGGCGGGCGAGGCGGGCGAAGGCCTGGCCGAGGCCGCGCGCGCCGGCACGCGCGGCCACACCGATGGCGCGCATGCCGCCGAGCGCCGCGCCGTCCTGTCCGGTCGCGCCGGCGCCTACGCCGAGGCACTGGAGGAAGCCGGCCCGGCCGCCCGGCGCGGCGGCGCGGCCGACCAGCCCACGCAGCAACTGCTGCGCGGGCTGGTCGGCCAGGCGCGCCAGGACGGCCACCTGGACGACCTGATCCGTGCCGCCCACGCCGCCGACAACGTCGAAGGGCTGTTGCGCAGCGGCAAACTGGCGCCGCGCGAACCCAACGCCATCCTCAAGCGCAGCCCGGACGTGTTCGACGGCAGGATCGACTTCCCGACCGCGCTGGACCACAGCATCCAGCGCGTGGACCTGGCCCGGCTCGGCACGCGCCAGCTCGGCGACATCGGCGAAGCGGTCCAGACCCATGAACTGGTGCGCCAGCGCTATACCGACATCCTCGCGATCAAGAACCGCTCCGGCCACGGCATCGATCTGGTCGGCCGCAACCCCGGCGGCGAACTGGAGTTCTTCGAGATCAAGACCTCGGCCAAGGGCATGGCGCCGGCGCAGCGGGGGGATCCGGAACAGTTCGTGGCCAAACGGATCGAACTGGCGATTCGTGCAGAAAAACACTGGGATCCAAGGAACACGATTCCCGGGTTGAAATTGGTCGCTCAGGATGTGAGCCGTAGATCGGCCCAGAGGCCGAGAACATCAACGCCAAATGGTGCAGTTGAACCTGAGCCGCACACCCGACTCGCCACGCCTGCAGATCGAGCGCACGGTGGAGCCCTGGGTCAAGCCCGCGCCGACCCTGCCGACCCCGGGCGACGCCGGCCACCCCGACCATGCCGCGTTCTAGACGATGCTGCGCACGGTGCGGGTCATGGCCGCTGGGACGCGGCGCAGAGCCGCAACATCGCGGCCAGCCTGCTGGAGGCATACAAGGCCGACCCGTTGTGCCGATCGGTGGACGCGGTGCGCATCGGCGGTAGCGCGCAGGCGCCGCTGGTGTTCGCGGTGCACTCGCCGTTCGGCGACAAGGCCCCGCACTTCCACGTGCGGGTGGGCGCCGAGCAGGCCGCGCAGCGCCCGGCGGCGGAGCGCTTCGCCCTGGTCCAGCAACTGAACCGGCAGCGGGCGCTGGCCCAGGACACCGAACAGCAGCACCTGGCCCAGCGCGGCCCGAGGATGAGTTGATGGCGACCGGCAAGGCCACGCGCGAGCTCCGCACGGACGTGCCGGCATGGCATCCCTCAGTGAAGAAGACCTTCAAGCAATGCCTTCATTTGGACTGAGCGTGCGCTCAAAGACGACGAACCTGAGCGCTGTTTCGAGAAGATACATGATTATCTGGCATCGCCAGATCCTGTGTCGGGCAAGCTTTGGCTGGATCTGAGCTGGGCCGGCCACGCCTATGCCATGCAGGCCTGCGCCCTCAGCGGCCAGGGCCGCCTGGAGGACCTGGCCCAGCCGCTGCGCTGGGCGGTGGCGATGCGCTCGATCGCGTTCCGCTTCGAGGCGGCGGTGAGCCTGGCCTGGACCACCGGGCGGCAGCCGCTGCTGCCGCTGTGGACCAGCATAATAAGGTGGCGGCCAGCGCGATGCTCTCGGACCGGGAGGCGGCCGCGGCCGGGGCGCACTTCCTGATCCTGGTCGCGCACAAGGATCAGGCCTTGAAACCGGACCAGTGGCGCCGCGACGGCTGGGGCAAGGGGACCAGCGATGCGTTCCTGATCTTGCTGTTCGCGCAGGTCTTCGGCATCCCCACCCACTACCGGCCGGTCAATCCGCTGATCCCCGAGTACCAGGCGGTGCTCGACCGGTGGCGCGGCCGCGACGAAGCGGCGTTCCGGGCCGCGATGCAGGCGGCCGCCGACTGGCGCATCACCCGCAGCAAAGGCAGCACCGAGCGCACCACCTACGAATTCGATGAAAGCTTCAATGGCGTCTACCCCGCCGAACTGCTCGCGGTGCAGGCGCTGCGCCAGCGCGAGGGCATGGCGCACGTCGACACCGGGCACTTGCTGATCGACACGCCGTGGACCATCCTGCGCGCCCTGCCCGCGTGCGCGCCGCACCCGCTGGCCGTGGCGGTGGAGCAGCGGGTGCGCCACGACTATCCGGACTTCCGCTGAGCCAGGGCGCAACAGCGCCTGCGGCGTGAATCGCAGCGCACGCGCGTCCTGCCCGCGCGGAGGCATGCCGGTGGCTGCCGCCGTCAGCTTTTGCAAACATTCGTCATGGGAGACTGCGGGATTGGTGCGTCGATTCGCACCGGTAACCGAGGAGCGGCACGAATGGCGGCGCGTATCGAAGACTATGCCATGCTCGGCAACTGCCGCAGCGCGGCGCTGGTGGACCGGCATGGATCGATCGACTGGCTGTGCCTGCCGCGCTTCGATTCCGACGCGCTGTTCGCGGCGCTGCTGGGCACCCCGGAGCACGGCCGCTGGGCGATCGCGCCGGTCGGCGCGTTCCGCAGCACCCGCCACTACCGCGACGGCAGCCTGGTGCTGGAGACCGAGTTCGAGACCGACACCGGCGCGGTGGCGGTGCTGGACTTCATGGTCGCCAGCCACGACGACGAACTGCACAACCACGTGGTGCGCATCGTGCGCGGGCTGCGCGGCCGCGTGCCGTTGCGCATGCAGCTGCAGCTGCGCTTCAACTACGGCCGCACCATTCCCTGGGTGTCGCAGCTCGACGGCGGCATCCAGGCGGTCGCCGGGCCCGACCAGATCGCGTTGCGCAGCCCGCAGGCGATGCACGGCCACGGCTTCGCCACCGAGGCGGAGTTCGCGCTGGAGGCCGGCGACAGCACCTGGTTCGTGCTCAGCCATGGCGCTTCGCACCTGGAGCTACCGCCGCCGCTGGCGCCCGAGCAGGCGCTGGCGCAGACCGAGGCGTTCTGGCATGGCTGGTCGCATCGCTGCGCGCACGCCGGTCCTTGGACCGACGCGGTGCGGCGCTCGCTGGTGGTGCTGAAGGGGCTGAGCTACCTGCCGACCGGCGCGATCGTCGCCTCGCCCACCACCTCGCTGCCGGAACGCCTGGGCGGCGAGCGCAACTGGGACTACCGCTTCTGCTGGCTGCGCGATGCGGTGTTCACCCTGACCGCGCTGCACGCCGCCGGCTACTCCGACGAGGCCGCCGCCTTCCATGGCTGGCTGCAGCGCACGGTGGCCGGTTCGCCGGACCAGTTGCAGGCGCTGTACGGCATCGGCGGCGAACGACGCATGCCCGAATGGGAAGTGGAGTGGCTGCCCGGCTACGAAGAGGCGCTGCCGGTACGCGTGGGCAACGCCGCCGCCGGCCAGTTCCAGCTCGACGTGTACGGCGAAGTGATCGCCGCCTTCCACCGCGGCCACCGCGAAGGCATGGCGACCGCGGTGCATGGCCGTTCGCTGGCGCGGCAGCTGCTCGAGGTGCTGGAGCAGCGCTGGCGCGAGCCGGACGAAGGGATCTGGGAGATCCGCGACCAGCGCCGCCACTTCGTGCATTCCAAGGTGATGGCGTGGCTGGCGTTCGACTGCGGCGCGCGCGACGGGGTCACCGACGCCGATGCCGCGCAGCGCGCGCGTTGGCGCGGGCTGGCCGACGCGGTGCATGCGCAGGTGCTGGCGCAGGGCGTGCACCGCGACGGCCATTTCGTGCAGAGCTACGGCAGCGAGCGGCTGGACGCGGCGACCCTGCTGATCCCGCTGGTCGGGTTCCTGCCGGCGGACGATCCGCGCGTGGCCGCCACCGCCGACGCGATCGCGCAGCGGCTGAGCGTCGACGGCCTGGTCGAGCGCTACCGCGCCGACGACGCCAGCGGCGACGGCCTGCCGGCAGGCGAGGGCACTTTCATCGCGTGCAGTTTCTGGCTGGTGGAGAACTACGCGCTGCTCGGCCGCGTTGCGCAGGCACGCGCACTGTTCGAGCGGCTGCTCGGGCTGTGCAACGATGTTGGCCTGCTGGCCGAGGAATACGATCCGCGCAGCGGGCGCATGCTCGGCAACTTCCCGCAGTGCTACTCGCACGTGGCATTGGTCCACGCGGCGTTGCGCCTGCATGGCTTACTCGGCGAACAGGAAACCCATTCATGAGCGATGCGACACAAGCGACTCCACCCTGCCTGATCGTGGTCTTCGGCGCGCGCGGCGACCTGACCCGGCGGCTGGTGCTGCCGGCGCTGTACAACCTGCGCCGCAGCGGCGCGCTGCCCGAGCGGTTCGCGCTGATCGGCGTGGACCATGGCGACATCAGCGAAGCCGGCTGGCGGCGCCTGCTAGGCGATGCGCTGCGCGGCCTGGTGGCCGACCGCGACGCCGAGTTCAAGGCCGACGGCCTGGACGAAGACGTCTGGAACTGGCTGCGCACGCGCCTGCACTATCTGCGCGGCGACTTCGCCGACGTGGCGACCTACCGCGCGCTGGGCGAGGTCATCGACAAGTACGACGCGCAGTACCAGACCGGTGGCAACGTGCTGTTCTACCTGGCCACCGCCGCGCGCTTCTTCGCCCCGGCAATCGAGCAGCTGGGCGCGGCCGGGCTGGTCAAGCAACGCGCCGGCGGCGGCTGGCGCCGGGTGATCGTGGAAAAGCCGTTCGGCCACGATCTGCAGAGCGCACAGGAACTCAACGCGGTCGTCGGCCGCGTGCTCGACGAGGACCAGGTGTTCCGCATCGACCATTTCCTGGGCAAGGAAACGGTGCAGAACATCCTTGCCTTCCGCTTCGCCAACGGCCTGTTCGAGCCGGTGTGGAACCGCGACCGCATCGACCACGTGCAGATCACCGCCGCCGAGACCATCGGCGTGGAAGGCCGCGGCGGCTTCTACGACCCCACCGGTTGCCTGCGCGACATGGTGCCCAACCACCTGTTCCAACTGCTGGCGATGATCGCGATGGAGCCGCCGGCGGCGTTCACGCCAGCCGCGATGCTGCGCCGGCGCGCCGAGGTGATCCAGGCGCTGCGGCCGCTGACCCCGGCCGACGTGGTGCGCGGCCAATACGCGGCCGGCGCGATCGGGCGCGACGCGGTGCCCGGCTACCGCGAGGAAGACACGGTGCCGGCCGACTCCGAGACCGAGACCTACGTGGCGATGAAGCTGCAGGTCGATACCTGGCGCTGGGCCGGCGTGCCGTTCTACCTGCGCACCGGCAAGCGCCTGCGCGAGCGCACCACCGAGATCGCGATCCGCTTCAAGCCGGCGCCGCTGGCGCCGCTGCGCAGCGCCGAGATCGGCGGCTACGGCCCCGACTGGCTGGTGCTGCACATCCAGCCCGACGAGGGCATCTCGCTGCAGTTCGACGTCAAGCGCCCGGGCGCGCGGGTCAGCCTGGCGCCGGTGCGCATGGACTTCCGCTACCGCGACTGGTTCCCGAAGGAATACACGGTCGGCTACGAGCGCCTGCTGCAGGACTGCATGCACGGCGAGGCCGGCCTGTTCCAGGACGCGACCATGGTCGAGGCCGCCTGGCGCATCGTGCAGCCGGTCCTGGACGCGTGGCAGGCCCCGGTCGACGAGGTAGCGCAGTATCCCGCCGGCAGCGCCGGCCCGGCCGCGGCCGACGCACTGCTCGCGCTCGACGGCGCGCGCGCCTGGCGCCCACTCGCGCCGGGACGGCGGCCGCCATACCGGCGCGCCGCGGAGGGCGGCGCGCAACCGGGCAAGAAGCCCAAGAGCGCCAAGCAGGCGACTCGAGGCAGGCGAGCGTCCTGAAACCCGATGCCGCGCGTGTGCGTGGACTGCGCGGCGTTGCGGCCGGCTTGGATTGCGACGTCCCCCCAATTTTGAGTAGCGCCCCGGTTTGGAGTCCAATCCCCGCCGATCAGGAGATTGGACATGAAGAAGCGTTTCAGCGAAGAACAGATCATCGGCTTCCTGCGGGAGGCTGAGACCGGCGTGGCGGTCAAAGACTTGTGCCGGCGGCACGGGTTCAGCGATGCCTCCTTATGACCTGTGGCGCAGCAAGTTTGGCGGGATGAGCGTGCCCGATGCCAAGCGCCTGAAGGATTTGGAGGCCGAGAACACGCGTTTGAAGAAGCTGCTGGCCGAGCATGTGTTTGAGAACGACCTGATCAAGGATGCCTTGCGAAAGAAGTGGTGAGCGCACCGGCGCGTCGTGCGCTGGTGCGTGATTGGAAGGACAAGGGGCTGAGCGAGCGACGGGCCCTTGCTGTGATGTGCATGAGCGCCAGCGCGCTGCGTTATACGCCGGCCCAGGACCGCAATGTGGAGCTGCGCCGGCGGATCGTGGAGCAGGCGTATCGGCACAAACGCGACGGTGTGGGAATGATCTATCTCAAGCTCCGCCAGGAGGGCTGGCTGGTGAACGACAAGCGCGTGGAACGGCTGTATCGGCAAGCGCAGTTGCAGGTGCGGCGGCGCAAGCGCAACAAGGTGCCATGGGGCGAGCGCCAACCGTTGCTCAGGCCCGAGGCCGCCAACCAGGTGTGGTCGATGGACTTGGTGTTTGATCGCACCAGCGAAGGCCGAGCGCTCAAGTGTCTGGCCATTGCCGATGATGCGACCCATGAGGCGGTCGCGATCGAGGTCGAGCGGGCCATCTCGGGGCATGGCGTGTGCCGTGTCCTGAACCGCCTGGCCGTGAGCCGCGGGCTGCCGCAGGTGATCCGCACGGACAATGGCAAGGAGTTCTGCGGCAAAGCGATGGTGGCCTGGGCACACGAAGGTGGCGTACAGCTTCGTCTGATCCAGCCAGGCAAGCCCAACCAGAACGCCTACATCGAGTCGTTCAACGGCCGCCTGCGCGAGGAGTGCCTCAACGAACACTGGTTCCCAAGCCTGCTGCATGCACGGACGATCATCGAAACCTGGCGCAGGGAGTACAACGAGGAACGGCCCAAGAACGCACTGTGCGGGCTGACGCCCGCCGCCTACGCCAAACAGCTGGCCAACACCGATATCATCAACCCCGGACTCTAAACCCTGCCGCTACTCAAGGCGGGGGGATGTCGGGAGACACTGTTCATCATCATCATATTGGAGCGTTTGGTCCAGCTCACGACACTCGCCTTAGCGAGCGCGCGAAGATTAGCCAGAATATTAAATTTGCCAAGCATCCTACTATTATCACTTCCACAGTAGCGAGAAAAAACAGAAAAAACCATGCAATGTCAACAGGCCAGCATCCACTATCTTTATTCCATCTATTGACTCAACTTTCGTTGACAACGATAGGCCAAACCTCACAATAAAATAAATGGCTCAATATATAATAGGAATAAACAAAACTATATTTTTCTTAGAGTCTTCATGCCGTGATCGAAGATAGCTGCACAAGGGGAAACCAATCCATATTGCAAACATCGCCGCGAAAAATAGATAGACGAAAAAGGCACGCAACATTACATCTTTCGGCCAAAAAAATAATTTATTAATGCCGCAAAAAAATAGAAGAAAAAGTGGCAATAAATAGGCGGAAAACCTTCATGCTACTTGCCTCCCGGCGCAAATTCTGAGCCTGACATCGTTGGATACCAAGGAGCAGCAATGTTTTGATCAACCGTTCCCCATAGTGACCTCGAAACCAGCACTTACTGCCCCTGCGGTACCCGCTTCCCGAACGATTTAGGTCGGCCCCCTTGAGTTATCAAAATTAATGGACCTGGCTTTATCCGACTTGTGATAAGTCAACAAGCAGATCACAATGAATTCCGAACTCTGGCACTGGATCCATGCCTAACATTTCTTCAAAATATTGACTTCCGCCAACATGCTCGATAGAGAAGACATAACCATTAACCGCCCAGACTTTTGAAATCAAACGCTGCGATGCGAGGTCAAGTGTCACTTTCGCAATTAGCAATTCTTCTGTCTTGTTCGGAAACGCCATAGCCGGATCAAGACGTACCTTTCCATTTCGCATGCGATAGAAATTCACTTCCACTCCATTCGGCAGGCGCTGCACCTTGTTGATTGACCCAACCTGCCTGTCCCAAAGCACTAAAACATGCACATCCAAGCGCGCCCTGACTGCATTGAGAATTAATTTCTCAAGGGCAGACAACGATGCTTTGTTGCCAAATAGGATGGATAATATCGCCCTCATTACGAACACCCACAGCCATTCGCAGCACTTGCCCCTGCCACCGCTCCACCGGCGGCAGCACCAGTATAAACGCTGGGAAGACGAACCAACTGCTGAGTTAGCCGGCTAGGCATCGGATTTAGTGCCTTCCAAGCTCTAGGCATAAATCGGTAACGATAAGGATCAGATAGGGCATGCGTTACTGTAGACACGTAATTACCGTTCCACAAAGAACGCGGGCCTCCCATCCTGTTGGGAATCCAATGCGAGAACTCCATGCCTGCCTTCTTACCTGCGGAGCGCCAGCCAGTCGCGCCGCCAGCGGCAAAGCCATACGCAATGCCTGACCACTCTCCGGCAGAGTATCCACCTGAGCACTTATTTACGGCATCGTTGGTTCCCATTTGGTCACGCACCCAATCCGTCGCACCAAACGAGATGGTGTCTCCAAATCCAGCCGCAAAATCCACCACTCCTTGATTGATCGGATCACCCCACGCCCACAGACCTAACGGATCAATATACATTGTAGGAGTGCCGTCGGCGTAGGCATACGCATTCAATCCCCCCGTCAACCCAATCGGATCCTCACTCACGAACCGCCCCCACTCCGGCCGGTAGTACCGCGCCCGGTAGTAGTACAGCCCGCTCGCGTCCTTCTCCCGACCGGTGTACTGGTACGGGTTCGTGTAGGCCGTGCTGCTCTGCGTGGTCGTGCCGTACGGGTCGTAGTCGTAGCGCTGCACGGCGTTACCCGCCGCGTTGGTCAGCAAGCGCGTGCTGCCCAGCCGATCGGTCAGCAAGTAGGTCCGCCCGCCCGTGTCGTTGCGCGCGTAGCGCTGGTCGATGCCCAGGCCGGTCAGGAGCGGGTTGACTGTGTCGCCCTGGGTCTCCTGCACCGCGTCCAGGCCGTCGTACAGGTACTGCGTGGTCGTGCCGCCCTCGGTCTTTTCGATGCGCCGGCCCAGGCCGTCGTAGCGGTAGCTGGCGATCATGGATCAATATACATGGTAGGAATACCATCAACATAGGCATACGCGTTCAATCCCCCAGCCAACCAATTCCGTCGCCAAAGGACTTTTTGCATTGATCATCGCCTAGAAAATAGTATTAACATCGAACACCCGAACAGGATAGACCCTGGCACCCACAGGAATACAGGATTGAACCCTATCAAAGGAAGAGATACAATTGAACCAACAAAGAAACCAATCGCAAAAAAGAAGAACAAATAAATCTTGATAGTGAACCCACCAAAAATTCCCGAGAAACCATCTCGTGATGAACTTATATTATGCCGCTCCCATTCAGCAAAAGACAGCCCCCCAATTATTATTACCAAATTTATGATGAGAAAAATTTCAGCGCGTCATATAGGCTGTAATTTTCATTTGAATTCCCAATCGCAACTATCATAAATATTGGTGCGACTATCCCCCTCCGAAAATGTGGAAAATCTTAATATACCAAGGAATATTAAATTTTTTCATATCCATCCCTAAAAATTATGCGTAGCCTCGAAACCGACACCTACTGTTGCTGCCATGCCCATTTTCCAACCAATCAAATTTGGATCAACTGCCGAGTCCAATCCGATTCCACCGTATTCGGTCCACACAACTCGCCCATTTTTATCCAATCTTTGAGTCCCACCGTAGCGTAAAGTGCCTCCAGCACCCACAGGTCCCATAGCTAGCGCACCCTCGGCGTATACACCAATACTATTACTTCCAGGACAGGCATGTGGATCAGGTGCACTTCCGAAAGGATCTATTGGACCGGCCAGATTTCCGTAGACACTCAGTCGCCGCTCTGCGCGTAGCGCCTTTCAAACTCTACCGGTGACACGCCGCCAGCGGAACCATGCCGGCGGATCGGGTTGTAGAACATCTCGATATAGTCGAACACGTCCGATGCCGCCATGGCGCGTGTCGGGTAGATCCGACGCTTGATACGTTCCTTCTTCAAGACGCTGAAGAAGCTCTCGGCCACGGCGTTGTCATGGCAGTTCCCGCGTCGGCTCATGCTCGGCACCATCCGGTGCGCCTTCAGGAACGACTGCCAATCGCTGCTGGTGGACTGCCAGCCCTGGTCGGAGTGCACCATCACGCCAGGACCGGGCTTGCGCCGCCACGCCGCTGCCACCAGTGCCTGCAGCACCAGATCGCTGGTCATTGTCGAAGCGGTTGCCCAACCCACGATCTGGCGCCAATACAGCTCCATTACCGCTGCCAAGAACAGCCAGCCCTCGTAGGTGCGGAGATAGGTGATGTCCGTGACCCAGACCTTGTTCGGGGCCTGCGGAATGAAGTCCCGGTTGAGCACATTCGCCACCACGCCGACCGGACCTCCCCGCTAACGCGGCTTGCTGCCGTAGCCAACCTGCGCTCGCAAGCCTTCGGCCTTCATCAAGCGCCGCACCCGGTGACGGCTGCAACGCTCGCCGGCCTCACGCAGATCCAGGGTGAGCTTGCGATAGCCGTACACCGCGCCGCTGGCCAGCCAGTGGTGCTTGATCAGGCCCAGCAAGCGCTGGTCCTCGCGTTCGCGGACGCTGGTGCCGTTGCGCAGCCAGGCCTAGTAACCACTGCGATGCACGCCCAGCACCCGGCACATCGTCGCCAGACGAAACTCCCGGACGTGCGCACGCATGAACGCGTACTTCGCCCTTACCCCTTGGCAAAGTACGCGGCGGCTTTTTCTAGGATGTCGCGCTCCTCGGTTACCCGCCTCAGTTCGGCCTTGAGCCGGCGAATCTCCGCTGAGTCGGTCGACGCCGCTGCAGCGCCGGCTGCCGGCGCCATCTTCCTGGCGGCCTGCACCCACCCGTATAGCGTGTGCTTGGGAATCCCGATTCGGGAGGCCACATCCACCACCGTGAAGCCGCGTTCGATCACCTGCTTCACCGCCTCGGCCCGGAACTCATCCGTGTACTGCTTGCTGTTGCCCATAAACACCTCGGTCATTGCCATCAATTATGGCGTCCGGATGTCTACGAAAGGCTGGCCGGTCCACCCTTCAGCCTGGTGCTCGGCATCATCATCGCACTGGTCATCGAGTCGGCTTGGCGTCAACGGTCAGTGCGGCTCGCACTCCTTGCTTTGTGCACTTGCATCTGGAACGCCACCGTCTTGCAAGTGATTATTTTATCGATCGGGTGGTTGCCGGACGAAAGCTTTCGCTACAACTCGGCCGGCGCGATTCCGCTCTGCCTCATGTTGTTATTTTTCTTCGGCGAGCGCTTCGTACTGGATCGGGAAGAATCCCAGCGCGAACAGCGCAGCGCGATTGCTCAGGAGCGCGCCCGCATTCTGCAAGACATGCACGACGGCATGGGGGATCAGTTGATCACAGCCAAGCGTCTGGCGCTCAGACCCGAGGTCGATCGTCACGACCTGGCGCTGGTGATCGACGAGTCTTTGCAGGATCTTCGCCTGATCATCGACTCGCTCGATTTGCGCGAGGGCGATCTGCTGCCGTTGTTGGGCAATTTACGTTTCAGGCTGGAACCCCGATTGGCCATGCTGGACATACGTCTGAGCTGGGAGGCGCAGCCTGTCCCTGCGTTGGAAGCCTTGAATCCGGCGGGTGCGCTGGCGATTCTGCGGATCGTGCAGGAAGCGATCAACAATGCCTTGCGCCATGCGCAGCCACACCATATTCGGCTGATGGTGTTTCCCGATGGCGCCGATGTCCTGATCCAGATCATGGACGATGGCAAAAGCTTTGCGCCGGAGCAGATACGAGCAGGACGCGGATTGACGGGGATGCGAATGCGCGCAGACAGGCTGGGTATCGTGCTGGGCATTGAAAGCTGCCCGACGACGGGAACGGTGGTGAGCTTGCGTATTCCTACCAAGCTTCACGTCTGAATCGATACCTCCGTCACTGTTGACAGGGGCGGAGGCTGGATCGGCCGACTTCGCCGCCAGAGCGTGCGCCAGCAAGCGGGGCACTGTGAATTGAGGTTAACGAAAAGCCTTGGCACACAGTTTTTTGGGCACAGGACACGTCTTGCGCTTCCAAACCGCCACCACCGCCTCGTCGCGCTCTATGGCACGGCGTTCTGGTTTTTGCGAGATTGAAGCCCATCGCGCCCCGCAGTGCCAGACGTGTACTTGGCTGAAGCGCACCCCATACGGCCGATCGATGAGCACGCCCACTCGCTTGAGCGTCCACAGCTCAGTTCCGAAACGTGGGCCATGGCGCCCTGGAGCAAGGCAGCGCGCAGCCCGTCAAGCTGTTTGCCATCGAGTTGCGCGGGCTGCCCATGCAGCGCAACGCTGCAATGCCGCCTTCATCCAGGCGCAGCCTTCCATGTGTAGGAGGTCTGGCGCGCCACGCCCACGGCCTGCGCCGCCTAGGCGGGCGTCTTGTCCGCCAGCATCAGTCGTCCTGCATGCACCCGCTTGCGTGTGGCTTCGTCCATCTTGGCCATGTACCCATCTCCCGATCAGACATTTGATCGAATAGCGTGCGACAGCGGTTTTGGTTGTCATGGGTTCCGCAATTCTCATTAGGGATAGTCTGATCAACGCGGTCGGAGGATGAGGCAAGCCATATCGACCACGCCCACGGCGCTCAGACTCTCGGTTTTTCGCCGTCTCCGGCGCATTTTCGGGGTATTGCCCGGGTTACAGGCCCACCCTCCCCACAACAGGCATCAACTGCTTTGGCTTCATCCACAGGTTCGACAGCGCAAACAGCGTCAGCACCTGCGCCGTGTTCTTCGCCAGGCCGCGATTGCGCACCTTGACGTAGCCAAACTGACGCTTGATCACCCGAAACGGATGCTCCACCTTCGCCCTCAGGCTGGCCTTGGTATGTTCCCAGCGCTCGGCCCGCTTCCGTTCGCGCTTGTTCCTGATCTGCTTCAGCTTCGAGGGCTTCTCCGCGATCAGATAGCGCAGCTTGCGCTTGCTCGCCATCTCCTCGCGCTTGGCCGGCCCGGTATAGCCGCTGTCGCCGCATACCGTGTCTTCCTTGCCGTGCAGCAGCTTGTGCGCCTGGGTGATATCTGCGGCGTTGGCCGCCGTGCATTCCACGTGGTGCACCAGCCCGGACTCATCGTCCACGCCGATGTGGGCCTTCATCCCCAAGGAGGACTGATTGCCCTTCTTGGTCTGGTGCATTTCCGGGTCGCGCTCGCCGTTCTTGTTCTTGGTCGAGCTGGGCGCGGCAATGATCGTGGCGTCCACGATGGTGCCGCCGCGCAGGCTCTGGCCCTTGCGCGACAGGTGCGCATGAATCGGGTTGAACAGCGTGCGCGCCAAATCGTGCTGCTCCAGCAACCGGCGGAAGTTGAGGATCGTGGTCTCGTCCGGCACCTCATCCAACCCGCCGATCTTGGCGAAACGGCGCATCGACACCGTGTCGTACAAGGCTTCTTCCGCCCCCGGGTCGCTCAGTGCGTACCACTGCTGCAAAAAGTGGATGCGCAGCATCGTCTCCAGCGGGTATGGCTGCCGGCCCGGATGGCCTGACTTCGGATAGTGCGGCGCGATCAGTGACAGCAGGTCCTTCCAGGGCACCACCTGATCCATCTCCGCCAGGAACACCTCGCGCCGCGTCTGCTTGCCCTTGCCGTTGTACTCCGCGTCGCCGAAAGACAATTGCATAGTCGTTGTCCCGGTGGGCTTTGTACGATTGTCGCAGGATCAGGGGGAGTTGTTCAGACCATCCCTAAAGACACACGACCGCCAGCGCACGGATCGCGCTGCGCCGCACAGATCCTGGGTTGGATGCGATCGCCCAGTCGACAGAAAACCGGCGGGCATCGCTGCCCGCCGGTCGCATAAGCGCCGAAGCGCTATTGTTTACTGCACGCAGGTGTTGACCGTGTTCTGCGCCGCGGCGTTGATGCCGCCCAGATAGGCGAAGCCTTGCGGTAGCGCCGGGCGCGCGCTGGTATTGTAGAAAGTGTTGTACAGGTCCTTGAGCGCCTGCACGTGCGCGGCGCCGCCATTGCCGCTGGTGAAGCCGGCCAGGTAGGTGATCGCGGCGATCGGGTAGGCATTGGTGATGGAGGTGTTCGGATTGACCAGGCGCACGCAGTTCTTCACCGCGGCGCTACCGTTGCCCGGCACGGCGTTGACGGTCGCGCCGTCGAGCACGCGGCCGCTCAGCAGCGACGCCATCGGCAGGTTCACCGGGGCCGGATTGCCGTTGGCGTCCCTGCCGAAGTTCTTCGGATCGAAGCTGTTCACGGTCACATACTGTGCCTGTTGCAGCAGCACCTCGCCGATGTCGGCGTAGCCCAGTGCGGCGCTGTTGCCGCGCACCGCGGTCACCACGCCGTTGTTGCTGCCGGCGCCGATCGCACGCGAGCCGTACACGCCATTGACGCCGCCTGCCGGCAGCGCCGCGTCGAAGGTCTGGTTCGGACGGAAGACGAAGCCGGACGGCACGTTGTTGCTGCCGTTGCAGGTGCGCGTCAGGTAGCTGGTGAAGGCGAAGCTGGTGCCGCTGCCGTCGGTGCGGTAGACGATCTTGATCGGGCCGCTGGTGCCGCTGCCGGCCACGCTGCTCCAGTCGCTGACCAGGCCCGAATAGATCTGGCAGATCTGCGCGGTGCTCAGGTCGAAACTGGCGGTCGGGGTGCTTTGCGGCAGCGCGATCGCCCCGGCCAGGGTCGGGACTTGGAGGATGCCAACGCGGCCGGCGTTGCCGCCATTGAGGAACGCGTTGTAGTCGGTGGTGCTGTATGGCGCATCGGTGCCGATGAAGTCCGGCGTGGCGGAAGCGGCGCTGAGGCCCGCCGGTGCGGTGCGGAAATCGTTGCAGGCCTGGTTGGCGGCGGTGCGGCCGGCCACGGTGGCCTTGCCGACGCCGCTGCCGGTCTGGCAGTACGAGACCTTGTTGCTGCTACGGTTGCTGTATGCCAGGAACACCGAGCTGCTGCCCAGCGCCACCGTGTTGGCGCCGTTGCCGGCGCTGTTGCCGGCATTGGTTGACAGGCGTGCGTTCGGGGTCACGCCGGTGTAGCTGTCGCCGACATAGGCCGGCGCCGGGAAGGTGGCACCGCCGCCATACAGGTTTTCGGCCGCCATGGCCGAGCCGGTGGACAGGGCCGCGATCGCGAGGGCGACCGCGCTGATAAGGGGCGAGATGCGAGAGGAATGGAAGGTGAGCATTTGCCTTTCTCCTTGGTGAGAAAACGACGGAATGGATCCAGGGGGAATTCTTGACCTGTAGCTGACCTGTCACGTGCTAGCGCCATCGACTGGCGCCGACAAAGGCTGTGCTCGGCAGATGATGCTGCGGCGACATCCGTCAGAAGATTTTCTTACCTGTGATGCGCGGCGTGGAATCGCGTGTTCAGTCGTGCCGCTGACATAATTTTTCCTGATTATCGCCAACTATCAGTGATCAGTCGCAGGATCTGAGTCTTGAATGACCCACGCTATGACCGCCTGGAGCCAAGGGGGCCGGTCATGAGCATCAACGCCGCGCAATTCCAGCCGGGCGTGTCGATGGCCGAGTTCATCGAACGCTATGGCGGCCAGGGCAAGTGCTACCACGCCCTGTCCCGATGGCGTTGGCCGCACGGTTTTCGCTGCCCTGCCTGGCAGGGCAGCCGGTGTTTGCGCTTCGGCCGGGCCCGGGTGCGCTGCTACGCGTGCCAAGCTTGTCACCACCAGGCCAGCCTGACCGCCGGCACGCTGCTGGAGAACACCAAGCTGCCGTTGCGCACGCGGATCGCAGAACAGGCCGCCGTTGGTGATCGCCGTGCAGACCGACGCGCCTGACCAGCCTCCCACGTTTGCGGTGATCGAACCGGTACGCGGCTTGGACGATGCCTCGCTCAAGGACTGGATTGCGCGCCGCTTGGCGCCGGAGTGCGAGGTCGACCGCGATGGCCTGGCGTGTTTCGGCCGGCTCGAAGAGGCCGGGCATGCCCACACCACGCTGCAGGCCGGGGGCGTGCGGCCACCGAAGTGCCAGGGGCGCATTGGGTCGACGTGGTGCTGGCCAATCTCAAGCGCGCGATCAGCGGGGTCTATACCCGATCCGGCAGGCCCAGTATGCCCGGCGCTACCTAGTCTTATTATGTCGCTAGATAAGGGGATTCAGGAGTGCTCCCTCAAGCAGCCTGACTCCGATCACGACGGCGATTGCCCAGCGTCACGTCGCTATCGAGTTGGTCACGTGGCGCTGAGCGCGTTGTGGGCGCGCCGCGTGGGAGGTGATTCTCGGGTAAGGCAGGTTGCACGCATCGTGACGGTTTTTTTTCGATGCGATCCGCGCAAGCGTTCGGTCACCAGATAGCGGTGTTGACAACGACACGCTCACCGTCACTTGGCCGTTGTCCTGCTTGCCGATCTCACCGCCATACGGTCGGGCCACGCCCACCGAATGCCGCCCCTTCTTGCGAAAACCCGTGTCGTCCACGATCCAGTACACATCTGCCTCCAAATCCATCCGGGACGAGACCTGCTCGCGGACCCGCGCCAACACCGCTTCATCGGACCAATCCGACTTGGCCACGAAGTGGTGCAAGGCTTGATGCCGAGCGCGCACCCGCAACGGATCCACATGCGCCGCCAAGGGTTCCACGCTCTTACGCTCCAGCGGCAGCATGCATCCGCTGCAGTCGCCGCGCAATCCCGCTGCGCGATTAGCATGACCGAGCGCACCGCACAGCGCATCCAGATACGCTGAAGAACGCACCGCGTTGCCCAATGCCACCATGACGATCCCATTGTTTCGTGGGTTATCGAAAGGATGCTTTATTTATGACACAGTAGAATCAATGGGGACATTTGTGCAATGTAATCCCTATTAATTTTTCCTGGTTAGCCCTGACCTTCAGCCAGCCGTCGCAGGATCTGCGCCGCCCTGAGTTGATGCTGCTGTCATCATGAAGACAACGAGGTGGCGTGATGAGCATCGATGCGGTGCAGTTCCAAGCGGGATTGTCGATGCCCGAGTTTTTCGCGTCCTACGGCGCCGAGGCCAAGTGTTACCGCACTCTTTACAAATGGCGGTGGCCGCAAGGGATTTCGCTGTCCCTGCTGTGCTGGGCGGGCGCGGTCGCGTTGCAAGCGTGGTGCTGCGATCTACGACCAATGCAGCGCGTGCCGGCATCGGACCCGTCTGATGGCAGGCACGCTGTTTGCCGGCGCCCAACTGCCGCTGCGCGCCTGGATGCTGGCCTTGCCCCTGTGGACCTGGACCAAAACCAATCTGGCCGCGCTGGAGCTGATGCGTCATCTGGCGGTCAACGACAAGACGGCCTGGCGGATGAAGCACAAGATCATGCAGGCCATGGCCGAGCGCGAAGCCACGCGGAAACTGTCTGGTGTTGTGCAGATCGACGATGCCTGTCTGGGCGGCGAGCGTCACGGCGGTCAGGCCGGGCGCGGATCGCAGAACGAACAATCGTTCCTGATTGCGGTGTAGACCGATGCCACCTTCACGGCGCCGAGTCGTGTGGCGATCGCGCCGGTGCGCAACTTCGACAATGCCTCGCTCACGGATTGGACTGCGCGCCGCCTGGCGCCCGAATGCGAGGTCCATACCGAGGGGCTGGCCTGCTTCCGCCGCCTGGAGGATGCCGGCCACGCGCACACCACGCCGGACGCCGGCAGAGGGCGTGCTGCAACCGAAGCGGCTGGCGCCCGCTGGGTCAATGGGGTGCCTGGCAACCTCAAACGCGCCATCCGCCGCGTGTCTCACGCCGTCGCACAAGGCAAATACGCAAGGCGGGTATCTGGCCGAAGCCGCCTACCGCTTCAATCGCAGATTCCAGTTGCGCGAGCTGCTGCTGCGACTTGCCAACGCCATGATGCGGTGCATGCCTTGTCCGCAGCCGGTTCTGCGTGCGCCTAGCAATTCCCACAACTGAGAGTCAGGGCTAATCAGGTAATTTTTCAAATTGGCTTGCATTTTAAATTCGTTCCTTCCGGGCCCTCGCCAGCCGATCCCGCACCGCCGCCCGCGCGCAGCGCCCGTGCTGCCGCAGCGAAGGCCGATTCCTCGGCAGCGTATCCCCTTGCTGCTGCTCCCGGCGCCGGCGCGGCGATGAATCGCCTGGCGCCGCTGTCGGTCCGTTGCCGTGCCGGGAGCCGCTGGTGACCAGTCCGCGCGCGCCGCCCGGCAAGCCTGCGGTCCGCCTGCTCGGCGACGACGATGCGCTAGCCTACTTGCGGATGGGCGACGGTGCCCCGGTGCTGCTGGTGCATGGCGCCCTGTGCGACTACCGCTATTGGGCGCCGCAGCTGCGCGGCCTTTGCGAGCGGTTCGATGTCGCCGCGCTGAGCCTGGGCCAGTACTTTCCGCGGCTGCAATGGTCGCTGCGGCATCGCTTCGGCTGGCGCTGGCATGCGCAGCAGGTCGCTGCGTTCGCCGCCGGCTACGGGCGACCGGTGCATCTGGTCGGGCACTCGCGCGGCGCCGCCGTGGCCTGGCAGGCCGCGCTGCAGCGCCCGGCCGCGATCGCCAGCCTCAGCCTGTTCGATCCGGGCGGGCCGCAGCCGCAGGGCCTGCCCGCGGAAGTGGCGGCGATCCGCGCGCGGGCGATCGCGTTGCTGCATGCCGGACAGGTCGAGGCGGGTCTGGAATGCTTCGTCGATTCGGTCAGCCAGCCTGGCGCTTGGGCGCGCAGCAGCGCCTCGTTCCAGCAGATGGTGTGCGACAACGCGCAGACGCTGGTCCCGCAGATCGGCGACGCGTTGCCGGCCTACGACCGCGAGCAGGCCATGGGCATGGCGGTGCCGGTGCTGCTGGTCAGCGGCGAACTGAGCCCGGCGCAGTACCGCGACAACGCCGCTGCGCTCGCCGACTGGTTGCCCGATGCGCGCCACCACGTCCTCGCCGGCGCTTCGCACGGCATGACCCTCACTCATGCGCGGCGCTGCAATGCCTTGCTGACCGAATTCGTGACGTCGACATCGGGCTGAGGCATGCGTGGTAGGTGGCTGCAGCGTGGGAAAGCGCGGCCTGACGTGGTAGTGACGCTAGCCCGCCTCGCGCAGCGCATCGCTGCCAGGCGCCAAAGACCCCGGCCGCACCGTTGCCGGTTCGCCGCGATCCAGCTGCGCCCATAGCTGATCGCCTCGGTGAGGTGGGGCGTGGCGATCGCCTCGCTGCCGTCCAGGTCGGCGATCGTGCGCGCTACGCGCACGATGCGATGCAGCGAGCGCGCCGACAGCCGCAGGCGGTCGATGGCGTGTTCCAGCAGTGCTTCGTCGCGCGGCTGCAAGCGGCAGTCGCGCAGTGTCTCGCCGTGGCCGAGCTGGCCGTTGGGACGACCGGCGCGGGTCAGTTGGCGCTGCCGTGCCTGTTCCACCCGGGCGCGCACAGCGGCGCTGCTCTCGCCGGTAGGCGCGTCGGCGCGCAGCGCCTGCGATGGCAGCCGCGGCACCTCCACGTGCAGGTCGATGCGGTCCAGCAAGGGGCCTGAAATGCGCGCGCGGTAACGGCGCACGCTGTCGGCGGTGCAGCGGCAGCGGCCGCTGGGGTCGCCGGCCCAGCCGCAGGGGCAGGGATTCATCGCCGCGATCAATTGGAAGCGTGCCGGGAACTCGGCGCTGCGGGCGGCGCGCGACACGGTGACCTGGCCCGATTCCAGCGGTTCGCGCAGGACCTCCAACGCATGCCGGTTCCATTCGGGAAGTTCGTCCAGGAACAGCACGCCGTGGTGCGCCAGCGAGATCTCGCCGGGGCGGGGCTGGGTGCCGCCGCCGACCAGCGACACCGCGCTGGCGGTGTGGTGCGGCGCACGATATGGGCGTTGCCGCCAGCGCGCCGGGTCCAGGCCGCGGCCGCTGACCGAGGCGATCGCCGCGCTTTCCAGCGCCTCGGCCTCGCTGGCGTCGGGCAGGATGCCGGGCAGGCGCGAGGCCAGCAGGGTCTTGCCGCAGCCCGGGCTGCCGATCAGCAGCAGGTGGTGGTGGCCGGCGGCGGCGATCTCCAGTGCGCGCCGCGCCTGCGCTTGCCCGCGCACGTCGCTCAGGTCGGGGAACGGCGTGGCCGCGGCCGGCAGGGCTGCGGCCGCCGGCAGGCTCTTGGCGCCGTTCAACTGCGCGCAGACGTCGAGCAGGGTGCGTGCAGTGAACGCCTGCACGTGCTGCGCCAGCGCCGCCTCGGCGCCGTTGCCGGCCGGCACGATCAGCGTGCGACCGGCCTGGGCGGCGGCCAACGCCGCCGGCAGCACGCCATCGACCGGTCGCAGTTCGCCGGTCAGGGCCAGTTCGCCGAGGAACTCGTAGTCATCCAGCGCCTGCGGGTCGAGCTGCCCGGCGGCGGCGAGGATGCCCAGTGCGATCGGCAGGTCGAAGCGGCCGCCTTCCTTGGGCAGGTCGGCGGGAGCCAGGTTGATGGTGATGCGCCGCGCCGGGAACGCGTATTGCGCGCACAGGATGGCGGCGCGCACCCGGTCGCGCGATTCGCGCACCGCCGCCTCGGGCAGGCCGACGATGTGTGTGGCCGGCAACCCGCCGGACAGATGGACCTCGACCCGGACCGGAGGCGCGAGCACCCCCGCGCGGGCACGGCTGTGCACCAGCGCCAGGCTCATGATGGCGGGCGGTCAGGCTTGCGCGGACGGTACGTCGCCACTGCGCGCCGCTTCCAGCGCGGCGACGCGGCGTTCCAGCGCTTCCAGCTTCTCGCGGGTGCGCAACAGTACCGCGCGCTGCACTTCGAACTCCTCGCGGGTGACCAGGTCGAGCTTGCCCAGCCCGGCCTGCAGCGCGCCCTTGAAGGTGCTGTGCAGTTCGTCGCGGGATTCGCGCAGGCCCGGCGGCACCAGGTCGCTGAGGCGGCGGGCGAGTTCGTCGAGGTGGTTGAGGTCGATCATGGCGATGCTCCGGCAGGTGGCCCCAGACTGCGGCACCCTGTGGTTCGGTGCCATCGGTGCCGGGCGCGGCGCGCTGTCGGAAAACTCCGGTGATGAGCGCGCGGTCATTTGAACCCGGCGGCCGGGCATCGCGCAACCGCGTTATGCTGACGCCAGTGTGATTGGAGAAAGCCGCATGAAGATGATCATGGCCGTGATCAAGCCGTTCAAGCGCGACGACGTGCGCGAAGCGCTCGCCGCGCAGGGCGTGGCCGGGATCACCGTCATCGAGGTCAAGGGCTTCGGCCGGCAGAAGGGCCACACCGACCGACGCTGTACCGCGGCGCCGAGTACGTGGTCGATTTCCTGCCCAAGGTGAAGCTGGGAGTGGCGGTCGGCAAGGACCAGGTCGAGCGCGTGCTCGAGGCGATCGTCAAGGCCGCCGGCACCGGC
The DNA here is from genome assembly GCF_014236795.1 of Xanthomonas theicola. NCBI lineage: Bacteria > Pseudomonadati > Pseudomonadota > Gammaproteobacteria > Lysobacterales > Lysobacteraceae > Xanthomonas > Xanthomonas theicola. Next base: position 66,327 of record NZ_CP049017.1, on the reverse strand, counting down.
AAGATCGGCGACGGCAAGGTGTTCGTCTACGACCTGAGCACGGTGCTGCGGATCCGCACCGGCGAACTGGATGCGGACGCACTGTCACCCGGGCGTGGCGCCGCGGCGATGCGCGCGGTGCCGGACGCTGCCGCTGCTGGCGGCGTTGATCCTGGCCGGTGGAACGGCTGCCGGCGCTGCACCCGGACCAGCGCGAGGATCTGCCGCTGGCGACAGCGATCGCGCGATCTATTTCGTGGTCGGCGACGACGGCGAACGCGGCGCTGGGAAAGCCGGATCAACACACTGTACGCGCGGCCGATGAGCGCGTATCGCTTCGGCTTCCGTCCCGACGGCCGTTTCGACACCCTGCAGGAAACGCCACCGCCGCGCTAGCGCGCCGCATCATCGCGGGAACGCGCGTCGAGGCGCACAGGGGCCTTCGCGACACTGCCCGCGTCGCGCCCGGCGCCGTCGCGCTATCGCGCGGCGCCGGCTCTGTTCGGTGGGCAGCGCTGGCGCTGCCGCCGCCATGGGCTCATCCGGCCAGCGCTTCGGCCACGAACGGCGGCAGCACCTGGGTGCCGGTGTGCAGATGCGCGCTGTAGTAGCGCGTGGCGAACGGCTTGGCGGCCGCGTCGTCCTGGCGGAAGTCGAATCCGCCGTGCTTGCGCGCCAGGGTCACGCTCCACCAGCCGGTCGGGTAGCACGGTTGCGGGAACGGCACGGTGTGGAAGCTGGCGAAGCCGGCCTTGCCCATCTCGGTGCGCATTTCCTTGATCAGGTCCAGCAGCGCCAGCGGCGATTCGGACTGCTGGACTAGGATGCCGTCGTCCTTCAGCGCCTTGCAGCAGCTGTCGTAGAAGGCCTCGTTGAACAGACCTTCGGCCGGGCCGACCGGGTCGGTGGAGTCGACGATGACGATGTCCACGCTGCCGGCCGGGCAATTGGCCATGTAGGCGATGCCGTCGTCGAACAGCAGCTCGGCGCGCGGATCGGCATTGGACTCGCACAGTTCCGGGAAATGCTTCTCGGCCATGCGCGTGACCTGCTCGTCGATGTCGCACTGGGTGGCGCGCTCCACGCCCGGGTGCTTGAGCACCTCGCGCAGGGTGCCGCAGTCGCCGCCGCCGATGATCACCACGCGCTTGGGCGCGGCGTGGGTGAACAGCGCCGGGTGGCTGATCATCTCGTGGTAGAAGAAGTTGTCGCGCGTGGTCAGCATCACCGCGCCGTCGATCACCATCAGCTTGCCCCAGTCGGTGGTGTCGTAGATCTCGATCTTCTGGAACGGCGACTGCACCTCGTCCAGCTTGCCGGTGATGCGGTAGCCGATCGCCGAGCCGGTGGGCTGGAAGTGTTCGATGTACCAGTTGTCGTTGGCGCTCATGCAGGGGTCCTAAGAAACTGAAAAGAATGCAGGCCGTTCCTTCTCCCGCCGGGGGAGAAAGTGGCGCGAGGCGCCGGATGAGGGGAGGGCGCAGCTTCGTGCAACCGAATCGCGCGATGCCATGCCCCACCCTTCGCCGGATCATGCAGGGCGCAGCCTCGTGCACTCAACGCGGCACGGCGCCCGAACCCTCACCCGGCTCCGCTCCCGCCGGGGCGAGGGGCGTCAGGCCGGCGCGGATTGTAACGGAGCCCACGCGTAGCAGGCGTTACAATCCACGCCCTTTTTCCCGCCGAGTCCGCCCCGATGAGCGACTGGTCCCTCGACCAAGCCCGCAAGACCTATTCGATCCCGCACTGGGCCGATGGGTACTTCGACGTGGATCCGGCCGGCCGGGTGGTGGTGCGCCCACAGGGCGCCGAGGGCGTGGCGATCGCGCTGCCGGAAGTGGTGGACGCGGCGCGCGCGGCCGGCGCCAAGCTGCCGATGCTGGTGCGTTTCCCGGACATTCTCGGCGAGCGCCTGGGCAAGCTGCAGGCCGCCTTCGCCCAGGCCCAGGCCGACTGGGACTATGCCGGCGGCTATACCGCGGTGTACCCGATCAAGGTCAACCAGCATCGCGGCGTGGCCGGCACCCTGGCCGGCCACCAGGGCGAGGGCTTCGGCCTGGAAGCGGGCAGCAAGCCGGAACTGATGGCGGTGCTGGCGCTGTCGCGGCCGGGCGGGTTGATCGTGTGCAACGGCTACAAGGACCGCGAGTACATCCGCCTGGCGCTGATCGGGCGCAAGCTCGGCTTGCAGACTTTCATCGTCATCGAGAAGCCGTCGGAATTGAAGCTGGTGCTGGAAGAGGCGCGCGCGCTCGACGTGAAGCCGGGCCTGGGCGTGCGCATGCGCCTGGCCTCGCTGGGCGCGGGCAAGTGGCAGAACAGCGGCGGCGACAAGGCCAAGTTCGGGCTGTCGCCGCGGCAGGTGCTGGACCTGTGGAAGACGCTGCGCGATACCGAATACGCCCAGTCGCTGAACCTGCTGCACTTCCACATGGGCTCTCAGATCTCCAACGTGCGCGACATCGCCAACGGCATGCGCGAAGCCACGCGCTATTTCGTCGAGCTGTCCAAGCTGGGCGCCAGGATCAGCCACGTGGATGTCGGCGGCGGCCTGGGCATCGACTACGAAGGCACCCGTTCGCGCAGCTACTGCTCGATCAACTACGGCCTGCATTCCTACGCCAGCAACATCGTGCAGCCGCTGGCCAACGCCTGCGAGGAGCACGGCCTGGCGCCGCCGCGCATCGTCACCGAGTGCGGCCGCGCGATGACCGCGCACCATGCGGTGCTGATCGCCAACGTCTCGGAAGTGGAGCAGGCGCCGGAAGGGCGCGTGTCCGACGCGCGCGCCGACGAGCCGGCGGCGATCCGCCACCTGCGCGAGATCCACGACGAACTGGACGTGCGCCCGGCGGTGGAGCTGTTCCAGGAAGCGCAGCATTTCCATGCCGAAGGCCTGTCCAGCTACGCGCTGGGCCAGATCGACCTGCCGCAGCGCGCGCGCATCGACGACCTGTTCCAGGTGATCGCGCACGCGGTGCGGAAGCGCCTGAGCAGCGAGGAGAAGAGCCACCGACCGGTGCTCGACGAGCTCAACGAGCGGCTGGTGGACAAGTACTTCGTCAACTTCAGCGTGTTCGAGTCGATTCCCGACGTGTGGGCGATCGACCAGGTGTTCCCGATCCTGCCGATCGAGCGGCTGGACGAGGCGCCGGCGCGGCGCGGGGTGATCTGCGACATGACCTGCGACTCCGACGGCATGGTCAAGACCTACGTCGAGAACGAGAGCCTGGATTCCTCGCTGCCGCTGCATCCGCTGCGTCCCGGCGAGCCGTACCGGATCGGTTTCTTCCTGGTCGGCGCCTACCAGGAGATCCTCGGCGACATCCACAATCTGTTCGGCGATACCGACGCGGTGGAAGTGGCGGTGGACGGGAATGGCTACCGCATCGCGCAGCAGCGTCGCGGCGACACCACCGACGTGATGCTGGACTATGTCGGCTACCGCCTGGACGACTTGCGCGCCGCCTACGCCGAGCGGGTGGCCGTCGCGCAACTGCCGGTGGAGCAGGCGCGGGCCTTGTCGGCGGCGCTGGAAGCGGGACTGACCGGCTACACCTATCTGTCGGACGAACCGCTGGGGTGAGGATCGCGGCGCGCACGCCGCGTCGTGGCTGACATAGGTGCGATCTGCGTGCTGATCGGGTCTGTGGAGACACTGAGATTTCCAGATAAGATTGCCCGGCGGATCATCATTGCAAGGAGCGTGTCATGGCATTCAAAGGACGTCTGGTATTGGTCGGTGCTCTTCTCATCGGCGCTTCGGCGCTGATCGGCTGCAGCCAGCCACCAGCCGGGCAGGACGTTGCCTCGAAGCCGGAGCCGGCGGCGGAAAAGCTGGAAATCAACGAGATCGTTGTACGGCCTGTCGGCAAGGCTTCGGACACGCCGCTGCGTCCTGCCTTCCCGAAGGACAGGCTGGAAATTGCGTTCAAGACCAAGGGGAGCGCCGCGCGCGCGGAATTGTCGGTCAAGATGATCGCGCTGGCCGGCGGCAGAACCGTGAGGACGGACAAGGTGCGACTGAGTGCCGCGAACGCGCCAGTGCCCAGCATGTACTTCGAGCCTTCGCCTGAATGGACGCCTGGGCGTTATCTGTTCGAAGTCAGTTTGAATGGCCAGCTTGCCGGTAGCCAGGAATTGGAGATCTTTCCGGAGGACGTGGCGGAACCGGCCAGGCCCTGAGTCTTGCGCGTAGCGCTATGGCGTACTGAGTGTCCGCAGAAACGCGGCCAGTTCGCGCTGTTCTTCCACGGTCAGCTTGATCGGCTGGCCGCTGGCCAGTCCACGGTAGTACAGTTCGTGCTCGATGGCTGCTTCCAGCGTCTGGATGCTGCCATCATGCATGTAGGGTGCCGTGCGCGCGACGTTGCGCAGGCTGGGGGTCCGGAAAGCCCCCAGATCCCGCGGATCGGCAGTCACCGCGAAGCGCCCGAGTTCGGCGACGTCCGCGTCCGCCAGCACCAGCGGGCCGATCGGCTCGCCGGCTTGGTGCGCTTTCTCGACCCGTCGATGCAATGCGCGGATGTGACCGGCGATGCGCGCGAAGCCGACGCTGGCGTGATGGTACCGTCCGTCGCTGAAAGCGTTGTGCCCACCATTCGGTACGTGGCAGCCAGCGCATTGCGCTTTTCCCTGGAACAGGCGTAGGCCACGCGCGGCCTCCTCGCCGAGTGCGGCAAAATCGCCCGCGCGATGCGCGCGCTCGAACGGACTCGATGCATCGTCCAGTGATTGCAGATAGGCAGTCAGTGCGGCAGCGACATCCCCCTCTTCAACGTGTTCCCCGAACGCCTCGCGGTAGTCGGCTTGCGCAGCGATGCGCAGCAACGCAGGTGCAAGGCTGTCGTCCCCCATCTCCCTGGGGTTGCCGAATGGCTGCATCACCGCGCGCGCCAGTGTGCTCTCGCGGCCGTCCCAGAATTGCGGGCCGCGATCGGCCACGCCGATCAGGCTGGGGGCGTTGCGGGTGCCGAGGCGGCCGAACGCACCAGCCGAAACCGCGCGGCCATCGGTAAAGGCAAGCCTGGGGACATGGCAGGTCGCGCAGCTGGTGCGTCCATCCGCGCCAAGCCGCGCGTCGTTGAAAATCCGCTGACCGACGTGGACCAATCGCGCCTCGCGAGAGGCGGATTTCCGATCATCGCGTGTGCAACCTATCAATATCAGAAGAAGAAACCATGACGACGCGACGTTCGCAATGAAGCGCCCGGTTGCAAATCGCATCCCTTGTGTCCGCCTTGACAACACCCCGATCCGACTGTAAATCATCGGCCCAGGACGCGCCATGGCGGCGCTCGCAATCCACAGGGCGGCCGGATGGCCGCAAGCTCAGGGGTGAGCTGCAATGGACGTGACCGAGTGCGCGCGAACTGGCGTTGGCCGGGATTTGCCGAAGGGGCGGCGCAAGGCGACCGGATTCCGGACCCGTTTCATCGTCTGGATACTCTGCGTACTCGCTGCAGCGTTCGTGGGTCCTGCGCCAGCCACCGATTACGTACATGACGCCGATGGACGCTTGATCGCGGTCACCAACGATGCGGGCGAGTCGGCGCGCTACGTCTACGACGTCGTCGGCAACATCGTGCAGGTCGAGCGGATCGCGGCCGGCGAACTGGCCTTGTTCTCCTTCACGCCCAGGCGTGGCACCAGCGGCACCCAGGTGCGACTGCGGGGCCATGGGTTCAACACGGACCCCGCTGACAACGTGGTCCGCTTTGGCGGCGTGGTCGCCAGCGTCGCCAGTGCCAGCAGTAGCGATCTGGTCGCGGTCGTGCCTCCCGGTGCAGTCACCGGCCCAGTCTCGGTGACCGTGGGTGCGCAATCGGTCTCCAGTACCGACGCCTTCATCGTCGACGAGAGCGCACTGGCGCCGCGGATCGATCGTGTTTCCCCGCTGGTGGCCACGACTGGCGCCAGCGTCACGGTGACCGGCAAATCGCTTTACCCGCTCCGCCATCAGACGACCGTGGCGATCGGGACGCGCTCCAGTCCGATTGGCAGCGCGCAAGATGCCGCGCTCAGTTTTGTGGTGCCGCCGACGGCGGCCAGCGGCAAGGTGTCGGTGACGACCCCTTACGGCATGGCCACCAGCGCACAGGACCTGGTCGTGCTGCCGAGCGGCATCGATGCGGCCGACGTCACCTCCACCGCGCGCGTGGCCGCGGATGCGCCGGCGAGCCGCTTTTCGGTCCGGGCCACCGGAAAACAGGTGGCGGTGCTCGTGGACGCGGCGCTGGGCGAATACTTCGATGCCCAGTTCTCGGCGATCAGCGTCGCCAGTCTCGCCTACACCGTGTACGACCCGTTCAATCGCAAGGTCACCAGTGGCACCGTGACGCCGAGCAGCCCGAGCCTGCTGCTGCCGCCGGCGGACAGGGCCGGCACCTACCTGCTCCTGATCGAGCCAGTGCAGGGACCGGCGACCTGGAATCTTTCGATCGAACGCAGCAAGCCGATCGTTGCCGATGGCGATTCGTCGCCGGTGATCACCGCCATCGGCGACCAGAAGAAACGTCTCCTCTTCTCTGCGTTGCGCGATCAGCGCTTGGGACTGGGCGTCAGCGGCATCACGTTGTCCACCGGCACCTGGATGTCGGTCGCGGTGCTGAGCGGCGACGGTACTTCGGTGGCCAGCACCACCTGCCACATTTCCTACGCGGGCTGCCAGTTGAACATCCGCGCACCGCAGGCCGGTACGTACAGCGTGGTGTTCACGCCCGGCACCAGCGGCCAGGTTTTCCAACTCCAGGCCACGTTGAGCAATGACGTGTATGCCGGCCTGCAACGCGAGAAACCCCTGGATCTGGTCCTACCCAGGCGCGGCCAGAACGCCAGGCTGGCCTTCACCGCGCAGGCCGGCGACGCGCTGGCCCTGCAGGTGCTGGCGCAGACCACCCAGCCCGCCGGCACGTACGCCACCTATGCGGTCTACAAACCTGACGGAACCCTGCTGACGAGCAGCTACCTTTCCGCTTACAAATTGCTCAATCTGCCGCATCTGCCGCAAAGCGGTGAGTACGTCGTGTTCGCCGACCCCGACCACGGCGCCATGATGCACGCGCGCATCATCTTGATGGACGGCAGCGGCAACGGCACGCAGATCGACGGCGATCAAGGGCAGTTCACCACGCCGTCCGGCGGGCAGTCGGTCTATTTCAACTTCGACGTCGGCGAGGTCGGCCAGCGCCTGGGGCTGGGCATCAGCGCACTGACGCTGAGCAGTGGCAGCCATGCCTATGTCTACGTCTACCGGCCCGACGGGACTGGCCTGGCCAGCGCTGCATGCTACCAGTCCGATGATGGCTGCGATCTCGACATCCGCGCGCCGGTGGCCGGGCGCTACAGCGTGATCGTGGAGCCGGCCAGCGGCAGCCAGACGATGCAATTCAAGGCGACGCTGTCCAACGACCTGCGCGCCGACATCGCCCGCGAAGCATCGCTGCAACTGGCGATCGCCCGCCGCGGCCAGAATGCGCAGCTCTACTTCGATGCACAGGCGGGTGAAACGCTGGCCCTGCAGGTGGCAGCACAGGCCACGGTGCCGGCGGCCAGATCGGTCAGGTATCAGGTCCACAAGCCGGATGGCAGCGTGCTTGTCGAAGGCAGCAGCACCGGCTTCCAGACCTTCTTGCTGCCGACGCTCGCGGCGACGGGACGCCACCACGTCTTCGTCGATCCCGAGCAGGGCGAGACGATGGAAGCGAGAGTGACGCTGAGCGACGGCCGGCAGACCGCCTTGGCCGTGGATGGCGAGCCTGTGCATTTCGTGGCGCCCATCTCCGGACATCCGGCCTACCTGACGTTCGTCGCCACCAAGCTCGGCCAGTCTCTGGGCCTGGCGATCGGTGATATCGAACTCAGCGCCGGAACCTATCTGCAGGCCAGCGTGTACCGTCCGGACGGAACGCTGGAGGCAAGTGAGATCTGCTACCAGAGTTATGGCAGTTGCGACTTCGATATTCGTAGCACCATGGTGGGCACCTACGGCATCGTCGTCACGCCGCAGAACGCCAGCCAGTTGGCGCGCTTCACGGCGACGCTGTCCAACGACCTGCGAGGGGTGCTGCAGCGCGAAGTGCCGGCCGAACTGGCCGTGCCGCGTCGCGGTCAGAACGCACGGATGACCTTCACCGCGCAGGCCGGTGAGAACTTGGCGCTGCAGATCAGCGGGCAATCGACCGTGCCGAGCGGGCGCGGGGTGGTCTATACCCTCTACCGGCCGGATGGCAGGCTGCTGACCAGCAGCTCGGTGGATACGCATGACGATCTCAGGCTGATGAACCTGCCCGCCAGTGGGGAGTACCTGCTCTTCGTGGATCCGGGCTATGGCGCCACGATGCAGGCGCGCGTGCTGTTGACCGCCGGCAACGCTGGTGCGCCGGTGATCGATGGTGCGCACGGCAGTTTCAGCACCACCGTCGGAGGCCAGGCGACCTTCACCACGTTCGCGGTCACCGAAGTGGATCAGCGGATCGGCGTGGGGATCAGCGACCTTGTGCTGAGCAGCGGATCCTACGTCTTGGTCCAGGTGTATCGACCGGACGGCAGCAGCGTCGTCAGCGCGACCTGCTACCAGTCCAATCAAGGCTGCGATCTGAATCTGCGCGCACCGCAGGCCGGTACCTACGGCATCGTGGTGACGCCGCTGGATGCCACCCAGACGATGAAGTACAAGGTCGGCGTCAGCAACGACCTGCGCATGGCGCTGCCGCGGGAGACCTCGTTCAAGCTGGATGTGCCGCGCCGTGGCCAGAACGCGCGCTTGAGCTTCGCCGCGCAGGCCGGCCAGAGCCTGGCGCTGCAGATCGCCGGCCAGACCACGCTGCCGGCCGGCAACAGCGTCGGATATGCAGTCTACAAGCCAGACGGCGCACTGCTGGCCATCGGCAGCACCACCCACTACACCACTCTCAATATGCCGACATTGCCGGCGAGTGGAGAGTACATGGTGTTCGTCGATCCGGGCTACGGCAGCACGGTGACATCCCAACTGGTACTGACCGCCGGCAGCGGCACCGTCGTCGATGGCGATGCCGGCGAACTGTCGACCGCGCAGCCGGGACAATCGGCGTATCTGACCTTCCAGGCGACAGCGGGCCAGCTGCTCGGACTGGGCATCAGCGCGCTGTCGGTGTCGAGCGGGACGTATGTGAGCGTCTATGCCTATCGTCCCGACGGCAGCAGCGCCGACAGCACCGCCTGCATGATCTACAACGATGGTTGCGCGCTCAACATCCGCGCTGCGACCGCAGGAACCTACAGTGTGGTGGTGACGCCGCAGAGCGCCAGCCAGACCATGCGTTTCAAGGCCACGCTCTCGCAGGACCTGATTGCGAGCCTGGAACGCGACGTGCCGCTCGATCTGGCGATTTCTCGCCGGGGCCAGAACGCACGCCTGAGCTTCTCGGGGCAGGCCGGCGAGTGGCTGTCGCTGCAGATCGCAGGCCAGGCCACGGTCCCCGCAGCGCGCACCCTCTACTATCGCATCTACCGGCCCGATGGGGCGCTGCTGACCAGCACCAGCACGGCCAACTACGATGCGATCAGCCTGCCGAGCCTGCCGAGCAGTGGCAGATACACGGTGCTGGTGGATCCCGGCCAGGGCGAGACCGGCCGTGTCCGTCTCACCCTGGCATCGGGCAGCAGCACCCTGCAGGTGGATGGCGCCTCGGCCCAGGTCGCCACCGACTTCGGCGGGCAGAGCGCTTTCCTGACCTTCCAGGCCAAGGCCAACCAGCGCCTGGGCATCGGACTGGACGATCTGCGGACATCGGCCGGCAGCTACTTCTCGGCGGTCGCCTACGGGCCCGACGGTTACGTTGCCAGCACCTCGTGCCATCCACGGTCTGGCGGCTGCGAGATGGACATCGCTGCCACTGTCGCCGGAACCTACCGGCTCTACGTGACACCGCAGACGGCCGACCAGACGATCGCGTTCAAGGCGACGCTGTCGACCGACCGGGCGGCGACGCTGCGTCGGAACGCGCGCCTGCAACTCGAACTTCCTCGACAGGGCCAGAACGGCTGGCTGAGCTTCAACGGCGAGGCGGGCAAGGGCGTCACCTTGCAGATTTCCGGCCAGAGCACGATCCCGTCGGGCGGGAGCATCTATTACATGCTCTACAAGCCCGATGGCAGCGCGCTGACAGGGCTGAGCGCCACCGCCGCCCACGCATGGGAACTGCCCCCTCTGCCGGTGAGTGGCGAGTACCACGTGAGCGTGAGCCCGGCATATGGCGCCCCAGCGAGCGTGGGGTTGACCCTGCAGTAATCGTCCCTGGTTCGCGTCGATCGACGCGAGCCAGTGCATAAGGAATGGAGCAAGTGCATGGCTAGCAATCGCAAGAACTGGATGTCCGTCATGGCAGGCACGCTGTTGGGCCTGGTGGCCGCCGCCGCGGCCTCGGACCACCCGCCGGCGTCGGTGTCGGCGGGTCCAGACAATGCGCCCGTGCCGGCACCGCGCAGCGCTGCGCCAAGCGGCATCGAACAGTCCCTGCGTCTGGCCGGCGGTCAACGGCTGTCCCTGTCGTCCAGCGGCACCGAACTGCGCCTGCAGGCGACCGGCTGGGCGGCCAGCGCCCGCACCCGCACCTGGGCTCTGCCGGAGGTCCGACGCAATGCCAGCCTGACGCTGCTGCCCAGTGGCCGCGTGCTGATCTGGGGCGGCCATGGCGCGCGCGGCAATCTGCAAGAGAACGGTGTGTGGTTCGATCCGGCGCTGCGCACGCTCGAACCGGCGCTGCGCCTGCCGATGCGGCCGCGCAGCGGCCACACCGCCACCGTGCTCACCGATGGCCGTGTGCTGTTCGCCGGGGGCACCGTCGAGCAGTACCACTACGAACTGTGGAACCCCGATTCCGGCCAGTGGACATCGCTGCAAGGCGTCAAGCCGGCGGCCAAGACGCACCGTGCGACGCTCCAGGCCGACGGCCGGGTACGCCTGCTCGGCGCGGTCGCCGGCGGTGTTGGCGACGGGGCCGACCTGCTGTTCGATCCCGAGCGCGACGCGGTCGCCGCCGCCGGCGCCGTGGAGAAAACCCCGTCGCTCGCGCTCGGCCTGGCCGGTTCGATGCCGGCGCAGGGCGCCACCGACGTGGCCGTCGATGCGCGCCTGGCGTTACGGTTCTCCGAGCCGGTGCGGCTGGACGAACTCGGCGAGGCCAACGTCACCTTGTTCGGTCCTGGGGGCGCCACGGCGGTGCGCGTCGTCGCGGTGGAGAACGGCCGCCTGGCCTTCGTGAGCCCGCGCAGCCAGCTGTTCCCCGATGCGCCGTATACCTTGATGGTGGATGGCGTCAGCAGTCGGAAGGGCACGCGTCTGCCGCTGATGACGCTGGATTTCCGCACCGCCGCGCTGGCCCCCCCGCACGACGTGCGCACCCACGACGGTCGAGCGGGTCGCGAGAGCGACGCCGCCGGCCACGGCGCGGCCGGCGCCGCCAGCGACTGTGAAGGCAAGTCGCGCACGCTGGCCTTGTGCCAGCGGCAGGGACGGATGCAGGACGGCATTTGGACGCCTGGCCAGGACAACGCCGGCGAGAACTGGCGCGTGCCGGGGCGCCAGCCCGAGGCGATGCCGCTGGGCTTCATGCCGGACCTGTTCCGCGCCTGGCGCAAGACCGCGTTGACCGGCGCGGTCCTGCGCGCCGACGGCCAGCCGGTCGCCGGCGTGGCGGTCAGCATCGGCGAGCGCATCGCGCGGACCAACGGCGAAGGCCGCTTTCTGCTGTACGACGTGCCGTCCGGACGGCAGAAGGTCTATGTGGACGGCACCGCGGCCAACGCGCCCGGCGTGGAATACGGCCAGTTCGTCGTGGGCGTGGACGTGCAGCCCGGCACGCTGACCCAGGTGCCCTTCACCCTGTGGCTGCCGCGCATCGCCGCGCGCGACAAGATCAGGATCGCCTCGCCGACCAAGCGCGACCTGGTGCTGACCCATCCCGACCTGCCGGGCATGGAACTGCGCATTCCGGCCGGCACCGTGGTCCGCGATCACAAGGGCAAGATCGTGACCGAAGTGGCGATCGTGCCGACCCCGGTCAACCGCTCGCCGTATCCGCTGCCGACCAATTTCCCGATGTACTTCACCCTGCAGCCGGGCGGCGCGGTCCTGCAGGGCCTGACGCCGGAAGCGGGCCGTGGCGCGCGCGTCCACTACCCCAATTACGACCATCATCCGGCAGGCACCGCGGCGGACTTCTGGCTCTACGACGCGATGGAAGGCTGGCGTGTCTACGGCCAGGGCCGCGTCAACGCGGCCCAGACCCAGTTCGTGCCCGAGGACGGTGTGGCCTTGCGCGAGGTGGCGACCTTCGGCGCGGCGGTCAGCCCCAACGACCCGGCGCCGGAAGACGGCATGCCGCCGGATCCGCAGCAGTGCGGCGAGTGCAACGCCGGCACCGGCGCGAACGCCACCGCGGGCGATCCGATCGACCTCAGGACCGGCCGTTTCTCGTATCAGGAAACCGACATCGCGATCAACGGCAGCGTGCCGATCGTGCTGGCACGCCACTACCGGCCCACCGACCGGGTCAAGCGCGAGTTCGGCTACGGCACCTCGGCCGGCTTCGCCTACCGCCTCAGCCTGACGCGTTCCAGCTACAGCGAGTTGCAGCTGGTCTTGCCCAACGGCACGCCGCTGGTCTTCAAACAGGTCTCCGGTTCCGGCGCCTACGGCAGCTGGCGTTACGATGGCAAGCATGGCATGTCCGGTGCAACCCTGGTGACCGAGAGCAGCAACGGCTACAAGTACCGGCTGACGCTGCGCGACGGCGCGCAGATGGCGTTCGAGCCGCACAGTCCGAACCGGATCCTGTGGAGCCAGGACCGCCATGGCAACAAGACCGACTACGTCTACGACGCCGGCCGCGTCAGCCGCATCCTGTCGGCGAACGGCCGCTACCTCGATCTGGACTACGACACGCAGAACCGGATCGTCTCGGCCAGCGACATGCGGGGCACGACCTGGCGTTACGCGTACAACGCGCAGGGCCTGCTGGAAAAGGTCCTCTATCCGGACAACACCGAACGGCGTTACGCGTATCGGAGCTGGGGTGCCGGAACCGCGCAGCAGAACCGTCTGTCGACGATCCACGATCAGCGCGGCAACCGCGTGCTCCTGAACGAATACGAGGAAATGCCGTCGGCCGACGGCACGCCCACCACCACCGGTCGCGTCCTCAAACAGACGCTCGCCGACGGTGCGGTCTACCGCATCCAGTACGACCACGTCGATGGCGGTACCACCGGCACCCTGGTCACGCATCCGGACGGCAGCCAGCGCCGCGTGGTGTTCGGCAGTGGCCTGTACCCGGTCTCCGACACCTTGGCCTATGGCACCCCGCTGGCGCAGGCATACCATTTCGAGCGCGACGGGGAAGGCCGGATGACGGCGCGCATCGACCCGCTGGGCCGGCGCACCGCGTACCGCTACGACAGCGCCGGGCGCACGATCCAGATCCAGGCCCTGGCCGGCACCGCGCAGGCGCGCACCACCCGGCTGACCTACACCGCCCAGGGCGACCCGGCCTCGGTCACCGACGCGCTGGAGCGCACGACCTATTTCGGCTACACGGCGGGCTGCCTGACCGCGGTGACCGATCCGCTGGGCCAGGTGACCCGGGCGACCTGCAACGCGGCGGGCCAGCGCGTGAGCCTGACCGACGCGCTCGGCCACAGCACGGCGTTCATCTGGCGCGGCGAGGACCTGACCGGGACGACCGACGCGCTGGGCCGCACGCTGACGTTCCGCTACGACGGCCTGGGCCGGATGATCGCGACCGAGGACGCGCAGGGCAATATCACGCGTTTCGAACACGACGCGCTGGGCCGGCTGGTGAAAACGGTCGACCCGCTCGGCCACACGGTGGAGACCGGCTACGACGCCAACGGCAACGTGTCCGCGGTGCTGCTGCCGCACGGCGCGGGGGTGACCTAAGGCTACGACGCGCGCGACCGCCGGGTGAGCCGCACCGATGCGCTGGGCCAGGTGGAGCGCTGGAGCTACGATGCGATGGGCCGGGTCACTGCCTACACCGACCGGCGCGATCGCGTCACCCGCTACGCCTACGACGCCCTCGGTCGGCCGACCACCACCGGCTACCGCGGGCAGGGCGGCACGCTGACCGCCCGCTACGACGCGGGCAACCGGCGGGTGGCGCTGGCCGACAGCCAGTCCGGGACGTTGAGCTGGAGTTACGATGAGTTCGACCAGCTCATCACCGCCGACAGCCCACAGGGCACGCTCCGCTATGCCTACGATGCCGTGGGCCGTCGCACCCGCATGCAGGCAGGCACGCAGACCGAGGTGGTGTACGCCTACGACGGCGCCGATCGCCTGACCGGCCTCAGCCAGGGGAATGAAACGGTGAGCTTGGCCTACGACGCGGCCAACCGCCTGATCCGGCAGACGCTGCCGAACCAGGTGCAGAGCGTGTACAGCTACAACGCCGCCGGCCAGGTGACCGGCCTGGGCTGGGGCAAGGCCGGGCAGAGCGCCCTGGGCCGCCTGGGCTACGGCTACGACGGCAGCGGCCAACTGGTGGCGCAGACCGGCACGCACGCCCCGCAGGCGCTGCCGTCGGCCAGCGGCGACCACGGCTTCGACGACAACAACCGGCAGACCCGGGCCAACGGCGTGGGCGTGAACTACGACGCCAATGGCCACCTGCTCGACGACGGCGGCCGCCGCTACGTGTGGGACGAGCGCGAGCGGCTGAGCCAGATCCGTCAGGGCGAGACGGTGATCGCCAGCTACCGCTACGACGGCCTGGGCCGGCGCATCGAAAAGACCGAGGGCGGCACGACCACGCAGTACCTGTACGACGGCCTGGACGCGGTGCAGGAGACGCAGGGCGACACAGTCAACCCGCTCCTGACCGGCCTGGGCATCGACCAGCGCTACGCGCGCAACGACACGGGCGGGCGGACCTACTTGCTGACCGATCGGCTGGGCAGCACGCGCTTGCTGACCAACGCGGCGGGTAACGCCGTACAGCGCTACGACTACGACCCGTACGGCACGACCACGCAGAGCAGCACGGCCTACACGAACCCGTACCAGTACACCGGTCGGGAGAAGGACGCGAGCGGGCTGTACTACTACCGGGCGCGGTACTACCGGCCGGAGTGGGGGCGGTTCGTGAGTGAGGATCCGATTGGGTTGGCTGGTGGAATAAATGGGTATGGATATGTGGATCAAAATCCTATCAACTACATTGATCCGCTTGGATTGATAAAATGGACTGGAACATCAACTGGGGGAGGTGTCTCTGCTGGGGTCGGCGGTGGTTTCTATAGATTTTCTCTCGATTCGGAATGCATAAATGGCCAGCAGGGACATGCAGAAATTGTTGCCGTAGGTGCAACAATAGGTGTCGAAATAAAAGGAGTGCCTCCCTTTAGTTTAACAACGTCGAGTATTACTGTTCGGGATGAATTGAATTATATTAACCCTAACGTCATGAACGGATGGTTCTCTATGTGGAGTGCTGGTGTCACCGTAGGTGTGGGTTATGGAATTTCAATGATTCAGATTGGTGGTGATGGGGGAGCGCTGAGTCCTCCGGAACGTTCCGGCGCATACAACCCCTTTGAATCTGGTCTAAGTCGCGGCTTTGAGATAGGTGCTGGAGGTATGGTGGGCTCGTCCACCGTTGTAGATTCTTCTATTTCTAGGTGTGGCTGCAAATGATAAATTTTAAGAAAATTTCCAAGCTGATATTTGCAGCGAGTGCGATGGCGTTCGTTTTTTTAATGGTGGCTTTTTTTGTTATTTTCGTGATATTTGGTTTGGAGAGTGCTGATAAGGTTTGGGATGGGATTTATCCGATAGCCGCATGGATTTTTTCCATTTTAATTTGTTTGAAGTTTATGAGGTATATTAACCCCGCAGATAATAATGGATGACTTTTGCAATCAATTTGGATCAGCTGCTGGCACGGCCAACCGGCTGACCCGCACGACGCTGCCGAACCAGGTGCAGAGCGTGTACACCTACAACGCCGCCGGTCAGGTGACCGGGCTGGCCTGGGGCAAGGCCGAACAGACGGCCCTGGGCAGCCTGGGCTACGGCTACGACGGCAGCGGCCAACTGGTGGCGCAGACCGGCACGCACGCCCCGCAGGCGCTGCCGTCGGCCAGCGGCGACCACGGCTTCGACGACAACAACCGGCAGACCCGGGCCAACGGCGTGGGCGTGAACTACGACGCCAATGGCCACCTGCTCGACGACGGCGGCCGCCGCTACGTGTGGGACGAGCGCGAGCGGCTGAGCCAGATCCGTCAGGGCGAGACGGTGATCGCCAGCTACCGCTACGACGGCCTGGGCCGGCGCATCGAAAAGACCGAGGGCGGCACGACCACGCAGTACCTGTACGACGGCCTGGACGCGGTGCAGGAGACCCAGGGCGACACAGTCAACCCGCTCCTGACCGGCCTGGGCATCGACCAGCGCTACGCGCGCAACGACACGGGCGGGCGGACCTACTTGCTGACCGATCGGCTGGGCAGCACGCGCTTGCTGACCAACGCGGCGGGTAACGCCGTGCAGCGCTACGACTACGACCCGTACGGCACGACCACGCAGAGCAGCACGGCCTACACGAACCCGTACCAGTACACCGGTCGGGAGAAGGACGCGAGCGGGCTGTACTACTACCGGGCGCGGTACTACCGGCCGGAGTGGGGGCGGTTCGTGAGTGAGGATCCGATTGGTCTTTCTGATGGCTTCAATGTCTATGCTTATGTTGGTGGTAATCCAATTAATTTCTCCGATCCTTTCGGTCTCGCGCGCTTTGGCTTCAGACCGCTAGGTGGTGGCCAGAAGAAGTTCGCGTCTGGCGAGTCTCCTAGCGGTAATTCCAACGTTGAACGTGCGCACGAGCAGTTATGGTTTGATGATAAAAATAGTGAAAACGTGGGTTTCTTCAGTGGCGATGGCAATGGGAGTGGGTTTCAGCTCTGCGGCGAGAAAGGGCAAGTACGAAGCGATGCAGGTCATGGTCGCGGCCAGTACACATTCTTTGGTCCTATCTATGACGATGCTACGATGCGTATGGCAGTGGAGAACGTAAGTAAGGAATGGGCGAAGAAGAGCTATTGCCTGGTAGGACAGAACTGCCAAAATTTCGCAGACGAACTCCGTAAAGAATATATGCGGAAGAAAAATAAAGGAGGTAATTAATGTGTATGTCGGTTGGATTTGTATTACTTTTCTGGCTCGGCCTTCCTTGGATACTTTGGTGGGCCTCAGAGCACTGCCCGTACGGTTTGGTTTGGCTAGGATTGCACCAGTTGTATTACCTTCCATTGGCTTCCTGGTTAGGTAGCCCCTTCTTTGTAAGTGACAGTGACATCTCGTTCACTGTTGCTCCTATCGGGCGAGTGCTGATGATCGCTTTTTATCTATCCGTCGCCGCTTCGGTCATCTTCATTTGTCGATGGCGCGCCCAGAGGCATACCCGTGTGTGTCGGTGAGATGTGTGGAGCGCTGGAGCTACGATGCGCTGGGCCGGGTCACTGCCTACACCGACCGGCGCGATCGCGTCACCCGCTACGCCTACAGGGCACGCTCCGCTATGCCTACGATGCCGTGGGCCGTCGCACCTGGACCGGCCAGCCTTTCGTAGACATCCGGACGCCATAATTGATGGCAATGACCGAGGTGTTTATGGGCAACAGCAAGCAGTACACGGATGAGTTCCGGGCCGAGGCGGTGAAGCAGGTGATCGAACGCGGCTTCACGGTGGTGGATGTGGCCTCCCGAATCGGGATTCCCAAGCACACGCTATACGGGTGGGTGCAGGCCGCCAGGAAGATGGCGCCGGCAGCCGGCGCTGCAGCGGCGTCGACCGACTCAGCGGAGATTCGCCGGCTCAAGGCCGAACTGAGGCGGGTAACCGAGGAGCGCGACATCCTAGAAAAAGCCGCCGCGTACTTTGCCAAGGGGTAAGGGCGAAGTACGCGTTCATGCGTGCGCACGTCCGGGAGTTTCGTCTGGCGACGATGTGCCGGGTGCTGGGCGTGCATCGCAGTGGTTACTAGGCCTGGCTGCGCAACGGCACCAGCGTCCGCGAACGCGAGGACCAGCGCTTGCTGGGCCTGATCAAGCACCACTGGCTGGCCAGCGGCGCGGTGTACGGCTATCGCAAGCTCACCCTGGATCTGCGTGAGGCCGGCGAGCGTTGCAGCCGTCACCGGGTGCGGCGCTTGATGAAGGCCGAAGGCTTGCGAGCGCAGGTTGGCTACGGCAGCAAGCCGCGTTAGCGGGGAGGTCCGGTCGGCGTGGTGGCGAATGTGCTCAACCGGGACTTCATTCCGCAGGCCCCGAACAAGGTCTGGGTCACGGACATCACCTATCTCCGCACCTACGAGGGCTGGCTGTTCTTGGCAGCGGTAATGGAGCTGTATTGGCGCCAGATCGTGGGTTGGGCAACCGCTTCGACAATGACCAGCGATCTGGTGCTGCAGGCACTGGTGGCAGCGGCGTGGCGGCGCAAGCCCGGTCCTGGCGTGATGGTGCACTCCGACCAGGGCTGGCAGTTCACCAGCAGCGATTGGCAGTCGTTCCTGAAGGCGCACCGGATGGTGCCGAGCATGAGCCGACGCGGGAACTGCCATGACAACGCCGTGGCCGAGAGCTTCTTCAGCGTCTTGAAGAAGGAACGTATCAAGCGTCGGATCTACCCGACACGCGCCATGGCGGCATCGGACGTGTTCGACTATATCGAGATGTTCTACAACCCGATCCGCCGGCATGGTTCCGCTGGCGGCGTGTCACCGGTAGAGTTTGAAAGGCGCTACGCGCAGAGCGGCGACTGAGTGTCTACGGAAATCTGGCCGGTCCATGGTGGTAACAACTACCGGATCATCAAGCAAACCGCCACCGGGCAGATCGACAAGGCGCAGCTTGCCCTCAGCGGTGTCGCCGCAGCCAACAAGAGCTACGATGGTTCCACGACGGCTATCCTGACCGGCACCGCCCGGGTCAACGGTTTGGGCAGTGACGATGTCGCTGTGAGAAATAGTGGCACCGGGGTCTTTGCCGATAAAAATGTCGGCACGAGCAAGGACGTGACGCTAAGGATAGTCTGATCAACGCGGTCGGAGGATGAGGCAAGCCATATCGACCACGCCCACGGCGCTCAGACCCTCGGTTTTTCGCCGTTTCCGGCGCATTTCCGGGGTATTTCCCGGATTACAGGCACACCCTCCCCACGACAGGCAGCAACTGCTTTCGCTTCAGCCACAGGTTCGACAGCGCAAACAGCGTCAGCACTTGCGCCGTGTTCTTCGCCAGGCCGCGATAGCGCACCTTGACGTAGCCAAACTGGCGCTTGATCACCCGGAACGGATGCTCCACCTTCGCCCTCAGGCTGGCCTTGGCGTGCTCCCAGCGCTGTGCCCACTTCAATTCGCGCTTGCTCTTGATCTGCTTCAGCTTCGAGGGCTTCTCCGCGATCAGATAGCGCAGCTTGCGCTTGCTCGCCATCTCCTCGCGCTTGGCCAGCCCGGTGTAGCCGCTGTCGCCGCATACCGTGTCTTCCTTGCCGTGCAGCAGCTTGTGCGCCTGGGTGATATCTGCGGCGTTGGCCGCCGTGCATTCCAAGTGGTGCACCAGCCCGGACTCATCGTCCACGCCGATGTGCGCTTTCATCCCGAAGTAGTACTGATTGCCCTTCTTGGTCTGGTGCATTTCCGGGTCGCGCTCGCCGTTCTTGTTCTTGGTCGAGCTGGGCGCGGCAATGATCGTGGCGTCCACGATGGTGCCGCCGCGCAGGCTCTGGCCCTTGCGCGATAGGTGCGCGTTGACCCGGTTGAACAGCGTGCGCGCCAGATCGTGCGTCTCCAGCAACCGGCGGAAGTTGAGGATCGTGGTCTCGTCCGGCACCTCATCCAACCCGCCGATCCTGGCGAAACGGCGCATCGACGCCGTGTCGTACAAGGCTTCTTCCGCGCCCGGGTCGCTCAGTGCGTACCACTGCTGCAGAAAGTGGATGCGCAGCATTGTCTCCAGCGGGTACGGCTGACGGCCCGGATGGCCCGACTTCGGATAGTGCGGCGCGATCAGCGCCAGCAGGTCTTTCCACGGCACCACCTGATCCATCTCGGCCAGCAACCTTTCGCGCCGCGTCTGCTTGCGCTTGCCGTTGTACTCCGCGTCGCCGAAAGACAATTGCATCGTCGTTGTCCTGTTGGGCTTTGTACGATTGTCGCAGGATCAGAGGGAGTTGTTCAGACCATCCCTAAGCGGATATACCCTCGGCGGCACCGATGCCGAAAATTACACGCTGGTCATGCCGACCGGATTGAAAGCGGATATCGTGCCTCGCCAATTGACCATCACTGGTACCACTGCGCAGGACAAGACCTACGATGGCAGCACCACCGCCGGTATCCAGGCCGGCACGCTAGGCAACCTGGTGGCCGGAGAAACGCTCGGTGTAGGTGCCAGTGGCACCTTCGACAGCGCCAACGCCGGTGCCCGCACGGCCACGTCGAGATACGCCCTCAGTGACGGTACCGGTCGTGCCAGCAACTACGTCCTGGACGATACCACCGGACTAACCGCGACCATCGCCCGCCGCTCCTTGACCATCACCGGCACCACTGCCCAAGACAAGACCTATGACGGCAGCACGGCGGCCGGCATCCAGGCCGGTACGCTAGGCAACCTGGTGGCCGGTGAAACCCTCGGGGTAGACGTTAGCGGCACGTTTGACAGTGCGAACGCAGGTTTCCGCACCGTGACGGCGAGCTACGCCCTCCGCAACGGGACCGGCTTGGCCAGCAACTACGTCCTCGCCGACACCACCGGTCTGAACGCCACCATCGGCCGCCGCGCCCTGACCATCACCAGCACCACCGCCCAGGACAAGACCTACGATGGCAGCATCGCCGCTGGTATCCAGGCCGGCACGCTGGGCAACTTGGTGGCTGGAGAAACCCTCGGTGTAGACGCCAGCGGCACCTTCGACAGCGCCAATGCCGGGGCACGCACGGTAACGGCGAGATACGCTCTCAGTAACGGTACCGGTCGTGCCAGCAACTACGTTCTCGCCGACACCAGCGGCCTGAGCGCGAACATCGCCAAGCGCCAACTGACCATCACCGGCACCACTGCCCAGGACAAGACCTACGACGGCAGCACGACGGCCGGCATCCAGGCGGGTACGCTGGGCAACCTGGTGGCGGGAGAAACCCTTGGGGTAGATGCCACCGGCACCTTCGATAGCGCCAATGCCGGGGCACGCACGGCCACGTCGAGATACGCCCTCAGTGACGGTACCGGTCGTGCCAGCAACTACGTCCTCGCCGACACCAGCGGCCTGAACGCCACCATCGCCCGCCGCGCCCTGACCATCACCGGCACCACCGTCCAGGGCAAGACCTACGATGGCAGCACGGCGGCCGGTATTCAGGCCGGCACGCTAGGCAACCTGGTGGCTGGAGAAACCCTCGGGGTAGACGCCAGCGGCACCTTCGATAGCGCCAATGCCGGGGCACCTACCGCCACGGCGAGATACGTCCTCAGTGACGGCACTGGCCGTGCCAGCAACTACGTCCTCGCCGACACCACCGGGTTGAACGCCACCATCGGCCGCCGCGCCCTGACCATCACCGGCACCGCCGCCCAGGACAAGACCTACGATGGAAGCACCACCGCCGCTATCCAGGCCGGTACGCTGGGTAACCTGGTTGCCGGAGAAAGCCTGGGAGTGTCGGCCACCGGCACTTTCGACAGCGCCAATGCCGGCACCCGCACCGCCACGGCGACCTACACCCTCAGTGACGGCACCGGACGGGCCAGCAACTACGTCCTCGCGGATACGACCAGCCTGAGCGCGAACATCGCCAAAGCCCGCCTCACTGTCATCGCCAACGATGACCGCAAGATCGCGGATGGCCAGCCCTATAACGGCGGCAACGGGGCTCAGTTCATGGGATTCGTCCATGGCGAGAATGCTTCCGTGCTGGGCGGTCAGCTACGTTATGGCGGTACAGCGCAGGGTGCCAGGACAATTGGGGAGTACACCATTACGGTTGGTGGTTTGGAGACTGCCAATTATCGGCTGGACTACGTGGATGGACACCTGCTGATAAGCGCTGCGCCAACAACCGGTGTGCCGACCGCAGGCGACATCGAGCGGCCTATACGCCAGCAGATGCAGGCTCACGAGGGCTTGGCGCGGCTGGGTCATGACCTGAACAACGCCACGTTGCCAGCGCCAGCATCCACTCTTCCGCTAGTGGTGGCCCATGATTACATTCGGTTGGAAGAATGACGGCAGCTCACCGCGCAAGCAGTGGCCATTATTTTATTGATCTCGTTTTCCGCTTCAGGGGTTAGACTGAATCTGCCCCCAGAGAACGGACGCCAAGAAGCACGAGGTCAAGCGGCGTGCTTCATTTTCCTGGCGTAGTCGTTGGGCGACAGGTAGCCAAGCGCCGAGTGCAGGCGGGTGGGATTGTAGAAGCCGTGGATGTAGCGGGCGATAGCGGCGTGGGCGGCCGCCTTGGTTTCGTACACGCCGGTCGCCTCTTCGTTCTTGAGCGTGGCGAAGAAGCTCTCGGCCACGGCGTTGTGCCCCGAGGGCAGGCTGCGCGCTCCCAGCCGTTGCCCTTGCGGCTGATGCTGGGCACGAAGCCGTGCGCGGCCAAGGTCTTGCCGAAGTCGCCGCTGGCGTACTGGGCGCCGCGATCGGAGTGGAACAGCACGCCAGCACCGACCGGTGCCACCGACCAGGCGTTGAGGAAGGCTTGCTGGACCAGCGTGTCGGGCAGGCGCTCGGACAAGCTGTAGCCAAGCACTTGCCGGGTGCGCAGGTCGATGACCGTGGCCAGATACAGCCAGCCCTGGCGGGTCGGCAAGTAGGTGATGTCGCCCACCCAGGCCGGCACCGGGTTGTTCACGGCAAACTGCCGATCCAGCCGGTTCCCGGCCACCGGCCGGCCATGCCGGCTGTCGGTGCGACGTCCCCCCGCTTTCAGTAGCGGGGCTCTTTAGAGTCCGGGTTTCATCGTAGCGGCTTTGGCCGCTAGCTGTTGGGCATAGGCGGCCGGGGTCAGGTCGCCCAAGATCTTCTTCGGTCGCTCCTCAAGTCCATCGACCAGACCTGGTTGGCGGTTCCAGGCCGAAGCAACGGTTGGCGCTCGCCCAGCAGCACCTTCTTCCGCTTGCGCCGGCGCACCTGCAACCTGGCCTCCTGATACAGCCGTTCCACCCGCTTGTAGTTCACCGGCCACTGCTCCTGCCGCAGCTTCAGATAGATCATCCCGACGCCGTAGCGCTTGTACCGCTGCGCTAGCGCCAGGATCCGCTCGCGCAGCTCGACGTTGCGATCCGGACGTGGGACGTAGCGCAGCGCGCTGGCGCTCATCCGCACCACGGCCAGCGCCCGCCGCTCAGGGAGCCCGCGCTCCATCAGGTGCCGCACCAGCATCCTGCGCGCCGGTGCGGTCACCACTTTTTTCGCAGGGCGTCCTTGATGACGTCGTTCTCGAACAGCTGCTCGGCCAGCAGCTTCTTCAGCCGCGTGTTCTCCGCCTCCAGCTCCTTGAGCCGCTTGGCCTCCGGCACGCTCATGCCGCCGAACTTGCTGCGCCACAGGTAGTAGGAGGCCTCGCTGAACCCGTGCCGCCGGCACAGGTCCTTCACCGCCACGCCGGCTTCGGCCTCACGCAGGAAGCCGATGATCTGCTCTTCGGAAAAGCGCTTCTTCACGTCCAATCTCCGTCTCGTTGGGGATTGGACTCCAAATCGCCGTGCTACTCAAAACCGGGGGGACGTCGCATGGCCTCGATCGGCCTTCTCGTCAGTGTCGGTGAAAACGGGGGTGAACCCGCGGGCGGAAGGTCATGTCGGGCTCGGTCCTCGTAGGGGATGATCATCTCCTATCGAGGGGTCCACGAGAATTAGACCAGGACAGAGGCAATAAAAAATCCCCGTCCTTGCGGACGGGGATTGGGGTGTAAAGCCCCTGGCGATGACCTACTCTCGCATGGCTTGAGCCACACTACCATCGGCGCAGCTGCGTTTCACTTCCGAGTTCGGGATGGGATCGGGTGGTTCCACAGCGCTAATTTCACCAGGGAGACGGTTGGAGCGTCGCCGAGTCGCTTGCTTCGGACCTCGCACGGAAGTGCGGTGTACGAAGGAAGGCAACGGGCGCCAGCCTCTCATAGGGTGTGACGTAGCGAGCGATTGGAGAGCGATCGACGTGTGTCGTGCTAAGGGATGCTTGGAAGCACCTTGAGGTTATATGGTCAAGCCGCACGGATCATTAGTATCAGTTAGCTCAATGCATTGCTGCACTTACACACCTGACCTATCAACCACGTAGTCTCCATGGTTCCTTAAGGGGGCTTGTGCCCCGGGAAGTCTCATCTTGAGGCGCGCTTCCCGCTTAGATGCTTTCAGCGGTTATCGCTTCCGAACATAGCTACCCGGCAATGCCACTGGCGTGACAACCGGAACACCAGAGGTTCGTCCACTCCGGTCCTCTCGTACTAGGAGCAGCCCCTCTCAAACTTCCAACGCCCATGGCAGATAGGGACCGAACTGTCTCACGACGTTCTGAACCCAGCTCGCGTACCACTTTAAATGGCGAACAGCCATACCCTTGGGACCGACTACAGCCCCAGGATGTGATGAGCCGACATCGAGGTGCCAAACACCGCCGTCGATATGAACTCTTGGGCGGTATCAGCCTGTTATCCCCGGAGTACCTTTTATCCGTTGAGCGATGGCCCTTCCATACAGAACCACCGGATCACTAAGACCTACTTTCGTACCTGCTTGATCCGTCGATCTTGCAGTCAAGCACGCTTATGCCTTTGCACACAGTGCGCGATGTCCGACCGCGCTGAGCGTACCTTCGTGCTCCTCCGTTACTCTTTGGGAGGAGACCGCCCCAGTCAAACTACCCACCATACACGGTCCCCGATCCGGATCACGGACCTAGGTTAGAACGTCAAGCACGACAGGGTGGTATTTCAAGGATGGCTCCACTGCAGCTAGCGCCACAGTTTCATAGCCTCCCACCTATCCTACACAGACGAACTCAACGTTCAGTGTAAAGCTATAGTAAAGGTTCACGGGGTCTTTCCGTCTTGCCACGGGAACGCTGCATCTTCACAGCGATTTCAATTTCACTGAGTCTCGGGTGGAGACAGCGCCGCTGTCGTTACGCCATTCGTGCAGGTCGGAACTTACCCGACAAGGAATTTCGCTACCTTAGGACCGTTATAGTTACGGCCGCCGTTTACTGGGGCTTCGATCAAGAGCTTCGCCTTGCGGCTGACCCCATCAATTAACCTTCCAGCACCGGGCAGGCGTCACACCCTATACGTCCACTTTCGTGTTTGCAGAGTGCTGTGTTTTTGATAAACAGTCGCAGCGGCCTGGTTTCTGCGACCCTCTTCAGCTCTAGCTCGCATGAGCCACCAAAAAGGGTGCACCTTCTCCCGAAGTTACGGTGCCATGTTGCCTAGTTCCTTCACCCGAGTTCTCTCAAGCGCCTGAGAATTCTCATCCTACCCACCTGTGTCGGTTTACGGTACGGTCTGCGTAAGCTGAAGCTTAGGAGCTTTTCCTGGAAGCGTGGTATCAGTGACTTCGTCTAAAAGACTCGTCTCGGTGCTCGGTCTTAAAGGATCCCGGATTTGCCAAAGATCCAAACCTACCGCCTTTCCCCGGGACAACCAACGCCCGGTACACCTAACCTTCTCCGTCCCTCCATCGCACTTACGCCAGGTGCAGGAATATTAACCTGCTTCCCATCGACTACGGCTTTCGCCCTCGCCTTAGGGGCCGACTCACCCTGCGCCGATTAACGTTGCGCAAGGAAACCTTGGGCTTTCGGCGTGCGGGTTTTTCACCCGCATTATCGTTACTCATGTCAGCATTCGCACTTCCGATACCTCCAGCGGACTTCTCAATCCGCCTTCGCAGGCTTACGGAACGCTCCTCTACCGCGCATCGCTTATCGCGATGCACCCCAAGCTTCGGTTCACTGCTTAGCCCCGTTAAATCTTCCGCGCAGACCGACTCGACCAGTGAGCTATTACGCTTTCTTTAAAGGGTGGCTGCTTCTAAGCCAACCTCCTGGCTGTCTGTGCCTTTCCACATCGTTTTCCACTTAGCAGTGAATTTGGGACCTTAGCTGTGGGTCTGGGTTGTTTCCCTTTTCACGACGGACGTTAGCACCCGCCGTGTGTCTCCCATACAGTCCGTCTCGGTATTCGGAGTTTGCAATGGTTTGGTAAGTCGCGATGACCCCCTAGCCATAACAGTGCTCTACCCCCGAGAGGATACATATGAGGCGCTACCTAAATAGCTTTCG